>CAZGYC010000047.1:0-33771 GCA_964530015.1 uncultured Limnohabitans sp. | reverse complement strand
TCCTGTTTTTCTTGAGCGAATGGTTGATGTTTCTGATCAGGTTGACGCTGCTTGCGCTTTGCCTGTTGTTAAAGGTATTCCTGCAACTGTCGTCGCAGAACTTCTTGTCCACCCGGCCTTGGATGGGCCTACCGCAATTGAGACAAACTCTTTTTTCCTGGTCCATTTCCTAAAAAGTCCACACGAATTTAACCCATTAGTTTAAAAGCACAATTACTTCCGCGTTGTCCAAGTCTGACGGGAAACACTTTCTACCAGTCCAATCTCCGTTCTCTGGGATTCGGTTTCCGGTCTGCATCCGACATCGAATCCACCGCGGACTTCCCTTTTGGAAAAACAATTCTTGGACTTAAGTTACAATTAATCTCCGGTGAAAATCAAGGGGATCCAAGCGAAAAGCCAAATCTTGCCTATTCCATCACAAACTTCCCAATTGGGTTTTGCGTGCTACGATGCAAGGTCGGCCCAATTGCCGAAAAACGAAACGATCTTTGCCCCACAGATGAAAAAACTCCTGATCCTGTCCCTGATCTCCATTTTCTCCTTTCCGGCCCTCGCCCAAAGCGACAGTGAGCTTGGATCCTGGTACATGTATTTCGGGAATTTCAGGTTTTCGGAGTCGCCCTGGGCCATCCACGGCGAAGTGCAGTATCGAAACCACAACATCGTCGGCAGCCTGGAGCAACTGCTCCTGAGAACCGGCCTCCAGTACAATCCCAAGTCCGGCCAGGCCAGTTTCCTGGTCGGCTATGCGTCCGTCACGACAGGGGCGCATGGAGACGTGGCCGCGAGTTTCCACGAAAACCGGATCTACCAGGAGGTCATTCTGCGTCAGAAATTGGGAAGGGTCGGACTGATGCACCGCTATCGCTTTGAGCAGCGCTGGATCGGCGAGTCTGACCTGAGGACGAGATTCCGGTACGCGGTTTTTGTCAATGTCCCCTTGAACAAAAAAGACCTCAGCCAGAAGGGGGTTTTCTATGCGCAGCTCTACGACGAGGTGTTCATCAACGGAAATCAGCCGGCCGATGTCGCCGTCCATCGGTATTTTGACCGCAACCGCCTTTACCTTGGCTTGGGCTACAGGACGTCCGCCAAACTTGCCCTTCAATTGGGGATTATGGAGCAAACGGGGAATTCGTTTTCAAAAACACAGCTTCAGTTCAGCGCAACGCATCAGCTTTTTTCAAAGAAATAAGAAAAATATTGCCTCACAATTTTGCGCAGCATACGGTTTTTTGACCAGATATTGATAAATTAGGTTGTCTATAACCCTTGAAATTAATGACTTGACCAGACAGCATTTCAAAAAACGGGTTTGGTTCTTTGTTGTTTTTGGGGAAATACATCGGTTAACCTAAATATTTCTGCTATGAAATTTTCTTCTGTACTGCTGATTTTGCTGGCGGTAGTTGCCGCTTCCTGTTTTTCGTCCAAAGACTATGTCACGGACTATGACTACAACTACACCGGTTCTTTTAAGAAGTATAAAACTTTCGCCTTTGTAGAAGCCACCAGCCAGGACTCGTCCGTCTTGTCCAGCGTGCTCAATGCGACCATTGGCGCCCGGCTTGGCTCACAGGGATTTCGGGAGCAGATTTCCAAACCCGACATGCTGGTCAGCTACAAGATCTTTTCGGACTCCATCCGGTACCGGGGATATGTCCAGCCGGAATTTGACTATTGGCTCAACCGGACCGGGTCTACCTACAGAAACGACGAAGGCGAAATCGAACGGGAGCAGGAAAAAGACGAGACCTACAACCAGGTCAAGTATTCCCAAAACAAGGGGATGCTGGTCATCTATGTCATCGATTCCAAAAAAGGCAATACCATCTGGCAGGGATACACCGCCGCAAATTTCGACCTTCAATCCCCGAATTTCCAGTCAGACGTCACACGGGCAGCCTATCGGGTCATGAACGAGTTTAAGATCATCAACAGACTGATGGAATAGCCAATCCGGATCCTCATTTCGGGGAGGCTTTCCCCAATGTTCCTTTCCATGTCCCGCATTTCCGAGACATTTTTTTTGCCTCAATTTTCGCCCAGAGCAACTCAAAATATAGCTCCAAACCCTCTGGAGGCACTTTTTCATCCTCCCCTCCTCCCAGACATGGCCAGCTCCCCAGCTCTGGCGGTTATTTTGGAAAGGATGTGAAAACCAACGAAAACAAAACCATGAAAAAATCGCTTATTCTCGCGGGTGTCTTCGGACTTGCCCTCACTGTTTCCTGTGTATCGAAAAAGAAATACACCGAGCTGGAAAGCAGCCTTTTTAAGACCCAGTCTGAACTCGCCGCCACAAATCAGGAAAAAGCCGAACTCGAGGAGAAAATGAACGCAATCGAAGCCCGGGTGGCGGAATACAACGCCAGGATCAATTCGCTCAGAGACATGAATGACCAGTTGACAGAGACCAACAGTGCCATGCTGAGCATCGAAGGGGCCGCCGTGATGTCAAAAAACTCCAAAGCCAAAATGAACGAGACCCTGACCAAGGTCGATCCCGCAAAATTGGCAGAGGCAAAAACACTCGAAGATTCCGTGAATCTGGCCATCGAGTACAATCTGAAGAAAAACATCACGGCCGAGACCGAAGGAACCGAGGAGGATGTCACCATCGACATTGACAAAACCGTCGTGATGATTTCGGTATCGGACAAGCTGCTTTTCAACACCGGCAGCTATCGAATCAACTCCAAGGCTGAGCCACTGCTTCAGAAACTCGCCGAAGTGATCAACGCGGAGCCCAGCCTGCAGGTAATGATCGAAGGCCATACCGATCCAAGAACCATTTCAAACGCCGTATTGGAGGACAACTGGGATCTTTCGGTAAAACGGGCGACCTCCATCGTGAGAATGCTCCAGTTGAAATACCAGGTTTCTCCGGAAAAGATGATTGCGGCCGGCAGAGCCTCCTACATGCCTGTCGTCGAAAACGACACCAAAGAAAACATGGCACTCAACCGCCGAACCCGCATTGTGTTGATCCCCGATCTGGACATGTTCTTTGCGATGCTATAAGCAGACTAACTACCTCAATTATATATCCAAAAGGCAGGTTCTTAAGAACCTGCCTTTTTTTGCCCAAAAAAGAATGTTAAGGATTAATAAATTAATCGTTACTGGCTAAATGGGGATTGTCCGTCTTATGGAATAGCTGGACAATTTAACGGAATCGAAAAAGTGCTGAAAGCACGCCATTATTATAGCCTAGGATTCCGCTGCGCTGCACCCTAGGCTAATGAAACAAAAGGCCAATTCCCTCGGCCATGAAGCATCGTGAGATTCGATAGCATCATGCCGAGGAGGAAATGGATTGCGGGGAGAATCGGATTATAAATCCATCGACAGGCCATTCGGCATTGCAAAGTCGAACAGCGAATCCCGTGTCCTTTGTTCCTTTGCGGTTGACAATTCTATTCCCCGATCTCCAAAGTACCCAATGCAAAATTCATCAGGATCTCCTGGAAATAAAGGGTGAAAACCGCCTGCGCTTGGTCTGCCTGGGCTCTTACCATAGTCTGATTTGCTGTGGAAATATCCACAAAGCTGGAGAGCCCCAGCCTAAACCGCTCGCTTACTGCCTTAAATGCCTCCTCGGCCGCCAACACCTGTACCTGGGAGTTTTTCTCCTTGCGGAGTGCCGCCAGGTAGTTTTGGTAGGACAATTTTACCTCCTGATAGACTTTCCGCTCGACGGATTCCTTTTGCAGCAATTGATTTTCGTAAGCAGCCCTGCTTCTGGTCACATCCAGACGGGTTTGAAAATTGGTGAAAATCGGAATCGCCAAGCCCACCCCAAGTGTGTTTTGGGGATAGATTTTCAGAAATTGCTCTCTCAGTGTCCGCTCATCCAATGAAGTAAAGAAGGTGTTGTAATTGTAAAAGGCATTCAGTCTCGGATAGTACATCGCCTTGACCGCCTGCATGTCTTTCTTGTAGGAAGTGGCCAACAGCTTCTGTTGGCTCAGATCCTGACGGTTGGATTTGGCCAGCTCATAGAGCTGAACGATGTCCATTCCCTCAAAAGAGCTGCTTTCCCTAATGGGTTCCACAGCCTCAATTTTGGGTACAACGCCGGGCGCCAACTGAAGGTATTCGGTCAATAGCCAGAGGTCGTTTTCGAGCTGGATCTCAGCATCGACTTTCACTGATTCAAGCCTGGCTACCTCGGATTGTTGATTGTACAAGTCCGAAATCGTCCGCAAACCCGCGCCCACAAAGCCCTCAATCTGGAGCAATTGCTGCTTTTGGTCTTCCAGGTTTTGCGTCGCAATCCGGTACAACTCCTGGTCCAACAAGACCTGAAGATACCTTCTGGAAACATCGAATATCACCTGTTGCTTGGCACGGTTGAGTCCCTTTTCTCCCGCCTCCAAGGCAAGCTTGGCGGATTGGGTGTCCAGGATTCTTCTGCCTGAGTTGAAAAGCGGCATGTTCACGTTGAGGTTGCCACTGACGATCTCATTGGTCACGTTGGTCACCACGATCTCGCCCTCGATCTGCTGAAACTGCTGGCCAGCCTGCCTGTTAAAACCCGAGTTGATTCCCACGGTGGGCAAGTGGGACAGCAGTGCCACTTGCCTTTCCTTTTGCAGGATAGCCAAGTTGTTTTCCTGGATTCTGTATTCCAGGTTTTTGGTCAGCGCAAGGTCCACTGCCATCTGAAAATTCATCGGAATGGTATCCTGTGCCCGCATATTGCCTGCAAGGAAAAATCCCCCCATCAGGGCAATCAGCTTAAGATTAAGATGCAATCGCTTCATCGGTTTCTATTCTTCCGTCCACTAAATTGATTAACCGCGTGCCGTAATCGGCGTTTTCGCGGGCGTGGGTCGCCTGGATGATGGTCGTTCCCTCCTTGTGCAGCCCCTTGAATATTTCCATGATTTCCTTTGCCTGCGCTGAATGCAGGTTTCCCGTAGGCTCATCGGCTATCAAGACACTCGGTTTGCCGGCTATTGCCCTGGCAATTCCTACCAGTTGCTGCTGCCCTCCCGACAACTGGGCGGGGAAAAGGTCTTTTTTCGCAACCATGTTGAACCGGTCCAGCAGGTCTGCGATGATGCTTTTCCGCTCGCTGGAGGACACATTCCGGTAGAGCAGCGGCGTCTCGATGTTTTCATAGACCGTGAGCTCGTCTATCAGGTGGTAGGCTTGGAAAATATACCCAAATTCCCCTTTGTGAAGGTTGGCGCGTTCTCTTTCCCTCATGTGCCGGATGTTTCGTTCTGCGAAGAAGTAGTCCCCCTCATAGTCTTCATCGAGCAGTCCGAGAATATTCAGAAGGGTGGATTTCCCGGCGCCGGAAGGCCCCATCAGGGTGATAAACTCTCCTTGGTCAATGGTCAGGTGGATTCCTTTGAGGATAAACACCCGCTGAAAACGCGATTCGATGTACTTGTCAATTTCTGTGAGTTGGATCATTTTTGTATTGGAAGATGGTAGAATTGTAAAATTTTAGGGTGGAAGTTGGGAGCTTGGAAGCTTTGGTTTCAGAGTTTTGCCATATCAATCAACAAGGTGCTGGCCGCCGTTTTGGGTCTTCCGGCACCAATCATCGGACATCCGGCAAAGACACTCAGTCGCTTTTCAAAGTCTTGGATGGGTTGAGCGAATATACCTTCCAGCTTCGGTAGCCAATGGTAAGCAAAGCCAAGAGCAAAACTACCAAAATGGCACTTGAATACGGCCACAGCCCAATGCTGGTACGGTTGGCAAAGCCAGCCAGCCAAGCCTTGCTAAACCAGATTCCAAATCCCACAGCCAAAGCGGAAGATACGGCCAACAACTTGAAAAAGTCGGACGAAAGGACACCAAGCACTTCCCCCTGCGAAGCTCCCAGCACCTTGCGGATGCTGATTTCGCGTGTTCTCCGCAAGGCCACGTAAGACACCAGCCCAAACAAGCCCATGCAGGCAATGAAGATCGCAATGCCGGAAAACAAGCCGAAGATGGCTCCTACCCGTTCCTCTGAGCGGTACATCTGCGCATATTCCTGATCGACAAATTTGTAATTGAATGGCCGGTCAGGCACCATTTTTTTCCAGGAAGCCTCCAAAGCAGCCAAATGGGCGGCGGGATTTCCGGCGGGGATTCTCACCAGCAGCACATTGGCCTGTGCAGGATCTATGAAAATACCCAAGGGTTCTACTTTGTGATGGAGGGAATTGAAATAGAAATCCCCGACCACAGCCTTGACATAAGCCATGGAGCCCCCATAGCTCACCTTTTTGCCAATGGCTTCCTCCGGACTCCAACCCAACTGCCGAAGTGCCGATTCATTCAAGATCACCGGAAATTCAAGCGAAGAGTCAGAGGCTGCATTTCTGGAAACATCCAGCTCCGTGAAGTTTTCCCCTGCCAAAACCGTCAGTCCAATGGTCGAAACCAGGTCTTTGTCCACCGAATAGCCGGTGATCATAAATTCTTTCTGGTTGTCTCCCCCTGGAAAAATCGTGTAGCCGGCCTTGATGTGAATCGGCATGTCCGCTGCCAAGGCAATCGACTCTGCGGATCCAGTCCTGAGCAGTTCCTGCTTGACGGTTTCGATGTTTTTGCGCATGTTGTAGTGATAGGGCAAAGCCACCACATGCTCCCGCTGGTAGCCCAGATTGACGTCTTGCATGTAATCGAGCTGGGATTTGACGACAAAGGTGGCGATCAACAATCCCATCGAGACAAAAAACTGAAAGACCACCAGGGACTTCCTGACCCAGGCCCCGCCGCCGATTTTCACCTGGTTTCCCAGGGCTTTGACAGGCTCCATTCCCGAGAGAACAAGCGAGGGATACATCCCTGACAAAAGCCCAATCCCAAGGACCAATCCTGCCAATGCCAGCATCCCAGGCACAGAAAACAGCAGGTTCAAATCCAAGGGGACTCCGCCCAATTTGGCAAATTGCGGCGCAACCAGGTAGATAATCAACAAACTCAGGACTGCGGCCCCCAAACTCAAAACCATGGATTCAGACACAAATTGCCCAAAAAGCTGGCCTCTGTCTGCACCCATCACTTTTCTCAGGCCGACTTCCTTGTTTCGCTCGGTGGATTCAGCCGTGGCCAGATTGACATAATTGATGATCCCGATGGCAATCAGCAGGATCGCCACCACTCCGAAAATATAAAGGTACTTCACATCCGTTCCCGGCTTCACCGAGCCGAGGGTTTGGTCACCCAAGTGGATATTGGTGACTGCTTGGGTGAAAAATGAAGTCTCAAAGCCATATTTTTTTTGTTCCTCTCCGAGGTGCTTCTCGACCATAAGAGGGAGCTTGGCTTCAAATGCCTTCAAATCTGACCCGGGTTGCAGTTTTGCATAGCTGTAGTAATTGCTCGGAGACCACGCGGGATTCTTTCCGTGCCGATGGGTTTTGAAGGATGCCAGGAAGTCAAAGTCCAAATGGCTGTTGCTCGGAAAATCCTCCATCACCCCGGTGACAAGGTATTCCTGACCGTCCACTTTCAGGGATTTTCCTTCCGAATTTTGAGCCGAACCGAAGTATCTTTTGGCCGTGCTTTCGGTCAATACCAGCTGATTGGGCTCATTGAGCAAATTCCCTTTTTGCCCGGCAAGAATGGTGAAATCAAAGACTTTGTAAAAATTCTCGTCCACAAATGCAAAACGGGATTCTTCCTGGTTTCCTTCTCCCGCATCCACCATCACCGAAGAAAAAATACTCAGGTCAAAAACCAAGGTGCCTGTCTCCACCTCCGGAAACTCCTCGATCAGGGTCGGTACCAAAATGGATGGCGTGGTGCTCACCAACTGCCGCTCCCCTCCCGATACAAACTCCTGGTTGAGCTTATAGATCCTGTCAGCACCGGAATACATCCGGTCATAGCTCCACTCGTGATGGATATAGAGGGAAATCACAAAAAAACTGACCAGCGCAATCGTCAGCCCAAGGAGGTTGATCCCGGTATAAAGCTTCCGCTTCTTCAGGTTTCTAAAAGAGACTTTCAGGTAATTCTTCCACATGGTTTTTGGGTTTATAAATTGAAAAATTTCAAAAATTGAAAATTCCATTCCCGGGTTTTGATTGGAGGACCATCACCAATCATCATTTTGAATTTTCTCTGTTCTGTTTTTTTCATCTTGAAGCAATTTTTACCATTTCCCGCACCGGACATCAGGCATCAAAGTCCCGCCTTCCCACTTCTTACTTTCTACTATTATGCCATAAAAAAAGCCCCTGAATTGGCTCCAGAGGCATTTTTTCGATTTTGTCTGTATCGTTTTCTCGAACATTTTTGTTCGCTGGCGGACGATTCGGCGATCAGTCGCGGTGATCAGTAGGCAGTGATCAGTTGTCAATTGCGTTAGTTGATTGGTGTCGACGGTGAGTAGTAAGTGGTTGATTGTTGCAAACGCTTTGCAGAGGCCTGTGGCTGTTTTCCATCCGTGAGAATCTGTGCCACCTGTGGGAAAATCCAAACCAATAATCCGTAAATTGGACAACCGATGATCCAAACCTCCCAAGGCATGACCCGAACCTCCACATTCGACCCAGGCACCGCAGCATTTTTGACCTTTCTGATTCCCGGCTGGGGGCAGATGCGTCGTGGCAAAGTCAGAGCCGGACTCATCTGGCTCGTGGCGGTAATCATCGGGTATTTTGCGATGATCGTCCCGGGATTGATCTTGCATGGCATCTGCATCCTGGATGCGTATTACCGGGAGTAAAGAAGAGTGGGTGTTTGTTTTTCACACCCGTTTCGCCATGCAAAAAGCACGCTGCCTCAGCCCATTGTAGGCAACTGGAAAGGAGATTTTACTCTGATTTTCTGTTTAGAAAATAGATAACCCCGAGACTAACCCGACCAAGATTGGCTGTAAAAAAGTCTTGGTTCGTGTAATCCCCGAGTGGATTGAGTTGATAGCTCAATTCCCCGACTCCTGCCTCAAATCCCCATTTTTCGGAAGGCAAAAAAGTAAATACCGGCCTTAACCCCACTTTCATCGAAGGAGCCAAATCCTCCTCCGAGTTATAGGAATCAGTACCTGCACCTCCCAAAATCTCGCCTTCCAAACTGAACAAAAACATCTCTGTGATGGGAAAATACTTTCGGGCAAATACCCCAACCAATACTCCGTAGATATGGGTACGCTCAAACAAATTGGTGGTGGGATTGATGAACGGCAAAGCATTTGCGTTGAGGTTCAAGGCCGGCCCAAAAACAAAAGATTCCTTCAAAAAGACCCCAAACTGGGTATCCATGCTGAAATAGGTGCTGGAGGAATTTGGCCCCAGGTCTTTTCCATAAATATTCTGACTGTAGGACACATTCCCTCCGACAAACTTGGTACCCTTGGAAAACTGTGCAAAGGAGATTAGAGGCAAAAAGAATAGGATAATCAATGATTTTTTCATGGTTTGAAGGAACAGGGTGACAATTGAAGCCCAAAATTAAGTGCCGCCCCCAATCCCAAACTATACCTGAGCCGATCGACAACTACCAAAATCATAAATCACTGAGCCATAGGGGGATTTTTTTGCACACCTTTCCGATGGATGGAAAGAGCGGTTTACCTGGTTTCGACAGTCCGCGCTATTTCCCGGAAAAACCCATTTTCCGACGATTCTTAAAAAACGACATTGCAATCGGAAGAGGCTTCAGTCAAATCACTTCAGTCAACTTTGTCTTTCCCGTAGATGGGAAGTTTGATCGCGGCATACAGATCAGCCGTCCTGGTTTTTTTGGACAGCGCATTGGTCAGGATAGAGCCTGAGCCCAGCAACACCGGCCCCACTCTCACCCCAAGGCCCCAGGAGGGTATCGCGTCATATTGGCGCCAGCTAATCGGGCTATAGATACTCAGCCAGCGCATCTCCAAGCGGGGAGTGACCGTCGCGGTGTTGATCACCCTACTGACCGGGATGTCCCCGTCTTTGCTCAAGGCCATCCCGGCCTGGGCGCTGATATAAAGCCGGTGGTTGATCCCATAGTCCAAAAAAATCTGCAGGGAGGCAGGCAATCCAAGCTTTCCCTCAAAAGGCTGCTCCGTGGCCAAAAAATTGTCCTCCAGCACTTCCTGAAAATCCTTTTCGACAAACTCCTGCCCGGGGATGGTGGCATTCATGTCATAGGTGGCCCGGAATCCGTCAAAATACTTCACAGACCCCATGTCAAGGACAGAAACTCCAGCCCGGAGCTTGTAGTCAGACCCTGTGGTATTTCCCTTCAGCTCATAGACAAACCCCAAGTCAAAGGCGAATCCGGGTTGTATCTCCGAAAAGTTGATATTGTCGGCGTCAAAGCCCAGAGAATATCCATAGTCCAAAGTACCCTGGGTACTGAGCATGTCCGATGGGGAATCGTAGTCGGCCCTGAGCCGGGGGCTGTCCCCAAACACCCCTCCGGCACCCAGAAGCAGTTTCAGATTTACGCCGCCGCTGAAACTGTGGTTGGCCTTTTCGACCAAAACCCTTGAGTATCCCGCCCCGATTTCTCCCCAGACGTGGCCAATCCCGGACAAATCCTCCATCTCGGCGGTAAAATCGACCAGCCCGGTTTCCGCGTTGGTCGCGAATTCGTAGAAATCCCCGTCGATGTTGTTGAGGTTAAAAAAGCCCCGGACCCTGGTGGTCAGCGAAACCACACTCCTTTCGTTGAGCCTCATCAGCACGGAAGGCCCCAGAATGTCCACATTTCCAAAAAAATTGTTGTCGGGCTGGGGGTTGGTTTCCACGTCCTCGTCCACGTCAAAACCCTCTGTCAGGCTGCCGAGATCGCTCAGGTTGATGGACAGGTAATCGCTCCCCACAAATGAGGAAGCCGAGATCAAATTCATGTCCAGCTTGGTCCGGGAAAGCGTCCCCAAGGCCGGATTGAGGGTCAGCGACTGGACTCCCGTCCGGCTGTCCAGTTGCGCGCCGACGAAATTCTGGCAAAATCCCGGAAAAGATACCAGTATGGCGGATAGGAAGAGGATGGCTTTTTTCATGGAAACAGTGGTGAGGAAAAGTTTGCGGCTGCTTGACAAAAAGAACCCAAGCGTCAATTGGGTTTTGGTCGAACAGCCCAAAAATCAGGTTTAGCACGGTTCAATTTAGCCAAAAAATGCGGTCTGCCGATACGATTGTGTGTGGCAGGTCACTTTTATACCAATCCCCCTCCCATCCCCGTGTTTTTGCAGGCGTTCTTTCTGCCAAAGCCTGCGGTTTTCGTCCATTTCCCCCGGAAAAAATCGACGAAATCGACGACATTCCCACTTTTGGCTATATTAGTCAGGCAAATCACCCGCGTTTCGGTCCGATCGCAAGCCACAAGCCCAGCCTTAGTCCGTTGGAAAAATTGTGTTCACCCAGTCATAGTGCAGCTACATGAAGCTCGAACAAGCCACCATCAAAGACATCGCCAGAGCACTGGATCTCTCGGCGTCCACCGTCTCCAGAGCCCTCAAAAACTATCCGGGAATCAGCCTTGAGACCAAGCGGAAGGTGAAGGAGATGGCTGAAAAACTAAGCTACCGCCCCAATGCCATTGCCCTGTCACTTCGGCACAGCCGGTCCTTTACCATCGGGGTCATCATCCCCGAGGTCGTGCATTTCTTCTTCTCCACGGTGATCAGCGGCATCGAAGAAGAGGCTTTTTCCAGGGGATACAATGTGATTCTGACCCAGACCAACGAGAAAATCATCCGGGAAAAATCGAGCGTTGACACGATGCTTTCCAATCAGATTGATGGGATTTTGGTCAGTTATTCCAAGGAAACGACCGAGTTTGGCCATTTCAGCCGGCTGCTGGGCAAAGGCTTCCCCATCGTCTTTTTTGACCGGGTTCC
The DNA here is from genome assembly GCA_964530015.1 of uncultured Limnohabitans sp. Taxonomy (GTDB): domain Bacteria; phylum Bacteroidota; class Bacteroidia; order Cytophagales; family Cyclobacteriaceae; genus Algoriphagus. Next base: position 21,977 of record CAZGYC010000047.1, on the reverse strand, counting down.
CGATATACCCGAGGCCATCACCGTCACGGTCGATGACTACGGCGGTGCCTACAAAGCCACAAGGCATCTGCTGACGCAGGGCTATAGGAATATTGTCCACCTGGCCGGCCCCCCAAAGCTGAAGATCTCACAGGAAAGAATGAGAGGCTACAGTGCTGCGTTGTCCGATCACGGAATCGACACCGATCCGGCATTGATCGTGCCCTGCCCCTTGGGAACCGACGAAGAAGCCCAGAACATTACCTCCAAAATCCTGGACACTTTCCCCAAAAGTCCCGATGCCTTTTTTGCCCACAACGACATGACGGCCGTCGGTGCGATGCAGGCCTGCAAGGCTGCCGGGCTTCGTGTACCTGAGGATGTGGGCATAGTAGGATTCAGCAATTGGCAGTTTTGTGCGATGATAGACCCGAGCCTTTCTTCAGTTCACCAGCCCGGGTTCAAAATGGGCAGAAAGTCAACCGAGATACTCCTGGATTGGATTGAAAAAAAATTCGAACCCGAAAAATCCGATGTCTCGGTGATCCTGGAAACCGAGCTGATGGTGCGAAAATCCTCCGTTCGATAATCGAATGGCCAATTCTGTTTTTTTGCATGGGAAGTGCAAACGTTTGAATAGGCCAGGTTTTTCAAAAAAACCGGCTTTCCCCATCTGAAAAGCCCATTGCCGGGCCAAAAGGATTTTTTGGCGTATTATTTTATTGGGTTTCATCTCTAATTTAGCGATGTCACAGCAGCCTTACTTGAATGAACAATCCCAACCCGCTCCCCAGGTTTTCCCGCAATTCCGCCCGGCACCGGGGATTTGGGCAAATCACCGCATGGCAAGCCACGTCCAGTGGCCTCGAGGGAAAAAGCGACTCGTCCCATTTCCGCATCACGGTATTCGATGAGGGCATCATCCGGGTGCAGGCCAGCAGGCACGAAAGTTTTGAAGTCAATCCCTACTCCGTAGTTGCCCTTTCCCAAAAGGTCGATTTCAAACTGACCGAAAGCGGAAACCAGCTCATCCTGACGACGGCCAAGTTGCGCCTGACCGTTGATTTGGCAAGCTTCACCCTGTCCTTTTTTGACCTGGACGGAAACCTCCTGAATGCCGATGACTCCCTGGGAATCTCATGGATCGGGACAGAAGTCGCAGCCTACAAGCAGGTGCAGCCGGGCGAAAAATTCATCGGTCTGGGCGAGAAAACCGGAAACCTCGATCGGTCAGGCAAGGCCTATACCAACTGGAACACGGACTATTTTGCCTACGGCGTGGGCGACGATCCGCTGTACCTGAGCATCCCTTTTTACCTGGGAGTCCATGAAAAAGGCCTCTACGGGATCTTTTTTGACAACACCCACAAGACCGTCTTCAATTTTGGCGCCTCCACCAACCGTTTCGCCTATTTCAGCGCGGAGGATGGCGACATGGATTATTATTTTATCCACCAGCCAAGTGTGGCAGAGATCATCAAATCCTACACCTGGCTGACCGGCCGTATGCAGTTGCCGCCCAAGTGGGCTTTGGGTTTCCAGCAGTGCCGCTATTCCTATTATCCGGATTCGGAAGTGTACGCCGTTGCGCGGACTTTTCGTGAAAAAAACATGCCCGCCGACGTGATCTATCTGGACATCCACCACATGGAGGGCTACAAGGTGTTCACCTTTGACGGGGAAAAATTCAAGGATCCCAAGGCGATGATCTCCCGGTTGAAGGAAAAAGGCTTCAAGGTCGTAGTCATTATGGATCCAGGCATCAAGACCCTGAGAGGTTACCTGCCCTATGAGGAAGGCCTCGAAAAGGATCTTTTTGTGAAATATCCCGACGGCAAAACCTACGAGGCCCAGGTTTGGCCGGGCTGGTGTGCGTTCCCTGATTTCACCAAAAGTGAATGCAGGGATTGGTGGGCGGAGAAAATGGCCTTTTACACAGCCGCAGGCGTGGACGGCTTCTGGACGGACATGAACGAACCCGCATCCTGGGGACAGTTTACCTCCAATCTGATCGAGTTTGACTATGACGGGGAAAAATCCTCCCACCGCAAGGCCAGAAACATCTACGGAATGCAGATGGCGCGAAGTGCCCGGGAAGGCGCTGCCCTGCAAAATCCCGACAAAAGGCCGTTTGTGCTGACCCGTTCGGGCTTTTCGGGAATCCAGCGGTACGCCGCCGCCTGGACCGGCGACAATGTCGCGTCCGAAGAACACCTGATGGCCGGCATCCGCCTGGTCAACAGCCTTGGACTGAGCGGGGTCTCCTTCGCGGGATATGACGTCGGCGGATTCGCCGGTGAGGCCAGCAAGTCCCTCTTTGCCCGATGGATGAGCATCGGTGCCTTCGCGCCGTTTTACCGGGCACATTCCATGATCAACAGCAATGATGCCGAGCCCTGGGCTTTCGGCGAGGAGGTCGAGGAAATCAGCAGAAACTACATGAAGCTGAGATACAGGCTTTTGCCCACACTTTACAGCAAGTTTTACTTGAGCAGTCTCACGGGCCTTCCCCTTGCAGAAAGCCTCGCCATCCGATACCCCTTTGATCCGGCCATTTACCTCTCAGCCTATCAGAACCAGTACCTTTTCTGCGGGGCATTTTTGGTAGCTCCTGTGGAAAGCGCCAAAAGCATCACCAAAGTGTACCTGCCAAAAGGGGATTGGTATTACCTCTTTTCTGATGAAAAATACGCCGGTGCCCAGACCATCTACCAGGATTGCCCCCTCAACTATCTGCCGGTCTATGTGGGAGCCGGAGAGGTATTCACCCTGCAGTCGGACGTGGACCATACCGGAGCCCAACACGACGGCACACTCAGAATCCATGTCTATAGAGGGGGGTCCGGCTCGGAGTTCGTCCACTACGAAGACGCCGGGGATGGGCTCAATTACCTGTCCGGGGAATATTTCAGGAGAAAAATCACCTACGATCCAGGATCCGAATCATTGGTCTTCGAAGCCAGTGAGGGAAACTACCCAAGCGATTTCAGCAGGCTGAAGCTCTATTTCCATGGATTCTCCTGCCGCTCAGTCGCTGTTTCGGGAAAAACCCGGCATCTCTCCACGGAAAATTATGGCTTCCTTGGCAAGCTGACGGAGTTTGATCCCCTGCCGGAAATGGATCATCCCTATTTTGAAATCAAAAACCTTTCCTACCTTGAACTGGACCACTCGACCGGGTCCTTTGAGATCAAGGGCCTCAAGTGAGAGCTCGATTACCATCACCCCAAACCCAATCAACCTACATGACAGACCCCAAAAGAGACCTGAGTTTCTGGCAAATCTGGAACATGAGCTTCGGGTTTCTGGGAATTCAGTTCGGATTCGCCTTGCAGGGCGGATTTATGTCCCGGATTTTTCAGACCCTCGGAGCAGACAAAGACGCCATTCCCTTTCTCTGGATCGCTGCTCCGCTGACCGGATTGCTGGTTCAGCCGATCGTCGGCTATCTCAGCGACCGAACCTGGCATCCCAGGTTTGGGAGAAGAAAGCCCTTCTTTTTCATCGGGGCCGTATTCAGCACCATCGCGCTGTTTTTTGCGCCCTATTCTTCGGCACTTTGGATGGCGGCCGGAGCACTCTGGATCCTGGACGCTTCGATCAATATTTCGATGGAGCCCTTTCGGGCCTTGGTTGCCGACAAGCTTCCCGATTCCCAGCGGTCTTACGGATTTGTGGTACAGACCCTGATCATCGGCATAGGAACTTGGATCGCCTCCAACCTGCCCTGGCTGATGACACAGATGGGGGTTTCTAACACGGCCCCCGAAGGCATTGTCCCCGATTCGGTCAAGTACGCGTTCGCGATTGGGGCATTGGTCCTTTTCTCGTCCATCCTCTACACGATCCTGAGCACCGACGAGTATCCTCCGGAGGATCTGGCGGAATTCGAAAAAGAGAAAGCCTCGAAAAAGGGCTTTTTTGGCGGATTTGGGGAGATTATCAAAAACATCTCTGAGATGCCCACCGTCATGAAGCAGTTGGGAGTGGTTCAGTTTTTCTCCTGGTTTGCCTTCTTCACCATGTGGAGCTTTGCCACTCCGGCCATCACGGAGCATGTCTTCGGGGCCACGGATACCACCTCCGCGGCGTACAACGATGCAGCCGACCGCGTGGGAAACTACCTCGGCACCTACGGTTTGGTCTCCATGTTTTATGCCCTGATCCTTGCCTTTGTCGCTTCGAGGATCAAAATCAACCGAAAGCTGCTGCACCTGGTCAGCCTGGTCTCCGGAGGTTTCGGCTTCATCCTGATTTATTTCATTTCGGAGCCGTGGATGCTCCATATTTGCTTCTCGTTGGTGGGCATTGCCTGGGCAAGTATCCTGTCCATGCCCTATGCCATGCTTTCGGGCTCGGTTGAGCCGCGGAAAATGGGCGTGTACATGGGGATTTTCAACATGTTTATCGTCATTCCCCAAATCGTCGCGGCACTGGGCGGTGTCAATTTTCTTTACAAGATCCTTTTTGGCGAAGCGGTGATCAACACCATGCTTTTGGCAGGCACACTGCTGATCCTGGCGGGCCTCTCCAATCTGCTGGTCACCGACCGAAAAGCCACCCACGACTGACAAAGACCCAGAAATCACAAAAGCCGAAATCGTCTGAAACCGGCTTTCTATTTTTGCCTCAAATTCCAACGTATGAAAACCCTTCGCATCATCGGCGTGCCGGAACATTTCAACTATCCGTTCCGGCTTTTGGAAAAACAGCAGCCCTTTGCCCATAATGGCCTAAGGATCCAGTGGACCGAGGAGTCCAGGGGATCCGGCCAAATGAACCTGGCATTGAGAAATGACGAGGCGGATGTTGCCCTGCTGCTGACGGAAAGTTTCCTGAAGGATTTCGAAGCCGGAAATCCCTCCAGGATGATCGGCTTTCATGTGGAGACTCCCTTGATCTGGGGCGTTCACGTCCGCACCGGATCACCGGCAAACGCCTGCCCTGATCTAAGCACAAGGCGCTTTTTGGTAAGCAGAATGGGTTCGGGTTCGCATCTGATGGCTTTGGTTTTGGCCGAGAGAGAAGGCTGGAACGCCGGAGACTTGACTTTTGGCATCGTCGGAAACATGGACGGTGCCAAAGAAGCCATGGACCAGGGCGACGGGGGGATTTTTCTCTGGGAAAAATACACCACGGCCCCGATGGTCAAAAACGGCACCATGAAACGCATCGGCGAAGTGCCCAGCCCCTGGCCCTGCTTCGTGATGGTTGCTTCGCAAAAAGCCCTGGAAGCGTTCGGAGATTTGGTTTTTGAGGTGAGAGACAGCGTCTATGGGATTTCGGCTGCCCTCATGGAAAGCCCCGACAGTGCCGATACCCTGGCTTCATACTATCATCTCGATCCACTGGATGTGCAGAAATGGCTGGAGCAAACCAAGTGGTGTACCGAAGCAAAAGTCTCCCGAACCGCACTGAAAAAATCGATGGATACCATGCGGGAACTGGGAATACTCGATTCCAAATTAGCCCTTGAGCGCTTCTTGGTCGACCGCCGTCTGGGAATCGACCGCTGATCCCAGTCTGGGCAACTGAACCCACAGTTTGGTTCCGTGGCCTGGATGGCTTTCGATGGAGATTTTTCCCCCGCATTTTCTGATAAACTCCTTGGTCAACTGGAGGCCCAGTCCGGAGCCCTTTTCCCGGTTGGTTCCCTGGCGGGACCGGGTCAGGGAGTAGGAATCCGACAGGATCAGATTGATCTGCTCCTCATTCATTCCCACCCCCTGGTCCTGCACACACCAGTAGATCCATTTCTCGTCGGTTTCCGAAGAGATCGTCACCGAATCCTCAAAATTCGAGAACTTCACCGCATTGTTCAGGATATTTCTCACCACGACCTCGATCAGATCCTGGTCCGCAAAGACCTCCGCTTGGGGCTCCATGTGGTTGAAAACCACCAGCTTTTTCTCTTTGAAGGAAGGCTGCAGCAACTGGAGTGAGTTGTCGACGACCCCCCTGAGATCAAACAGGGACGGACTGACATGGAATCCTTCCATCTGGGACATGGACCATTTCAGGGTATTGTTCAGGGTAAAATTGACCGAATCGATGTCTTTGTTGAGCACTTGGAGCAGCTCGTCAAACTCTTCTTTTTCCAGATGTCCGGCCAAAAACATATCCACCACTGACTTGACCTGTGCGATCGGACCGCGCATATCGTGTCCCAGGATCGAAAAGAGCTTGTTTTTGGTGTCGTTCATCCCTTTGAGCTGGACAGACTGGTTTTCCAGCACCAGATTTTGCTCTTCGATCTTTCGCTGCTGGGCCAGCAGGTCGGCATTGAATGAGCGCACATTCTTGTTGAGGAAATACAGACGAACGACCAGTGCGCTGATCAAGGCTGCCGTGATGGCAAAAAATATGATGTATCTGCGGGAGGTCTCCAAGCGGTAGGCCTGGTTTTCGTTTTGGGCTTTGAGCAGTTCGAGCTCGGATTCCCTCAGGTTGCTTTGGAACATGTTCTGGAGCAGGGCCAGCCTGTCCCGGTTGGTCTTGTCCCGAAGCAGTTCATTCAAGTCCAGAAATTTGGACTGGTGGAAATAGGCCTGCCGGATATTCCCCTTTTTCTCATACAATTCTGCCAGATACCGGTGGGTTTTTGAGAGCTCGTCCAAAAAATTGTGTTCCTCACAGAACCCCACAGAGTAGAGCAAGAGCTCTTCGGCCTGATCAAGCCTTCCGCTCAGCAGGCACGCGTTGCCCAGTCGGTGCAATACCCCGGCTTCGAAGGATTTCACGCCCTGTTCGCGCGCCATTTCCAGGGATTGTTGATAGAGCACCCGGGCGGAGTCATAGTTGCCCCTTGCCAAAAACACGTCTCCAATCACCCGGTGCGCAAAAGAAGTCAGGTAGGGCGAGCCGGCATTCTCATTGAGCTTGATGGCACGATTCGCATAGCTCATCGCCGAGTCCAGTTGATCGATCTTGGTGAAGTTCAAGGCGACGTTGTTTAGGCTCCGGATGCGCGTGGAAAGGTCGCCAACCTCTGTGGCAAGTTCATAGCCTTTTTTAAACTGCCTGATTGCCATTTCGTAATCCTCCTGCTCAAAATAGAGTGCCCCCAAATTGTTCATCAGACGGGCTGCCTGCAGTCGGTCGTTGCTCTGGATGGCCAGGTCATAGGCTTTTTCGGAAAATTCAAAGGATTTTTGCCACTGGCCCTGGCGGTAATAGATCCAGCCGATATTTTCCAGGGCACGGCTCTTGCCCAAGGGGTCGCCGATAGCCGTTGCGATGGAATCGGCCTCCATGGAATAGGAAAATGCCTCCTCCTGGGTGCTTTCCCTCAATGCTCTTGCCAATTGATTGAGCAGATCGAGACGCTCTTTCCCGTTCGTTCCCGGCAGGACAGACCGGATGCTGTCCACGTTTGGCTCCTGTGAAAACCCAAACCGGGGGAAGGCAAAAATCAAAAGAAAAACAAAAACAATCGGGCGACTCACTATACTTAGGCTGGGGAAGTTCTGTTGCAAAATAACGATAATCAGAAACATAACGGCCAATTCAGGTTTTTTCACCCAAAAAAAGCCCCTGTTTTACAGGTTGTCCCAGTCCCAGTCTTTGTTGATCTGGGTGATGGCATGATGGGCCGTCAGGTCGTACTGGCAGGGCACGATCGAGATGTAGTTGTTTGCGATGGCCCATTCGTCGTTGTCTTCTCCCTTGTCGAAATTCACAAAGTTGCCCGCCATCCAGAAGTATTTCCTGCCTGTCGGGTCATAGCGCTCCGAAAACTCCTCCTGCCATTTGGCATCCGCCTGGCGGCAGATTTTTATCCCTTTGATTGGCTCATTTCGCTTGGGGGGGAAATTCACGTTCAGTGCCACGCCTTTGGGAATGCCCCTCTCCAGGACCTGGAGGGCAATCTTTTCCACCCACTCCTCGACATGGGAAAAATCCGCCTTGGAAGAAAAATCGCAAAGACTGAAGCCTATCGACGGCAAGCCCTCCAGGGCGCCTTCGATGGCCGCGGACATCGTCCCTGAGTACAAAACCGATATCGACGTGTTGGATCCGTGATTCACTCCGCTGACGACCAGATCGGGCGTCCGGTCTTTGAGCACGTAGTGTTTGGCGAGCTTCACACAGTCTGCCGGGGTTCCGCTGGACTTGTAGGCCACCACATCTTCGAAAATCTCCTCTTCGTAAAGCCTCAGCGTCTCTCCGATCGTAATCGCGTGACCCATTCCTGATTGCGGACTGTCCGGGGCGACCACGACTACGTGGCCGATCTTTTTCATTGCGGAAACAAGTACCCGGATTCCCCTGGAGGTGATTCCATCGTCATTGGAGACGAGGATGAGCGGTTTTGACATAAAAATCAGTTGTGCAGTTCGTTGTAATACGCGGTAATTCTAAGCAAATCCCCGCGCTTGTCATGCTCCAGCCTGTTTTTCTTCATGAAAAGGTCTATTTCCTTGTCATATCCCGGAAGCATGGCAAAAAGGTCTTTTTTCTTCAGGCTATACCGCTCCAATTTCCCGTTTTTGAAAAAATAATAGTTGAATGCCAGCCGATAGCCCGAGTAGGTCTGGGGACCCCAAAACGGATTCATCCCCATCCCGCCCCAGCTATTGTTCATACCGCGGGTGTCGGTGGCGATGTATTCCCGGCAGAGCAAGGCAATGTCATTTCCCTCGGTCAGGACTTCAAAGAACGTCGGCGTCTCATACTGGCCGTTGATCGCGTAGGGAAGGCTGTAAAACTTCCGGATCCCGCCGAATATTTCATCGTAAATCTCAAAGTTGGAAACATTGGAAGCGGTAAACGTGTCCACGGTCTCGGTCTGCAACTGCACCAGGTTGTTGTCCAGGTCATATTTGACCAAGCCGGACACCGTCGATCCGTCATTGAGGTAAATATTCCCTTTGTGCCAAACCTGGGAAGGAAACTGGCTGTTCTGAGCCAATGCGTATACCAAGCTCAGGAATAGGAAGCCAAGGGTGAGGATAGTCCTTTTCATGGTGATTGTCTTGCTTAGAATAATACGGGCCAACATCAAAACGGGTTTACAAAATGCCTTTGGCCAAGCTGGGAGCAAGACCACAACTTTCCTCTACTTCAGGATATTGTGGCCCATTTTGTCTCTCTTGGTCGTGAGGTATTTTTCATTGTGGGGATTGGGAGTGATCTCGATCGGCACTTGCTCGACGATCTCCAATCCGTATCCCAAGAGGCCCACGCGCTTTTGGGGGTTGTTTGAAATCAATCGGATCTTGCTGATCCCCAAGTCCCGCAGTATCTGCGCACCCACCCCATAGTCCCGCCCGTCCATCGGCAGGCCCAGGGCAACGTTTGCCTGAACGGTGTCCATGCCCTGCTCCTGGAGCTTGTAGGCCTTCAGCTTGTTGATCAAGCCGATTCCGCGGCCCTCCTGGTTCATGTAGAGCACGACTCCCCGGCCTTCTTTTTCCACCATTTCCATGGCGGCATGGAGCTGCGGGCCGCAGTCACAGCGGCAGCTTCCAAAGATATCCCCGGTGGCGCAGGAGGAGTGAACCCTCACCAAAACCGGTTCGTCGGGTTCCCAAGTTCCTTTGATCAATGCCATGTGAATCTCCTGCGTGTTGGTCTGCCGGAATGCAATCAGGTCAAAACTTCCCCAGGTCGTCGGCAGCTCCACGCCGATCTCACGCTTGATCAGGGATTCGTTTTTCAGCCGGTAAGCGATGAGATCCTTGATCGACACCAGCTTCAGGTTGAAGCGTTTGGCCACCTTTACCAGATCCGGAAGCCGGGCCATCGTGCCGTCTTCGTTCATGATCTCCACCAACACCCCTGCGGGTGCCATGCCGGAGAGCCTTGCAAAATCAATCGCCGCTTCGGTATGGCCTGCCCTGCGGATCACTCCTCCCCGCTTTGCCTTCAGGGGGAAAATGTGGCCGGGTTTTCCGAGCTCACTCGGATGGATCGAATCATCGATCAGGGCCTTGATGGTCTTGGCACGGTCTGAAGCCGATATCCCGGTGGTACAGCCGTGACCGACCAAGTCTACAGATACCGTAAACGGAGTCTCAAAGGCGGCGGTATTGTTTCCCACCATCAGCTCCAGGCCGAGCTGGTCACATCGGTCTTCGATAAGTGGCGCACAGATCAGGCCCCGGCCGTGCGTGGCCATGAAATTGATGATCTCGGGAGTCACCTTCTCCGCCGCACAGATAAAATCCCCCTCGTTTTCACGGTCTTCGTCATCCACTACGATGATGACTTCGCCGTTTTTGATGGCTTCGATGGCGTCTTCTATCGGGTCTAGCTGGTAGGTTTCCACTGGGGCAGTTTTTGAATTCATGAATTGAAGCGCAATTTAGTCGCTTTCCGCTTAAAACCGGGGATGGCCAAAGAAAGTTTGGCTTCAGCCGATTACTATTCCCAGCTCCTTGTCGATTTCGAGCTGGACTTTTTTCAGCTCAAAGTAGATCTGCTGAAGCTCCAGCACCTTGTCGACCTCCAATCCCTCCCGCTCGCCGGATTTGATCTTTTGCTTTGCCTCATCCATCATCTTGTGGACCAGCCTTCTTTTCAGTCTCAGGATCGACTTGAAGGCAGTGCCAGCCAGGTCGTCCGATTCGGTGTTGATCAGGATCTGATGCCGCTCGTGCCAGTGCACCGAAACCTCATGGCGCGGAGTGATCAGGTCGATGGTCACTTGCCTGACTTCCGCATCCCGCTGGGAAACAAAAAAATCCGTGTCCGGTATCTCGCCCTTGGCCAGGCTGTCCCGGTAGATGTGCAATATCTTCCGGTAGACGGGGGTCTGAAAATCAATATCCCCCGTCTCGGACAGGAGGTACTGACACAGGTGCAGCTCCTCGTGATCCAGCTTTTGCCATCCATAGTTGAGCAGCAGCCGAATGGTTTCTTTTTCCTGAATCCGCAGGGTTTCCTCGACGGTAATCTGGGCTTTCGTCGGGATCAGCTCTTCGAGTCTCTCCTCTGCCTCGGCTTCTTCCTTTGCTTTCTGAAAATGCTCTTTGTTGCTCTTGATCAGAGACTTGTTCAGCTCGGCATGGATGATTTCCTCCTCGATCTGCAAGAGCCCCGAAGCCTCCTTGGCATAGACGGACCGGATGATCGGATCCGGGATTTTCCCGATACTCTGGACGATCTCGCGGATCACCTCAGCCTTGCGGATCGGATCCCTGGCAAACTCGTCCTGGTATAGGCCGATCTTAAACCCGATGAAATCCCGGCTGTTTTCCTTCAGGTAATCCTGAAAAGCCTGGGAACCGACCTTTCTCGAAAAACTGTCCGGGTCTTCCCCGTCGGGAAAAACCACGGCTTTGACATTCAGCCCTCCTTCCAGCAGCAAGTCAATCCCCCGGATCGAAGCTTTGATCCCGGCCGGGTCGCCGTCGTACAGGACCGTCACCTGATTGGTAAAGCGCTTGATCAACTTGATCTGGCCCTCGGTGAGCGAGGTTCCCGAGGAGGCTGCCACGTTTTCGATCCCGGAGAGGTGCATCGAGATGACATCCGTGTAGCCCTCTACCAAAAAACAGTTGTCCAGATCCCTGATGGCTTTCTTTGCCTGATAGATCCCGTAGAGCACGTCGCTTTTGTGATAGATCGGCGTCTCCGGGGAGTTGATGTACTTGGGCTGGTTTTTGTCTTTGGTGAGAATCCGTGCGCCAAAGCCGATCGGCTTGCCGCTGATGTTGTGTATCGCAAACGTGACCCTGCCGCGAAAACGGTCGTACATCCGGCTTGGGTCGCCCTCTTTTTGGAGGACCAGTCCGGCTTTGAGCAGGATTTCCTCTTCAAATCCGGCCGATTTCGCAGCCTTCATCAAGTGGTCCCAGCCGTCCAGTGCATAGCCGAGGTCGAATTTTTCGATGATCTGCGGCGTGAAGCCCCGCTCCCTGAAATAGCTCAGGCCAATCGATCTGCCTTCTTCGGTCTGCAGGTTTTTTACAAAAAAATCCCTGGCGAAATTCAATGCGATGAACAGGCTTTCCCGCTCGTTTTGCGCCAAATCCTGCTCGGGGGTACGGGCTTCGTCTTCTTCTATCTCTATCCCGTATTTCCCCGCCAAATGGCGGATTGCTTCCTGAAATCCCACCCCTTCGATGTCCATGATGAACTGGATCGGGTCGCCCGCCTTGCTGCAGCCGAAGCATTTGTAGATCTGCTTGGACGGCGAAACCGAAAACGAGGGGGATTTTTCGCCGTGAAACGGGCAGCAAGCCCACATGTTTTGGCCCTTTTTCTTCAAAGGGACATAGTCACCCACCACCTCCACGATGTCGGCCCGTTCTTTTACTTTGTCGGTTGTCAGCTTGCTAATACTCATGGGGAGGGAAAGTAAACAAAGTTAAGGGCTGAGTTTAGATTTAGCGGAACAAAATCCACAGAACTATTTGACCCGGGTGCGGGTTCACTGTTCTGGGCGTGCAAAAGCGGTTTCATAAAGCCACAATCTTGGAGTAACTTGCCGAAAATTTAGAATTACCGATGCAATTGACTGCAGAATCTATCAGAAAATCACTTTCCAGAGTGCAGGATCCAGACCTAAAACGGGATTTGGTCACGCTGGGAATGATTCAGGGAATCCATATTGAAGGCAAACGGGTGAGTTTCAAAGTCGTGTTGACCACCCCGGCCTGCCCTTTGAAGGAAGTAATCAAGAACAATTGCCTTGAGGCATTAAACGAGGATCACGGCACGGATTGGGACTGGGACATTTTTATGACTTCCCAGGTGACTACCGTCCGGGACGCAGGGCCGATCCTGCCCGAAGTGAAGAATATTATTGCGATAGCCTCCGGCAAGGGCGGTGTCGGCAAGTCCACCACTGCGGTCAACCTGGCGGTGGCTTTGGCCCAGCTCGGTGCCAAAGTGGGGCTGATCGATGCGGACATTTCGGGGCCCTCGGTACCCACGATGTTCAATGTTGAGGGTGAGCAGCCTTCTGTGAAAAAGGCCGGCGAAAAGAACATCATCATTCCGATCACCCAATATGGAGTGAAATTGATGTCCATCGGATTTTTGACCCCGACGGACAGTGCGGTGGTATGGAGAGGCCCGATGGCAAGCTCCGCCTTGAGGCAGTTTATCTCCGACGTCGAGTGGGGAGCACTTGACTATTTGCTCATCGACTTGCCTCCCGGCACCTCGGATATCCATCTGACGATGGTGCAGACCGTCCCGGTGACGGGCGCGGTGATCGTCACCACCCCACAAAAAGTAGCCTTGGCTGACGCAAACAAGGGTTTGTCCATGTTCAGACAACCCCAAATTAACGTACCCGTCTTAGGTGTTGTTGAAAATATGGCTTACTTTACGCCTGCGGAATTGCCCGAAAACAAATACTATATTTTTGGCAAGGAAGGCGGAAGAAAATTGGCCGAAAAATATGCTGTGCCGTTTCTGGGAGAGATTCCCATCGTACAGAGCATCAGGGAAAGCGGCGACACGGGATACCCTGCCGTGTTGAAAAATGGACCGACCAAAGACGCCTACATGGAACTGGCCGAATCGGTGGCCCGGCAGGTGGCGATACGAAACGCCTCCTTCGAAAAAACATCAGTAGTGGAATTAAAAGCATAAGCAATAATGGAAGCTGGACTAAGAGAAAAAATTGAGTTTGCCCTGGATACGATTAGACCCTATTTGGAAGCCGACGGCGGAAACGTACGGATCGTCGAATTGACCGATGAGCTGGTTTTGAAGATCGAGATGACGGGAAACTGCGGTTCATGCCCAATGTCAACGATGACTTTAAAAGCCGGAGTGGAAGAGGCGATCAAGCGGGCTATCCCAGAAATCATCCGGGTGGAAGCCGTCAATCTTACCATTGCCTGATTAATCCTGCTGAATGAAAGAAGGTTTCCGGTTTTTTGGCATCATCCTGCTTGTCAAGGGATTCATTTCCCTGTCTGCCAGTTCATTTGGGCAAAAAATCATTCCGCTGGACGCTGCGCTGCTCTCCGGATCAACCGCCACCCACTCCCACACCGAAAAATGCGCCCATACGCTGATCCAAGACCGGGTCGAAAAGGAGATGGGCTATTTTGGTTCGGAGGGATTTTTTGAGGACTGGATCGACCAAAAAATAGCAAGCCGAAAGAATTCTCCGCAAATCTTCAGGATCCAGGAAGAAAAGCGGCTCATCCCGGTGGTGATCCACGTGATCCACAACGGAACCGCACAGGGCACGGGAGCCAATATCCCCGATTCGCAGATCCTCGAACAGATCCGGATTCTCAACGAGGACTTCAGAAGGCTCAATGCCGACGCCAGCCTTACGCCGGCGGAGTTTCTTCCCGTAGCCGCCGATGCCAACATCGAGTTTGTGCTGGCCAAACAAGACCCCGATGGGCTTCCCACCACCGGCATCGTCCGGGTGCAAGGCAGCAAATCCGCCTACGATCCAAACACGGATGCGGTCTTGATCGGACAGACAAGCCAATGGAATCCGGAGAGATACATGAATATCTGGGTCGTCTCGCTGGTCCAGCCCTACATCGGCTATGCCTCATTTCCGATATCCGACCTTCCCGGACTGAACTTCTCGCCTACTCCGGCGATAATGGACGGAGTCACCATCGATTACCGGTATTTTGGAGCCGGTGGCAGCGCAGTCAGCGCCTCCCGGGGAAGAACGGCCACCCATGAAGTGGGGCACTACTTCGGATTGCGCCACATCTGGGGAGACGGGGGATGCAGCGTGGACGACTTTGTCACCGACACGCCAAACCAGGATTCCTCCAACAGTGTCTGCAACGCCAACCCGAGCAAATTTTCCTGCGAGACAAACAACATGATCCAAAACTACATGGATTATACACCCGATGCCTGCATGAACCTCTTTACCAAAGGCCAGGTGGAGCGGTTTGATGCGGTATTGGAAAACAGCCCCCGACGGGTCACTTTGGTAAACAACAGTGCCACCCAAGACCCTGTGCTGGTGGGCAGGGATTTGTCACTGGCCCGGATCATCCAACCCGTGGATGCAATCTGCGGCTTGAATGTGGTTCCCCAGGTCGAGGTTCAAAATGCGGGCACCAATCCCATAACTTCCGCAAGAATCGTGTTCCGAAGCAGCGGGGTGGTCATCGAAAACCGCCGCTTTACCCTGAGCCTGCAAACAGGCCAGCTCACTACCCTGACCTTCAGCCCCTTTCTGCTCCAGCCCAGCAACAACCACATTGAATTTGAGATCATTCAGGTCAATGACCAGACTGACCAAAACGCCGAAAACAACTCCAAAACCTCGAATCCGGTCCTCCAGGGTGAGATCAGCCTCCCCTACGCCTACGACATGCAGTCTTTCCCGGGAGACTGGCTGATTTCCAATCCGGATCAGTCCAGATCGTGGGAAAAGACTGCGGTTACGCTGGATGGCCAAAGCCAATCGGCCGTTTACATCCGCAATTACGAGTACGAAGCCCCCGGGCAATACGATTATTTTATCTCCCCTATCGTTGACTTGGGCAAATACCCAAATGCCCAACTGGTATTCGAAGTCGCCCACAGCCCCTACAATCAGGCGGGATATCAGGATGAATTGCTGGTTTCGGTTTCCGAGGATTGCAGTGCGGTTTTTGATTTGGTCGATGTGAATTATCAGAAATCCGGTATCCGGCTCGAAACCTCCCCTCCCAGCATAGAGGAGTTTGTCCCCACCTCGGCGGGGCAATTCCGCACCGAGATCTTCAATCTGAATCCGTTCCAGGGACTGGGCAGGGTGAGGGTTGCCATTGTTGCCAAAAACGCCTATGGAAACAACGTCTACCTCCGGAATATCCGAATCCTTCCGACCGAAGAGCTCAGCTACGCGATGAATATCGAAGGGATTGTGACCCCCACTCCGATCAGCATGGGAGCCCATTCAGAGGAAGTGGTCCGGTTCAACAATGTCGGAAACTTGCCCGTCTCAAAATTCCAGTTCAACCGAACAGCCAATTCTTCCATTCCCGAATCCTATCTGGTGTCTGAGGTGACGGTGGAACCGGGAGAAGGGACAGAAGTCGGGCTTGCCAAAGCAACCACTGCGGGCAAAAACAGGTTGCGGTACTCGGTCTCCGAGCCAAATTTTGACCAGAACGGCGGCACTCCTGCGATCTTCAGCAGGTATCATCTCGAAAGCGGCGACTCCATCACGGCTCCCTGGAGACAGAAATTCGACCATAGTACCGACCTCGCCCCCTGGCTTGCCATCAATCCGGAAAACGACCTCCCCTCCTGGGCGCTCAGCCCTGTGAGCAATGGTGCCAGTCCCAACAATGTGGCAAAACTGGAAAACGGAACTCCCGGAAACAGCTATTGGCTGGGAACGCCTGTTTTCAGTCTCACCGGATCCAGCCAGGCCAGTGTGTTCTTTGATCTCGCTGCGGGTCAGGTAGATCCTGCGACCCGGCTGTCTCTCCTGGCAAGCAGGGACGGCGGCCTCAACTATTCGACGGTCTGGACAGCCGCGGGACAGGAACTCTCCACGGTGTCCGTGGGTGAAGCCAATCCCAATTCACCCGGAGACTATGTGCGGAAATACGCGGATCTGAGTGGACTGGCTGGTGCCCAAAGTCCAAGGGCCAGACTGGCGTTTGTTTTGGAAGTGTCGGGAAATGCCGATTCGCCGGTCTATCTGGACAATCTGGAACTCTTCCTCAATGCCAATCCCGAACCGGTCATCCCCAACGAGGGATCGAGCATCCTGTATCCAAATCCCGCCAGAGAGCACTTCAGCTTGGCCTTCAATCTCCCGGCGGCCGAAGACGTCACCATCCAAATCATCTCTGTCAACGGTTCGGTAGTCCACGAAGTAGTCTATCCCGGAACCCTAAACCAAACCTATACTTTCAGTACGGAGTTGTTCCGAACGGGGGTTTACATCATCCGGATTTTCGGCAATTCGCTCACGGAAACGAAGCGACTGATCATTAATTAATCTAAAATAAGCCGAAGAGAGACGCTTCGGCTTATTTTTTGTCTGTTGCTTTGGGTTGATTTCGCCAATTTTGTTCCTTAACCGACCAAAAATCCAGCTATCTTAGACTGACACTATTTCCCCAATGACTCCCTTAAATTATACGATCAAAAAAATCCTGACCAACCTGCTCATCCTCATCGGCCTCGCGGTTCTCTTTGGATTTCTTTTCCTAAAAGTATATCTGCCCCTTTACACCAATCACGGGGAAACGGTCTCCGTCCCCGATCTATCGGGCTATGGATACCTGGAAGCGAGCGAATTGTTGGAAAATACAGGCTTGCAATACGAGGTTTCGCTGGATTCCGGCTTTAGCACAGAGCACCCTGCCCTAGCCATCCTCAAGCAGATCCCGGCGGCAAACTCCCAGGTCAAGAGCGGGAGAAAGATCTACCTGACCCTGAATGCCCGAAATGCCCCGCTGATCAAGATGCCGAATCTGGTCAACATGCAATTGAAAAACGTGCAGGAAATCCTGGCCAACATCGGCCTCGAACGGGGAGACATCGTGTACATCCCGGATATCGGAATCAACGTGGTATTGGAGCAGCGGTACCGGGGAGTCACGGTCAGGGAAGGGTTTGAGATCCCCAAAGGAGCCCGGATCGACCTGGTGGTGGGGGATGGCATGGGCAATCAGTTGCTTCTCGTCCCGGACCTGACCGGCATGGAGGAGGAAGAAGGCGAGTTTGTCATCTTGGGCTCCGGACTGAGGGTCGGAAACAAGAACTTCTCCGCCACCGATTCGGTAGCTCCCGGCAAGATCTTTCTGCAGTCGCCGCCTGCCGGATCAGAGGCAAGAACGGGGGATTTGATCAACATCTGGATTTCCAAAAACTAAGGAATTGAAAAGCAAGCTCACAAGCTGGACACTTTTTTTCTGCTTTGCACTGCTCCTGTTGCAAAGCGAAAAGGGCATGGCCCAGTTTGTGGAATTTGCGCCGATCCATCAGGAGAAGTTCTCCAAAGGTGCGGAAAAGCCGTTTTTGGCCAGAACCCAGGCGGGCAATGTATTGCCCTTTTGGGATGATTTCTCCACCGGGATCGACACGCTCAAATGGATCGTGGCCGGCGCATCCTACTCCGAGACCATCGGTCTGAATGCGCCCTCCTTGGGTGCGATCCTGTTCAATGGCGTGGATCAAAACGGAAGACCGTATTCCAACCAAATCCGGGATCAAGGCGAAGGTGATTTCCTGACCAGCAAACCATTCGATCTGAGCGGCTTGACCAGCCCGCAACGGGAAAGTCTCTATTTGAGTTTCTTTTGGCAGGCAGGCGGAAAAGCCGAGGCCCCGGATGGCCGGGACCGCCTTACCCTCCAGGTGCTGGATTCCGAAGGCAATTGGAATACGGTATGGTTTAAGCTTGGGGGAGAAGACCTCGACCGGACGGTGTTCACCCAGGAATCCGTAAAAATCCGCCCGGAATGGCAACATGCCGCTTTTCAGTTCCGGTTCTTTTCCAACGGCCGGCAGATCGGACCCTTTGACAGTTGGTTGCTGGACTACGTGTACCTGAATTTCAACAGAAGTGAAAGCGGACCGGACTACAGGGACCGCGCCCTCACCCGGCGCAATCAGCTCAATCTCGGCGACTACAGTGCCTACCCCTTGGAATTGCTCCAGAAGGGACAAACCGGGCGGTGGACTCAGGTCCAAAATGAGTTTCTAAACCTCGAAAACCGCTTTCGGGCAATGGAATATTCCATCCGGTTGGAGGACAGCCAAGGCAACCCACTTCTGTCCGTCAACGAAAACACGCCCTTTAATCCCGTCCCAAACGCACTCGAGCGAAGGACCTTTCTCAGCCGGGAATTTGAAGAAGTCCCCGTTCCCTCCTCGGAAACCGACCTGGTCATTACCACCTCGCTCACTTCCGGAGATGACTTCCTGTTTGAAATCCAAAACGGCGATACCATCAGGTACACTTCGGTCGATTACCGACTGAATGACACGGTACGGACGGTCTTTCCTGTCCGGGATTTTTTTGCCTATGACAATGGTTCGGCGGATTACTCGGCCGGGATCAACCAGCGCGCAGGCCAGTTGGCGGTGAGGTTCGAAACGCCCGAGCCGGTGTATCTCAGGGGGATTTCGATCAACTTCACCAATGCGGCACAGGCAAACCAGGCGATCGACATCGTGGTTTGGGACGAAATCGACCGAAGCCCCATCCTGGTCAAAGAATCCCTGGTTCCCGTAAAAGAGCCGGGCCAGACCTTCGTTTACTACGAGCTGGACACGAATCTCCGGGTCTCCGGCCAGTTTCACGTCGGTTTCACCCAATTTTCCAACGATTTCATCCACGTGGGTTTGGACAAAGTGAACGATCGGGGAGACAAGATCTACTACAACATCGGCGGCGGCTGGGTGCAAAACGAAGACGTGAAAGGTTCCCTGATGCTTCGTCCCCATGTCTCCCTGGCACCGCCGTTTGAAGAAAGCGTCTTGCCGGAAGCCGGTTTCAGGATCTACCCCAATCCGGTCGTCGGCCGCCTGCATGTCGAAGGGAAATTTGCGGAAATTGCGGTTTTCGATTCCTTCGGACGGCAGATTTTGTTGCCCAGAGAGCGAAACAGTGAAGGAGAAATCATTAATTTTGAAGGACAGCGGCCGGGCATTTACGTAATCAACCTGTTTTCCGAGTCCGGCCCCAAATCATTCCGAATTTTAGTCAACAGATAGATCGCATGGAAGATATCACCGTTTCCGAATTGAAAGACCGCCTGGACAAAGGCGAAAAGTTCCATTTTCTCGATGTGCGGGAAGAATGGGAATTTGAAGAAGACAATCTTGGGGCAAACAACATCCCCCTTGGTGAGTTGCCACACCGAATCGGTGAGCTGGAAAAGTTCAAAGACGAGGAAATCGTCGTCCACTGCCGATCCGGAGCCCGCAGCGGAAACGCCAAGAAGTTTTTGGAAAGCAAGGGATTCAGCCAGGTGCGAAATGTCCTTGGCGGGATTTTGGCCTATCGAGCCCTTTGAGAAAAGCGGGCCGGAATTTGTTCCGGCCCGCTTTTTTTAGCGGAAAATAAAGGGCTCCGGCGAAAAACACAGCGCAAATATCACGACTGCCAACCAGCCAATCCATTTCCTTTTCCAGTCCATTTCTTTGAATCCGGCGACTTCCGGATGCCTGAGTCCCATGACTCTGCCCAGCAAGAATGCATAGAACAACCACCCCTGATAGCCGTCCCACCCGGGCTCTATAAACACCAGAAAATATTGCCCCGCCGCCATGGAAAGCGCTATCGTCAGTTTGGTTTGGACGGAAAAATCCGTCCGGGAATAGCAGAGGTACAGAAATCCCACATACAGCGGTATCCGGATCAACAGCTCCTCCGGGGGCATCTCGGGCCGGATCGTTCCCAAGCCCGCATAAGCCAGGAACAGCGTGAAAACCGCGATGGAGATCTGCCGGTGATGTCTGGGAAACAGCCCGAAAACCACGTGGCCGCCATCGAGCTGGCCGATAGGAAGCAGGTTCAGGGCGGTGAAGAAAAGTGCCAGATAGCCGGCAAAGAGGAATGGATAATGGATCACCTCCGACATTGGCGGAAGTCTGTCGGGGTCTGCCAAAAGCTCTCCCATTCCCCAAAAAAGCAGGTTTTTGCCCAATTCAAAATCCAATGTGCCCTCTCCGTATCCATCAAAGTCCGGATCGGCATATTCCGGGTGCACGGCATAGATGTACTCGGCCGGAGGCAGGGACACAAAGCCATACCACAGCACGCCAAAGGCCACGACAAACCCCGCAATCGGGCCCGCCACTCCGATGTCAAAGAACTTTCTCCGGCTGTTGACAAATCCCTTCATCCGGATAATCGCCCCAAAGGTGCCGATCGAAGGCGCTCCGATAAATCCCAACCACGCCGGTATGAAAAAGGGCAGACTGCATTTGACTTTGTGATAAATCGAGGTGAAAAGATGCCCCAGCTCGTGAACGAGCAAGATCCCCACAAAAGGGATGGAAAACGCCAGGGACTTGAGGAAGTATTCCCAGGTCAAAAGCGAGTCGCCATCGGCAATGACGGATTTTCCGTACACCCACTCCCCTCCCGCCAGTGTCGTGGTGATCAGGGTGAGCAGGAAAAGCAAGCCATGGATGAGATACTCTTTGGGCTTATACATGTCCGAAGAAATCAAAAATCACATTCGGGCCGGTCACCTGTATCGCCCTGATTCCAACAGAAGCCGCCCCCCGAACATTCGCTTCCAGATCGTCGAAAAATATTACCCGGTCAGCACTAGTGCCGAGCTCGGACAGCATCGTCTCGTAGATTTCGGCCGAAGGCTTAGCCAGGCCCATTTCATGGCTGTAGAAAATCCGGTCAAACAGCGGCTCGAACCGATCCATCTGATGGTCCTGTTTCAGCATCTGATATACCGCGTCGATATGGATCGCATTGGTATTGCTCAACACGGCCAACTGGTAGTTTTCTTTGAGTTTGGCCACCAGTTCCAGTCTTTTTTTGGGGATTTTCCCCAAGATGCTGTTCCAGAGTCCATCGACTTTCTGCTCATCCCAAGTCTGGCCAAAGTAGGCCCGTACCTCATTTCTGAAGGTGGGAGAATCGATTTCGCCCTTTTCATAAGCCTTGTGAAAATCAGTGAGATAAAAGGTTTCTACCTTGGCGTGGTAGGAAGAAGGCACCAAGGATTTGATCAGATCGAAAGCCCGATTGTAGTCCAAATCGATAATCACGTTGCCCAAATCAAAAATCAAAAAGTCAGCGTCAGGGGCATTTTTCATTCGTATTCCCGGTTGTGTATTTGAGCCCAAATATGTAACATTGCACTCCCAAAACCAAGGTTACGGCCAATGGGGGCATAAACTAAAGGGCAATAAAGGGCCTATAGCTCATTCGGTTAGAGCAACTGACTCATAATCAGTAGGTGCTTGGTTCGATTCCAAGTGGGCCCACAGGATCCGGGGCAAAATTCCATAACAGGGATTTTGCCCTTTCTTTTTGCCATTTGATGTCCTGTTGATGGGGATCCATCTGGATACCAAGGCATCTGCCAGCGCTTTTGCGCTTTGCCCCACGATTTGATTGCTTGGTGATT
>CAZGYC010000046.1:0-34324 GCA_964530015.1 uncultured Limnohabitans sp. | reverse complement strand
GACAGGGATTACAAGCCCCTGCCCATTCTTCTCGGTGGCCTCCGCGGTGAAAATTTCTTTACGTTTCTTGGCGGTCTTGGCGGTTAATCTTTTTTAACCACAGAGATTCACAGAGATTTTCCCAAAAAGCTTCAGCTTTTTCTCTGCGTTCTTGAAAAAGCTTAGCCGGGAAAGTTTCGATTGGAGTTCTTTCGTGGCCTGATTCAAATCCAACTACTCCTTGGCGTTCTCCGTGGTTAATTCCTTCGTGTTCCTTTGCGGTTTGAAGCAATTTTTTCGCAAAAAGCATCAAAGGAATAACCCAAGAGGGCAAAAGTCCCCAGCATGTGGGAATGGGATCGCTCTTCATGCCCTTCCTGTTTTAAAAACCCGTAATCGAGGCTTCGGCATTCCTCCATGGAAATGAAGTGAAGCTTTAAAAGCGATTTCCTTGTATTCAAGTAGAAAGGCGGTGATTTCTCAAAAGCGATTTCCCTGTCAGGACAGTACGCTGTTTTGGGGGTTGATATTTCAGCGATTATCTTTTGGATAACCTGTCCGATTGTCTGAGGTTTGTTTTCCCAATCTTGCCAAGCCCCAATAACCGGTAACAATTAACCCTCAACCCTTATCTTTTTCGACCTTCGGTATGAAAGCAATCCGGAAATATTTTCTGGCCCTGGTGCCTCCGGCAGAGATCCTCGAAAAAGCCCAGGAGATCAAACTCCGGCTCCGGGAGGAGTTTGGCATCAAATACGCCCTGAAGTCTCCCCCGCACATCACGCTCAAGATGCCCTTCAGCTACAACGAAGCCAAGGAAGCCCTCCTGCTGGAACGACTGGGGGAACATCTGGGCGCCCAAGAGCCGTTTCGGATCAAGCTGGCAGGGGTGGGCACCTTTGGCAGCCGGGTGATCTTCCTGTCCGTCGGGGAATCCGAGCCCTTGCTTCGGCTCCAGCGGCAGCTCCGGGTGTTTTGCAAACAGACGCTCCATCTGACAGACGAATTGAGTGACCGAAATTATCACCCACACATGACTTTGGCTTTCAAAGACCTCAAACCGGGACATTTTTCCGAAGTCTTGGACAGGGTAAGGAACCAAGCCTTTGAGGCAGAATATTCTGCGGGGAATCTTGTCCTGCTCAAACGGATCGACGGAATGTGGATTTCGCATTGGACGGTGCCGTTTGGAGGTTGATTTTTGGAAAAAAATGCCAGGCGGCCCCGATCCACACCAAAAAATGAACATTTTCCAAAAAAAATCAACTTTCAGGAAATTTGGGGAAATTAACGTTCCTGATATAAACATTTCGGCTTTAAGTCCTTTGATTTTTATCAATTCAGAACATTTGATTGTTTTTCACCATAAAAACGCATGTTATCCAAATATTATTTCATTATTAATCCCAAAGGTTCTTTTCGCCAAAATTGGATTTTTTGGATACTCAGAATTTAAATAATACAAGGGATTTAATAAAAAAATTTTATTCTTCGCTTTTCAAGCAAGGCCATAGTTTTGCGGCTTTGGCATGATTTTGGTTTTTGACAAATCATTAAAATTTGTTAAAACAGCTATTTTTCGAAATAAAATAGCTGTTTCTATGGGATGGGGATGCTTTTTGGGATTTGTTTCCTTGCATTATAACATCTCATATTAGTGGCTTGAATGTAAAAACACTAAATCAAACACCTATGAAGAAAGTTTTATTAGGCTTTGCTTTGGGTTTTCTGACCATCGTGTCAGTACTCGCGCAATCTAAGACGATCACTGGGCGGGTCACTTCGGCTGAGGAGCCAGAGGGTGTCCCCGGAGCCAGTGTGGTGGTCAAAGGAACCACCCAAGGTACGATCACCAATCTGGACGGAACGTACTCGATCTCCGTTCCGGACAACGCTGCAACACTCGTGTTCAGCTTCGTTGGGTATCTTACCAAAGAAATGCCAATCGGTTCCAACTCCATCATCAATGTGGTGATGGACACGGACGTAAAAACCCTGAGTGAGGTAGTCGTGACCGGCTACGGGACCCAGGAACGAAGGGAAATCACCGGCTCGGTGGCTTCCATCAACAGTGCGGACATCGAAAACCTGGTGACGCCGTCTTTCGAATCCCAACTGGCAGGCCGTGCAGCCGGTGTGCAGGTGACTACCCCAAGTGGGGTATTGGGTTCCAGATCCATCATCCGTATCCGGGGTGTCAACTCCCTGACCGGAAGTGCCAGCCCACTGATCATCATCGACGGCGTGCCCGTGGTGGATGACGACCGGTCCGCGGTCAATGCTTCCAACCCCCTGGCCAACATCAACCCGGCAGACATCCAGTCTTACGAGGTGCTGAAGGATGGGTCTGCTACCGCGATCTACGGATCCAGAGCGGCCAACGGCGTGATCCTGATCACGACCAAGAGAGGCTCCACCGGCAAAGCCAAGGTAAACTACAGCATGGCCATGGGGATCAACGAGGAAGTGGACCGTTTCGAATTGCTGAACGGCGACCAGTTTGTGACCATCGCCAACGAGAAAGCAATCAACGCGAGCCCTACTTCTACGGGAAACGCCAGACCGGGCGAAAATACCGACTGGCAGGACGTCATCTTCAGACAGGGATTTACCCAGCAGCACAACCTGTCCATCTCCGGCGGCTCTGAGGCTACGAAGTACTTCTTCTCTTTGGGCTTCACCGATCAGGAATCCCCGATCGTGGCCAACGACCTGAAGCGTTACTCCTTCCGGACCAACGTGGACCACAGCATCTCCAAGGCAGTAAGAATCGGCACTTCCCTGTCCTACTCCCTGACTGAGATCAACGGACTGAACAACGGCGCAAACTCACTCTCCGGTGCGGTTTACAATGCGACCCGTTCTTTGCCAAACGTGCTGGTCTATGACCCAGCCAACACCGCATTTGACGGATTCAACGTAAGACCCGACGGATCCACTACCGGATGGGGCAACAACCTGGCCGGTCCGGACAACAACATCCCAAACATCGGATTTGTACTGCAAAACAACATCTACCGAAGCCGTGCACACAGACTGCTGGGCGCTGCCTATGGCGAAGTGGACATCACCCATGGCCTGACGGCAAGAACCCAGATCGGCGTCGACTTGACCTTGGCGGATGACTTCCAGTCCCTGGATCCCAGACACGGTGACGGCCGCGGATCAAACGGCAATATCTATATGGCCTACAATCCGGCGTTCCGCTGGAACTGGCAGAATACCCTGAACTACCAGACTGTGATTGCCGACAACCACAACATCAACATCACCGGCGGTCTGGAGTACCAGTTTACCAACTACTACAACTTCTACGCGCAGGGCACCGATATCTCCGACAACTTCTACCGTCTGAGAAACATCATCACCGGCTCTTACAACAACCAGTTCTCCGGTGGTGGCTACTCCGAGCAGGGATTTGATTCCTACTTCGGTCGGTTCAACTACAGCTTCAAAGGCAAATACCTGGCTTCCTTCACCGTCAGAAACGACGGGATCTCCGACCTGCTCGGCGACAACAAGCGCGGTACCTTCTTCGGAGGTTCCGTGGGATGGAGGGTATCGGACGAAGGCTTCTTCAATTCCGAACTGATCTCGGATCTGAAGTTCAGGGCTTCCTATGCTGAGGTAGGCAACACCGGAATCGGTTCCTTTGCCGCCTTTGGTGGATTCTCTCCCGTATTGGGCGGGGCAGGTGCCGGCATCGGCTATGCCAGAGTGGCCAACGGTGGCCTTCAGTGGGAGACTTCCAAGAAGCTGAACGTCGGTTTCGACATGACGATCGGCCGGGTGACCTTGTCTGCGGATTACTTCAGCAACGACGTGGATGGCTTGATCCTGGCCGCCCCTACCGCACCGTCTTTGGGCGTACCGGGCAACAGCATCAACCAAAACGTGGGAACCATGGTGAACACGGGTCTGGAGCTGAGGGCATTTGCCAATGTGATCAACCGGGGCAAGTTTTCCTGGAGCACGGACTTCAACATCACCTTTATCGACAACGAAGTGACCAACCTGGTGCAGCCGCTGACCTCCACCTACAACAGAACTGAAGTAGGCGGACCGATTGCCCAGCTTTATGGCTTCAAGTGGGCAGGTGTCAACCCTGCCAACGGGAACCCGATGTATTACAGAGGTGAAGAAATCGTCCAGTATAACTTGCAGCCAGCAGTCGGCGGTGTCTCTCAGCTCACGTGGAGAGAATTTGATCCGGCAAATCCTGGTGACATATCCAAAACTGCTACCGGCCCATCTCCGGAATTCCTTGGAAACACCCTTCCCAAGTTCCAGGGCGGATGGAGCAATACCTTCAAGTACGGCAACTTTGATGCGGAGATCTTTGCCAGATTCTCCGGGGGCAATTACATCATGAACGAATCACTGAGAGGCTTGCTGGGCCAGGGCTTCTCCAACAACCACGTCGCTATCCTGAACAGATGGACCGAAAGCGGCCAGGTAACGGATGTGCCAAAGCTCTATCAGGGACAGGACACGAACATGTGGCAAACAACTGCCGCCAACAGCCGGTTTATCGAGAAGGGTGATTTCGTGAGAATCCAAAACATCGTCGTGGGTTACACGCTTCCTGCTGCCACCCTCACTTCGGCGTTCAACGGGGCCATCACCAATGCCAGATTCTTTGCCCAGGTTCAGAATCCGTTCACCTTTACCGGATACACCGGTTTGGATCCAGAGGCTAACCAGTATGGCGGCCAGCTTCAGTTCGGTGTGGACTGGAACGTCGCTCCGGTGATCCGTACCTATACCTTGGGTCTTAACGTTGGGTTCTAATTTCAATCTCCTAAACGAAGAACGATAATGACAAAGTTTTCTATAAACAACTTCAAACTCGTCCTTGCCGGTGTGGCATTGATGGGTGTGGCCAGCTCCTGTGATGTCACAGAGCTGACCCCGGCAAACCTGATCCCGGATCAGGAAGCATTTGCCACTCCACAGCGTGTGAATTCGGCCGTGCTGGGTGTGTATGAGTCCGCCCAGCGTGGTTTCTATGGCGGCGGTGTGGACCGAGGCTATCCATTTGGCGCTGCCAACACGGAGCAGGGCGACATGAGAGGCGAGGACATGAACAACGACCAGTTGTTTTATGAAGTAACCTATGCCAACGGCTACAATCCACAGTCTGCCAACAACAACGGGATGTGGATCGCGACCTACCGGATGGTCAACAGGGCAAACATCGTGTTGGAAAACCTGGATGGAGCACTCTCCGGCGGGGTATTGACCCAGGCTCAGCGAGACCAGTACCGGGGCGAAATGCTCTTCCTGAGAGCCTTGGCCCACCATGAGCTGCTGATCCACTTTGCCAGACCTTTCTCTGATGATCCAAATGCTCCCGGCGTGCCTTACCGGACCTTTGCCATCAACGACGTGACCAAAGTGCCCGACGGGGAGGCTGTTCCCCGTGGTACGGTGGCAGAAGGCTATACCCAGCTTTTGGCTGACCTGAACGAAGCGGAAACCCTCCTGCCTACCGGTGCGGCCGGCAGAGCCAACAAGGGTGCCGCCATCGGTCTGAAATCCAGAATCAAGCTTCACATGGAAGACTGGGCGGGCGTGCTGACCGAATATGAGAAGATCAAAGGCTCCTATGCGGTGACTGCCGATCCGGTGACTCCTTTCCGGGGCGGTACCAGCACGGACAACATCTTCTCCTTCATCAACTCCGAAGGCTCCAACCCCGGGGTAAACGGAGCCTTGGCGCCCATGTACGGTAACCCGACAAACGGCGGACGTGGACTGGTGAAGATCTCCCCGCTGATCTGGAGATCCGATTTCTGGCATGCAGAGGACAGCAGAAGAGTCGGCCTGACCAGCAGCAATGCTACCGGGATCTTTTCCGCCAAGTACATCCAGTACGTGACCCGTACCGATCCCAACCCCATCCTGAGATTCTCCGAGGTGGTTTTGAACGCTGCCGAAGCCAATGCGCAGTTGGGCAATCTGGATGAGGCGGTGGACTTGCTCAACTCCGTAAGGGATCGCGCACTGCCTGACACCGTTCCTTCCTTCACCGCTGCCGGCTTGGGTGGCCAGGCCGGGGTGCTGACTGCGATCTACAACGAGCGCAGGATCGAGTTCCTCGCCGAAGGCAGAAGATGGGCAGACATCCACAGACTGTCCGGTGCGGGCGTGATGACTGGCATTCCGGTTAAGGCGCAGACCCGATCTGTCACTAACCTGGATTTCTATACCACGGACCGTACAATCATTGTGGATCACGCACTGCCTTATACCAGCCACCTGTTTATCTGGCCTATTCCATTGGAAGAAATCCAGACGAACGTTTCTGCCCCTATCGCGCAGAACCCTGGGTATTGATCCCGGATTGGCTTAAGAATCAAAAGTCCGACTCGCAAGGGTCGGACTTTTTTTATTTTCGGATTTACGGTCTCCGTCTTCCAACATCCGGCATTTTCCGCCAAAATCCCCCAAGCCTCTTTTGCGAAGATGCTCTGCCGGATTCGGCCATCAATTCCGGAATGGGATGGAAACCATTGATCGGATTCGCCCATGAATTCCCTCCAGCTTTAGCTGGGGGATAAAAAAAACTCCAAAACATTTCCGGGCTTTAGCCGAATCAGTTGTCCCCAATCCTCCCGGTCCTGGGTTTGGCTAAAGCCAATTGAGGCTGGGATTTCACACAGGAATGGGCTAACCCGACATTCCAAGCCATGGAGATGCGGAATCTTGCCAGTAGCTTTTTCAAGAGGCTTGGAGGCCAAAAATCACCGGAAGATTTGTCAACTGGCAGAATAGCGTATAGTCAGATTCCAATTTGTCAAAATCAAATCTCTGCCGGATTCGGCCATCAATTCCGGAATGGGATGGAAACCATTGATCGGATTCGCCCATGAATTCCCTCCAGCTTTAGCTGGGGGATAAAAAAAACTCCAAAACATTTCCGGGCTTTAGCCGAATCAGTTGTCCCCAATCCTCCCGGTCCTGGGTTTGGCTAAAGCCAATTGAGGCTGGGATTTCACACAGGAATGGGCTAACCCCACATTCCAAGTCATGGAGATGCGGAATCTTGCCAGCAGCTTTTTCAAGAGGCTTGGAGGCCAAGAAAACGCCAAACCGCTGTTTTCTCCCGCTATCGGGATCAGAATTACAACTCCCGCTATCGGGGCGGCATCTGACAAATTTGTCCAATCCATGAGTTTGTGCCATTGCGCAACCGCTGCCGGTTTCGAAGCAGGGTACGCCGGCGGTTTTTTGAAAAAAGAAAAAATCCCATAAAAAGCCCAAAAAAACACTATTTTGGGACTGCAAGAGTTACCCAAACGCCAGTGGATGTTAGCGGACGGTACCCACCGGGTTTGCTTCGCAATCGGGCATACTTGGGTTGCCCGCAGCAGACCGAATAGCCATACCAACCAGCCTTCAAACCCAACAGCATGAAACGATGCTTGTCAGTCTTTTTTGTCCTCCTCAGCGGAATTTGTTTTTCGCAGCAACCGTTCGATCCCGAAAATTCCGGCTACGTCTTGGTCTGGCAGGATGAATTTGACCGGGACGGAAGGGTGGATTCGGCCAAATGGAGTTTTGAGAAAGGATTTGTCAGAAACCAGGAGCTGCAGTGGTATCAGGAGCAAAACGCGCGGGTGGAAGCGGGGCATCTGGTCCTAACAGGGAGAAGGGAATCTGTGCCAAATCCGGGATTTGGGGCAGGCCGGCAAGACTGGAGAAGCTCCAGGGAAAATGCGGAATACACCTCGTCCAGCATCCATACCCGGGGGAAGTTTGAATTTCAGTATGGAGTTGTAGAGGTCCGCGCCAAGATTGACACGGCGATGGGCATGTGGCCGGCGATCTGGACCTTGGGTGTGAAAAATCCCTGGCCGGCCAATGGGGAAATCGACATCCTGGAGTTTTATCGGGTGAACGGCGCTCCGACCATCCTGGCAAACGCCGCCTGGGCCGACGAAGGCCAATACCGGGCAAAATGGGACGAGGTGAAGATTCCATTCTCGGAGTTTCTGAAGTTGGATCCCGACTGGCCCTCCAAATTCCACCGCTGGAGGATGGAATGGGACGAACATTCCATCAAACTCTACCTGGATGGGCAATTGCTGAACGAGGTCGATCTTGCCCAGACCACCAATCCGGACGGCTTCAATCCCTTCCGTCATCCCCACTACCTGCTGCTCAACCTGGCAATCGGCGGAAACGGCGGGGATCCAAGCGGTGTGTCTTTCCCCCGCGAATATCTGGTCGATTATGTCCGGGTGTATCAGAAAAGGCATCCATGAATGGGGAAATTCGGGGTTGCCGGACTGTCCAAACATCCACCATCGGCCATCCGGCACCCGTCCATATTTCCTGCTCAGGGAAATCGCTTTTAAAGCAAATCATTTCATTTCCATTGAAGAAGGCTGAAAACCTCCTTGCATACCCTCGAAACATGAAGGAAATGAAGGGCCTGAAGAGCGTCCCGACCCCAGGCTCTTGGGACTTTTTCCCTTCAAGAGTCCTCCTCTTAATTTCCTTTGGTCTCATACTGGTTTAATCCAAAACCATGGGCAAGCCTGAATCGCCCCCGTATCCCGTCCTTCTGCCCGAAAAGGATCCAAAGGCGATTTCCTACTCCGCGCTTCGCATTTCAGAAAGATAAATTGTACTTTTGCCAGAACCCCGATAGCCGCATGATCGACAAGCTCTTTCCGCTGGACAAAAATTACATCCTCAGGCAGGCTCAGTTTGTATTGGAAGAGGAGCTGATCGACCAGATGATCTACGAGCTGAAGCGATCCTACACCTACCTCTACAATCCCCTCCGGCTCATGGACCAGACCTATGCCAGGATTCTGGACACCTTTGATTTTCCGGCAGACCGGGTTCGGATGATCTATCGGCAACTTTGCGGGATCTATCGCTTCAAAAACAGGGACAATCAACTGGAGCTGCTTTTTGACGGCCGCACACACTTCGAAAAATTCAAGGAAGAATGGGAGGCAGCGCTCATCCTCTGGCTCCAGGAGCTCGGACAGCACGAGCAGTACGTAAAAACCATGCTGCGGATGACGCTCCTCTACGATACCGAATCCCGTGCCGACTGGGCCGAAAACCACTGCAAGGCTTTCATCAACCAGCACTTCGACCTAAAAATCGTCAAAAGACAGGGGGAGCTCCGGCTGAAACTGGCTTGAGGCCCAAAGCCCGAACCGCCGCAGTTTTGGCGGCAAATCCCCGGTCAATTGTCAGAAGTTTGGACTGAGCAGGTACTTGCCGTAGAAGTCGTCGATGACTTTCACCGCCTCGGTCGCATCGTCCACCAGGGTGAAAAGCTCCAGATCATCTTCCCTGATGTAGTTGAAGTCGCTCAGCAGCCTTTTTTTGATCCAGTCCACCAGGCCTTCCCAATAGGACCTGCCCACCAGGACGATCGGGAAGCGGCCGATCTTGTTGGTCTGGATCAGCGTGAGTGCCTCAAACAGCTCATCGAGCGTGCCAAATCCCCCGGGCAGCACCACAAATCCCTGTGAATAGCGGACAAACATGACCTTGCGGACAAAGAAATAGTCAAATGTCATCAGCTTGTCCCGGTCGATGTAGATGTTGTTAAACTGCTCGAAAGGCAGCATGATATTCAATCCGACCGACTTTCCCCCTTCGGAATAGGCCCCTTTGTTGCCCGCTTCCATGATGCCGGGGCCGCCGCCGGTGATGACGCCGTAGCCATGCCGGACGAGTTTGGCGGCGATCTCTTCGGCCATTTGGTAGTATCCGTGGTCACGCGGGGTCCGCGCCGATCCGAAGATGGATACACAGGGGCCGATCTTGGCGAGCTTTTCGTACCCCACCACAAACTCCGACATCACCTTGAAGATCGCCCAAGAATCCTCACTTCTGATTTCGCTCCAATCCCTCTCCTTGAAGGCCCGCCGGATGCGGTCGTCGGCGTTTTTGTCTTCCAGTTCGCTCATAGTCCTCTTTTTGGTCTCCCAAAAAAACGATTCTCAACGGCAATCGGCGGCAATTGCGCGGAATCAAAAATTAAATGCCTGATTATCAGACAAAAAAAATGAAAGGGGCCGGGGATTTATTGGGCCATACTTGCGCTACTTTTGCATCCTTATTCCCCAAGATGAATCTATTCGAAAAATCCGAAGCCGTGAAGGAAATCTTTCGACAGCTTGAAACCGAATCCCGCCAGTTTCAGGACGAGGGGGGGATGGCGTGCGTCTCCGGATGCGGATTTTGCTGTTCCAATCCCCAAGTGCCGGCATCGCCCCTGGAGTTTTTGCCTTTGGCTTTTGAGCTCTATGAAAAGGGACTCGCGGAGGACATGGCCAATCGCCTGGCTCTTCAGGAGGAGTTGGGGAACTGCGTCGTGTACCGCCCCACCAAGGAGGACGGGACGAAGGGCTTTTGCGGCAGTTATTCGGGAAGGGGTTTGATTTGCAGGCTTTTTGGAGCCTCGGCCCGCAAAACGAAGTATGGCCAGAAGGAGCTCATCACCTGTAGGATTCTCAAGGAGCGCAATCCGGAGGACTTCGCCGCTGCCACCTCGCGGATCAACGCCGGCTTGGATGTGCCCATGGCCACGGCTTTTTATACCCGGTTGTACGATGTGGATGATTCCCTGACTACCCAGTACCCGATCAACCAGGCCATCTTGGCAGCGCTGGAACTGGTGTTGAGGTTCAAGTTTTACGAAGAGGCGGGGTAAAGAGGCGGGTGGCAATTTTTTTGCTCCTTAGTTTTCCAGTATATTCGGAATACGTTAGGGGAAAAAGGCCATAAACACCCGGAATTATGTTGAAAATCGGCGAAATCGTCCAAACCATCAAGGGGATCATCGAGGCCCGCATCGGAATAGTCAAACAGGAAATCCAGGACGAATTTGTCGGGATCCTGTCGCGGTTGATCCTGCTGGTTTTGATCGGCAGCATGTTGTTGCTTGTGTTTTTGTTTTTGTCCCTGTCCCTGGCATTTTTCCTGAGCCAGATGACCAAGAGTCCCTATTTGGGATTTTTGATTGTGGCGTTGATCTATTTCGTGGTGGTGTTGGTGATGGTCTTGAGCAGGGATTCTTTGCAAATCCAGCAGCGCGTGGAGATCCTGCTCAAAGACTTTATTTTCAAGGCCAAATTAAAAAGAGCGCAAAAAGAAGAAGATGGGCAAGAAACTTGACAGGACATCGGAGGAGCTGGAGCAAACGCTCGCCAGGCAACTCGAATTGTTGAAAAAGGAGTCCGAGGAATGGCTGAAAGTCGGCGCGGTGGTGGCTGTCGGGGCATTGCTGGCCTATGGGGTCGTCAAGGCCACGCAGAAAAAGAAGGTGAAGACCACCGACAGGGCTTTGGAGGTCTTGGAAAAGGAAGGACTGCTCAACGACGACATCAAAAAGCGCCTGACCAAACCCAGGGCGTCGGCATTCTGGCCCAAACTCACCCAGCGATTGGTCATCTTGGGCCTTGCTTTGGCCAAGGACAAGCTGTTTCATGAGGTTTTTTCTTCCCCTGCCGATGCAAAGGAAAGTGAAGACGGTCAGTAAACTCCTCAAATCCCTTGCAAAAAACCGTCAGAAAGGCCTTGCCTGGCTGATCGACCCCGAAAAAGCGGGCGACTTTAGCCGGTTTGCCTGGGTCGGGGAATCGGGCCTGGACCTGATCTTGGTGGGAGGCAGCAGTTTTTCCTCGCACAATTTTGACAAAACAATCCTCTCCCTGAGGGAAATTGCCGGATCAATACCGATTTGCATCTTCCCGGGCTCGCATCTCCAGCTTTCTGCCCATGCAGACGCGATTTTGTTTATGAGCCTGATTTCGGGCAGAAATCCCGAATTTCTGATTTCACATCAGGTAATGGCAGCCCCGGAAGTCGCCCGGCTGGGCTTGGAGGTTTTGCCCACCGGATACATTTTGGTCAATCAGGGCGAGCTGCTCAGCGTGCATTCGGTGAGCCAGACGTTGCCGCTTTCAAACGGGGACTGCGATGCGGTAAGCGCGACCGCCCTGGCGGGGAAATTTCTGGGCATGCGGTATTTTTATCTGGATGCGGGAAGCGGAGCCGGCATCCCCGTGAGCCCAGGGGTCATTGCCGGCGTAAAAAACACCGTGAAGTCCCCCTTGGTTGTCGGAGGCGGGCTGGACACCGCCGGGAAGGCAAGGGCTGCATTTGAGGCCGGTGCCGATCTGCTTGTCTTGGGCAATTCCATAGAAAAAGACCCCGGCTTTTTGGCCGAGGTCCTTGAGATCAAGCAATCGTACAATCTCATTGAACATTGATCAGGGATTCCCTTCTGCGCATTTTTCCGGCCGGAACCCCGTACATCATCTTAAACCGCCTGCAGAAGTACGCGGTGTCCTTGTAGCCCACCTCTTTTCCGATATCCCGGATGGATTTTTTCGTGGTGCGGAGCAGCTCCACGGCCGCCTCCATGCGCTGGTACTCGATGTAGTCCTGGGGATTGATGCCCGTGAGCATCTTGAAGTATTGTCCGACGTAGTCCTCGGAGACATTGGCCACTTTGGCAAGTACCTTGTTGGACAGGTCTCCTCCGATATTGGCCTTGATGAAATTGAAGAGGTCGATCAGTCGCGGATCCTTGAAATACGTCGAGTTGGTGGACAGTTCCTCGGTAAAGAGCCGGTTCTTCAGGATGTGGCGCAGCAGCTCGATCACCAAGACTTCGGTCTGGGCTTTGAGGGCACGTTCTTTGCCGACGTTCATCGCTTCCAGCTCTTTGATGACGTCCTCCACCAAGGTCGCGATCCGGTCGTTGAACCGGATGATGAACGGCGGGATATCCAGTGAGTTGAAGAAATTGACGACGTCAAAAACCTTGGATTCAAACTGAATGTGGGAGATGCAGTCGTCTTCCGTGATCTTGATGTCCTTGAAGCTGATGCTCTGGAGATATTTCCGTCTGCTGTCTCCATACTGCCCCATGTCCAGTTCGTTTCTTTTGGTTCCGGTGCCGAAAGCAATCTGGATTTTTTTGCCCTTGGGGATAAAAAGCACCTCGCCTTCGTTGACCAGCTCCTGGTCCTCACCAAATTTCAGGGTGCCGTGGTGAAGCAAAATCAGGCTGTTTTCGCCTTCCTCATAGTCTGTGACGCTTACCGGCTTTTCAATCCTGAAATTGTTTCCTTTCAAAAATCGTACGTGGACTGATTCAATGACCTTGTTGTAATAATCCATGAAATGGGAATAAAAGTGAATTCGCAAAAATATGATTTTTCCAAAGCTAAAAGAGGAATATTCTGCAAAATGTTAGGGGAAAATAAAAAAATGGCATAAAAATTTGGAATTATATCCTGTTTTTGGGGCCAAATTGACTACCTGAGAATCCCCCGTGAGATCACGATGCGCTGGATTTCCGAGGTGCCCTCGTAAATCTGGGTGATTTTGGCATCCCGCATCAGCCGTTCGACATGGTATTCTTTCACATATCCGTAGCCGCCGTGTACCTGGACCGCCTCCACCGTGACGCTCATTGCGACCTCTGAAGCGTACAGTTTTGCCATGGCCGAAGCTTGCGTATAGTCCTGGCCCTGGTCCTTGAGCCAGGCCGCCTTGTACACCAAGAGCCTTGCGGCCTCGATTTGGGTAGCCATGTCTGCCAATTTGAACTGGATCGCCTGGTGCTGGCAGATGGGCTTGCCGAAAGTTTTCCGTTCCTTGGAATAGGCCAAAGCCAGTTCGTAGGCCCCGGCGGCGATTCCAAGCGCCTGCGAGGCAATCCCGATCCTTCCGCCGTTCAGCGTTTCCATGGCATAGGCAAATCCGAAGCCCTCTTCCCCGATTCTGTTTTCGACGGGCACCCGCACATCCGTGAAAATCAGGGAGTGGGTGTCGGATCCCCGGATGCCGAGTTTGTCTTCCTTTTTCCCGATGGCAAATCCCTCCCAGCCTTTTTCCACAATAAACACCGAAATGCCTTTGTGCCCTTTTTGGGTGTCTGTCTGCGCAAATACCAGGTAGATGCTGGCAGACGATCCGTTGGTGATCCAATTTTTGACCCCGCTGATCAGGTAGTGGTCCCCCTTCTTTTCGGCGACGGTCCTTTGGGAAGTCGCATCGGATCCCGCCTCCGGTTCAGAAAGGCAAAAAGCCCCCAGAACTTCGCCGCTTGCCAGCCGGGAGAGGTACTTCTGCTTTTGCTCCTCGGAGCCGTACTTTTCCAGGCCCCAGCAGACCAGGGAATTGTTGACTGACATCGCCACCGAGGCGGAAGCGTCGATCTTGGAAAGTTCCTCCATTGCGAGGACGTAGGAAATGGTGTCCATCCCCCCGCCATTGTAGTTGGGATCCACCATCATGCCCAAAAAGCCCAACTCCCCCATTTTTTTGACTTGTTCTTTGGGGAAAATCGCCTGGGAGTCCCGCTCGATCACACCGGGCAGCAACTCAGACCGGGCAAACTCTCGCGCTGCTTCCTGTACGGCTAGCTGCTCTTCTGTCAATTGGAAATCCATGGCGGCGGTAGATTTGGGGTTTGGTTTCTTGTCGAAAATATACCCCAAAAAAAAGAAAAGGGACAAAAGCATGTCCCTTTTCGGATTTTATTTTGATCTGGATCAATCGCGGTTGCCGAAGAAAATGAAGATGTAATAGGCCAAGGTCGCCAGGGAAGCCAATGCAGCTACCACGTAAGTCATTGCTGCCCAGTGGAGCGCATCCTTTGACATCTCATATTCAGGTCGGGTCACGATGTTTCGGGTCTGTACCCAAGCCAGTGCCCTGTTGGAGGCGTCAAATTCCACGGGTAGTGTGACGAGTGTGAACAGCGTCATCACGGAATAGGAGCCCACGACGATGTAGCCGATGACCGGATAGGGCAGGCCCAGTGCAAATCCCCCAAACAGGGAGGCG
This sequence comes from uncultured Limnohabitans sp., assembly GCA_964530015.1. Classification (GTDB taxonomy): domain Bacteria; phylum Bacteroidota; class Bacteroidia; order Cytophagales; family Cyclobacteriaceae; genus Algoriphagus. The sequence continues at coordinate 19,504 of CAZGYC010000046.1, read as the reverse complement.
ATCAACACCACGTTGAGAATCTTGCCGGAGATGTTTTGGACCGGGACCAGTGCCGAACGCATTTTCAGCCAGGCATACGAAGTGGCGTGCTGTACCGCGTGGCCGCACTCGTGGGCGGCGACTGCGGTGGCGGCGGCATTTCGGCCGTAGTACACGTCGGGAGACAGGTTCACGGTCTTGTTCATCGGGTTGTAGTGGTCGGTCAGTTGACCCTCCACACACACGACCTGTACGTCTTGGATATTATGGTCAGCCAGCATGAGCTTGGCGATTTCCGCGCCTGAAAGATTGGCCTGGAGGGCCGTTTGGGAGTATTTTTTGAATTTGCTTTTCAGCTTGCTGCTGACCACAAATCCGAGGATTGCAAATACGACTACGATTAGGATAATCATTTTTTAAGGGGTTTAACTGGGTGTGAATACGAAGTTAGGGCTTGTCGGGTTTAATCCAAGCGGGAATCCGCGCCATTGCCACCCAGCTAATCAGCCCTGCGACCAGGATCAAAACCATCTGGGTTCCGTGGATGATGGCGGCGAATATTTTCCCGTCGGATTCCGACACGCCAAATTGTATCAAAATATAAGCCACCAGCGCGTGGAAGGTCCCAATCCCGCCCTGAACCGGGGCCACCATGCCAATTGTTCCCATCACCATCACCAACAGGACCTCTCCGGGTGTCAAGTTGGCAGTGCTTTGGATGCCAAGGGAGACCAGGTACATGGTGAGGAAATAGATCACCCAAATCAGAATGGAGCTGATCCAGAACCCCATTGGGTTTTTGAGTTTGGAGATGCTTTTCAGCCCAAACAGCAGTTGCCTTGCGAAGCTCTGGGCTTTTCTGACCAATCCGGTGTCCCGGAATCTTTTGCCGATGAAGTAGACAAAAATAAGCAAGACGGCCAGCCCTCCGGCCAAAAGCGGAAGGTTGTCCCAAAGCTTTCCCCCGAGGCTCTCCAGATCGACCAGGTCTCCGGCCAGTGCCAGGAAAAGCGGGGTCTCGACGAGAAATGCGAGAAAAATGATTCCGGCCAGAAAAAGGAGGTCGATGCTCCGCTCCACGATCACCGTTCCGAGCAGGTGGCCGACCGCCAGCCCGTTGGTTCTGGAGAGCACGCCGCAGCGTGCCACTTCTCCCGCCCTGGGAATGAGCAGGTTGGCCACATAGCCCACCATCACGGCATGATAGGCCCGGTTGGCGCTCACTTCTTTTCCCTCTTCGAAATTCGTCAAAAGTGCCCATCTCCATCCGCGGAGCCAATAGCCAAAAAGGGAAATGGCGAGGGAGGCGAGTATCCAAAGCCAGTTGGAGGATCTTGCCTGAGCCGCCAAACTTGCCGGATCGATGTCTTTGTACAGAAACCAAAAAATCCAGGCGGCGACCCCAAGAGAGACCACTACCCGGATTCCCTGTTTTGCTTTTGGATTGAGCATTAGGCCAGTTTGTTCCTTTCGTCGGGAAAGATAAGAACCGGTTGGTGTTTTTTGGCCTCTTCCAGCTCCAAGCCCGCGTAGGAAATGATGATCACAATGTCCCCTACGCTGGCTTTTCTGGCTGCGGGGCCATTGAGGCAGACCTGGCCGCTCCCGCGTTCGCCCTTGATCACGTAGGTCTCCAGGCGTTCGCCATTGTTGACATTGACGACTTGGACCTTTTCGTTTTCGATGAGATGGGCGGCATCCATCAGCGCCTCGTCGATGGTGATCGAGCCGACGTAGTGGAGTTCTGCCTGGGTGATTTTTACCCGGTGGATTTTGGACTTTAAAACCTGGATTTGCATTGGTTCAGTGTTTCGGCCGTGATTTCAGGAAATCACCGGCATGTTGTCTATCAGACGGATTTCGCCGATATAGGCGGCTACGCAGACGGACGATTTTTCGTTTGGATCAAATTCGGAATAGGATTCGAAGGTGTCTGGATGGACCAATTCGAAATAGTCTAGGTTGGCCAATCGGTTTTTTTGAAAATCAGATTCAATCCGGCTTTTGGTTTTCAACCAATTGTTGCCCGCCAAAAGTTCAGATTTGGCTTTTTCCAGGCTTTGGTAGAGGATCAGCGCTTCGTCCCGTTCTTCCCGGTTGAGCCGGACATTTCTCGAAGACATGGCCAGCCCCTTGGGTTCCCGGCGGGTTGGGACTATCTCCAGCCTGATGTCAAAAGACAGGTCCCGGACCAGGCGCCGGACGACGCTTACCTGCTGCAGGTCTTTTTGCCCAAAAAACGCGATGTGGGGCTTGAGGATATGGAATAGCTTCGAGACAACCACCCCCACTCCGTTGAAGTGTCCCGGACGGGACTTGCCCTCCAGGACGTTTTCCAGGTCGCCAAAGTCGAACCGGAGTTTGGCCGGGGAGGGATAGATCTCCTGCACACTGGGCACAAAAACGTACTCGACGCCCTCCGCTGCCAGTTTTTCGAGGTCAGCCTCCAGTGTGGCCGGATACTTGGCAAAGTCATCCGGGTTGTTGAATTGGGTCGGGTTTACAAAGATCGAGACCACCGTCAGGCCGGCCGTCTGCCTGGACTTTCGGACCAATTCCAAGTGGCCGTCGTGCAGGGCTCCCATGGTGGGGACCAGCCCGATCTGCTGATTTTTCTGAAGGTGATTGAGCCAGAGGGGGTTCCATTCGGCTCCGGTACGGATTAGCTTCACGCCAGGGTAGTATTTCGGCTAAATTGGGGCAAAAGTAGATTAATATCCAGAATTCCAATGCTTTCAGGCTTTTTTTATTTACCTTTGTGCCGTTGTTATCACGTTCATTAAAATCCCTATAGCATGTCCAAACTACGTATCCTCTACGTTGCCAGTGAAATCAACCCTTTCTTACAAACTTCCGAAGTAGCCAATTTCTTACGATCCCTGCCCCAAGCCATGCAAGAGCGCGGAATGGAGATCCGTATCCTGGTACCAAGATTTGGGTTGATCAATGAACGCAAAAACAGACTCCACGAGGTGGTCCGGCTTTCCGGGATCAACATCGCCGTGGGAGACGAAGAGAAGCCATTGATCATCAAAGTGGCCTCCATTCCCAACGCAAAACTTCAGGTGTACTTCATTGACAACGAGGACTATTTCCAGCGCAAGCACGTATTCCACGACAAGCAGCAGAAGTTTTACGAAGACAACGACGAGCGCGCGATCTTCTTTTGCAAAGGGGTCATCGAGACCGTGAAAAAACTCGGCTGGGCTCCGGATATCGTCCATTGCAATGACTGGATGACCTCGCTCATCCCGATGTATCTAAAAACCACCTACAAAAACGAGCCGCTTTTTAAGGACACAAAAACCGTGTTTGCGATCTACAACAACGGGTTTTCGCATACCTTTGGCGACGATTTGTTAAACAAGGTTAAGATGGTGGATATCGACGACGCAATTTTAGCACCTTTGAAATCCAAAGACTTCACCGGCTTTATCAAGATGGGTATGGAATATGCCGACTTGGTGGTAAAAGGCTCCGCAGTCTCTGCAGAATTAACCCAACTAATAGAGGATTTCTCAAAAGACAAAAAGTTTGAAATCAGCATTCAAGAAGAACAGCAGGCTCATGACGAGCTTTTTGGAATATACAACAGCCTTGCAGGCTAAACTGGCCGGACTGGCCTTCCTTTCAATCCTTCTTATCAGTTCTTGCAGTGACCCCGCCACGGTGGGACTCGAGTTGGCTCCCGGAAACAACCAGATCGGGGTGTTCTATCAGGAGTTTAACCTCGATGCCCAACTGGTGCTGCTGGATTCCTTCAATACGACCAACTCCGGTGTGCTGGTCGTGGGAAGCGAGTCGGACAGCTACTTTGGCAAAACTGAAGCAACCGGATATTCCCGGCTGTACATCAACGCGGCACAGACCAGGCCCACCGCGGGGGCTGTCCTGGATTCCATGTTTTTCAACATGGCGGTAGTCAGCGTGAACGGCTCGGACTTGGACAAACCAAAGAGGTATTCGGTACACAAGCTGACCGAACCCATTCTGGACACCCTTTACTACAACTTTGACCACCTTGCTTTCGAGGAAAATCCCTTTGCAGAAATCGAGCTTGCCTTCGGGGAAGTCAAGGATACCGTGATGCGGCTGTCGGTGGACGGGGAGTTTCAGGAAGAGCTGTTTGCCAAGCTGCAGCGCGGGACGGAATTCAGCAGCCTCTTTAATTTCAGGAGTTATTTCCCCGGGATTGCCGTCAAAGCCAGAGAAGGGGACAACACCACCGCCGGAATAGCCCTGGGTGGTGGAAATACAGGCATAGCGGTTTACTACCACATCGACGGCGACACGGTGCCTTTGCGGTACGACATCAGCACCCTTTCGTCAAGAAATTTCAACGGAATCCAGTCTGACCGCTCGGGGACTCCGACGGAAGTGGTCCAGGAATACGGAGAGTCCTACGACGCCGGACCGATAGTCGGCATGAAGTCCACCCTGGCGATGGCCATGCGGATCGACACGAGTCCCCTCGATGCGTTTTTGGACACGCTGTCCGGCATCACGTTCAATCAGGTGAATTTTTCGATGGGAGAGATCGAAAGCCAGGACAAGGACAACAACCCGATCACCGGGATGGTGATGATCTTTGTGGACCGGTACAACGAACCAATCCGAAGTACGTCCAACAACGCAGCCCTCTATGTACAGGGGGATGGGTATCCCCAAGTCGAACTGGATGCCAACGGAAACAAAGTGCCAAGCAACAATTATTCTACTTCCGCAGTATTGACCTACCGCGCAGACGACAAAACTTACCATACGGGGCTGACATCCCACGTCAACGCCATCTATAGGCGAGACATCCAGCGTCAGGATTGGCTGCTGTACGCGTCGATTCCACCCTCATCCTCGAATCCATCCGGAAGCGATGATTTCAAAAGGTCCCTGCGTCAGTTTAAAGTCAACAAGGATAAAATCAAGATAAAAGTCATTTACTCCAAATCCAGGTAGTTCAATCGATTTCATTGAAGTCACCGGAATCCACTTTCTGTTTTTAGGGAAGTGGATTATTTTTTTTGGCACGAATGGTGTTTCTTTGCGGAAGTCAGAACCAACTTTAATAATTTTTCAATATGTGTGGAATTGTCGCGTATGTGGGGCAGCAGGAAGCTTTGCCCATCATCCTCAAAGGCCTGAGAAGACTGGAATACCGGGGCTATGATTCGGCCGGTGTCGCGCTCTTGGATCAGCAAGGACTGAGTATCTACAAGAAGAAAGGAAAAGTATCCGAACTGGAGAAGTATCTGGAGTCCAACGGAGAGGTCAAATCCAAGATCGGGATCGGCCATACCCGATGGGCGACCCACGGTGAGCCCAACGACGCCAATGCCCACCCGCACTACTCGGCTTCCGAAAAGTTTGCGATGATCCACAACGGTATCATTGAAAACTACGAAGTCCTGAAAAAGGACCTGCTTCAAAAAGGCTATGCCTTTCAAAGCGATACAGATACCGAGGTCTTCGTGAAATTCATCGAAGACATCTTTGTGAACAATCAATGCACGCTCGAAGAAGCGCTCCGTCTGGCTTTGCACAAAGTGGTGGGAGCCTATGCCATCGTCCTGATCAACAAGGAAGAGCCCGACACCCTGATCGCTGCCAGAAAGGGATCCCCGCTGGTCATTGGTGTCGGGGAAGACGAATATTTCCTCGCCTCAGACGCCACTCCGATCATCGAATACACCAATAAGGTGGTCTATCTCGACGACTATGAAATCGCGGTAATCCGGGACGGAAAGCTCCAGGTCAAGACGATCGAAAACGTGGAAACCCATCCCTATATCAACCAGCTTGAGATGGAGCTGGAAGCGATCGAAAAGGGCGGATACGAGCACTTTATGCTCAAGGAAATCTACGAGCAGCCGAAATCCATCGCCGATTGCCTGAGAGGGAGGCTGGATGCGAAGTCCGGCCGCCTGGTGTTGGGTGGCCTTCGGGACTACATGAACAAGTTTCAAAACGCGGAGCGGATCATCATCACCGCCTGCGGCACCTCCTGGCATGCGGGCCTGGTGGCGGAGTACCTCTTTGAGGAATTTGCCAGAGTGCCGGTAGAGGTGGAGTATGCGTCCGAATTCAGGTACAGAAATCCGGTGATCAACGAAAAGGATTTTGTGATCGCCATTTCCCAATCCGGGGAGACTGCCGACACCCTTGCGGCCATCGAGCTTGCCAAGTCCAGGGGGGCTACCATTTTCGGGGTTTGCAATGTGGTGGGATCCTCCATTCCCAGGGCCACCCACGCGGGATCGTACACCCACGCAGGCCCGGAGATCGGGGTCGCTTCCACCAAGGCATTTACCGCACAGATCTCCGTGCTGGCGATGATGGCCCTGAAGCTGGGCTATCAGCGGGGGACGCTTCCGGAAAACAGGTACATCCAGCTTTTGCATGAATTGGCCGCCATACCCGCCAAAGTGGAAAAAGCACTCCAGACCAACGAATTGGTCAAATACATCGCCTCGGAATACAAGGATGTGAGAAATGCGCTCTATTTGGGGCGTGGCTACAATTTTCCCGTGGCCCTGGAAGGTGCCTTGAAGCTGAAGGAAATCTCCTACATCCATGCCGAAGGCTATCCGGCCGCTGAGATGAAGCATGGTCCCATCGCCCTGATCGACGAGGAAATGCCGGTGGTGTTCATCGCCACCCAGGACAGCTCCTATGAAAAAGTGGTGAGCAATATCCAGGAAGTGAAAGCCAGAAAGGGAAAAGTAATCGCCGTGGTGACAGAAGGCGACACCCAGGTGAAAGCAATGGCCGATCACGTGATCGAGATTCCCGAAGTCCACGAAGCCTTTGTGCCGTTGGTGGCAGTGGTGCCGCTTCAGTTGCTTTCCTACCATATCGCCGTGATGCGAGGCTGCAACGTGGATCAGCCGAGAAATCTGGCCAAGTCCGTGACCGTGGAATAGAACGAGCGCCGCTTCCTGTCTTTGGCCGGCAGGCTCGGACGGGGATGCTTTGACACACTTCGACAGGATTCGACAAGCCCACCATCCGAGTTCGGTGACCGAGCTCGGTACAGGCTTGGAATTTGCGTCCCGCTATCGGGATCGGATTTGCGATTTTCGAGCCCTGCGGAGCGGTTTGGAGAGTACGTCCTTGCGGGTGAGGCACGGGCAGCCTGTCCCAAACCTGTTTGCCACAGGCAGGCAGGCGTCGGGAAAGCAGGGGAAATGGCGGATAATCACACAAAAGAAACCGGGATTCATCGAATTTTGGTAAACTCGCCATGACAAACCGCAACTCCCATGTCTTCAAAAAGCCTGCTTTTGGCCCTCTGCCTTTTCTTGGTTTCCCCGTTCCCTTTCGCCCAAGGCCAGGAAGAAAAGGATGAAATCCTGCTGAAAAACCTGATTCAGGGTGCTTTTGAGGATATTTTTACCCGATTTGATGCGGAGAAAATCCCGGACTATTTTACGGGGGATTTTATGCTGATCGAAAACGGGGAAATCTGGAACAACGATTCGACCCGAAACTATGCGGAAAGGGCAAAGGCCAGAACTCCCCAAACCAAACGGGAAAACGAATTTGACTTTTTCTCCATCGAAGTAAAGGGGGATGTTGCCTGGGTCAGCTATCACAATTACGCCACATTCACGGCCGAAAATTCGCCGGCAAGAAAAATCCATTGGCTGGAAACGGTCATTGCGGTCAAAACCGATGCGGGCTGGCGCATCCGGCTTTTGCACAATTCGCCCGGAAAAGATTGATTTTCTCCCAAATAGCTTACCTTAACCATTGAATTTCAACCGTTTGGATTTTCTGCTCATTTTATTTGAATACCCGGGCATTCAGGAATTCGATTCAAAACAGGTTCACGATGAAAATTTTTCCCAAGCTTCACTTTTGGCTGATCATCCCTTTTGTCCTTACCCTATTGGGATTCAACCACTATTGGACGGGGTTTTCGGAGGCTACCTTTGCTTGGCACCTCCACGGAATCTCCGCCACCGCCTGGTACATCATCCTGATTGTCCAGCCTTGGCTCTACCAGCATCGGCCGATCCGGATCCACAGGAAAGTCGGGATTTTCGGGGTCATCCTGGCGGGATTTGTGACGGCTTCGGCATTGGGTGTGATCCAGGGAAATCTCACACAGCCGGAGCAAAGTCCACTTTTCGAGGTTCGCTACAGCCTGTCGCTTTTGGATTTTATATTCGTCAGCGGATTCATTGGGTCGGTCGTTGCGGCCATTTGGAACGCAAAAAACACGAAAGTCCATGCCCGGTGGATGATCAGCACGGTCTTTTGGGTACTCTCGCCCGCCACGACCCGGCTTTCCTTTATTCCGCTGGGGATGATCTACCAGCCCAAGGAGTTTTCGGATTTTCCTTTTGAGTGGTCGGATGTGCTCAGTTGGAACCAGTTTTTGATATTCCTGACGGTGCTTATTCTGATCGTTTTGGATTACAGAAAAGAGAGAAAGGTGTATTTCCCCTATTTGTTGGTGGCCCTGACGCAGCTTTTGGCCATTCCCCTAGTGCATGGCCTAAAGGATTCCGCCCCTTTGATTTCCCTGATGAACGCCATTTTCAAAGTCTAGCATCCAATCAGCCGCTTTGGTGAAAGCAATCAGTTTGGGCTTCCAAACCTGAACCCCATCCATGCGCCCAAAGCCATCAACGCCAAAGTAATCAAGCCCAGCAAAACCAGGACATGCAGGGGCATTTCCCAGTCTTCCGAGCCGATTTTGAATCTGATGGGTTTTTTCCAGTCCATAGGAAAGAATTTGAAATTGGAGGTTTGGGATTTGAAATTGCTGTACTTCCCGGGTGTCTGAATTTCAAATTTTGATTTTCAAATCTCAAATTACTTCTTCAGTACGGCTTTCCAGCCCTTCGCCTCAAGCTGGGCGGCGGATTCCTCGACTTTTTCACGCAGTCCGGTCTTGAAAGCATCCATTTTTTTGCCCACGGCGGCATCATAGGCCCCCACGATGGAAGCGGCCAGGATCCCGGCATTTTTCCCTCCGTTCAGGGCTACCGTCGCCACGGGAATCCCGCTCGGCATCTGCAGGATCGACAGGATGCTGTCCCAGCCGTCGATGGAGTTGGAGCTTTTCACCGGCACGCCGATCACCGGGAGACTGGTCAGGGAAGCGACCATACCCGGCAGATGCGCCGCGCCGCCCGCTCCTGCCACGATGACTTTGATCCCCCGCTCACGGGCAGACTCGGCATAGTCGATCATCCGCTGCGGAGTCCGATGGGCCGATACCACGGTCAGCTCATACCCGATTCCGATTTCTTCCAAAAACTGGGCTGCTTCGGCCATCACCGGAAGATCGGACTGGCTTCCCATGATAATTCCTACCTGTGGTGTCATTGCGTGGATTTGATTTTGATGAGTTCTTTGATTCGGTTGGCACGGGCTTTCAGGGCCTCCAGGTTTTCATCCAGGATGGTCACATGGCCCATCTTGCGGAAGGGCTTGGTCAGCTTTTTCCCGTAGAGGTGGATATAGACTCCTTTTTCGGCCAGTGCTTCGGCTTTGCCCTCCACGATCGCCGGGCCGGAAAATCCGTCTTCTCCCAGCAAATTGATCATCGCCGCCGGACACCTCAGCCCAGTATTGCCCAAGGGCCAGTTCATCACCGCACGCAGGTGCTGCTCAAACTGGGAAGTGAAACTGGCTTCGATGGTATGGTGGCCGCTGTTGTGCGGGCGGGGGGCGATCTCGTTGACGAGGACTTCACCGGATTTGGTGACAAAAAGCTCCACGGCCAAGATTCCCACCATGTCGAGTTTCAGGATGACTTCTTTGGCGATTTGCTGCGCCCGTTTTTCGATTTCGGGGGAGATTTGCGCTGGGGCAAAAAGAAATTCCACCAGGTTGGCAGTCGGGTGAAACGCGCACTCGACGGCCGGATAGGCGATCAGGTCCCCGTTTTCATTCCGGGCGACCGTTACCGCAATTTCCTTGTCGAAGTCAATCAGCTTCTCCAGCAATCCCGGGGCGTCAAATGCCTGATCCAAGTCTTCTGCCGAGCGAAGAATCTGCACCCCTCGGCCGTCATAGCCCTCTTTTCCCAGCTTGTTTACGGCAGGGAGAAAGTCCTTTTTGGCGATGACGTCGGCTTTGCTTTCCGTCAGGACAAAATCCGCCGTGGGGATGCCCTGCTGCCGGTAAAACTGTTTTTGCTCGCGCTTGTCCTGAATGAGCCGGAGAATGTGCGGCTGGGGAAAAACCTTCTTTCCCTCCTCTGCCAACTTTTGCAGCGCATCCGTATTGACTGCCTCGATCTCAACGGTGATCACGTCACAGTTTTTGCCGAAGGCATACACGGTATCAAAATCCCTGAGTGAACCCACGGCAAAGGCCTGGGCAATGTCCCGGCAGGGGGCATTGGGATCAGGGTCGAGGATGTGTATATCCTGGTTGTAATTGATGGCGGCTTGGATCAGCATCCGTCCAAGCTGCCCGCCTCCCAGAATGCCGAGAATCCGGTTTTGTGCAGAATAGGTCATAGACACGCCAAAATTAACAGATTCCCAGAGAATGGCGTGCTATAAAAGCCCAGATAGGTTTCTTTTTGCCTCAGGCCCTCGCGCCCCCTATCAGCCGGAGCAGGATGGAGATGACGGCCAAGACCAACAGGATGTGGATCAGTCCCCCGACACTGTAGACAAAAACACCCAACAACCACCCGATGATCAAAACTAACGCGATGAGATACAACAAAGAGTTCATGGCAATATTGGTTTAGGTAAACAATTGATTTTCAAATCAGACTACCCAATATAGATGCCACAACTCCTCAACCCCCGAAGCGGATACCCATCAATTCCATCAGTTTATGGGCGTTGAAACTCGGGCAGGGCCCTTTTTTGATCTTGTAGTCGAAGGCAATGGACCGGTCCTGAATCTCCGAGTGGAACGAAAAATTGTGTACTTTTTCCACAGTCTGTTCCAGTGTGGATAACTCGATGTCGTGCGTACTCATGATGCCAAAGCCCCGGGTCCGGAGGACTTGTCGGATCAGCGCCTCCGAGCCGGAGATGCGGTCTTGGGTATTGGTTCCTTTCAGGATTTCGTCCAGGAGGAAAAACAGCGTCTCACCGGACTCCAGACGTTCGATCAGGGTGTGGATTCGCTGGAGTTCGGCATAGAAGGAGCTGACGCTTTCGCCCAGGTTGTCCGAATTGCGCATGCTGGTATAGAGCTGGATTTGGCCGAGTTTCAGGCTTGTCCCAAAAGGGCTGAGCCCCAGGTTTCCCAAGACACAGTTGATCCCGAGCGTCCGCATAAAGGTCGTCTTCCCACTCATATTTGCCCCGGTCAGCAGAATCAGCCGGTGATTGGCATCCAGCCCGATGGAATTGGGAATTGCTTTTTCGGGCGAAATCATCGGGTGGGAAATATCGGTCGCAACCAGCTCGGTGCGGTCCGTCCATTCAAATTTTCCGGCCCCTTCCAACTCCACTTCAAATGCACCCAACGAAACCAGCACCTCCCATTTTTCCAGGTTTTCGGGCAAGTGGCTGAGGGATTGGCCGACTCGGCGCTTCCAGGCGGCAAGCTGGATGAAGAGCAAAAAATCCGTCCAAAACAGCAGATTAATCGGCAAATAGAGGAGATTGATCCTGTTTTGGGCCCATAGTCCGAGCCTGTCCAGCTCCCTCAAGAGGGCCGAGGGGGAGACTCCTTCCCTGCACAGTGCGGCTTTGGAATCCTGCAGGTTCTTCGAGACAAAGACCTCCTGCTCGATTTGTTCTGTCCGCACCAGGAAGGACTTGAGCGTAGAGGCTACGGGAATAGCATCTGCGGCGCTTTTTAAGGGCTTAAAAACAGTGCCCAAAAAGGCTACTCCCAGCAAAATCCAAACACCCAGCAAGACCTCCGGCAAAATGCCGACAAAGACCAAGACCAGCAGCGTCATTCCCCCGAGAGGGCCTAGGAAAGCACAGATTTTGGGGAAAACCGACCGCTTTTCGGCGGTGTTCAGCCAGGCAATCCAGGCCCCGTTTTCCTGCTCGTCTTTTTTCAGGGCCAATCCCGCGGCCTCCATCGCCTGGAGAAACAAAGGCTTGGAGGCCAGTTCACCCACCGCATGGGCGCGGGCCTCGGATTCAGCCTGGTCAAAACGGCTTTTCATCAGAGCGGCGAGTCGTTCTTTCCCGCCCTCCGAGACCGTGTGATTGAGCAACTGGAAAAGCGAATGCTCCCCAAAGAGATCCAGGTCGTTGCAAAAGGGATGGGATTTGTCCAAAAAACCAGTCCCGGCGTCAAAGCCCGAAAGGACGCGCTGTCGGCGTTTTTCCTGTTGGTCAACCATCTTTGCCAAAGCCAGATAGATCGCCTCCTGGTCCTTCTGGAAATTGTACCGCCCGACCGACCGGATGAAAAAATACGATGCCAACACCGCCGGAAACAACCAAACAGGATGCTCTGCCAACCCCAGGACAACAAATGTCCCGGTCCCAAAGAACAACACCAGGCGCAGCAGGGAAAGTCCGGAAGCCTTATTTCTGACGGTGGCCAGTTTGCCCTCCAAGTCCTCCCGCCGAAAATCAAAACCATTCATGTTCAAATATAGAGATAGCCGCCTTCGTTCATAAGAAAATTAACCCCCGGACTGATTGTCACGTCAAAAAAACCGATATTTAACTATCCCTTTGAGATCCCTGCAAAATGAAAAAGAAGAAAAACCAAGAGCCGGCCGAGGAATGGGACATCGGGCAGGGGATGGGAATTCTGCCGGATGACGTCTCCCTAACCCAGAATATCGGATGTGTCGGGGGCAAGACTCCAAAACCTGAAAATCAAGACAAAAAACAGAAAAAATAAGTGGTAACTTTCGCCGTTTTATTCCCTGAAAATATGAAAATCAAGTGCTTACATCTCATGAAACCCGCCCTGTTGGCGGTGCCGTTCCTGGTATTTTCCTGCAGCGAAAAGGAGGATCCGATCGATGCCGAACCCAAGCTCGAAGTCGTCGATGAGCAGTTTGAAATCAACGCTGCCTATGAGGATACGGACCTCCTCACGCTCGATATCCTACAGGGCAGCGGACTGGGCTTCAGGACACAGTCGGAAGCCGATATCTGCGCAAACACCGTGGTGGCCCACGATGAGGCCGCAAAAAAAATAACCATTGATTTCGGTACGGGATGCACCAGTCCAAAAGGCGTGGTTCGCAAGGGTAAGCTGATACTCAGCTATTCCGGCACCAATTTCATACTGCCTGGTGCCTCGATCGTCACCACGTTTGAAGGCTACGAAGTGGACGGCCTGAAAATCGAAGGATCCCGGACCATCACCAATGCCGGGCTCGATCTGGCCAACAGCCGCATCACGCTCAACGTGAAGATCGAAAACGGCAAGCTGACCTGGCCCGACGGCAAAGCGGCAACGTATGCCAGTACGCAGACCCGCGTCCTGACGCTGGCCAACAACCACTATCAAATTGCCGTGTCGGGAAGCGCCTCCGGAAAAAGCCGGGAAGGATTTGACTACACGGCGGTCGTGACGGACCCACTGATCGTCAACCAGACTTGTGTGAGAACAGGGGTCTTTATCCCGAGTGCCGGGAAAATGGATTTCGTGGTCTTGGGGATCACCATCTCCGCGGACCTCGGCGATGGTGCCTGCGACAAAACAGTCACCGTGACCTATCCCGGAGGCTCCAAGACCCTGACACTGGATTGAATTGACGGGGCGTGGTTTGCCGGGTGCTGTTCCAATAGCGGGAGTCCGGTGTTGTGGGTGGCAGGAAACTGAAGATGCCGGGTGCTTGGTGCCCGATGCTGGCAGCGGCCGCAAATCCGAAATCGCATCCGGATAGCCGGAACCGAAATCTGGAGACTTTCAAAAAAACGGCTACTCCAACAGGCAGCCGTTTTTTTCGGCCCAAACCCAAGGACCAGATGCAGATCCTCCGGGCTTTTTTGGGATGTGATTTCAGGCGTTTTTGGAATAGACCACCCGCTGGGGGAAGGGTATCTCGATCCCGTTTTTGTCAAAGGCGGACTTGATTTTTTCCATGGAGTCAAAATATACCGGCCAAAGATTACCGGTATCTGTCCAGGCCCTCACCACCAGATCCAAGGAACTGTCTCCAAAGGTGTGGAGAAAGACAACCGGCGCAGGATTGGCGTGGACTCTTTCATCCTTCTGGAGGATGTCCAATATCACCGTTTTGGCTTTTTTGAGGTCGGTATCATAGGCTACGCCGACCTTGATGTCCACTCTCCGGGTCGGCAGGGAGGAGTGGTTGACCACCTCCGCGTTGGCGAGCCTCCCGTTCGGGATCACCACCTCTTTGTTGTCGCCGGTATGGAGATGGGTGTAGAGGATGTCAATCTTGGTCACCTTGCCCGTATTTCCCTGGCCTTCGATGACATCGCCTACCTTAAAAGGCTTGAAGAGCAGGATCAAAACCCCTCCGGCAAAATTGGACAGGGATCCCTGAAGCGCCAAGCCGATGGCCAAGCCCGCCGCACCCAGGATCGCCAGAAACGAAGACATCGGCACGCCCAATATCGTGGCGACCCCGATGAACAGAGAGACGTAAAGCAGCGCCTTGACCAGCCCCACCAAAAAGGTATGGAGAGAGGGATTGGCATCCCGGGCATTGAGGAGTTTTTTGAATCCGTTTACCAGCTTGTTGACGATAAACCGCCCGACAACGTAAAACAACAGGGCGTAAAGGAGTGAAGGGACAATCCGGTAGATCAGCGCTATTCCCTGATCCAGGAGTGATTTGATGGTTTCCGGTGAAAGTTCCATAGTGGGATTCGACAGTTGGACGATTAAAACACAGGGGGCAAACAGCCCTTGAAGATGTCAATTTAATGCAGGATACCGCTAAAATCCCGCCTGAAAAGGAAGATCGGATGGGATCTGGCCTGATTTTTTGGAAAAAGTATCCCGGATCCATACTCCTTTGGCGGCAGACTGACCAATCGGCCAACCCGGTGAACCGGAAAGTTGTTCCGGGAGCCGGCTATTGGCCACGTTGGACTCTCCGCTGGAGCCTTTTGCTGGGGGATTTGGCCGCCTATCAAAAAAGACCCCGGTCAGTCCCGCGATCCGGTCGTTTGGGACTTACTTTATTTCCGAATTCCAACTTATACCAAAAATGAACAGAACACTACCCAAATTGCTGAGGAGGACTGCCTTTGTGTTGGGCGTAATGGGGGCACTGCTTTCCGCAGGAGACTCTTTTGCCCAAAAGAAAAAGAAAAAAAACCAGGAAGCACCCGCTCCCACCGCTCCTGCCAGACCACAAAACGGCACGCCAACCAACGGCCCCAAGCCCTACAAAGAGGTAATCACGGCAAAAGCCAAGACCAAAGAGGGGCTCTTCAAGGTGCATCAGATCGATGACAAATATTTCTATGAAATCCCGGACTCACTGTTTGGCAGGGACATGCTCATGGTGGTCCGGATCGCCAAGACAGCCGACGGAATCGGATACGGTGGGGAAAACACCAACAACCTGATGGTGCGCTGGGACAGAAACAACGACGATATCCTGCTGAAGGTAGTCTCCGTAAACAACTATGCCGCAGATTCCCTGCCGATCTCCCTGGCGGTAAAAGCCTCCAATCTGGAGCCGATTCTCCAGAAATTCTCCGTCAAATCCCGGGGAACGGACTCCACCGGAACGGTGATCGAAGCGACGGACCTCTTCAACAAGGACAACAACGCTTTGGGGCTTCAGCGCGGCAGGAGAACGGAGTACAAGGTGTCCCGCCTCGATACCGATCGCACCTACATCGCCCATATCAATTCCTATCCGATCAACATCGAAGCACGCTATGTGCTGACCTATGCCGCAGCGGAGCCACCCTCCAACAGCACAACGGGTTTGATCACCCTGGAGATGAACGCTTCCATGATTCTCCTTCCCAAGGTGCCGATGAAGCAAAGACTCGCCGACCGTCGGGTGGGCTGGTTTGCCAGATCCTATGTGGACTACGGCTCTGAAGCCCAAAAGGCTGCCTCACGCCGCTACCTGGACCGCTGGAGACTCGAAGTGAAGCCAGAGGATATGGATAAATTCAAGCGGGGCGAATTGGTCGAGCCCGTAAAACCGATTGTGTTCTACATCGACCCAGCCACTCCAAAACAGTGGATTCCCTATCTGAAGGACGGCGTGGAGGATTGGCAGAAGGCATTCGAAGCGGCTGGTTTCAAAAATGCGATCCTGGCCAAGGAAGCGCCAAGCCCCGAAGAGGATCCGACCTGGAGTACCGAGGATGCCCGTTTTTCCGTCATCAGATACTTCGCCTCCGACATCCAAAATGCCTATGGCCCGCACGTGTCTGACCCCAGATCGGGAGAGATCCTGGAGTCCCATATCGGATGGTACCACAACGTCATGAACCTGTTGAGAAACTGGTTTTTCATCCAAACCGCGGCCATCAATCCGGATGCAAGGGGAGTGAACTTCTCCGAGGAAACGATGGGCAGGCTGATCCGCTTTGTCTCCTCCCACGAGGTGGGCCATACCTTGGGCTTGCCACACAACTTTGCCTCGTCTGTGGCCTATCCTGTCGAAAAACTCCGGGATGCCGCATTCACCCAAGAATTTGGCACCGCTCCATCGATCATGGACTATGCCCGCTTCAACTACATCGCCCAGCCTGGGGATGAAGGCGTCAGCCTGATGCCAAATGTCGGACCCTATGACAAGTATGCGGTGATGTGGGGATACAGACCGATCCCCGAAGCAAATACTCCTGAGGAGGAGCAGCCGATCCTAAACCAGTGGATCCTGGACAAAAAAGGCGATCCTGTCTATCGCTACGGCCGCCAGGGAAACGCCTATGATCCCACCGCCCAGTCTGAGGATTTGGGGGACGATGCGATCAAAGCCTCTGACTATGGAATCCAGAACCTGAAGCGGATCATGCCCAACTTGAGGGAGTGGACCTCCGAAGAGGCCAAGCCGTTCAAGGATTATTCCGATCTGGAAGAAATGTACGGACAGGTGATCACCCAGTTTAACCGCTACATGGGCCATGTGAGGACCAACGTAGGCGGCGTGGAGGAGATCTACAAATCCTCCGGAGAGGATGCTCCCGTCTATACCCATACTGCCAAAGCAAAGCAGAAGTCTGCCGTGGATTTTCTGAACAAGCAGCTCTTCGCAACCCCGACTTGGATGATGGACGATGAGATCATCTCCAGGATCGGCGACTTTGGGGCATTGGAACGGATCCGAACCGTTCAGGTGACCTCTCTCAACGGAATCCTGGATTGGGGCCGATTGGGTCGGGTCATCGAAAACGAAGCCCTCAACGGAAATGAAGCCTATCAGATCACCGAGCTCTTCGATGACCTGAGAAAGGGAATCTGGACCGAATTGGCCTCCGGAAAAACCATCGACGTACACCGCAGGGCTTTGCAACGGGCACATATCGAGCGGCTCGAAGTGCTCCTGACCGGAAGCCCAAGCCCCATGCCGGCCCAGTACCGCCAGTTTGTAGGCCCGCAGATCAATGCGTCGCAGTCTGACATCCGACCGATGGCCAGAGGCGAGCTGAAAACGCTGCAAGCCCAGATCAAATCCGCCATCGGACGGACTTCCGACCGGATGTCGAAACTCCACCTGGAAGATGCCCAGGCGAGAATCGAAAAAATCCTTTCGGAAGAGTCCGGAAAATAAATCCCAAATGGCGCCGAAACCGGCGCCATTTTTTTTAACCTTCCGGTTTTGGATTTACGGGCTGAAGGCTGGTGTTTGGCTTTCTGACTTCTGATTTTGTCTTCCGACACCCGGCATCCGACAATTTCAGCTTCTGACTTCCTATTTCTGATTTCTTTCTTCCGTCATCTGTCAAACATCCAGCATCGGGCATCCCACATCCGGCACCCGTCAAAACCGCATTCGTGAAGTCCAGTCCATGAATGTTTTTTTCACTTCCTTTTTTGGGTTAATTTGGCTGCCAAACGGAGACCATGCCAAACCCAACAGCCATATTACAGTCCCACAAACTCAGGATCACCGACTGCCGACAGGTGATTATCCGGGAATTTCTGGACAAGAACATCGCCCTTTCGCATTCGGACCTGGAGGAAACCCTCAACCGACAGTTTGACCGGGTGACGATCTACCGTACGCTAAAGACTTTTCTCGACAAAGACCTGATCCACAAAGTACTGGACGACAGCGGGGCGACCAAGTACGCCCTGTGCGCACATGGGGAGGCAGTACATGACCACAGCCACGAGCACGTCCATTTCAAATGCGAACATTGTGGGGAAACCACCTGTCTGGAAGACATCGTTTTGCCCCAGATCAAACTTCCCGCCGGATTCGAAAAAAAAGAAATGAGCCTGCTCGTGCAGGGTACCTGCGAAAAATGCCGCTAAAACTCCACCGGCTCGGGGGACTTTGATTTTTTGGGGCTATCCGAAGGCCAGATCACTCCGGGAGGCAGGTCAATCTTGGGAGGGGTGAGATTTTCGATTCCCCCATCTCCGTCGTCATTGTTGCTGTTTCCTTTCCTGAGCGAATTCTTGGTCATTGTAGCTACAAAGTAAATCAAGATGACATAAGCCACTCCGCACATAAAGAGATCGATCACCAGACTGTTCATGGCTAAAAATTTTCAGATAAGATAGTCGAATGCACATTCTAAATCAATGGAATAACCCATTTGTTTTCACCCCATCGCCGTATTTATGATTTTTTTCGGCTTGCTTAATCAATCGGATAGGTGGATATTTGCGCTCTCCAATTAGTGACCGATGATTATCAAAACCAAAAAATACCAACTTGAGACGGGTACATACATCAAAATGGGCCTTAAATCCATCCTAAAAGAACAATGGTGGGTCATCCTGATTGCCCTTGCGATCTGCTTCGGATACTTTTGGATCGCCTCGATCTGGTGGATCATCGGCGCGGTCATCGCCTACGGACTGTATGTTCTTTTTTGGACGATCCAATTCATGGGCGTCACCCAAATGGAACAGAACAAGCAGATTTTCCAGAAGATGGCCTATGAAATAGACAGCCGTCAAATCCTCATGAAGCTCAACGCCCGCGAAGGCATGCCGGTCCAGTGGAATATGATCAAGCGTGTGGACTTCACCAAAGACGCCTTTGTCCTGTATATGTCCAAAGCTCAGTTCATCCACCTTCCTTTCCGGATTTTCAATACCGAGAACGAAAAGAGATTCATGGAAACCATCCTCAAACGAAAGGAACTGATCAAATAGTCACCAAGCCCTCTGCATTCCGGAGGGCTGTTTTTTTGAAAGGCTCCCGAGGTCGGAGATACGTCCCGCTGTCGGGACAAATTCAATTTTCAGGAATCATTGGTCATTGATCATCGGTAATTATTACCGGGTTGTCGGGGGTGTCATCGCGGGGAGCAGTACTGGGAGCGGCGATCCAATCGGAGCCGTCTCTGCGAGGAGCCCCTGAGGGCGACGAAGCAGTCTCTCAATCCAACCACTGCTTCTAATGATGGGATTGCTTCGAGGCATTGAACTCCCAAATCAAATCCGTCACTGCGAGTCTTAAATATTTCGGAAACATACAAAAAGGAGATGACGGGGT
>CAZGYC010000045.1:0-34589 GCA_964530015.1 uncultured Limnohabitans sp. | reverse complement strand
TGTTGGTAGTCACCTAGATTGATAAATCCTTAGACCCGGGTTCGGGATTGCAAATCCCGAACAGCAGGCAAAATTCCCATGTCCTCACTCGTGTCAGGTCGAGCGGAGTCGAGACCCATTTTTCACCTAAACTCCGCCCAACAGTGGATCCGAGATGCTTTCCATCCCATTTTCCAATCTGCCGGCAAAAGCCCAGGAAAATCCCGTACCCTCCACCGTGAAGTCATACCAACCCTGCGAGGATTCGAAATCCAAGGATTCTGAAAGCACTTTTCCGGCTTTCAGTCCCCATACTTTCTCGTTGCTTCGATAGGCATTTTCCTTCAGTTTGGCTGAAATATCCGCTTTAGCTTGGGCGGCCAACGTTGCTTTTCGAGAGCCCTTCAGCTTAAGATTTGGCTGAAAATCCAGTTCCAATCCATCGCTTTGTGCATTTCCTGAATACTCCCGGTAGAAGCCATTGGGGCCATAGACTCGCAGGTGGTACTCGCCCTTTTCAAAATCTTCCAAAGGCCACGAATATTCAAGGGCATCTCCCGGACTTACACTGAAGTTCCAGACCCGGACATCTTCCCATTCTCCGCTTTGCGCATTTCTATACTTTCCCGGGGCATAGACATGGAATGGCGCTCCCCAGGAATCCTTTCCAAACAGCTTATCCGAAGCCTCCATCCGAATACCAAAGGCATTTTTCTCCAGCTTTCCGGAAACCCTCAGATCGTAGTTCAAGGCACTGGAAGGTCTGGTACCGGCTTCCTGGGCAGGCAAAACCCCTTCGTTTCTCAGCTTTTTTTCCGTCCATTCCCCGGCTTGGTTGGGAGGGATTGCAAGAAAATTTTCCGGCAAACCCTTGAATTGGGCTTGATGGATTTGTTGCATGAAAGCATTGCGCTCGATCGGCTCCAATCGATCCAAGCCCTCGCCAAGGTAGGGTCTAAAGGCCGAGGTCAGATCCCCCGACACGCCCCTTCTCCAAGTGCTGATGTTGGATTCTTCTATTTTTTTGCCGGTCTTTTTGCTTAGGAAATTCTCCAAAAACTGAATCGTAGAGGTAATATCAGAAACCTGGGAATTGACCCAACCTCCCCGAGTCCAGGGAGAAGCCACGACCAAAGGAACCCTGAAACCCAGTCCTACCGGACTCTGACGGGCTTTTTCTTTTTCAAATCCCGCTTTCAATTCCTCCTCCAAGGTGACGTACTCCCCTGTGGTATCGAGACCTTTGGAGATCGTTCCTTCCGCTTTATTGGCCGGGTTGGGCGGTACAAAAGGCGGGACGTGATCAAAATACCCGTCGTTTTCATCGTAGTTGAGGATGAAGATGGTCTTTTTCCATACCTCGGGATTTGCAGTAAGGATGTCCATCACTTCCGAAACATACCAGGCGCCATACCATGGGGCACTCGGATGGTCTGAAAATTTCTGCGGAGCTACGAGCCAGGTCACCGTGGGAAGACTGCCATCCTTGACGTCTTTGCGAAACTGGTGGAGAATGTCCCCCTTCGGTACCGAGACATTTCGCTCTTGACCGTTTTCGGTGTATTGGAACCGTTCGACCTTGTGAAAATCCGGATCTGCGGTGTTTACGGTGAATGCTTTTTGGTGGATGCTTTTTTCAAAGTCCGATAGCTTGTCAAAATTTTTGGGATCGTACTTTTCCAGGTATTCCAAGACTTGGGGCAGTTCCTCTCTCCTTTTCTCGAGCTCTTCTTTGAATTTTTCATCGGCATCCTCAGGCAGGCCTTCTTTTTCGATTCGGGCAAATTCCTCCTCCAGTTCGTTCTTTCGATGGATCAAAAACGCGTAAAACGAAGGACTGAAACGGACGTGGTATTGCTTAAACCATTCGAGATTGTTGTCGGTAAAATTGGACAACAGTGAATCGTCCTCCGCCAGAGTATCCAGGCTGATTTCATTTTGATACACTTTCCAGGAAATCCCGAGTTCTTCGAGCCGTTCCGGAAAAGTCGTCCAATCGCCTTCTCTTTCATAGGTCAATTCACCATTTCTGACTTTGGCTTTTTCCCCATCCTTTCCGTGGGTTTTCCCCGACCAGAAGTAGCTCCGGTTGGTCGTCGTACCGGTCAAGGCCGCGCAGAAATGCTGGTCAAAAACCGTAAATGCATCTGCCAAAGCGTAGTAAAACGGAATATCCTGACGGGTATAATACCCCATCGTGAAAGGAATATGGCGATAGTTTTTGTTGCCGGGCCGCTTGGCTTCGATCCAGCCGTCGTATTTTCCTTCATTTCGGGCATCAACCTGATCCGTCCAGGAATGCGGTACGCCGGACATCCAAGTCGCCTTGGTATCCCGCATATCCAGGCGAAAGGGAGGAAACCTCGTCCCTTCCCGATCCGGCTGCATCCAGACCGGAAACTTATCCGGAATCGAGATTGCCCTGCGATCCCCAAATCCCCGCACGCCCCGGAGCGTACCGAAACAGTGATCAAAAGACCGGTTTTCCTGCATCAGCATGACCACATGCTCGGCATCGTAAAAAGTGGTGCCCGGATCCGGGCTGATGGCCAATGCCCGCTCTATCGAACCGGGCAGAACCTGCCACATGCCAGCCGCACCGCTCAGCAGGGCGGCTTTCTTCAAAAACTCTCTTCTGGATTCGCTCATATTTTTTAAAAATAGGGGGAACAACAAGAATCCCACCTCCTGTTTACATAAAATTACTGTTAACATTCAGGAACGGACTATTGACTAGACGAATTCAAATTCCGTTAACCATCCATTTCCAACTTATTCTTTTCCCTGTTTCTTCCAATGGAAAATGAATCGGGCTGACGATTATGGATTTCCCAAATATTATAGGCCATCGCTTTCAAAACCATAAAAATATTGACTCTCGATTGCGAACTATCCAACAACTGGCACTGTTTTCCCGGTAGTTCCAGTAGATAAACCACCTCCATTTCATTTTGGGAAAGCAATTCAGTAAGCAGGATTTTTTTAAAATAGTTTTGGTGCTGGGGGCTTTGTGCACCATCAGCCCTTTTTCTATCGACATGTATTTGCCCGGATTTCCTGAAATGGCCCGGGATCTCAACACTCCGATTTCCAACATCCAACTTTCCCTCACCGGCTATCTCGTGGGAATTGCCATTGGCCAGTTGTTTTATGGGCCCTTTTTGGATCGATTTGGCAGAAAAAAACCGCTTTACATCGGTTTGGCAATCTATGTCCTGGCATCGATTGGTTGTGCCTTTTCCAACTCGGTCGAAAATCTCATTGTGATGCGGTTTTTGCAGGCACTCGGAGGATGCGCGGGGATGGTCGCCGCACAGGCGCTGGTCAGGGACATCTTTCCTCTTGACAAAACCGCCCAAGTGCTGTCACTTTTGACCTTGGTGATCGCCGTTTCACCTATGATTGCCCCGACGGTAGGCGGCTATGTGACTGCCTTTTACAACTGGCATTGGGTTTTTATCATCCTGGCGGGTTTGGCCCTATTGATCTTGCTCGGCGCATTTTTGATTCTCCCCGACGGTGCCGAACCTGACCCGGAAGTGTCTCTGATGCCAAAAAAGGTCTGGAAAAACTATGGCATGGTGCTTCAAAACCGCCAGTTTCTGGTTTACATGCTGGTGGGTGGGCTCGCAGGCGCGGCTCCTTTTGCCTATATCGCGAGTTCGGCGGATGTGTTCATGAACCTCTACCAAGTCAGCGAACAAACCTACGGCTGGATCTTTGGCATCTTGGCATTTGCCATGATCGGCTCCACACAGCTCAATCACGTCCTGCTCAAGAGATTCAAAAGCCAACAGATCATCCATTTCTCCCTGCATTATCAGGCAGTCACGGGGCTTTTGCTGATCCTGGGTGTGTATGCCCAAGTGCTGAATGTCTATACTTTGGTGGGACTGATGTTTCTTTTCCTGACAGCCCATGGGCTTAACAGTCCCAATACAGCGGCGCTTTCCCTTTTCCCTTTCTCCAGAAATGCAGGCAGCGCCTCAGCACTTTTGGGAAGTTTGAGAATGGCCATGGGAGGCTTGGTTTCCGCAATTATCAGCTTTTTTCACAACGGAACAGCCATGCCGATGGTCGTGGGAATGGCCCTCTGCTCCATTGCGGGATTTATCATATTGAAGGCTGACGAGCAGATCCCGGGCACGATCAGCAGGACTTGGAAAGGTTCGATGATGGAGGGTTGACCCTGGGATCCCAGAAGCAGAAAATTCCTTTCCATTAAGCCAAAAACAACAAAGCCGGAATCTGATGCAGACCCGGCTTTTCTTTATTGTGATTCCCGCTTTTACTTTTTCAGGAAATCCAGCAAAAGCCCGTTTAGCTTATCCCTATGAGTGAGATTCAAGCCATGCGGAGCTCCCTTGATGAGATGGTAGGTATTGTCCGCAATGCCCTCTGCCGCCTGCGCTGCAGAGGTTTTGTAGGGCACGATGTTGTCGGCATCTCCGTGCACGATGAGCGTAGGCACGGTGATGTTTTTCAGCTCCTTTCTAAAATCCGTTCCCGCCCATGACTCCGCGGCTTTAATCGTCGCGATGGGAGATGCGTGGGACGCCACCGAAAAATCAAAGTCCAGATTGGCTTCGCTCACCTCATCTGTGTCTTTCTTGTAATTGTAAAAGTTCTTGTGAAAATCCTTCAAAAAGCCGATCCGATTGGTCTTAAGTGTTGCCAGGATGTTTTCGAGGTCTTTTTGCGGAACCCCATCCGGATTGTCTTTCTTCTGGGCTACCAGCGGAATGATCGAAGCAATCAGCGCCGCTTTCGAGATTCGATCGCTTCCAAATTCAGTAAAATACCGAACTACCTCACCCCCACCCATGCTAAAGCCGACCAAGGTGACGTCGGTCAGATCAAGGTGTAGAATCAGTTGCCTCAAGTCTCCCGCCAGTGTGGTGTAGTCATAGGCTTCCCAAGGCTGGGACGATTTCCCAAAGCCCCGGCGATCGTATGCAATCACGCGGAACCCTTCCTCTACCAGCACTCTGATCTGGCCTTCCCAGCTTTGGTGGCTCAGCGGCCAGCCGTGGATCAGGATGACCGGTTTTCCTTTCCCATAGTCCTGGTAAAATAGCCTTACGGGTTCACTTCCTTCTTTGTGTTTCAAAAATGGCATAACTAACTAGTTTTTGGTTGAAAATTGATAAAAGTTGCCAGGGCAAAAGGCGCGAGTAGGAGCAATGTTCTTTTACAAACTCCTTTTAGGCACTATTTGTTGTCCATAGGCCCAATAAATGACTGCTGTCGAAATGACATAAAATGTGAATTTTGATCCAAAAACGCCTTGAAAGACTCTCCAGCGAAGCTACAGACGCTTCAGAAAAATCCCGTTGGATCGGAAGTTCGGAAGGCCATTTCCCCTTTTTCTGCTATTTTTGCACCTTCGAAAACAACCCTGAGAATGTCTATTGCCAGCAAATACGATCCGGCACAAGCCGAGGCCAAGTGGTACGCTTACTGGATGGAGCACAAGCTTTTTTCCTCCCAGATTGATCACAGCAAGGAGCCCTACACCATCGTCATTCCCCCGCCTAACGTGACCGGCGTGCTCCACATGGGCCACATGCTGAACAATACCATCCAGGACGTACTCATCCGCCGTGCCCGAATGCAGGGCAAAAATGCCTGCTGGGTACCGGGAACGGATCACGCCTCCATCGCCACCGAGACCAAGGTAGTCAACATGCTCAAGGACCGGGGCATCGACAAGAAGTCCATTTCCCGGGAGGAATTTCTCAAGTATGCCTGGGAGTGGAAGGAAAAATACGGGGGGATCATCCTCGAACAACTGAAGAAACTCGGCGCATCCTGCGACTGGGACCGGACGGCCTTCACGATGGACGCAGGACTCAGCGATGCGGTGATATCCGTCTTTGTGGACTTGCACAACAAAGGCAAGATCTATCGGGGCATCCGCATGGTCAACTGGGATCCGAAAGGCCAGACGGCACTTTCCGATGATGAGGTGATTACGAAAGAAATCGCCTCGAAACTCTATTACATCAGGTATCAAATCGAAGGAAGCGAAGGTCAATTCCTGACCATCGCCACCACCCGACCGGAGACGATCATGGCCGACGTGGCCATCTGCGTCAATCCAAACGACCCGAGATTTACCCATCTAAAAGGCAAGAAGGCCCTGATTCCATTGATCAACCGGGCTATCCCGATCATCGAAGACGAGTACGTGGACATGGAGTTTGGTACGGGCTGCCTGAAGGTGACCCCTGCCCACGACATCAATGACTACGAACTCGGATTGAAGCATAAACTGGAGGTCATCGATATTCTGAATGACAATGGGACGCTGAATGAAAAAGCCCAAATCCTCGTGGGTGAAGACCGATTTGTGGCCCGAAAGATGATCGCCAAACGCCTGAAGGAAGCCGGACAATTGGAAAAAGTCGAGGACTACAAATCCAATGTCGGCCACTCGGAACGTACCGATGCGGTGATCGAGCCCAAGCTTTCCCTGCAGTGGTTTCTCAAGATGGAGGACATCACCAAGCCGGCCTTTCATTCGGTAATGGATGATGTGATCCAACTGCATCCGCCGAAATTCAAAAACATGTACCGGGCTTGGATGGAAAATGTCCGCGATTGGTGCATTTCCCGCCAACTCTGGTGGGGACATCGCATTCCGGCCTTTTACCTGCCAAATGGCGAATATGTGGTTGCAAAGACAGCGGATGATGCCCTAAAGCAAGCCAACAGTCAATTCAACACCAACTACAGCCTTGCAGATCTGAGGCAGGATGAGGATGTGCTGGATACCTGGTTTAGCTCTTGGCTTTGGCCAATGTCTGTGTTTGATACAGACGTGTTTACTACAGGCAAGCCAAACGAGGAGCTGAAATACTACTACCCGACCAATGATCTGGTGACCGCTCCGGAGATCCTCTTTTTCTGGGTAGCCCGGATGATCATCGCAGGCTATGAATACACCGGCGAAAAGCCCTTCAAAAACGTGTATCTCACCGGGATCGTCCGCGACAAGCTGGGCCGCAAGATGTCCAAGTCACTCGGCAACTCACCTGATCCCCTGGATCTGATTGCCCAATATGGTGCCGACGGGGTGAGAACCGGAATGCTCTTCTCCTCCCCTGCCGGAAATGACCTGCCCTACGACGACAAGCTCGTGGAGCAGGGAAGAAACTTTGCCAACAAGATCTGGAATGCCTTCCGTCTGGTCAAAGGCTGGGAAATCGATCCAACGCTGGACGGGTCTGCCAATGCCTCCAGCATCGAGTGGTTCAACAACCGCTTTGACCAAGGCTTGGCGGAAATCAACGAGCACTTTGAGAAATTTCGCATCTCCGATGCCCTGATGGCGACTTACAAGCTGGTGTGGGACGACTTCTGCTCCTGGTATCTGGAGATGATCAAACCTGCCTACCAGCATCCAATTGACCGGGAGACTTATGACAAGACCATTGGGATTTTCGAGAATATCCTGAAGATCTTGCATCCCTTCATGCCGTTTATTTCGGAAGAACTTTGGCACCAGATCAAAGAAAGATCCGTGGCTGAATCCCTGATTTTGGCATCCTGGCCCGAGGCAAAGTCTTTCGATCCAAAAATCATCGAGGATGCTGCACAGGTCTTTGAAGTCGTGTCTCAGGTAAGAAATCTACGCGCATCCAAAGGTATGTCTCCAAAAGAAGCGTTGGACTTGAGCATCAACGCCAAGAATCCCGACTTGTACAATCGCTTTGCATCCGTCTTGACCAAGCTGGCCAACCTCTCTGCTTTGACTTTTGCGGAGAAAGTGGACAATGCCATGAGCTTCGTGGTCAAAGCAGACGAGTGCTTCGTGCCGATGGGCGACTCCATCAACATCGAGGAGGAAAAAGCAAACCTGACCAAGGAAATCGAATACACCAAAGGATTTTTGGCTTCTGTAATGAAAAAGCTCGGCAACGAGCGCTTTGTCGCCGGAGCCCCTGCCCAAGTGCTCGAAATGGAGCGCAAAAAGCAGGCTGACGCCGAAGCCAAGATCAAGGCATTGGAAGAGAGTCTGGCGAAGCTGGGATAACCTTTGAGGTCTTGAAGACCTCGAAGGTTTACAAAAAATCCAGGGCCTCCCGACTCTGAATTTTTTTGTGCAATGACGGGATTGAAAAAAACGACTTATTAGAACTAATCAATAATTTTACCGTTGTTTATATTTAGTTTTTTATATTAAACCAATTTTACCTTCATGAAACGAGCCTATCCCAAAATCCTGCTCCTCGCTTTTATCTCCATTTTTAGCTTTTCCTGTGAAGAGAAAGAAGACCCCATTCCAACTCCATCGCCTTATCCTGACTTGTCCATATTCGTAGATCGCTTTGTGGCAGAAGCCAAAGCCAGAGGATTCAACCTAAATACCTCAGCCGTAGATGTGGCCTATGTGGATGAAATAAAATTACCCGACGGATCTATCTGGTGCGGGTATGGCTGGACCGCCCATCCCACAACAGGCAAAAGGACTGTTCAGATCTCAAAATCAGCCCCCTGTGACTGGGCGACGCTTTCTGACTTGAAGCGGGAACAATTCTTTTTCCATGAAATCGGCCATGCCTTCCTCGACTTACGGCACGACGATACTTTCTTATGTGATGGAAAGCCAATCTCGTTGATGAATTCTCTGATAAACACACCAGCCCTCACCTATTACGATGGCCCCTCAGAGAACAAAACCTATTATCTGGATGAGCTTTTCGACCGCTTGGCTGCCAATGAAAAGTGCATTCAATTTAGTCAGGACTGGGCTACCAATCCGACATTCATCAAGCACCAATCGGGTGTTGGGACATGGAATTTCAACGACGCCAAGGGAACCATGTCAGGATCCCGCTCTCCATCTGACGCATTGGTGATCTCCTCCATCTCCGGAAAAACATCGACGGAAACTGGCTATTGGTACTCCCAATTTGACTCACCAAACATCCCCGAAGGCGCCAAAGTTACCCTACGAACCAAGGTCAGCTCAACGGGCCTTACCGGACCGGGAGTCGCCCTCGGCCTTCGGGTCTATGACACCGAACTTCAAAATACCGGAGCTCTTACCAAGCAATCCATCGTCGCATCGACGGAAGCAACTCCGATTTCTGGCGTATTAGACAAAGTGACCCTAGAGGTCAGCATTCCAAATTTCACCAGAAAAACCATTTATCTTATTCCGTTTGCCGTGATGATGCCTGGCACACAAGGCGAGGCAACATTCGAGGACTTTGAGATCATCGTGGAATGATTGGGGCTAGTATTTGATTTTTGAGATTATCGTAATATACCATTAGTTATTGAGCCATTCCTTGAAAGCAATTTAAACATAAGACTTCGTCGACAATCAAGAGAATCAACATAGGAAAATGGATAAGTTCGGTCTAACGGAGCAAGTACGCGGTCAAATTGAGGAGGTCTTTTCCCACTATCCTCCTGTCCAAAAAGCCATTCTCTATGGCTCCAAAGCTATGGGTACATTCCGGCACAATTCAGACATCGACCTGACCCTGATCGGCAAGGATATCACCTTTTCCGAGCTCTTGCAAATCGAAAATGAGTTGGATGACCTGCTATTGCCCTACCAAATCGACCTTTCCATTTTTCACAAAATAGAGAATGCCGATTTGGTTGACCACATCAATCGGGTTGGGAAATCTTTTTACAAGAAGCAAACCTCTCCAAAGTCGGCCGTGCCTTGGAGAGGTGGGTACGATTAAAGTTCCCGAATCTTTATCTCCCGAAACAAGACTCCCTGCCCTTCGCTCTGCAGGCCGATGTAGCCGGATTTGAGCGGGGTGCCGTCCACTTTGACCTTGGGGTCAAAACGATTGGCTACGCCACCGCCGATCTGCGGTTTGCCGTAAGTCAAGACCGTGTCCCCATTGACCAAATGGTGAACAATCGAGTCTCCATAGACGATCAACTCGGCTTTTACCCATTCGTCCCATTTGAAGGTGGGCGAAGTAGAATTGATGCAATGGCGCGGATCCACTTTCCCTTCGAAAACCACGTCAGTCCCCGGTGAGCACATATTTCCGGTGGGTCGGGCCACGCCTTCTTTTTCCTCGGCGAGCATCTGATACTCCACCGAAATCGGCCAGTCCTGCTCTTTCAATATCGTCTCCGGAGCCTGGGAATGATACATGATCCCGGAGTTTCGATAGGTGTAGCTGGCGGCATCTTTCAGCCATTGGTCAGTAAACCGGTATTCCCAAGTCAGGTGAAAAGAGGAAAAGGGCTTCTCGTAAAACAGGTGCCCATACCGCTCCTGAAAGTCCCCATATCCGTCATAATTCACTTCAATCGCCCCGTCTTTTACCCTAAAAGTATTCTGGTAATTGTCGCCGAGGTCGTGATGGTGGATCTTGGGTGTCCAGCCATCCAGGTTTTTGCCGTTGAAAAGAACCTTCCACCCGGATTTTTCAGGGGGAGTGGCTTCCGGTTCATGCATTTTTTGGAAGGAAAAAACTGAAACTGAAATGACCGCCAGGGTCAAAAGGATTTGGGATTTTTTCATGGTTTAATGGGTTGGTGTACATACGCTGGCCTGGATTTGTAATCCTGACCTACTATCCTTGGAATTTGCAATTCCAACAAACAAATTCAATGGCTCCAATCGTAGCTATCGACCTGCTCCAGGCAGGCGACCAGCAGTTCGATACTTGCCGCAATATCCTGCTTGTGGGCCATTTCGATCACCTGATGCAGGTGCCGGGTAGGAATGGAAATCGCTCCGGCAATAGCTCCCTGCTTGCCCATCCGCTGGACACCGGCAGTATCCGTGCCTCCGGCTGTCAGGATCTCGGGCTGCCAGGAGATGCCAGACGAGTCTGCGGTCTTTTTCATGAAGTCCACCATCCGGTAGTCACAGATGGTCATCGCATCCATGATTTTGACCGCAGTGCCTTTGCCCAGTTCGGTGACCCGCTCGTGGGGCTGGGCCCCAGGCACATCAAATGCGATGGTCGTATCCAATGCAATCCCAAAATCCGGATTGATGCTGTGCGCAGCTACGTTGGCTCCCCGAAGCCCCACCTCCTCCTGTACGGTAAAGGTGGCATAGACGTCAAAGGCCGGATTTTCCAGTTTCTTCAACGCTTCGATCAGGATAAAGACCGCCACCCGGTTGTCGATGGATTTGCAGTTGACACAGTCGCCCATCTCGATCAGTTCGCGGTCTCGGGTCACAGGATCCCCGATGGAAATAAGCTTTTCGACTTCTTCCCCGGACATTCCCAGGTCGATAAAAAAGTCCGTGGTCTTGGGGAGTTTGGTCCGCTCTTCGGCAGACATCACGTGGATGGGTTTGCTGCCCATCACACCGATCAGGTCTTTTTTTCCATGGACAATCACGCGCTGGGCGGTCAGCGTCTTGGGGTCAAAACCTCCCAGGGTGTGGAATCTCAGGAAACCACCCTCATCGATATGCGTGACGATGAATCCGATCTCATCCATGTGGGCGGCCACCATGACCCGCTTTCCATCCGGGTTTCTTTTGCCCTTTTTGACGGCGATGACGTTGCCGAGGTTGTCGGTTTTCACCTCATCGGCCAGCGGTCTGACCAACTCCACCACGAGGTCTCTCACTCTTTTTTCAAAACCCGGCGCTCCGGCTACTTCACAGATTTGCTTCAGTAAGGGTACGTTTATTTCCATTGTTTTCGGGAATTCAATTTGGCCTCAAAATAAGGCTTTTGACAGCAATGCCATCCACCAAAAATGTAAAAAAGCGCAAAGATTGCCCTTTGCGCCTTGTATTTTTTCCACGGTATCCGAATCTCCCGATCCGCTCCCCAAAAACCGAAACGGCTGTCAATAAGCCCTTACCGTCTTGCCCTCCATGTAGTTTACAAAGGCCTTGTTGACGACGCGGGTTCCTCCGGATGTCGGATAGTCGCCCGTAAAATACCAGTCGCCCGTGTGGTCAGGTATGCACTTGTGCAGGTTGTCTACGGTCTGGAAGATCACCTGGACCTCCGCGCGGATTTCCGGTGAAGTGACGATCTCCGAAACCTTGGCAGAGATCTCATCATCGGTAAAACTGCCGTACACTTCCTTCACGAAGTTTTCAAAATCATGGGGATGGGCAACGCACTGGTCATAGACTTTGTCCAGGACGTTTTCCATCTTTCGCTCCTTCAGCAGGGCAATCGCAGCACGGAATGCAATAAACTCCTTCATCCTCGACATGTCAATGCCGTAGCAATCCGGAAAACGGATCTGCGGCGCAGAGGAGACAATCACGATCTTCTTGGGATTGAGCCGGTCCAGTGTGGTCAGGATGCTTTTCTCCAAGGTGGTGCCGCGCACGATACTGTCATCGATCACCACCACGGTGTCGATTCCCGGCCTGATCACCTCATAGGTCGTGTCATAGACGCTGGCGACCATGGAGTCACGCTCGTCGTCACTGGTGATGAAAGTCCTGAGTTTGACGTCTTTGCTGACCAGCTTCTCGACTCTGGGGCGAAAGCTCAGCAGATCCTCCAAATCACCCACATGGGGCTTGCCATCGAGGAAGATTTCCTTGCGCTTGGCGACCAGGTAGTCTTCCAGCCCTTCGATCATGCCCAAAAACGCAGTCTCCGCGGTGTTGGGAATGTAGGAAAACACGGTGTTTTTGAGGTCAAAATCAATGGCCTTCAAAATCTGTGGGATCAATGCCTTGCCGAGGTTCTTTCGTTCCTGATAGATCCCCGGATCGGTTCCACGGGAGAAATAGATCCGCTCAAAGGAGCAGGATTTCTTTTCCCGGGCGGGCATGATTTCCGCCTCCTTGTAGCTTCCGTCTTTGTTGACCACGAGTGCATGGCCCGGCTTGATTTCCCTGATCGCATTGAAATCGATGTCGAACGCTGATTTGATTGCCGGTTTTTCGGAGGCCACCACCACGACTTCGTCGTCTGCATAATAAAATGCCGGACGGATGCCGAAAGGATCCCGGACCACGAAAGAGGATCCGTTGCCGATCAAACCCGCCATGGCATAGCCTCCGTCAAAATCACGGCAGGACCTGCGGAGGATTCTCGCCACATCCAGTTCGTTTTCGATGACGTGCGTAATCTGCTCGTTGGAATATTGGTGTTTGTACTTGTCAAAAATCCGCTGGTTTTCTTCGTCCAAAAAGTGGCCGATTTTTTCCATCACGGTGACCGTGTCGGTTTTTTCCTTGGGGTGCTGCCCGAGCTGGACCAGTTTCCCAAAAAGCTCTTCGTTGTTGGTCATGTTGAAGTTGCCGGCCATGACCAGGTTTCGGCTCCTCCAGTTGTTTTGTTTGAGAAAGGG
This sequence comes from uncultured Limnohabitans sp., assembly GCA_964530015.1. Lineage (GTDB taxonomy): Bacteria > Bacteroidota > Bacteroidia > Cytophagales > Cyclobacteriaceae > Algoriphagus. The sequence goes on along the minus strand of CAZGYC010000045.1, from coordinate 21,335 downwards.
ATGGCAGGTTTCGATGCTGTTTTCCCCGTGGGTGCCATATCTCAGGTGTCCCAGCCAGACCTCGCCCGAAAATGCGATGTTGTTTTTGAGCCAGTCCGCATCAGAGAGCGCGTCGTGCCCGCCGAGTTTCTTGGCTTTTTTGTACTTCTTGGTGATTTTGTCAAAGATGTCATTGACGGCGGAAGGTTCGATCGACCGGTATCTGCTGATGTAGCGGGTCCCCGGCTTCGTGTTGATCTTGATATTTGCCACTCCGGCACCATCCTGGCCCCGGTTGATCTGCTTTTGCATCAGCACGTAAAGCCGATTGGCTGCAAATGAGGCTGTCCCGTACTTGTCAATGTAATATTGAGGGGGTTTCCGAAGCCTGATCATGGCTATACCGCACTCATGTTTTATAGCATCACTCATGGAGGGGGCGAATGTTCTATTGAGACCTCAAAGGTAAGTGATTTCAAAAGATTTATTTCTTATAAAAAGTTCGCTTCAGTAGAATTTTATATGGCTTGCGGCCCATTGGCCACGTCCTGCATTTCATTGCGGTTTGGGGTCATTTCCGCCAACAAATCGGGGAAAACCTACCCAAGATTCCAATACGTTTTTTGACAAAAACCTCCCAGGCAGGCCGGAATCCCCCTTGGCACGTCCTTGGCAATAAACCCTGCATATTCGGAAAACACGGTTCCGAATACAGAATCCGGATTCTGAAAAATTAACTAAACCAAAATTACACCATGAAAAAGATCGTTTTAATGTCCGCCATGATGGTGGCTGGTGCCGCTTTTGCCGCCCCCACCATCGCCGAAGTCGCAACCAAACCAATGGAAATCTCCCTTCAGGAAGAAAAAACCCAAATCAAGCCCGATGACTTGCCAAATCCCGTCAAACAGACGATTTCCGGGGATGAAACCCTGAGGGAATTTCCTGTTGCCGAAGCCTGGCAGGTAAAAAGCGCGGAAGGACAAATCACCTACAAAGTAGCGTTTGACAACGGCACTGCCGACAAACTTTGGAAAGCCTACGACCCGCAAGGGAGGGAAATAAAGGAGTAAGTTGCTAGATCCCCTTTATTTTAAAAGCACCGGACGCTAGTCTGGTGCTTTTTTTGTTCCTTTTGTATCTTAAACAAAAAAAGGATGGCCCAGATATTATTAGTTGAAGACGACTTGACCTACTCCAGGATTGTAAAGACATTTTTGGAAAAAAACTCATTTGATGTAACAACCACGACTAAAGTCAAAGAGGCCCAAAATATCCTCAATGCCGGGAAGTTTGATCTGGTCATTGCGGATTTTCGACTGCCTGACGGCACAGGGATGGAGCTCTTGCAGTGGGCCAAGGCCCATTTTCCAAGATTGCAGGTGATCCTCATCACCCACTATTCGGATATCCGGATCGCCATCAAAGCGATGAAGCTCGGTGCTTTCGAATACATCACCAAGCCCATCAATCCCGACGAACTGCTGGCCACCGTCAGGGAGTCCCTTTCCCAAAAAATCGACGAGCGAAAGACCGACGCGCCCAAGGAATCCGCCAAAATCCAAAAAACCGCTTCCGCGTCTCCCTACGTCACCGGAGAATCGCAGGAAGCCGAAAAACTCGAAAAGCATATCCATCTCGTGGCACCCACAGACCTGAGTGTGCTGGTCATGGGAGAAACAGGGACAGGCAAGGAACTGATTTCCAAGAGAATCCATGAATTTTCCCAAAGAAAAGACGGCCCTTTTGTAGCCATCGACTGCGGGGCTTTGCCCAAAGAATTGGCAGGAAGTGAATTGTTCGGCCACGTAAAAGGCGCATTTACCGGTGCCTTGGACAACAAAACCGGGCATTTCGAATCCGCAAACGGCGGCACCATCTTTCTGGATGAAATCGGCAACCTCAGCTATGAAGTCCAGATCCAGCTCCTCCGGGCAATTCAGGAACGGAGAATCCGAAAAATCGGCGGAAACAAAGAAATCGAAATCGACGTGCGCATCATCGCCGCAACCAACGAAAACCTGATTTCACAGTCCGGAGAAGGCGTCTTCAGGGAAGACCTGTATCACCGTCTCAACGAATTCACGCTCTACGCGATTCCCCTTCGGCAGCGCAAAGCCGACCTGGAGTTTTTCGTCAGCGGATTTTTGGCCGAAAGCAACGAACGCCTCAACAAATCAATCAAGGGCCTCAGTCCGGAGGTTTGGGACATATTTTACAACTACGACTGGCCGGGAAACCTGCGCGAACTCCGAAACATCATCAAAAGGGCAGTTTTGCTTTCTTCCGGAGACAAGATCGAAAAAGAGGCCTTGCCCCTGGAATTGTACGATACGGCATTTCTCGCCGAAAAGCCTTCCCATGCTGCGGTGCCTTCCTTCCATCCCGTCGCGGGCAGCCCTTCGCCCGGTAGCCCGACAGCCGCCCAAGACTACAAGTCACAGTGGAAAGAACAGGAGAAAGAGCTTATCCAGAGAGTCCTCCAGGACACGAGGTTCAACAAGTCCAAAACGGCCCGGATCCTGAACATGGACCGGAAAACGCTGTACAGCAAACTTGAAAAATACGGCCTGGAATAAGCTCAGGCCATTTCCGCCACTTTTTCCTTCAGCGCTGCCAACATCCTTGTGGTCTCTTTGTCCAACTGAATGAGCGCTTCCTGTATGCCGTGGTGGTTGTTTATTTTCAGGCTGTTTTCGATCTTCCTGGCAATCGGGCCTGAGGGGCTTTTGATCTGGCCAAGCCTGCTTCCCAACTGATGGCAGATTTCCAGGATTTCGGACCACCGGTCGTTAAGCCTCGCCCGGGTGATCTTCTGCAAATCGGTCTCGGTATCCCGGATCAGATCCCGGATGATGTCCGTGAGCAGCTCTTGGTCACCCATGCAGAATTTCTCCAAATCGGAAAGGCTGAAAAGTTCATCTGAATCCAATTCAGCCGCGATTCCCCGATCGGCGTGCGTCTCAAGGCGGGAAGGAAAAAAGTCCCCCAGGACAGAAATCAGCCTCTTTTCCTGGAAGGGTTTCAAAATCAGATTGTCAAAGCCTTCGGCAAACAGCCTTTCCTTTTCTTCCACAAAGACATTTGCAGTCATGGCGAGCAGCGGCAAATCCCCATACTCGCTGAAATTCCTGATGGCTTTGGCCACATCAAACCCCGAAAACTCCGGCATCTGAATATCGATCATCGCCAGATCCAGGGGGACCGGCTCAAATTCATCCCTGAATGAACTCCCGCCCGGAAAGGAGACCACCTTGGCTCCAAAATAGAGCAAAACCGTCTCCAGATAGCGCAAGCCGATCCGGTCATCATCGATCACCAGGATGCTCAATCCCCTCAGATCGATGGATTCGGCTCCTTCCTTCACCTTGGGAATCTCCAAGGCTGGACACAAATCCATGGGGATACCGAGCCGCATCGTGGTGCCCTTTCCGGGGGTGCTTTCCGCCTGGAGCTCGCCCTGCATCAGCGTCACCAAGCGCTGGACAATCGAAAGCCCCAGCCCCGTTCCCCCAAACTTCCTGGAGATCGACGTATCCGCCTGGTCAAATTCCTGAAACACCTTCTTCAGTTCCTCGGGATTCATCCCGATTCCGGTGTCTTTGATCTCAATCTCAAGCTTATCCCTGGTCCAGGCCACGCCCACCTCCACTTTCCCTTCCGGGGTGAATTTGAATGCATTGCTGAGCAGATTGTTCATCACCTGCTTGATCCGAAGCTCATCGCCCACCAGCCAGTTTTCCTCGGGCAAATCCAGCTTCCAGTCAAATCCCAGCTTCTTCTCCCTGGCCGTGAGCTCAAAAAAACTCTGGATTGCCCCAAAAAGCACGATGGGATCAAAGGGCTGCTTTTCCAGCTTGAGCTTGCCCGCTTCCAGCTTGGAAAAATCAAGGATATCGTCCACGATCTCCATCAAAGTATCCGATGCAAATCCGATCATCTTCAGGTGGGACTTCTGGTCTGACTCCAGTGCTGATTTTTCGAGGATCGTCCGATACCCCTGGATGACGTGGAGCGGATTGCGGATTTCGTGGCTCATGTTTGCCAAAAATTCCTGCTTGGATCTGGCAAGCTGATCCGATTTCCTCCGGGATTCCTCCAGATCTTCCTGATAGGACCAGTTGAGGCGGATTTCCTTGAGCACTGAAAACACAAGAAACGTAGTCCCCAAAACAGCGATCACCACGACGATGATCAGGAAAAAAGTCACCTCAAATACCAGCCCGGAGGCCTGGTTGCTTTGGGCATTGGAGGCAAGGATCGCCTTGGACTGGAGGTCTCCGATCAGGGTTTGGATGGTGTTTCCCACGGCACTCTGTTTTCGGGAGAGGTCGGTTTCCAGATTTGCCAGCCTCTGCCTCTGGGAACTTTCCTCCAGGTAGATCCTGCCGATCACCCCCCGCAGGGAATGCAGCACACTGTCCGGATCGGGGGCGCCCGTTGCCGACGACAGGGGGGCATTCTGCTCCTGCAGCCTCCTCAGATAGGCGATCAGGCGATCTTCATCCCGGGTGATCACCCCCGTTCTGAGATCCTGTCGACTGGTGGTCTGCTGCTGGAGTTCGTTGTAGATGTAATTCTTGGGATTCAGCTCCTGAAGCGGCCTGAACTCCAGGCTTTGGGCCCTCCGGCGAATGCCCAACTCCACCCTGTTCAGTGCTTCCTGCGAGAAATTCCGCGTGGCGAGGTTTCTTTTGACCTCATAGAGGTCCACGTATCCGTTGATGAGCACGGCCAGGTTGTCCCGGATGGTCTGGACGCTCTGCTCTTCCAGCGTGTCCGCTGCCAAAGCATCCAGTTGGTCGAGTTTGGCCTGGAGGAGTGAAATCGTCGAGTCGTTGACCCTGACGTCTGCTTTCAGGCCGTCACCGCTGATTCGCGTGATCCGGAAAATCTCCGCCTGTAGGTTGTTGAGCAAGTCGAGCTTTTGATTGGGCTGGGCCAAGTGCCGGACCGATTCCTCCAGTTGGTTTAGCGTAAAATAAGTCAGGCCCGCAACACTCACCAGGATGGAAACAGCCACAAAAAACCCTGCGGCGACTTTTCTGCCTGTGGAAGTGATTGAGGTAAAGGGCTTCATGTATTTTTAGGGTGAGCCTCTCCCAGCCCAACAACTATTCCAAAACACTCAAAATTTCAACAAAATGTAGCCCTGGGGCACATAAGTCGTGATCGTGGTCAGTGCAGAATGCGCCACCCCCACACCCGGCCAGAGGTCGGTTGTCTTCAGGTTACGGGCAAGGAGGGACTGGCCACAAACCATAATTTCAGCTCCTGCTGCTTCCAGGGCCCCAAATACCCTGAGGTTTGGGTTGTCCACCCCAAACCTCTTGTCATAATTCCCATCATCGAGCAGGGTGAAAACCGCACCGCCGTGGACCACCACCTTCACCTTGATTTTGTCCTTTGGCACGCCCGCCAAACCATGGAGGTTGATCATTCGGGCAACGTTGTCCACCCATCTTGAAATCGCTTTGTCATCCTCGGCTCCCGTAGACAGGTCTACCAGGATCCTGTATTCCATGCTGGGATCCGGGCGTTCGCTTGCATCCGGGATTTCATAGATCCCTCCAAATCCCTTCACAATCGGAAATTGGGCTGTTTGGGCCTGTAGTTGGCATGCCAAAGAAAAAAAAAGGATGCTAAGGAATGCTTTGGAAGGAGTTTTCATAGGTGGGGATTTTTGGAAAAGTTACCAAAAATCAGGTTCCCAAAAGTCCATTAATAAAAAAGCCTGACCGTATTCCAGTCAGGCTTTGTGCGCACGAGAAGATTCGAACTTCCACACCCGAAGGCACCACCCCCTCAAAGTGGCGTGTCTACCAATTTCACCACGTGCGCGGTTAGGGTCTGCAAAAGTAGAAATCCAACGCAATCGAAGCAAACCCAAATCGGGGATTTCCTGACTTTTTTTTGGTTTTAGCCAAAAACCTTCTTTTCTGCCGACTGGAGGGTGTTATACAGCAAGGCTGCAATGGTCATCGGCCCCACTCCACCGGGTACAGGCGTGATGGCGGATGCTTTTTCCGCAACCTCATCAAACTTCACATCCCCGATCAGTCGGAATCCTGACTTCTTGGTCGCATCCTCGATCCGGTGGATTCCCACGTCTATCACCACTGCGCCCGGCTTCACCATGTCTCCTGTGACAAACCCAGGCTTACCGATCGCCACGATCAGAATGTCCGCCGTCCGGCAGATTTCCGGAAGGTTTTGGGTTTTGCTGTGCGTCAGTGTCACAGTCGCGTTTCCGGGATATCCGTTTCGGCCCATCAGGATACTCATCGGGCTGCCGACGATGTGGCTTCTGCCTATGACCACACAATGTTTCCCGGAGGTTTCGATCTGGTATCTTTTCAGCAATTCGATGATCCCATAGGGAGTGGCGGCGACATACGCCGGCCAATTCAGGGTCATGCGTCCGACGTTGGCCGGGGTGAAACCGTCCACGTCTTTTTCGGGTTTGATTTTGTCGGTGACCTTGTCCACGGAGATGTGCTTGGGAAGGGGGAGCTGCACGATCAGCCCGTCGATGTCCGGATGGGTGTTGATATCCTCCACCACTTTGAGGAGTTCCTCCTCAGTCACAGAAGCTTCCAAGCGCACCAATGTGGATTTGAACCCCACTTCTTCGCAGGCTTTCACTTTCGCTCCGACATAGGTTTGGCTGGCTCCGTCACTTCCCACCAGCACCGCCGCCAGATGGGGGATTTTTCCTCCCTCGGCTTTGAGCTCGGAGACACGGGCTGCGATTTCGTTTTTGATGTCGGAGGAGGTTTTTTTACCGTCGATTAAAACCATCTGATTTTAGATTTTTGATTTACGATTTACGAGATCCTTTAGCACTCCAAAAGCTCATGTAAATCTTGTTGTTTTTATACTTGAAACAACGATGGAAATAATTTCATCGGCTTCTTTATGCAATCTCTCCAATTCAGGGACAATTGAGGCATCAGAATTCAATTCCAGTATCAACTCCAGAAAAAACTGACTTTCATCTGCCTCCTCTTCCACAATTTTCAATTTATTCACAAAATCAGGAGTAGATTTTGCCCTTGTTGCTGCACGATAATTCGCCCCTACCGAGCTGGAGGAACGAATCAATTGATTTACATAGCCATTAAATTCTCTGGTATGTGGTAGTTTGGAACAAAGGTGCCAAACAGCTACAGCAAACTGTTTGGTTCTCTTTTGCATCACAAACTTATCCATAGTTCAATAGCGGTTAGAGTCTAGATTCAGGTCGTAAATCGTAAATCATAAATCATAAATCCCTTAGTCCAACTTCAACACCGCCATAAACGCCTCCTGGGGGATCTCCACGTTGCCGACTTGTCTCATTCGCTTCTTGCCTTTTTTCTGCTTTTCGAGGAGTTTGCGCTTTCGGGAGATATCACCACCATAGCACTTTGCCAAGACATTTTTGCGAAGGGCCTTTACGGTTTCTCTGGCAATGATCTTTTGTCCGATCGCTGCCTGAATGGCGATTTCAAACATTTGTCGGGGAACAAGCTCTTTTAGCTTTTCGCAGAGTCTCTTGCCCCAATCATAGGCTTTGTCCCGGTGAACGATCGCAGAAAGCGCATCCACGGGCTCACCATTGAGCATCACATCCAATCGGACCATTTGTGATACTTGATATCCGATCAGCTCGTAATCCAAAGAAGCATAGCCTCTTGAGATAGTCTTCAGTTTGTCAAAAAAGTCAAACACGATTTCTGCCAAAGGCATATCAAATGTCAACTCAACTCGCTCAGCAGTGAGATAAACCTGATTTTTGATCTGACCACGCTTATCCATACAAAGGGTGATTACAGTGCCGACAAATTCAGCAGCAGTAATGATGGATGCCTTTACATAAGGCTCCTCGATGTGCTTCATCCGGGTAGGGTCCGGCATGTCCGAAGGTGCGTTGATCAATTTGATGGTGTCATCGGTCATCAGCGCCTTAAACTGCACAGAAGGCACAGTGGTGATCACGGTCATGTCAAATTCCCGCTCCAATCGCTCCTGGATGATCTCCATGTGAAGCATTCCCAGGAATCCGCATCGGAACCCAAAACCCAAAGCCATGGAAGTTTCAGGTTCCCAGACCAGCGATGCATCGTTCAGTTGAAGCTTCTCCATCGAGTAGCGAAGCTCTTCATAATCCGTGGTCTCTACAGGGTAAATCCCGGCAAAAACCATCGGCTTCACGTTTTCAAAACCTTGGATTGCTGCATCGCAAGGGCGCTTTACATGGGTGATCGTATCCCCAACTTTGATTTCTTTGGCTACTTTGACACCGGAAATAAGGTACCCCACATTGCCTGCCAACATGGTTTGCTGGGGGATTTGATTGAGGCCCAAAATCCCAATTTCATCTGCCTCGTATTCTCTGCCTGTATTGACGAATTTGATCTTGTCACCTTTGTTTATTGTGCCGTTGAAAATCCGGAAAATGACTTCAACTCCACGAAACGAATTATAGACTGAGTCGAAAATCATCGCCTGAAGCGGAGCTTCGGGATCCCCTTTAGGTGCCGGGATTCTTGTCACCACAGCTTTGAGGATGTCTTCTATTCCCAATCCAGCTTTACCGGATGCCAAAATTATCTCATCACGCCCGCAACCCAGCAAGTCAATCACCTCATCAGCAACTGCCTCAGGGTCCGCACCAGGCAGATCGATTTTGTTCAAGACCGGGATAATCTCCAGGTCATGGTTCAGGGCCAAATAAAGGTTGGAAATCGTCTGGGCCTCCACGCCCTGAGAGGCATCGACGATCAAAAGCGCGCCTTCGCAGGCGGCTATCGAGCGGGAAACTTCGTAGGAAAAATCGACGTGTCCGGGAGTATCGATCAGGTTGAGGATGTATTCCTCGCCTTGGTAAGTGTATTTCATCTGGATCGCATGGGACTTGATCGTGATGCCTCGCTCACGCTCCAAATCCATATTATCCAACAACTGGTTTTGCATATCCCGGTCAGCAACCGTGTCGGTAGTTTGCAACAACCTATCTGCCAATGTACTCTTCCCATGGTCGATATGGGCGATGATACAGAAATTTCTGATGTTTTTCATAAGTATTCGTGCCGCAAAAGTAGTAAAAAATACAGGATCATCGGAACCTATTTTGGCGGGAACATGGATCCATTTGTGACCGCTCCCAACTTTGTTCCTTCACAAAGACAAAATCGGAATTCGGGTTCATTTCCGGGCAAAAAGCATAGTGAGCCACTATCTTCCAAATGTGTTTTGGTCGATTTTTCACAAAGTTTGTAACAAAGAGGGGATAAATTTTAGCATTTTTTGTAACAAAGAGGGGGCAAATCTTTGCTCCCAGATACCAAAACACCGAGAAACCAAAACAACACTTGCCCAACAGCAAAAGAATCCGAACCCATTACGCGGCATTTATTCCTCCGACATCGTACATCGTTTTATCTTTGCCCCAGCCAAAACCCGCAAGAATGAAATCCATCGCTGACCGGAAAAAATCCCAAAACATAGGCGAATACCTGGTCTACATGTACCAAATGGAGGATCTCATCCGGTCCTATCAGGGAAATATGGGGGAAATCAGGCAGTATGTCATTTCCCATTATCCTGTCTCGGAGGGGGAAAAATCAGAAATCACAGCCTGGTTTGAGGGAATTCTGCAGAAAATGAAAAGCCAGGAAATCCTCGAAAAAGGACACCTGAAAGAGCTCAACGACCTGGTGGACAACCTGGCCAATCTCCATTGGAAACTCCTCAAAACGGACAGTGCCTATTTTGATTCCTATTCCAAAGCGAAGCCGTTTATCCTCGACGCAATCGTGGAAGCCAAGGGAGAAAATCCCGGAAACGAGATCCAGATCTGCCTCAACGGCGTCTATGGCCTTCTGCTCAACAGGCTTTTGGGCGGAAAAGTGGAAGACCGGCGTATCAAAGCCGCGGAAGCTTTTGGCGAGGTGCTCAGCCTGCTGAATTTCAACTATCAGCAAAGGGTTTTTATGTCTCCGAATTAAGAATTGAAAGATTGGAAGAACTTGTCCGCCGTGGCGGATTGGAAAATTCAGTAGGTAGGCGATAAGGTGTCCTTTGTCAAAAACTTAAATCTCCCCACCGCCGCCGTAAATCGTAATTCAAAAATCGTACTTCCTGAAAAAGGATTGAAGTTTTCAAAAAACCATTGGCGGTAAATGCCTGATTCCTTTGTATTTTGAGGGCAAATGACTTTCAGCTACGATGGCTTTTTACCAACAACCCATTGCCGAACTTTTCAAAGAATTCAATTCCCAAAAGGAAGGATTGACCGATTCCGAAGCGGAAAAAAGAATCCGGGAATTTGGGCACAATGCCCTGGAGGAAAAGAAGAAAAAACCTGCTTGGGTGCTTTTTTTGGCCCAGTTTAAGGACTTTATGATCCTGATCCTGGCGGCGGCGGCGGCGATCTCGGGGATGGTCGGAGACCTGACGGACACCATTATTATTCTCGTGATCATTGTGCTCAATGCCGTGCTGGGTTTTGTGCAGGAATACCGGGCTGAGAAGGCCATGGAGTCGCTGAAAAAGCTGACAGAAACCCAGACAAAGGCTTTTCGGGATGGCCAGCCAGTTTCACTGCCTTCCAAAGTCCTCGTACCCGGAGACGTGGTCCAGTTGGAAGCCGGAAACATGGTACCTGCGGACATCCGACTGATCGAGACGTTTTCTTTCAAGATCGATGAGTCTTCCCTCACCGGAGAATCCGTCCCCATCGACAAATCTTCAAATCCGATCTCCACCGAAAACCTCGCTCCCGGGGATCAAGTGAACATGGCCTTTAAGGGGACTTTGGTCACCAATGGCCGAGCCACCGGGCTGGTCATCGCCACCGGCATGAAAACGGAGATCGGGAAAATCGCCGGCTTGCTTCAGGACAGCGCGCCAGTCACCCCGCTCCAGCAACGCATGCAGCGGTTTGGAAAAGTAATCTCTTACCTCATTCTGGGAATATGCGCCTTGCTTTTTGCCGCCGGTCTGGCCCGGGGGGAAGATGTCTATCAGGTCTTGCTGCTGTCGGTGAGTTTGGCCGTGGCTGCGATTCCCGAGGCCTTGCCTGCCCTGATCACGATTGCGCTTTCGCTCGGTGCGGGAAGACTGGCGAAAAAAAATGCCCTGATCCGCAAGCTCCCCGCCGTGGAAAGCCTCGGCTCGGTCACCTACATCTGTACGGACAAGACCGGCACGCTCACCCAAAACAAGATGACCGTGGTGAATGTTGACCCAGCTCCAAACGAGGCGGTCAGCCCGGACTTTTCCAATCTCCAGGTAGGCATGGGCTTGTGTCATGATGTGGTTTTGGACAAAAACGGAAAGCCCGAGGGCGAAGCGACCGAACTGGCTTTGGTAGCGTATCTGCTGGGCGAAATGTCCTCGGATCACTACCGGAGGTTATCGCTGGAATTTCCGAGAATCGGCGAAATCCCCTTTGACTCCGACAGAAAGAGGATGAGTACGCTCCACCGGTTTGGGGATCAGGTGTTGGTGCTGTGCAAAGGTGCCTCAGAATCCATTTCGGAGCTATTGAAGGACAGAAAAATTGCCGATGAGGTCAGGGTTTCCTCGGAAGATTGGGGGGCAAATGGAGAGCGGGTGTTGGCTTTCGCAGGAAAAGTGATTCCGAATCTTCCCCCGGAGTCCGAATGGGAAAAGCTCGAAGCCGATCTGGACTATTTTGGAAAAACCGGGATGATAGACCCTCCGCGTGAGGAAGTAAAAGTATCGATCCAAGAATGCCGAACCGCGGGAATCAAGCCTGTGATGATCACCGGAGACCATCCTGCGACCGCAAAGGCCATCGCAGACGAGGTAGGCATCTGGAAACCGGGCGACTTGGTGCTCACTGGTGCCGAGCTGGCGAAGCTGGGCGATGGGGATTTTTCCAACCAGGTCGAAAAGGTGAGTGTGTATGCCCGTGTAGCTCCCGAGCAGAAGCTCAGGATTGTACAGGCGCTGCAGTCGAAAGGCCATTTTGCCGCCATGACCGGCGACGGCGTCAACGATGCCCCCTCCCTGAAAGCCGCCACCATCGGCGTGGCGATGGGAATATCCGGAACTGACGTGAGCAAGGAAGCGGCCCATCTGATCCTCTTGGACGACAACTTTTCGACCATCGTCAGGGCCGTCAAGGAAGGCCGCAGGATCTACGACAACATCCGCAAATTCATCAAGTACATCATGACCTGCAACGGCGCGGAGATCTGGGTCATTGGCCTCGCTCCTTTTTTGGGTTTCCCGAATCCGCTTTTGCCCATCCACATCCTCTGGATCAACCTGGTGACGGACGGGCTTCCGGCTTTGGCTTTGGCCAGCGAAAAACCCGAAAAAGACCTGATGGAGCGTCCTCCACGCCCACCGAGGCAAAGTCTCTTTGCCGAAGGCGTCGGATATCACATCGTCTGGGTGGGGATGCTGATGGCAGGAGTCACGCTCTTCACCCAATATTGGGCGATCCGGCAGGACTGGCATTGGCAGACGATGGTTTTCTCGGTCCTCTCCTTTTCCCAGCTTTCGCACGTGATGGCTGTACGCAGCGATCAAACCTTCCTTTTCAAACAGGGATTTCTGAGCAATAAACCACTTCTTTTTTCCGTCGCATTCACGATGGCCCTGCAGTTCGGCGTAATCTATCTCCCCTGGCTAAACGACGTCTTCCGAACCCAGCCACTGCACCTGGTGGAACTGGTTTTTTGCGGGGGAATGGCACTGGTGGTCTTTCATGCGGTGGAATTGGAAAAATGGATCAGGGGAAAACTGAGAAGACGATAGGCTCTTTTCCTCACAGATAGCTCGGATTGACACAGATGTTCCAATCACAAAACATCTTTGTTTATCTGTGGCATCTGTGGGCGATTTTTTCAATATTCAGTTATCTTCCATTTTTGCCCCAGTTTACCAAATGTCTGATAGCTCAAACCCAACCGAATTACGCGAAAAACTGCCTAGGAATCTGGGATTTTGGGGAATCTGGATGTTGGTGGTCAATGGGCTGATCGGCGCAGGGATCTTTGGCCTTCCCAGCGGAGCCTATGCGTTGGCCGGTGAATACAGCATCCTGATCTACGCCTTTTGTGCGCTGCTGATGCTTCCGGTGATCCTCTGCTTTGCCGAATTGGGAAGCTACTTCCGTGGCACAGGTGGCCCCATCCGTTACGGAACCTTGGCCTTCGGACCGTTCATTGGTTTTCAGGGAGGCTGGCTGTATTACCTCGCCCGCTTGATTTCTTTCTCCGCCAACACCGTCTTGCTCACCGACAGCATCGCCTATTTTGTTCCCGTTCTCGGCGACGGTGCGGGAAGGCTATTTTCCCTTGCAGTGATTTGCCTGGGGCTTAGTCTGGTCAACAGCCTCGGATCCCTGGAATCCATCCGGTCGATGAGCCTGTTTACGCTCATCAAGTTTGCGGTGTTGATCCTCTTGCCGATAGGAGGCTTTGTCGCCTTGGGAGCGCAGGTGATACCCTCCTTTGATTCACCAATCCCCTCTTCCTCTGCTTTGGGAAGTGCCGCGCTTCTTTTGATTTATGCGTTTGTAGGTTTTGAGGGAGCGGTGGTGCCTGCGGGTGAGGCCAAGAGGCCCGAACGGGATATGCCGATGGGCTTGCTGCTTGGATTGGGTGTGGTGACGATTCTGTACATGCTGATCCAGCTCGTTTCCCAGGCCGCCGTCCCAGATCTCGCTGCCACCAAAACCCCACTCTTGGACGCTTCTTCGGCACTTATGGGAAGTGCGGGGGCGGTGATCCTGATGATCGGAGTCGTCGCGTCCGTCGTGGCCAACCTGATCGGTTCGATGTTTTCCGCTACGCGGGTGACCTACGCACTTGCACTCGACCGTTCACTTCCCGCCTGGTTTGGCAAAGTCCATCCCAAGTTCCTGACTCCTGCCAATTCCGTGGTGTTCTTCGGCATCTCTGCCTTTGTCCTTTCGGCTTTTGGCACGTTTACGGTCTTGGCGGCAATGACCGTTTTGTCCCGCCTTTTTCTCTATATTATGAGCTGTTCGGCCATTCCGAAGCTCCGGCCAAGATTCAGGGAGGAAGGGAGATTTATCCTAAAAGGCGGATACACCGTTCCGGTATTGGGAATCCTGGCCTGTCTTTGGCTGATGCTTCAGGTAAGTGTGCAGTCGATCTGGATGACCGGGATATTCGTCGTGATCGGAACGGGCCTTTACTGGCTTGGAAAGAAACAAAACAAGGACTGATTTTCACCCATCGCACGCTTTAATTCAAAAGTATCCGTCCCAAAAAGGCCCAAAAGAGGATAACGCACCACTGCCCATGCCAAAGCCCAATCTAGCCATACGAACCGTCCTCTTCAGCATGTTGGGCAATGCTGCATTGGCTGGGATAAAATTCCTGGCGGGGATCTTTGGGAATTCTTTTGCGCTGATCGCAGACGGCATCGAGTCGACGGTCGATGTTTTTTCTTCTCTTTTGGTCTTGGTAGGCCTGAAATATGCCGCGCGGCCGGCTGACGAAAACCATCCCTACGGACACGGAAAAGCCGAACCGCTGATCACGTTTTTGGTTGTGGCATTTCTGATCGTTTCGGCCTTTGCCATCGCATGGCAAGCGATCCAAAACATCCAAACCCCTCACACGCTTCCATCTTCCTGGACCTTGATTGTCCTTGGGGCGATCATTCTCTGGAAGGAAACCAGCTACCAACTGGTGATGAAAAGGGCCAAGAAGCTCAAAAGCTCCTCGCTGAAGGCCGAGGCTTGGCACCACCGGTCGGATGCGATCACCTCCATCGCGGCATTTGTCGGGATTTCCGTGGCCATTTTTGGAGGAGAAGGCTTTGAAGTGGCCGATGACTATGCTGCCCTGATCGCCTGTGGTTTTATCCTCTATAATTGCTACGGGATATTTCGGCCTGCGCTGGGCGAAGTCATGGATGAAAACAACTACGAAGATCTCACTCTGAAAATCCGGAAGATTGCTTTAAAAGTGAATGGTGTGGAAGGCACTGAAAAGTGTTTTATCCGCAAAGCAGGGATGAAATACCATGTCGATCTGCATGCCACCGTCAAAGGAACCCTGACAGTCAAAGAAGGTCACACGATCTCCCATGCCCTGAAAGACACCCTGCGAAAAGAAATCCCCGAGCTGGAACACATCCTGATCCACATCGAACCGGCTTAGCGGTATGGGAGACCTTCCAGGACCTCGAAGGTCCAAAAAAAAATCCTGCCTCCAAAGAAGCAGGATTGCTTGCTCTTTACTCAGGACTTCGTAAATCAAAAATCCCAAATCATAAATCTCTCTATTCCCACTCGATCGTGGCCGGTGGCTTGGAGGATATATCATACACCACGCGGTTCACCCCTTTCACCCGGTTGATGATCTCGTTGGACATTTTGCCCAGAAACTCGTACGGAAGATGGATCCAATCCGCTGTCATTCCGTCCACTGAACCAACTGCACGAAGCGCAACCACGCGCTCATAGGTTCGCTCATCACCCATCACACCGACCGACTGGATCGGAAGCAAGATCGCTCCTGCCTGCCAAACCTGATCGTAAAGGCCGTGGTCTTTCAATCCCTTGATGAAGATATGGTCCACTTCCTGAAGGGTTTTTACTTTCTCCTCGGTGATGTCGCCCAAGATCCGGATTGCCAAACCAGGCCCCGGGAAAGGGTGACGTCCGATGATCGTCTCCACGATCTCCAAAGCACGTCCGACTTCCCGCACCTCGTCTTTGAAAAGCGTATTCAAAGGCTCCACGACCGAAAGCTTCATGAAATCCGGCAATCCGCCCACATTGTGGTGTGACTTGATCGTAGCCGAAGGCCCCTTGACAGAGACAGACTCAATGACATCCGGATAGATGGTGCCTTGCCCCAGCCATTTTACGCCCTCTATTTTATGTGCTTCTTCGTCGAAAACTTCGATGAATGCTTTGCCGATGGCTTTTCTTTTTGCTTCAGGATCCGTCAGTCCGGCCAAAGCATCGTAAAATCTCTTTTTGGAATCAACTCCGATTACGTTCAGTCCCATGTGCTTGTACGAATCAAGTACTTCTTCGAATTCGTCTTTGCGAAGCAGTCCATTGTCCACAAAAACGCAAGTCAGTTGGTCTCCAATCGCCCGGTGGATCAGCGTGGCAGCCACGGAAGAATCCACACCTCCCGACAGTCCCATCACCACTTTGTCCGAACCGATTTTGGCTTTCAGCTCGGCCACCGTGCTGTCAATAAACACATCTGAAGTCCAGTCTTGGGCACAGCCACAGATGCTTACTACGAAGTTTCTGAGCAGATTTTTGCCCTCGGTGGAGTGGGTTACTTCCGGATGAAACTGGATTCCGTAGGTTTTTTCCCCTTCCACTTTGAAGGCAGCTACTTTCACCGAAGAGGTGCTTGCAATGACTTCAAAGCCCGCCGGAAGCGTCTTGATGGTATCTCCATGGGACATCCAAACCTGGGAACCATGCGTCATTTCCTTCAGCAGGTCATGGTGCAGGTCAATGTGATCGAGATTGGCGCGTCCATACTCGCGGATGGTGGATGGCAGCACTTCTCCCCCATATTTGCTTGCCAAAAGCTGCGCTCCGTAGCATACACCCAAAAGAGGCAGCTTGCCGCGAAATGCACCCAGATCCAAGTCTGGAGCATCAGCCTCTCTCACAGAGCACGGAGACCCCGAAAGAATCACGCCTTTGATATCGGAAGTGATCTCAGGAACTTTATTGTAAGGGTGGATTTCGCAATAAACGTTCAGTTCTCTGACTCTTCGGGCGATGAGCTGGGTGTACTGGGAACCGAAATCGAGGATGAGGATTTGTTCTGCCATGCGCAAAGGTAAGCAGGCCAGCCAAATTGCCGAAGCGTTCCAGAAAAATTTCAGAATAATGTTTGGTCACCCTGAGCGAAGTCGAAGGGTTGGAAGATTGGAAAATTGAAAAATTGGGAAAATTGTCACTGTCACCTTGAACGGAGTTGAGAGGTAATTTTTAAACGATGAAAACCGACCCCTTCACAGATATTAAGATACTGACAATCTGTTTTTTAACAGTTATTTAGTTAAAGAACACAGGACAAATTTTTTGACGCAAGAAACTTTAATATGTTTGGGGGATTCTAACTCTAAACTCTTTTTTCATGAAAACAACGCAACTATTTCTGGCCATTTTCTTGCTGGCCTCGCTCCCAATCGTTTCCCAAGGACAGGTCAAACCAAAGCTACAATACACAGTGGGTTTCGGTTCCTCCTTTGACAACAACGTAGGACTCTGGGGAGTCAATTTCTCCAATGAACTGAATGTTAGCTTGGGGAAAAGAACCTCTTTTAACACAAATCTTACCTTTTACCAGTCATTGGGTAGTACTAAAGAACAAACATGGCCCCAAGGAGAATATAGTAAAGATCAATCCTCCGGGATTTTTATTACCCCAAGCCTAAAATACGATATCCTCCAGCGGGAATCGGGTTTTAAGCTAGCCTTGGCTATGGGGCCATCCTTACAACTGGGCGGCGATGCATATGCTACAAATATCAGTTACTCGAATCCAAACGAACCTAACTATGTTTACTTTGGCAACAAATACCAACGCATAGGCTTGATGACAGAACTGGAAGCGGAGTGGAAATCAAAAAATCCAAACATCCAGAATGCCGCCAGTATTTCTGCATATGGCACTCACTATTATATTCCTTGGTATATAAATTTGACTTACAAAGTGCGATTCGGTCTCGGAAAGAAATGACCAAACCCGTAACTAGCGGCTCTAAACCAACGAAACGTCCGTTTTGAACATCCACCTAAAAGTCGCCGGCACTCTTTTTCTTTTAGCCCATAGTCTCCATTCCTTTGCCCAAAAGTCTCCTCTGGCAACAGTAACCAACCCGTATTTTGACCTTGTCAGGCCTCAGTTCAAAGGAAACGAGGCCTTTGAAACAGTGGCTTTCGTGGAACAATACTGGAGAATTGCCGGAAATACGGGCTTTGACAACACGGTCTATCGGATCGCCGAAAGGCTGGAAGCAGCGGGCTACGTCTTGGAGGAAAATGCAAAAGACACGGATCGATTCACCTACCGAATCGAGAAGCGGGCAATGGATAGACCGACCTGGGAACCCATTTCAGCTTCTTTAAAACTGGTCGGAAACGAAGGCTTTTTGCTTTCCTCGGACACCAACCGAAACATGGTCTACCAATATTCCAGCTCTGCGGATGGCTTAACAGGAGAAGTCGTTTATATCGAAAACAAAGAAGACCTGACCTCAAAAGACCTTTCCGGCAAGATCGTTTTTTCCGACAAATTGCCCTACCGAACCCTGCAAGTTGCCGTAAAGGAAAAGGGTGCTATTGGCGTGTTGACCTACGACTTGCCAAGCTATCTACAGCCTGAGAAAAATCCCACTTCGATTCAGTTTCGAAGCCTCCGATACGAGGCCGATCATCCTGCATGGGGCATTGCCTTGTCTTTTGAAGCCAAGGAAAAACTAAAAACGGAACTCGCAAAGGGCAAAGTACAGGTGTTGGTAAACATCCAAACCAAGATCTACGAATCGGAAGAACTGACCGTAGTGGCAGATGTCAAAGGCACCGAACTTCCCAGGGAAAGCCTGGTCTTCTCCGCGCACATCCAGGAGCCCGGTGCCAATGACAACGCCACCGGAGTCGGCACCCAACTCGAGATGGCCATGCTCACCGCCAAATTGATGCAGGAGAAAAAGCTGGATCTGAAGCGTACGCTGACTTTCCTCTGGGGAGACGAAATCATCTCCACGCGCCGCTATATTGAGGAGAAAGAGAAAAGGGAAGCCGACATTATTTGGGGAATATCCCTGGACATGGTGGGGGAAAATACGGATCTGACTGGGGGAACCTTCCTGATCGAAAAGATGCCGGATCCCAGTGCCATCTGGACCCGGGGCGAAGACCAACACAGCGAATGGGGCGGTCGGCCACTGAAACTGGAGGACATGAAACCTCACTATCTGAATGACTTCATCCTGAGCACCTTTGAGGAACAAGGAAAACACGCCAATTGGGTGGTGAAAACCAACCCTTTCGAAGGGGGAAGCGACCACACGCCCTTTCTTCAGGCTGATATTCCGGGGCTTTTGCTTTGGCATTTTACGGACCAATTTTACCACACCGATCAGGACCGATTGGACAAAGTCTCCCAAAAAACCCTGCAGAATGTGGGCACGGCAGCTTTGGTGAGTGCTTATACGCTGCTGAATGCGGACGCGCAAACGGGCGAAAAACTGTCCCAACTGATCCTCGGGAAGGCTATCAGCCGACTTCAAATTGAGAGTATATTAAGCAAAAAAGCCATTGCCGAAGGAAAATATCCAGCGGAGCAAAAGTTGATCCTGGAAACCTGGAAAGACTGGTATCTGAAGGCATTGGATTCAATTGGGGATCTATCGGCCGAATTCAACGAAGACTTGGATGCTACTATCTCTGTTGCAAAACAAAAATTGGAAGCGGCTTATCAGACCATGAGGCTTGCAAATTGAAAACCCCGTGAGTGACGACAGGCACGGAGGCGATGGACGACAGGCACGAGGACGAAAAAAACCAAATCATTCAAGCCCAAAAGCCTGCTTGGGATTTTCAAGCAGCAAAAGCCCGAAGTCCGATTCAACAAAGCCTACCGCCGATGTGCATGTCTCCACGCACATCATGGGAATGAATTTAAAACCCGTGAGTGACGACAGGCACGAGGGCGAAAAATCCCAGCTCAATCAAGCCCAAAAGCCCGCTTGGGATTTTCAAGCAGCAAGATTTCGAAGTCCGATTCAACAAACCCCCTGGCTTTTAGCGCCGGAACCAGCTTTTCGAAGATGTTCGTCATGGGCTGAAAATCCCCTCCGCCCGCTTTGGCCGGATCGTACCAACCCGCATCATGGGAAATCAGGACACGATGCAAGAATCCGTTTTCCCTGGCAAACACCAGCCGCTCCACATAGGGATCGACACTCCATCCAATCCCGTCCAGACTGATCCAAACTCCCAGTTCGGCAGCTTTCGCATAATTTTGGAAGTCCTCTTCAGCCTGGGCATGCACCCATACAAATGCCGATGGATCTATTCCCATCTCCTGGAGGATGGCCACTTCCTGACTCGCCGTCGCCCAGGTGCCGGTATGGGAAGCGATCTTTAACCCTGTCTTTTCATGCGTAATCCCAGCAGCTTTGACCAGTTTTGCATCGACTTCCAGTAGTGGATTTTCTTCATTGACCGAGATTTTGATAAATCCCGGCTTGATTCCTGTGCCTTCAATGCCGTTCCGAAATTCTGAAATCCAGCGTTCGGCCAGTTGCTCGGCCGTTTCGGAAAAGGCGTGGGCAGGCAGATACTTCCCTCCCACTGCTCCGTAATATCCGGTATTGGTCACGATCCGGATTCCAGATTTTTCACTGAGTTCTTTCAGCAACACAGGGTCTTTGGCCAGATAGGAAGGCGTGCAGTCAAAGATGGTTTTCACCCCATGTTTCTTCACTTCCAATAAAAAAGGCAACACTTTGGCAATCACTTCTGCTTGGCTATATCGCTCAGGAGACACAGAATCCGCACCGATAAAATCCACCAGAAAATGCTCATGGATCAGGGTGAGTCCCATGGAATCTATGGAGACTGGGCCTGTGACGGTGTTGATGTATGCCGCATTGGAAGAAGGTTTGGTGCAGGAAATCAGCAGCAGGATGATCAGAAACAAAGGTAGCCGGATGAGTCTCATGTCTAAATCTACCTATTTCAGCCCTTGAAAAACAAAAAAACCAGATCGACGGCCTCGATCTAGCAATTTTTAAACTCGCGTAAACATAGGAGCGCACAGGCTGGAAAGTCCCTTGCGATGGCTCCCTCTGTTGGCGCAAAATCTCCTGACTGCTAACCGAAGACCGGACAATGAAATCCTCCCTTGGTTTCAAAATAGTACAAAGTCCGGCTTCTGGTGAAGCAGGACAGCGGAGAACGATTGGTGTTTGATGACCTCCATCGGGCAGGCAGACACAGATCTGGGCATTGGCAACGGAATCCGATCTTCGGAAAAACCTTCGAGGTCCCGAAGACCTCAAAGGTTAGCCTGCTACTCGAAATTTGCAATTTCGGGTACAGATCATAGGATTTTCAATCCGAAAAAAAGCAAAACAAAGACTGGCGAGCCAAGGTATTGAATGGTTTCTGGGAAGATTGCAAAGCAGGCAGACACAGACCTGGGCATTGGAAACGAAGTCCGATTTTCGGACTAACCTTCGAGGTCTCGAAGACCTCAAAGGTTAGTCCGACTTAGTAAAAGCAGGACAACGGAATTGCTAAAAAACCGGGAGTGGGGACAGTAATGATGGCAAAAACAGGAAAAATCCTATCGGAATCCGTATTT
>CAZGYC010000044.1:0-34625 GCA_964530015.1 uncultured Limnohabitans sp. | reverse complement strand
CTGGTTTAGAGCGTCCCGCTAGCCAGCGGGAAGGTCATGGGTTCGAATCCCTTAGATCCCACATCGTTAGCTACAAAGGCACAAAGCCGCGAAGGTTTTGTGCCTTTTTTTGAAAACGCTAGCTCGACTGGTTTAGAGCGTCCCGCTAGCCAGCGGGAAGGTCATGGGTTCGAATCCCTTAGATCCCACGGAATACAAACCTAACTTGCTGAAATTATGTGGGTTGGTTTTTTATTTTGGACTGGCCATAAGGGTGGCGGATTTACTGCCATTGAATTTCAATACGTGAATTTTCGGTCTTTATCTCCCTGACCAATAAAAAGTGTAAACATGTTTTTACTTACTGATCTCTTCGATTTGCATCAGGACACTAGTCAGCACCAGGAGAACCAAGCCTATTGACCCTATTGCCTGAACATGCTTACGAAATCCCCTTGTAAGCGCAAAGGCAACGATAAATGAGGCGATAGGAATAATCAAGAAGTAATACCATCCAAAGTCAATGGCACCTACAATAGTGAAATAAATCCCCGCAAGGGATGAAAACCGCTTAAAGTTTTTGCCATTGTCGGGGAGGAAAAACTTTCCCACAGGGAGTCCATTTTGGCTTGCATAGTCATGGTAGGTGACCATAATCCACGAGCAGGTACTATTCCGACGATCAATATTCTAGGATCCATCCAGATGAAAATATTGGTTAACTAAAAGCATGGATTCTTCGGCTGCAAAAAATACCCTGTACTGGGTACTTTTGCTTCTTGCTGAACCTAATTGTCAGCCAATCTTACAAAACAAAAAGAGGCACAAGTTTGATTTATGCCTCTATTGCTTTTGAGCGGGTAATGAGTCTCGAACTCACGACCTTCAGCTTGGGAAGCTGACGCTCTACCAACTGAGCTACACCCGCGTTTTTATTGGATGACCAAATTTAGATCAAAGTCCCATCCAAGCAAAATCTTTTAAAAAACTTCGCACGTCCATATCCTGTCTTTTACCATGAAAATCGAAAGTTTGATTTACGATTTTCATGGTAAATCTTCAAAAGGAGGGAAGAAGTTCCCGCTGATTAGTGCCGATGAAATTCGCTGATCTACACAGATTTTATCAGCGTCTATCTGCGGGTTTTTCTGTGAAAATCTGTGGGAAAATTAGAAATCAAATCACCACCACGCCTTTGCCCAGCATCTTCCGGTCCAAAATCGCCCGTAAGGCCTCCGGAGCCTCTTCCAAAGTATAGCTCCTCCCGATATGCTGCCTGATTTTGCCTTCCTGAATCCAGGCGACGAGTTGGCGGATATTCTGAAAACTGGCCTTGGCCTCCAGGTTGGAAAACTGCCCCCAAAAAACTCCGAGGATCGAGCAGCCTTTTAGCAAGGGCAGATTCATCGGGATTTGCGGAATTTCCCCGTTGGCAAAGCCCACGATCAGGTAGCGCCCTCGCCAGGCCATGCCGCGGAGTGCGGGTTCGGTGAATTTTCCCCCGACAGGATCATAGACCACATCCACGCCTTTGCCGCCGGTGAGGTCCTTGATGCGGGTTTTGAGGTCTTCTGTTTCGTAATTGATCGTAAGCTCCGCTCCTTTTTCACGGCACAGCGCGAGTTTTTCTTCCGAAGACGCCGCCGCGATGACTTGGGCTCCCATCAATTTCCCCAGTTCCACCGCTGCCAGTCCCACACCACCGGCTGCGCCAAGCACGAGCAGGGTTTCTCCCGGCTGGAGGTTTGCCCGGTCTTTCAGCGCATGGTAGGAAGTGCCATAGGCGTACAGCGTGGTGGCAGCCACTT
Organism: uncultured Limnohabitans sp.; assembly: GCA_964530015.1. Classification (GTDB taxonomy): domain Bacteria; phylum Bacteroidota; class Bacteroidia; order Cytophagales; family Cyclobacteriaceae; genus Algoriphagus. The sequence goes on along the minus strand of CAZGYC010000044.1, from coordinate 32,838 downwards.
CGGCCGAAAGCCCCGGGGGCAAGGCAAAAACCCGGTCGGCATCCACCGCCACTTTTTCGGCGAATCCTCCCCAGCCACAAAGGGCAAGCACTGGTTGTCCGATTTGAAATTGGGTCACCTCAGTACCCAAGCCAATTACTTTGCCTGCGACTTCTCCACCGGGAGAAAAGGGCAATTCGGGCTTAAACTGATACTTGTTTTGGATGATCAGCACATCGGGGAAATTGACCCCGCAGGCCTCCACGGCGATCAGGACTTGACTCGGAGCGGGAATGGGCTCAGGAAACTCGGAAAAAGCCAAGGTTTCAGGAAGGCCAAACTGGGTACAGAGCAGTGCTTTCATTTTAGGAAAATGCCACAAAGACGCTAAGTCAGTAAGTTTTTTTTAAATTAAGCTATTAATCCCATCCAATCTCAATCGATGATTTACGAAAAACCGACAGACTTTGAAGAACAAATCGGCACAGCAGTAGTTCATGCTGCTTTTACCGTTCACAAAGATCTTGGGCCTGGGCTTTTAGAAAGAATTTACGAGGTATGCATGGAACATGAACTTAAAAAAGCGGGGTTTGAGGTAAAAAGGCAAGTAGCAATTCCCATTTGCTATGATGGCCTCTCGTTTGATGAAGGACTTCGATTGGATTTGCTGATAAATAATCTGGTTATTGTTGAACTCAAGGCTGTCGAAATTGTCAATCCTGTATGGGAGTCCCAAATCATCAGCCATCTCAAACTTTCCCGGTTGAATCTTGGATACCTGATCAATTTCAACGTCCCCTTGATCAAAAAAGGAATCAGACGCTTTGTAAATACATAGTTTCTCCTTTTCCTCTTAGCGTCATAGCGTCTTCGTGGTCAACTATTAACTTTCGGCCTTTGTGGCAAAAGAAGAAAAAAACTAGGCAAATCCTGCCGAAAGGAATAATTTTGAGGCCTTTAGAATCCAATTCCACCCAAATATGTCCGTAGCCGCATTTATCCAAACCAACAAAGACCGCTTTCTCAACGAACTCCTGGATCTGCTCCGCATTCCATCGGTAAGTGCCGACCCCAAATTCAAAAACGAGGTCTTCGCGGCAGCGCAGTTTGTCAAGGAATCCCTGGAAAAAGCCGGAGCGGATGTCGCCGAAATCTGCCAAACTGCAGGCTACCCGATCGTGTACGGGGAAAAGATCATCGATCCGGCATTGCCGACGGTGCTGGTCTATGGTCATTATGACGTGCAGCCTGCCGATCCTTATGAGCTTTGGGATTCGCCCCCTTTTGAACCCGTCATAAAAAACACCTCCATCCATCCTGAGGGAGCCATCTTTGCCCGGGGATCTGCCGATGACAAAGGCCAGTTTTACATGCACGTCAAGGCTTTGGAAGCCATGATGGCCACCGGCAAACTCACCTGCAATGTCAAATTCATGATCGAGGGCGAGGAGGAAGTCGGCTCGGACAACCTGGACAAATTCGTCCTGGCCAACAAGGAACGGCTCAAAGCCGACGTGATTCTGATCTCCGATACCCACATGATCAGCATGAAGGATCCTTCCATCACGGTGGGGCTGCGTGGCATGGCCTACATGGAGGTGGAAGTGACCGGGGCAAACCGGGATCTCCACTCCGGTACCTACGGCGGCGCGGTGGCCAACCCGATCAATGTCCTGTGCAAGATGATCGCCTCCATGAAGGACGAAAATGAGCACATCACCATTCCTGGCTTTTACGAAAAAGTACAGGAACTCACGGCCGAACAAAGAAAACGGCTCAACGAGGCCCCTTTTGAGCTCGATGAGTACCAGGAGAAACTGGACATTGCCGATGTCCACGGGGAAAAAGGCTACACCACCATTGAGCGGGTGGGAATCCGCCCGACGCTGGATGTCAACGGCATCTGGGGCGGTTATACCGGCGAAGGGGCCAAAACCGTGCTTCCTTCGAAAGCCTCCGCAAAAATCTCCATGCGGCTGGTGCCAGACCAAAACTGGCAGGAAATAGCCACGCTCTTCGAAGCCCATTTCAAATCCATCGCCCCAAAATCCGTGAAAGTGAAGGTAAAAACCCATCACGGAGGTGCAGCGGCGGTAGTTTCCGATTCATCCGTAGGCTACCGGGCCGCAGAAGCAGCAATGGAGGAGACTTTTGGAAAAAGACCCATCCCAACCCGGGAAGGCGGATCCATTCCGATTGTGGCTTTGTTCCAAAAAGAACTGGGATCCGACCCGATTTTGTTTGGCTTTGGCCTGGATACCGATGCGCTTCATTCGCCAAACGAGCATTACGGGGTGAAAAACTACTTCATCGGCATCGAAACCATCGCGGCTTTCTTCAGGCATTTCAGTGAACTCAGTAGGCAGTAAGTCGGTTTTCAGTGGGCAGACACCCTATGAATCAGTGGTTCCTTTTGATACAAAAATATTGAACAAATCCCTCCCATTTTCGCATTCATCCGCCAAGGCGGGAGCCATTTTGCTCCCCGTTTTTCTTCTGATTTCCTTCCTTGCCCAAGCCCAACTGGTAAAACCTCCCAAGTGGACTTTTACTTTGGCTCCAGCTACCCTGCAAGTGGGAGAGCAGGCCACGCTCGTCATGGAAGCGGAGATTCCTATCGGTTGGTACGTCTATTCCAATGATTTTGATCTGAGTCCAGGACCACTTATCGCCAAGTTTAAGTCCAACAATTCGGACGCATTTTCGGAAGCGGGCAAGCTGAAAGGAATCAATCCGAAGAAAAAATTTGAGGACATCTGGGAAGGGGATGTGACCTATTTTATGGGAAAAGGGCGTTTTGAGCAGCCCGTCACCATCAAGGCAACTTCCGGTGTGATCAAAGGTTCGCTGGAATACCAAATGTGCTCTGACCTGACTGGGCAGTGTATCAACTACGAGGAGGATATAGAGATCAAGTTTACGGCACAGGCCAGTTCTGCTGCTGCTTCCGAAGCAGGGGACATTTCGGCCACAAAGGTGGTTGGAAAAGAAGAATCGCAAAACCAGCAATCCACGACTGATGCTTCTGGAGAAGCAGCGCAGCTTAGTCAGGATTCTATCTCGGAAGAATCTCCTTTTGCACTGGCAGAGGCCGAAAGCGGTCAAGAATCAATGCAGACTGCCGAAATCCAAGATTTCACTGCAGATGGAGAAACCGAGTCGCTCTGGGGTTTTATGGTCTTGGCTTTTCTGGCAGGACTGGCCGCTTTGCTGACCCCCTGTGTCTTTCCGATGATCCCGATGACGGTCAGCTTTTTCACAGGACGGGCCAAAAGCCGAACCCAGGGAATCCGACAGGCTTTCATCTATGGCATCTCGATCATCGCCATTTACACGGTGGCGGGCACGGCGGTAGCGGCCATCCAAGGTCCGGAGTTTGCCAACTGGCTGGCGACGCACTGGGTTCCCAATGTGTTTTTCTTCGGCATTTTCATCTTTTTCGCACTGGCCTTTCTCGGGATGTTTGAGCTCAATTTACCGTCGAGCTTTGTGAACAAAATCGACGCGAAAGCCGAAAAAGGCGGCTTGGCAGGCATATTTTTTATGGCCTTCACGCTGGTCTTGGTGTCCTTTTCCTGCACCGGACCGATTGTGGGCTCGATCCTGATTTCCTCTGCAGGCGGTGAACTGGTCAAGCCGGTCTTGGGCATGTTTGCTTTCGGCTTGGCCTTTGCGATTCCGTTTACGCTTTTTGCCGTCTTTCCCGAGTGGCTAAACCGACTGCCCAAATCCGGTGGTTGGCTCAATTCCGTCAAGGTTGTCTTGGGCTTTTTGGAATTGGCTTTGGCCTTCAAATTCCTCTCCATTGCCGACTTGGTGTACCATTGGGGCATTTTGGACCGGGATATCTTCCTGGCCATCTGGATCGTGATCTTCTCGGCTCTGGGTTTTTATCTTTTGGGAAAAATCCGCCTTCCGCACGACTCCAAGCTGGAGCATATCGGTGTGCCCCGCTTGCTGTTGGCCTTGCTGACTTTTGCCTTTGTGGTGCACATGATTCCCGGACTTTGGGGAGCTCCGCTCAAAATCCTCAGCGGCTACCTGCCGCCGATTACTACACAACAATTCAATGCCTCTGGGAAATCAGCCATTACATCCGGCGAAGTGATCAAATACGGGGATTTGCTGAAAATCCCCCACGGAATCCCGGGCTACTTTGACTACAAACAGGCTTTGGCTGCCGCAAAAAAAGAGGGAAAACCCCTCCTGATTGACTTTACCGGTCACGGCTGTGTCAACTGTCGGAAGATGGAAGAAAACGTCTGGGTCGATCCGCAGGTGCTGAAAAGACTAAGGGAAGATTTTGTGATGGTGGCTTTGTACATCGACGAGCGGCTGGAGCTGCCGGAAAGCGAATGGTACACTTCCAGCTACGACAGCAAGGTAAAAAAGACCCTGGGCAAGCAAAACGCCGACTTCCAAATTACGCGATTCAACAACAACGCCCAGCCCTACTATGTGATCCTGGACCATCAGGAGCAACTATTGGCCAAGCCAAGAGGGTACAATACCGACATTGCGGCTTTTGTGGAGTTTCTGGATGGGGCGAAGAGAGAGTTTGAAATGAGGAATTGAAAAATAAACTCGCTCTTGAATAGTATCGGGTCACTTACTTTCCACTAGAACTCAGAGAATACCCAAACTGCAAACCAATGTTTAGCAGGCGGGTTTTCAAGGTGTCATCATAGACCTCACTCTGGCTGCCACCGGGAATAGTTCTTGGAAACATGGTATAGTCAAAGTTTGCCCGTTGGTATGATATCTCCAAGCCAGTTCTGAACCGCCCCTTGCTATACTTCAAGCTGAATAGGCCTCCTGAAATCCACGAGCTCAGATCCGGCCTTTCGCCATCGTGTGCCCAGATAATTTCACTTTGGGTAAATACCAGCAAATTTTCAAAATAGGGGTAATTGACCCTTCCATATCCCGCAAAAATCCCGGCATTGTATTGCCAATTCCCACTTTGAAAGGAATAGCCCAATCCAGGAGAGACGGTAAACAATTCATTGTCCACATGGGAAAAGCGCTGCTCCAGACCATGTAAACCAGTGAAAAAATCATCCATTTCCGAAACGGAAATCGAGTTGACGGATCTCCCTGATCTAACAAACGCATAGAAGTGCCTAGAGAAGCCATAGCTTAACTCAGCATGATAGGAATAGCCCAACTTTGCAAATCCACTTTCGGACTTTGCTATTCCCATTACCCCGGGTGGTTCTCTATCTTGAATGTAAATCGCCGCAGATCCCATATCCTTCTTTGCAAATACTCCTACCGGAACCGCAGCTCCCGCACTAACGGAAAAAGTCAGATCCCCTTTGGTCTGTGCTCCCGCGCCCAAACCCATCAGCATAAAAACAACCAATAATCCCTGTTTCATTTATTTGATAGTTATTTCGATACAATGATCCGTTGCTGGTCGACCACTTTGTCCTCGTACCGTACCGAAAGCACATATTCCCCCGGTTTCAGCATGGACGTGTTGATTTCTCCTCCTCCTCTGTAGTCCTCCATCTTGAGAGCACTGTCCAGACTTTGGATGGTGATGTCAAATAACAGATCCTTGCTCAGGTCAAGGCGGATAGATCCAGACGACGGGTTGGGATACACGGCAAAAGATCCAAAATTGTAGAAGGCCACATTTCTAGCGGCCAAGGTGACGGATCCGTTTTTCGCAGTCACCAAAAAGCTGATCGTGCCCCCGGAGGTCATGTTGAAAGTAACATAGGGCCCAGAAGTCCTGTAGGCAGTATGCTCCCGAAGTCCTTTGCCAAGTGAATGAGGTTGCATTTGGATTACTATAGGGGGCATCCCAGTGTGTATTGCTTGTAACATGCTGGATTTCATCTTAGGCAATAATCTATTCCTAAAATACTGATTTTTAGTTGGGAGCCAATGTGGAAACATTTTTCCCGTCGGCCGGGATCTCAGCCAAAGCGACACCGGATCCTTTTCAGCGAAAAAACCTGGAATCAAACGGAAAGTCCTCCTGTCCGGCAATTTTAATAGCTGAAAAATCCGGATTATAGGGGTTGATCAGAAAGTTAAAGTCACCCGGGACTACGGCTGAGGGCACCTTCAAGACAGCACTTTTGCGCTCAGCAACAAAGTCATCCCCGATTTTCTGGGTAGGCAACCGATGGGGAAAGCTATTCCAGCCCGCTGGCAATTCTTCCGTCCTGAGTTCGCAAATCGAAACTTTGGAAGGAATGTTGATTTCCACCATTACAAAGTCGTTTGGCAAAATGGACAAAGAAAGGTGCACCAAAACTTCCGCCATAGCCAAGGCCCTGCTGTCCGCACAATAGATGAGCTCGGTGCCTTTGGAATTCCAGCGGTTGCCGGAGATTGCAGCCCCTTTGCCCGACAATTCAATTGGGTATTTCTTTCGAAGAAGCCGAAAAACCCGCATCAGACAAATATTCCCTGATCTATCCGATGGAGCTCATTCAATACCAATTCCTTTCCATAGGAATCCCTCAACAATTCCACAGGTCTCATATTTCCCAAGGCATGGCTAGGAGCATTGAGCCAGGCGGCAAAATCCTCCTGCGTGTCGAAAACCTCCAAACCGACAGAAGTCACCTCCGCCAATTCGATGATTTTCTCGGAATGAATCGATCTGAAGACATAATCCGACTCTTTTTTGTAGCGCTGAAGGGACTTTAGGGAAATATCCAAAAAATCCGACCATTCTTGGTCTGAAAAAGGCGCCATTTCTTTGATGGACATAAAAAGCGGATTGGGAATCCCCTTACGAATCACATCCACAACCAACATCCGGTCCGAAAAAAATCTACTCAACGGGATCCCTTTTAGGGTAGGATATCGAGAATATCTGGGAAGGCTCGTCACATAGGTGGCCATCTCCTCAGCAACCATGTCTATTCTTTGAGTATCTAAATCGCTCATATCGTGGAAATTTGTCCTTTAATTTACGACAATTTTCCATGATTTGTTCGTTTTTTCAATTATTTTTTCCAAAAATGCATCGCCCCTTACTGAGCTGTGGTTTCCGCCGCTCCGGCCCTACTTCCCGCCCCCCAGCGAATAGCTGAGCTGAAGGCCGATGTGCAGCAGGGAGGTCTTCAGCGTGTCCTGGTATTCCGGGTTGGGAGATCCCCCTGGAATCATCCTTGTGGTCATCGTATAGTCAAAGTCTGCCCGTTGGTAGGCGATTTCCAGGCCGGTCCGGAGCCGCCCCCTGCCATAGCTCAGATTGACAAGCCCTCCTGTGGCCCACGTGCTCAGGTTCGGTCTGTCCCCGTTGTGCGCCCATATTGTGCCGTTGCCTAGGAAAGTCAGCCTCCTTTCGAAATAGGGATAGTCACACTGTCCATACCCGGCAAAGAGCCCCGCATGAAGCCCCCAGGCCCCGCTCAGGATCGAATAGCCCAGGCCCGGCGTCACCGTGAACAGCCTGTAGTCCGTGTGGTGGAACTGCTCTTCGGTAGAATACATGTCGGTGAAAAATTCTTCGATTGTCTTTTCGGAAACGGGATTGACGGAGCCTCCGGCCCGGACAAAGGCAAAGAAACGCCCCGAAAAACCATACCCCACCTGGGCATGGTAGGAATAGCCCGGATTGGCAAACCCACTCACTGACTTGTCAATTCCGATCACCAGAGGACGTTCCCTATCCGGCTTATAAATCGCCGCGGATGCCATGTCCTTTTTGGCAAAGACACCCAGCGGGACGACGCCTCCCCTGCGTCTGGGCGACCGCGCCCCAGCCCATCGCCATGAGCGTTAAAAAAACCAATAGTCCCTGTTTCATCTCCTGGATAGTTTATTTCGATACGATAATCCGTTGCTGGTTGATTTTCAAGCCCCGGTTCGCAGGCCATAAACCAAGCCGGGAATTTCCAAGTCCGGGTTCCAGGGGGAAATTAACTGATTAAACCCCGACATTTCTTTAAAACCTCCTAATTGGTCTGATATAATAGTTGTTATACTTGTCGTAAACAGCTTGCTCAGGAATTTCAGAAAACACTTGTCTCCACGCCGCAAAACTTCTTTCATACTCTGTAGAAGACCAGTAAGCAGCTCTTAAATCTTCTGAAAATCCACCGACTATTTTCCTTTGGAGATAAAGTTGATTCAACTCATCCTTACTGGGCAAAAACCAGTCATCAAAACCATTCAAAACCAAATCAAAACAAAGTTTGGCCGCGATGCCTTCTTCCTCACAGCCATTTACAATTGCGAGAGTATTCTCAAACCCCGTCCCAACTGCCTCACCGTCTGCTCCCTGCACCAAAACCGATGGACAACCCCAACTGGCTTGTCCTAAATCTTGAAATGCCGCTATCAAACCATGATTTCCTGATTTTTCAACATAAAAGATTATTCCTCCCTGATACTCTTGACCTACTTTAAACCTCGGTTCTTTCTCACATGAGATTAAAAAAAACGTCAAAACAAGGAGGATAAAGAAGTTTTCTTTGTTCCCAGAAATTGTTTTAAACAAATGCATAACAACGGGTCAATTGCGTTTCTAAAGCTATGACTATTCGGAATGTTGCACATAGGAGGGGGTTTTCAGGATAATCTGAAGTCAAATCCATTCAGGCATGCCGGGACGGGCCTTAACCCTCGCCGAGGTGGAGGGAATTGGCCAAAGGCCAGCATCAAACCCACTTCATTTGGCTACATGCAAGATTGCGGATAAACATACAATTCATTCCTAAAATAGCGGTTTTAGTCATAAACCACTGCCTAAAACCATCTGTTTTTTTTTGCCTTCTGCACGGCCTCCATCTTGTTGTGCACCTGGAGCTTGCCGTAGATGTTTTCCAGATGCTTGCGGACTGTTTTGGGAGAGATAAAGAGGTTCTCGCCGATCTGGTTGTAGTTGAGTCCTTTTGAGGTTTGCTCCAGGATTTCGATTTCCCGGCTTGTCAGTGAGATTTCTTCTTTCCGCGCTTCAAAATCCGGCGGGTTTCGGAGCAGTCTCAGGGTCTTCAATGCAATCGAGGGCGTCATCGCGGCACCTCCGCCGAGCGTGTCCAATATGCCCTGATGGAGGGTCGGCGGATCGACTTCTTTGAGAAAATACCCGTTTGCGCCGGCCTGGATGGCGCGGAAGATGTTTTCGTCGTCGTCAAAAACCGTCAGCATGATCATCTTGATCTGGGGGTATTTTTGGGATACCTGCGCCACGGCCTCGATTCCGTTCATTTTGGGCATTTCGATGTCCACCAGGATCAACTGGACGTTGGAGTCCTTTTCCAGCTTTTCCAGGAGCTCCTGTCCATTGACCGCAATGATTTTGATTTCCAAATCAGAAAAAAGGGCAAGCTTTTCCCGAATCGCTTTCAGCAAAAAGCTGTTGTCTTCGGCAATGGCGAGTTTGATGGGCATGGTCGGGGCGTTTGTGGTGGAAAATAAAAAAACGGCTCCCGCCATCCTAGGAGACAAGAGCCGTTTTGGAAAAGATTCCGGTTTTTTAAGGGTAGATTTCCTCCAGGATCTGCGCGAGTCTCACACTCGCAGCAATCATCCGCTCCTCGGCGATGGGGTAGTTTTCATAGCCGTATTGGTAGCTGATTTTTTTGTTTTCCGGCAGCTTATAGATCATCGGCCGATAGCTGACGGCCTCTGTGAGCCAGTCCTGCATGCCGGCAGACCTGTACTTGGCCTGAAGTTCCGGATTGATCCGGCGAAACAGCTCATCCCCGATCTCGGTGTAGCTCATATTTTGTCCATCGATCAATCCGCTGTCCCAAAGCGCATGGAGATTGGTCGCCCTGCCGAAATATTCGATCCTGACCTCATTTCCACCCCGGTCATCGCCCGTGCCCACGTGCAGGGGCTGGTGGATGTCCTCCACCAGGTGGATCAGCATTTTGAGCTTTTCGGCTTCGGTTTTGGGATCCAGGCCTCCGGCCTTCAGTTCCGCCTTGATCCGGAGAATGGCCTCGTAGGCATCGCCCGTCTTTTCTTGGGTGGACGGGTCGTATTCCCCGTTTTTGCTGTTGAGGTAATGCCAGGTTTCGGCATAGTCGTAGGCGCGGTCCGAGCGGATCTCGTCCATCCAGGTGCCGCTGCGTCCGAGAGACATGGGGTAGAGGAGCTTTTCCACCTTTTTGCGGGTGGATTTCTTCATTTGTTTTTCGGCCAGGTAGCCAATGAGGTAATGGCCCAATTGCCCCCAGGCAAAGGCCTGGGAAGTGGACACGCTAAGAAGCAGTGTAAGCGTGAGAATCTGGATCTTTTTCATCTGCTTATAATTTGATTTTCAATGGTCAGATGGAATCTCGCATGGATTACCATCTTTCCACTGTGTGACGTCTTCGTCATGCTCGATTTCATAAGCGCAAAATAAAAAAGTGAAAATAAGTCTCCGCTTGAATCAATGGGTGAAGGCAAGATTATCCTTTGGAAAGTTCCGACACGGCCAGCCAAGCCATCAGACCCGCACCGATCTCCAGCGCGTCTTCTTCGATGTCGAAAGTGGGAGTATGGACTCCCGAGACGATCCCTTTGGCTTCGTTTCGTGTCCCGAGCCGATAGAAGCACCCGTCAATCTCCTGGGAGTAAAACGCAAAATCCTCCGCAGCCATCCAGATATCCAGGTCGAGGACATTTTCCTCTCCGAGATATTCCCGGGCGGCATCCATGGACCGGGCGGTGAGTTCGGGGTCGTTTTTTAGAAACGGATACCCTCTTCGGATCTCAAAATCCAGCGCTCCGCCCATTCCTTCGACGATTCCGTGAGCGATTTGGAGCATTTTTTCATGTGCTTTGGCTCGCCAAGCCTCATCCAAGGTCCGGAAAGTTCCCTGGATTTTGACTTCGTTGGGGATGACATTGGTCGCGCCCAAAGCCTCCACCCGGCCAAAGGAAAGCACCGAGGGAATCTTGGGGTTGGCGACGCGGCTCACGATCTGCTGCAGGGCCACGATCATGTGTGAGGCAATCAGCACCGGATCGACAAAGGTCTCCGGCATGGCTCCATGCCCGCCTTTTCCCTTTACGGTCACGTAGATTTCATCCGTGCTGGCCATGTAGATCCCCGGCCGGAAGCCGACCTTTCCCGCTGGGATAAAAGGCATCACATGCTGGCCCAAAATTCCGCTTGGACGGGGATTTTCGAGCACTTGGTCCTGGATCATCAGGGACGCTCCCCCGGGAACGAGCTCTTCGCCGGGTTGGAAAATCAGTTTGATCGTCCCTTCAAATTGATCCTTTACTTCGTGGAGAATCTTGGCTGCTCCCAAAAGCGAAGCGGTATGCGCATCATGTCCGCAGGCATGCATGACACCATGATTTTGGGATTTGTAGGAAACCTCATTGGCCTCGATGATCGGCAAGGCATCCATATCGGCGCGAAGTGCGATGGTTTTTTTGTCCGGATTTTTGCCCTTGATCAAAGCAGCCCATCCGGTATTTGCCTTTTTCTCGATCTCGGTGATTCCGATTTCCCTAAGCTTTCCCTCTACAAATTCCGCTGTCTTGAACTCCTGAAACGACAGCTCCGGATTGGCGTGGAGGTGTCGGCGATTGGCGATGGTTTCCTCTTTGTAGGCACTTGCCAGCGATTTAATTTTGGATAGGAGCATCTTGGTCTGTGGTAGGAGCGACGTATTCTTTTCGCTGAAATCTGTCCTGGATGATCCGGGCAGTGGGAAACTGGCCCTTGATCTGGGAGAAGGCTTTTTGGGCCTCAATCTTATAGGCGTATTTGCCTATTTTAACCAAATATCTGGGCTGCTGATACTGCATCTCCGGCGTCAAGCCGGGAAAATAAAGCCTCAGGTCATCTTGTGTCTTGAACGCCTGATCGCGGTCTATTCCAGAAAAAACCAAGACCGTGTACCCGCTGAAATAGGGTTCCGATTTGTTCTTTTCGGTAAATCTGCGCTGGACTTCGTCGAGTTGCCCGTCAACAGCCTGAGCCGAGCTCCCCAGCATGGCCGAAGCCTGCTCCTCCGATCCGGCAGTAAAATCAGGGTATTCGGGCAAGGAGCCGCTCAGGTCTTCCTGGTAAGCGGCAAATGCCATGCTTTCACTGTCGGAAGATGAACGGATACTTTTGCAGCCCAAGAGGACTGCCAACACAGCAACTACCCAAATTTTTCCCATTGCAGCTTAATTTTCAATGACCACGCACTTTCCCTCGGCCAGGTCTTGCTCCACATTTTTGAATTTCACATCGCTTTTGGTGGTGCCGTCGGAATACTTCACCGATACTTTGTCATTTCTGCCAAAGGTCTTTTCGACTTTCCTCGGGGCCACGTGTTGGGGAGCCGGTCTGTTCACATTGGCGGCGGCAGCAGCGGCCCGGTTGGCACCGGGGTTCAAAGAGCTTGCCACTTCTGCCTTGGAGGTCTGAAGCCTGGGATCCGCGGCACGGTGGGTCTGCGCCTGCTGGACTTGTGCAGGCTCCTGTCGTGGCAAATCGGCTCTTGACAGGAACGTAATCATGTCCTCGTTTAGCTTGCCAATGAACCGCTTGAACATCTCAAAAGCCTCAAACTTGTAGATCAACAGCGGATCCTTCTGTTCGTAAACGGCATTTTGCACCGACTGCTTCAGATCATCCATATCGCGAAGGTGTTCTTTCCAGTTTTGGTCGATGATGGCCAGGGAGACGTTTTTCTCGATGGACCTGATCAATTCCCTTCCCTCGGTCTGGATGGTGGCATCCAGATTGCAAACGACGCCGATCTGCCTGATGCCATCGGAGATCGGCACCATGATATCCTTGACGGTTGCGCCGCGCTCTTCCTGCACTCTTTTGAAGATCGGAAGCGCAGTCACCGCAATGGTGTTGTTCTTTTTGGTATAGTCCTCAAAAGCCACCGAATACAGCTCCTGGGTGAGTTTCGCAGCCTCTTTTGACTTCAGATCTCCTTCGGAAATGTGGTAATCCACCCCCAACGTGGTGAAGATGTTCATTCTCAGGTCTTCGGCATTGTCGGTGGATTTGCCCATTTCGATCAGGCCTTCGCATACGTCGAAGAGGATGTTCAGGATATCCAGCTCCAGCCGGTCGCCTTTCAGTGCATTTCGGCGGCGCTTGTATACCACCTCACGCTGCGAGTTCATCACATCGTCGTATTCCAGCAGTCGCTTTCGCGTGCCGAAGTTGTTTTCCTCCACTTTGCGCTGGGCGCGCTCGATGGACTTGGTGATCATGCTGTGCTGGATCACTTCGCCTTCTTCCAGACCCATCCGGTCCATGAGTTTTGCGATCCGATCCGATCCGAAGAGACGCATCAAACTGTCCTCCAGGGACACGAAAAACTGGGAAGATCCCACATCCCCCTGACGGCCGGATCGGCCTCGAAGCTGACGATCCACCCGGCGGGATTCGTGACGCTCCGTACCGATGATGGCCAGACCGCCGGACTTTCTGGATTCTGCGGTCAGTTTGATATCCGTACCCCGTCCTGCCATGTTGGTGGCAATGGTCACCGTTCCGGGCTTCCCGGCTTCGGCCACGATTTCCGCTTCACGGGCATGTTGCTTGGCGTTCAATACCTGGTGGGGAATCTTCTTCAGGGTCAGCATTCGGCTGAGTACCTCGGATATCTCCACCGAGGTGGTACCGACGAGAACCGGTCTGCCCGCGGCTACCAATTCGTTGATTTCATCGCCAACTGCATTGAATTTCTCTCTGACAGTTTTATAAACTTTATCCTCGCGATCTGCTCTGATGATCGGCTTGTTGGTCGGAATGACGACTACGTCCAGCTTGTAGATTTCCCAGAATTCTCCCGCCTCAGTCTCCGCTGTGCCGGTCATACCGGCCAGCTTGTGGTACATCCGGAAGTAATTCTGAAGGGTAATGGTGGCATACGTCTGCGTCGCATCCTCCACTTTCACGTTTTCTTTCGCTTCGATCGCCTGATGCAGTCCATCGGAGTAGCGGCGGCCTTCCATCACACGGCCGGTCTGCTCGTCGACGATTTTTACTTTTCCATCCACAATGATGTATTCGGTATCCCGCTCAAACATGCAATAGGCCTTGAGCAGTTGGTTTACGGTGTGGATGCGTTGGGCTTTCACCCCATAATCCTTGATGACCTCTTCCTTGCGGATCAGTTTTTCTTTGTCATCGATGTCCGCACTTTTTTCCAGTTCGGCGATCTCCACTCCGATATCGGGAAGGATGAAAAAGCTTGGGTCCTCGCCTTTCGTGGTCATGGTCTCGATGCCCCGATCGGTCAAATCCACCACATTGGTCTTCTCGTCGATGGTAAACAACAGCGGCTCATCCGCTTCCGGCATGTTTCGCTTGTTGTCTTGGAGGTAAAAATTTTCCGTTTTCTGAAGGATCACGCGGATTCCGGGCTCAGAAAGATACTTGATCAAAGGCTTGTACTTAGGTATGCCTCGGAACGCTCTAAAGAGCGCCAATCCGCCTTCTTTGTCATTACCATCGGCGATTTGTTTTTTTGCTGTGGCCAAAAAGCCCTGGATCAGTTTCCGCTGCTCTTCCACCAAAGTGGAAACGCGGGGCTTCATCTGATCAAACTCATGCACGTCGCCTCTCGGTACCGGCCCGGAAATGATCAACGGCGTTCTCGCGTCATCAATCAACACGGAGTCGACCTCATCCACCATGGCGAAATGGTGCTTGCCCTGAACCAGGTCTCCAGCCTCTCTTGCCATGTTGTCTCTCAGGTAGTCGAAACCAAATTCGTTGTTGGTACCATAGACGATATCCGAAGCGTAGGCTTTCTTTCTGCCCAGTGAATTGGGCTGGTACTTGTCGATGCAATCCACCGTCAAACCGTGGAATTCGAAAAGCGGCGCATTCCACTCGGAGTCACGCTTGGCCAGGTAGTCGTTGACCGTGACGATGTGGACGCCACGTCCTGCCAGCGCATTGAGGAATGCAGGCAGCGTAGAAACCAATGTTTTCCCTTCACCCGTAGCCATTTCGGCGATCTTTCCTTTGTGAAGCACCATGCCTCCGATGAGCTGCACGTCGTAGTGCACCATGTCCCAAACGACTTCGGTACCGGCCGCCATCCATTTGTTGTGCCAGATGGCCTGCTCTCCGTCAATTTCTACGTTAGACTTGGTGGTCGCCAGCTCACGGTCACGCATGCTGGCATTCACGGTCAGTTTGCCGTTCTCCTTGAATCGCCGGGCGGTCTCTTTTACGATGGCGAAAGCCTGGGGCATGACTTCCTCCAGCACCTTCTCCAGCTCGGTATCCCGGTCTTTTTCCAGCTTGTCGATTTCGTTGAACAACTGGTCCTTTTCATGGATCGACTGGGCCGGAAGGGCATCGATCTGAGCCCTGAGTTCTGCGATTTTGTCGTCGATGGACTTCAGGCGGGCATTGATGATTTCCTTGATTTCCTGGGTTTTGGCCCTCAGGCTATCGTCTTCCAGACTTTTCAGGCCTTCGAAAGCCTGGTTGATTTCAGCCACTTTTGGAAAGAGCTCTTTGATATCTCTGTCGGATTTGGTGCCAAAAACCTTGGCCAATCCCTTTGCAATAAAATCTAGCATGTCTTTGTATGGATTCCCGATTTGGGGCTTAAAAGTAAGCCGTTTTTGTTAGAATTGATAATTGATAACCCCTCGGGTGATCAGCCCAAAAAGGTGCTTTTAGATATTGATTTTTCCTGAATAAACCTGTTCTGCCGGACCGATAAGCCAGATATTGCCAAACGTCCCGTCCTGATTGGAATGAAATTTTACGGAAAGTTCACCCCCAAGGGTGTTGATATTCACCTGATTTTGCTGACGCCTCGAACCATAAACTATCGCTGCAGCGGTGACTCCAGTGCCACAGGAAAGCGTCTCATTTTCAACACCCCGTTCATAGGTGCGGACAAACACCCGGTCATCGGCCAAGGGCTGCACAAAGTTGACATTGGTACCTCCCGGGGCATATCCAGCGCCATATCGGATGGTTTTTCCCTCTTCGAAAACCGGATAATCCCCGACTTTCTCCACAAACCGAATGTGGTGCGGTGAGCCGGTGTTGAGGAAGAAATCACCTGATTTGGCTTCAATGCCGCTGACATCGCCCATCAAAAGCTCCACCTGATCACCTCTCAGAATAGCTTCATGTGGGCCATCAATCGCCAGAAAACGGGTTTTTTCATCAACAATACCCAAAAAGGAGGAGAATGCGACAGCGCATCTGGCACCGTTGCCGCACATGCTTTGGCTGCCGTCTGCATTGAAATAAACCATCTCAAAGTCGTAGTCCGGATGATTCTGAATGGCGATCAGTCCGTCGGCTCCAATGCCGAATTTGCGGTCGCAAAGCTTTCGGACCAGGTCCAAATTGCCCAGATCGATGCGCCCGTCACGGTTGTCGACCATGACAAAATCATTGCCCGTACCCTGATACTTATAGAATGTGACTTCCATCCCTCGCTGTTTTCACTTCCCCTGACAAAAACTTTTCCAAGCGCCAATTGAACTGCAAACATAACCAAGTTGTCAGGAATTCGGACGGAATGTCTGATTATCAATTTTTAATCCCACCCGGTTTGGCTAATTTCAAAAATCAAACGGAAACGCAAACCAAAGTGATAACACCATGAAAAGTTTAGAAAACGGATTGTCAAGAAGAGAGTTTTTGTCCAATACCTCCAAGGCAGGCCTGGCTGTCGGCTTGGTGGGAACGGGTATTTTGGGCGCATGCTCAGGAGATGTAAAAGGAGACGACAAAACCCTATTGGCCACTGGCTTTACCCAAACGCCCCTGGCCTACGACTTTGCGGCATTGCAGCCCAATATCGACGCACAGACCATGGAGATCCACTACACCAAACACGCCGCCAGCTATGCCAAGAGTCTCGGCGAGGCCATCGGTGAAGAAACCGTGGATACCAACAAACCCTTGGAGGACGTGCTCGCCAAAATCTCAAACTTTTCCGTCAAAATGAGAAACAACGGGGGCGGCCATTACAACCACGAACTGTTTTGGAAGGTCATGGCGCCAAACGCCGGCGGCAAGCCAACCGGCGACCTTGCGGCGGCGATTGATTCCTCTTTTGGAAGCTATGATGAGTTTGTAAGCAAGTTCGACGAGGCTGCCAAAACCCGATTCGGATCCGGCTGGGCCTGGCTGGTAGTCGGAGCAGACAAGAAACTGGCCGTGGGATCCACGCCCAACCAGGACAATCCGCTGATGGACGTCTCTGAATTCAAAGGCACACCACTTCTCGGATTGGATGTGTGGGAACACGCTTACTACCTCCACTACCAAAACCGGCGTCCGGAATATGTGAGCGCATTCTGGAATGTAGTCAACTGGAATGCCGTGGCGGAAAGGTACGCTGCCGCAGCCCTTTAAATCCCAAAGTCAAATCGATCCATAAAAAGGCCGGATATTCTGGTCTTTTTCATTTATTTCGCTCCCTGAAAAAACACCCCACCATGCAAGATCCCAAATCGCTTACTTCAGTCGCATTGTTTCACGAGACGTTTAAGCATCCAGTACTTCCGAAGCCCACTATTCCATCCGAAACACGCTGCAATCTCCGCGTTTCCCTATTGGCTGAGGAACTAAAGGAACTGGAAGAAGCCATCGAAAACAAAGACATCGTAGAGATCGCCGATGCCCTCTGTGATCTGCAATACGTGCTTTCGGGAGCCATTCTGGAGTTTGGACTGGGAGAAAAGTTCAAGGCGCTCTTTGACGAAGTCCAGCGCTCCAACATGAGCAAGGCCTGCAAAACTGAAGAGGAAGCGAAAGCCACGGTCAAACATTACGAAGCCAAGGGAACTCCCTGCTTTTATGAAAAAGAAGGAGAGCTGTACCTCGTGTTTAGGGAGGGCGACCACAAGACGCTGAAGTCTGTCGGTTATTCCCCGGCGGATTTGAAAGGAATTATCGAAAAGTAGCAAAAATGGCTTCCCTGCATTGGGGAAGCCATTTTTGCTTTATCGGATCACCGTCACGTCCAAGCTTCCATCATTCGGATCGGTGCCTTCAGTGTCTGAACAGCCAAGGCAGATCAGAAAAACAGCATGTCTCCCGAAATCCAATGCTACTGTTTTTCGAGACGTTCCAAAATGTCGGGGATTTCGGGCCTTTCGGATTTTTGCAGGTAGGTTTTGGCACGGTCATGATCCCCCTTTTTCAAAAAAACAAGCCCCAAATACCAATTGGCCTCCGCACCAAACTCAGAATCCGGCAAGGAGACGACCTCGCCCAGCAATCTCTCGGCCTGGGCTTGACGCCCCATTGCCAGGTTTGAAATGCCCAAAAAGTACAGGATACTGTCATTTTTGGGATCTTCCGAGCGTAGCTTTTCCCATCGGGTAATCGCATCGGCGTAGTTTCCCACTTTGTAATCGACCATGGCCCGGTCAAATTCATAATTGGCATCTCCCGACATGGCCGTCACCAGTCCGGGATCCGGGCGGAAATAGGCTTGGTACAGTTCCTCTCCGGGGCTTTTTTGCCCAAACATCCACCATATTCCCGCAGTGATCGCCAGAAACAGGGAGGCTGCAACTCCCCAAAACAAGGAGGGACGTAAGGCCCGCACCGGCATGTTTCTTTTTTCCTCCCGGATTTCGGCATGAAAAGCCTCCAACCTTGAGGCCAGCGCGGCCCTCTCCACACCCAGTTGCAGATCGCCGATTTCTCGAACCAAAGAGGCAAAATCTTTGTCTGCAAGGATTTTCCTGCGGATTTCCTCCTCCTCGACGGGATCAAGCAGTCCCATGTGGTAACGCTCGATGAGTTCAAAGTCTTCCTGGGAATGAAACGGGTTCATAGTTGGGTTTGGTTTTCTGAATTCAGGCTGCTGCGGAGTTTTTCCATGCAGCGGTATTTACTGTTTTTGGTAGTCGCTTCGGTCCAGCCAAAATGTTCGGCCAGCGACCGGAGGCTTTCCTTTTTGTAATAAAAGCGGGTCAGGAGTTCCCGGCAGGTATCGCCCAATTTTGCGAAAGCTCCTTCGATCCGCACCAGAGAAGTCTCTTTTTCGTCAGACTCCTCCTCGACGGGCTCGGGAAAATCCTCCTGGAAAACCGTCCGCTTAAATGCCTGCGACCTCACGGTGTCCAGCCATTTGTTTTTTGAGATCTGAAAGAGGTATCCGGACAGCGCAGACTCATTTTCGGGATGGAACCTTCCGGTTTTGATGTTGGTCCAAAACGAAAGAAATGCCTCCTGGTAGATGTCCTTCGCTTGTTCGGTTGTTCCGCTGTTTGCCAAAACCATTTGCTGGACTTTTGGAAAATTTTTCTGGTAGATCCATTTCAGCACCTTTTCGTCATTTTGACAAATGGAATCTGTCAGTTTTTCCTGAGTGAAAGTTTCAAAAATATCTTTTTGCATGGATCAAAGAAGTCCCATAAAAGATACCATTAAATGCATTTCACTCAAAGGTTTTTGCAGTGCAATTAGCCAGGTATTTGTCCTAGTTCAAACTGGTCGATGTCCTTGTACACCGTCAGATTGTTGTTGAGCAGATCCAAAAGCAGGTTTTGATGCGCCTGCGCAAAGGTGTCGTAGGTGTTGGAGGTGTAATCGGCATTTCCGTTGAAGATCAAAGCCACCGCCATGCCGTTGGAGGTATGGTACATGTAGGAAGAGCGCGTACCGGGCAAGGCTCCATAGAAATACCGGACGGAATTCCAGGTGACGATCCCAATCCCAAACTGGCTGTTTGGAGTGGAACCCTGCACAAACTGGGAGAAGAACGGCGCATTCAACACATCCGGGCGGGAGGGATTCCCGTCAATCGTCAGGGAAAACTTCAGCAAATCCACGGCGCTGATCACGACGCCCGCATCTCCGTCCCTACGCTCCATATTCAGGTTGGTGTATTCAAATCCCTTTGTCCCACCCTGTCCGTAATAGGTTACCTCATTTGCCTGCTTTCCTCCCAGCCCGTTTTTTGCCATCGCCGCCGTGAAAATGCCCATAGGGTCGAGAAAGCTTTCTTTCATGTATTGGAAAAAGGACTTTCCGGAGACATGCTCCACGATTCTAGCCGCCACGAAGTAATTGGTGTTGACATAGTAGTATTGCGAGCCCGGCTCAAAGGTGAGCGTGGCATTGTCCATCATCCAGTCGAAGAATTGGTCGTTTGACAGGTTCTGCTGATAGTCGATCGCGTCCCTGTTGCCGGCGACTACCCAGCCACCGGTGGTCATCTGGAGCAGGTGCCGCACGGTCACTTTGTTCACCCGGTCGGAGTAGGCTTTGGTGCCATAGGTGGTTCCCAGGATGGTTCCCGGCCCAAAAACCCGGTCATCCAGGGAAATTCTTCCGTCTTGGACCAGCTTCATGATGGCCAGTCCCGTGAAGGTCTTGGACACGCTTGCCACGCGCATCCGGTGGTCATTGGTCATTTTTTCACCGGTTTCGACGTTGGCCAGTCCATAGGGCTTTTTGTAAACCAATTTCCCGTTTTTGGAGATCGCCAAGGTAGCTCCGGGAATCTTGTGGGTGGAAAGAAAGGCATTGATCTTATCGTCAATCAAGGCAATGTCTTCCTGTGTGTTGTCTTTGGGCGGGACGGGATCCTGATCGGAGGAGTCGGAGCAGGAAACAAGCAGTAAAATCAGGATACCTGGTACCCATCTGGCGGCTGGGGAAAAGAAAGAGGAGGTTTTCATAGAAAATGTGGTTAACTACCCTTTCATCGGACTCCCCGCAAAAAGTCATCACCTCTCTTTGCTCTTTTTTCGGTAGAAGAACCAAAGTGCCAAAACTCCCAGGATAAAACCGCCCAAACCGATACCAATCCAGAACTTTTGGCCAGTGACGGGATCAAACTCCACCCTGGAAGTATCTCCCATCACAATCAGCCCCGCCCAAAACTCCGGAGAAAGTGATCTTCCTTCGGCATTTTTCAAATAGTCGAGCTTGGCCAGCCGAAGGGCTTTGTCCTTGGTTTGTCCCTCGGAAAGGTATCGGTAAAACGCCGCTGCGATCTGGGCATTGGCTTGCTCGTCGATCTTCCAGATGCCCGTCAACAGACTTTTGCTTCCCGCATAGTTGAAGGCGTGGGCAAGGGAAATCATCCCCTCACCCGGAGAAAAGGCAGGCTTTCCGGTCTCACAGGCCATCAGTACCGCCAGCTCAGATCTCAGGTCAAGCTGGTAGATATCTTTGGCAAAAAGTGAGTTTTCCTTCCCGGGATAACCTTTGGTTTTTGCAAAGATCAACCTTGAAAAGTCTGGGCTGATGTTGTTGGATTCGGCATGGGTTCCGATGTGCAAGATCCGGTGCTGCCCGGCTTCAAGATTAAATTGATCGAGTGTGGAGGCTTCCTTGGTAAATATTTCCCCACCAAAAAACCCTTTGAGACTGTTCACCAGACGGTCGGTAAAGGGCTGGGGAATCAGGGTAAGGTAGGATCGGTCGATCTGCAGGCTGTCTTGGATACTGCTGAGGTACGCGTCTTTCATTTCGTCAAAAAATCCCGGGGCAAAAGCCGCAAAATTTGAGCTGTAGGCCTGGCCTTGGGCCGGGTAGGAAAACAGCAGCGTACTATAGTGATAGGAAAAACTGTATTTGGACAACAGACTTCCTTCAGCCAAACCTGAATAGGACGCCAACTCATGCGGCGTAAGGATTTCAAAATTGAGGTTGAAAAGGATTCCATCCGGCACGACCAAGACCCGTTCGTGGGTGATCGCCGATTCCAAGGGCGCCCAAAGGGCAAGGTAAAGCCGGTGAAGGTTTTCCATCGATTGTTTCTCATCCGACCATTCCTTCTGATAGGTTCCCAGGATTTTCTCGGCCGGCTTAAAATCCAGCGGAAACAACCGGAGCTCGGATTTTCCCAAAACAAGTGCAAAAAGATCCTCTCCGACAAAGAGGTAGCGAACCACCGATGTCGCATCCGGAAGCTGACTGGATACAAATCCAAAATCC
Organism: uncultured Limnohabitans sp.; assembly: GCA_964530015.1. Taxonomy (GTDB): domain Bacteria; phylum Bacteroidota; class Bacteroidia; order Cytophagales; family Cyclobacteriaceae; genus Algoriphagus. Next base: position 11,033 of record CAZGYC010000044.1, on the reverse strand, counting down.
CGTTGGATGGAAGCGTAGCGGAAGTCAAAATACTCGGGAAAATCCCGGCGCGTCTCCGAAAGGAATCTTTCCCAAGCCTTTGAAGCGGCGAGGTATTCTTCGATGCCGTTTTCCGAACCCTTGATGGAGGATCGGAGGGTTTCCTTCAATGCGCTTTCCGCTGTGAAAAACTCCTTGGGAATTCCCCCAAACCGCAATTGGTCCACCTGCTCCAGCCGGGCGCGGATTCGCTGATACAGGGCCGATTCATGTGTGCTGAGCAACTGGACGAGGTAATCCTGATCCTGGGTTTTTTGGTAAAGCTCCAGGTAGAGCTGCTCCAAAAACCGGAAATAATCCTGGTTTTCCCGAATCATCAGATTGACATCCGCTTCGCTTTCCAGAAAGATCTTCCTTCGGTCCAGCGCCTCCAATCCTGACTCCAATTCCAAGAGGAGAGCTTTCAGGAAAACAGTGTCTTTTTCCTCCCGGATCGCATAGCGGGATTTGGCACTGAGCAGCATGGCCTGGGGTTTGTTCCGCTCCAACTGAAGGGAGTCCAGGAGGGATTCCTTTCCCGAGAATTGGCTATTGAGGGTTTTGAGTGCCTTTTCGCTCCAAAATTGAGATTCCTTAAAGCGACTCAACACATAAAAGACCTCCCCCACACTCAATTCCTGTTGAAAAGCCATCAGGCTTTGTCCGCCCTGGTTTTCACGGACATATTCGTAGGCGGTATTGGCCTTGTTGATCGCCTGGGTTTCTTTGCCGCTTTCCGCCAAAAACCTGGCATAGTTCTTCAAAAAACCGAGGTAAATCACGTCAAACTCTCCTTCCAAACCTGTTTGGAAAAGGGAATCGGCCTTTTGGTAGTATTCGGCAGCCAGCGCGTCATTTTGGTCGGCATCCTCGATCCGGGCCAGGGTGTACCAGCCGTCGGCCTCATAGAGGACGTAGTTTCCGTCGGTACCCTTCAATCCCTGTAGGCCCTGATGGAGGATTTTGCGGGCCTTTTCCGATTCCTCCTGCTCAAAATACAACTGTCCGAGGAGGATCTCCGATAGCCAAACCTCCTTGCTGGCTGTACCGAAAAATTCGCGCTTCTTGTCATAGGCATACTCCAGGAGATCCTGCGCCTTTCGGAAATTGCCGAGACCCTTGTAGATTCCACCCAGATTGTCGATTGCCTGGAAGTAAAATTCCCTTCCTTTCATCCGAAGACTGGGCTCAGGCTCTGCATCCTGAAATGCGCCGAGATGTGCGATAGTCTCATTCATGGATTGGATGGCCTCGCTGGTTTTTCCCTGTGCGGACTGGACGCCGGAAAGGTTGTTGAGCACAATGGCCGGGCGGTAGTGGCTGTTTCTGGGACTGGGCTCCATCGTCCCGATGGCGGCCAGGCACTTTTTGTAATAAAACTCCGCCGAATCCATCCGGGACGCGAAGTATGCCATATTGCCCAAAAAGCTGTTGATTCGATAGATTGATTCAGGATCGGGTTCCTTTTCCAGTAGGGTCTGGGCTTCGTTTAGGTGCTTTTTGGCCGTGGACAAATCCATCCGGTTGACGGAATAGGCTCCCAGGTTTACCAGCAGCTTCCCCAGTTCTTTTGGAGTAATTCCCCGCTCTCGTCTTGCAAAATCCACCGCCTTCAGCTCGGCCTGATAGGCTTTTTCGAGCTGCCCGGTGTATTCGTACCAAGCTGCTGCGGCCAGCCAGAGATTTTTCAGATCCTTGGGGCTTTCGAGGAGTTTTTCCCATTTCAAAAGCTGCTTCTCCACTTGGTCATTTGCCTGATTTTCATCGGAAATCTCCAAAAGTGCCCTTCCCATTACTTCCAGGTAATCCGGTAAACCCGAGTAGCTTTCATTCAATTCGAGGACGACAATATGATCCCTGATCAGTTCAAGGGCTTTAACGGGATTGCCGGAAGCTATCAGGCTGTCCAGCGTCTGGATGGATTGGCCAAAACAGAGTGGACACAGGAGGACAAGCCAACCAACAAGAAAAGATCGCATAGTCTTTCCGGGACAGGGATGTTGGAATAAAAAGAACAGGTTGAATTTACCCGATTTTCGGGGATAGTCTCCGCATCCCTGCGGGATATCTTCACAAACACAAAACGGCATGGACGTGGCGGATGAGTTTTTGTCCTACATCGGGGAAAAACCAAAAAAGTCACCTGACAAAAAAGAAATCGATCGGGAAAGGTTTGATTCCAGCTACCGTCTCATTGGCAATTTCGTCTGGCCAAATACGATTTTCTTCAATCACATTTGCTACGTTGATAAAAATCAATAGATTTAAAATGCCATAAAGGATCTTTTTTTTAAGTCAAATACTATTTAATCTACACAAATGAATATTTTAAAATCATTGGGCATTGCGTTGTTGTTTCTTTTTCCCGCCTTGGCCCAGGCTCAGCTTTCAGAAGAAGAAACCAAAAAGGCCAACAACCCATTGGCCAATACCAAAGCACTAAATCTTCAGAACTACTATGTCCCTTCTATCTACGAGGACTCCGATCTGAAAGCGAACACGATGCTGTTGCGCTATGCCATGCCGTTTGCAAATGGAAAGGTCCTGATGCGCGCGACGCTACCTCTGGCTACGGCACCGGCGGGCTATTCGGGAAGTGTTCCCAACTACAGTTCCGGATTGGGCGACCTGAATTTTTTCGCAACCTATACCTTTTCCAAACCCGATGCCAAGACCATGCTCGGCGTAGGTCCGCAGGTGGTGATCCCAACTGCATCCAGCGACTATCTGGGCGGGGGAAAATGGCAGCTTGGAGGTGCGTTTGTGGCCTTTAATACGGCCTCCCCGACATTTCAGTGGGGTACACTGATCACTTTTCAGGCGTCCGTTGCCGGAGATGAAGAACGGCCCGAAACGAGTCTATTAATCGTACAGCCATTTGCCATGTTTCAGCTGGGCAAGGGAGCCTATCTTCGCTCATCCGCATTGTGGAATTTCAATATCGAAACAGACGCTTACAATGTGCCCCTTGGGTTTGGGGCAGGCCACATTGCCAAGTCGGGCAAGTTGCTTTTCAATATATTCCTAGAGCCACAGTTTACAGTGCTTCATGAAGGCACGGGTCAGCCAGCCCTTCAGATTTTTGGCGGGATCAATTGCCAGTTTTAACAAAAAATGATCTTTTATGGGAAATTTCCAACGCTTACAGATTGCCAAGCTGCTTTTCGTGACGGCTATAGCGGCCATGTGCACCACCACTGCTTTTGCGCAGCAGTATAAAACAGAAATCCCGGCATCCATCACCATTCCCGACCGGGTGGAAACCCGGTTGGGAACCCTGAATTTCACAGATGGATTTCCTGACGACAGTACGATCCAAAAGGTGTATGACAATCTGGATTTTCAACGCGGGGTTCAGGCATTCCTCACTGCCATGCCCGCTGCCTCCCTTTATGCCATGCGGGAAGGGCTAAAAAGCATGGGCGTAAACAATAACACGGTGGTAGTCTTCGAAGACCGGATGGATTCCCGAACGCTTTTTCTCACCGCCAATACCGAGTCTGTCTATCTGTTTGGCTGGCTGGATTTGAAAGATGGCCCGCTGGTCATCGAGACACCGCCAAATGTGCTGGGCTTCGTGGATGATTTCTGGTTTAACTATGTCGGTGACATGGGCAATGCTGGTCCTGACAAGGGACAAGGAGGGAAATTTCTTTTTGTCCCACCCGGCTATGAAGGGGCTATTCCGGAAGGTTATTTCGTGTCTCATTCCCCCACCTACGGCAATTGGCTGATTATCCGCGGTTTTTTGGTAGATGGCAGCTCCAAACCTACGCTGGAAAGCTTCAAAAAGAACGTCAAGATCTACCCGCTTTCACAAGCCAACAATCCTCCGGCCACCAATTTTATCAATGGATCCGGCAAATATTTCAATACGATCCATTCGATGGACTATTCTTTTTTTGAAGAAGTGAACCATGTGGTACAAGAAGAGCCCCACGAAGCGATCGATGCCGAAACGCTTGGCCTGCTGGCATCGATTGGCATTGAAAAGGGAAAAGAGTTTGCACCCGATCAACGGATGAAAAAGACCTTGAGCGAAGCCGCTTTGGTAGGGAATGCTACCGTGCGCGCGCTTACTGTCAAATCACGCATCCCGGAATTTTATCTTTTCCCAAACAGTGCATGGGGAACATCGTTTATCGGCGGCAGTTATTTGTTTGAAAGGGAGGGTGTCCGTCTGCTAGATCCGCGCAGTATGTTCTTTTTCGCAGCCACAGGCATCACCCCGGCCATGTCAATAGCCCATGTGGGTATTGGTTCACAATACGCCGGTGCTTTTTTGGATTCAAACGGTCAGGCTTTGGATGGGGGCAAGACCTATAAAATCCATTTGCCTACCGGTATTCCGGCAAAAGACTTTTGGTCGCTGGTCGCCTATGATCTACAAACCAGGGCCATGTTGCAAACAGATCAACGATTCCCGAGCATTGGTAGTCAGGACAAAGGCATCGTGGTCAATCCCGACAAATCTGTTGACATCTACTTTGGTCCCAAGGCACCCAAGGGAAAAGAAAACAACTGGGTACAAACCGTTCCGGGAAAAAACTGGTGGACGATCCTACGTCTTTACGGTCCGCTGCAACCGTGGTTTGACAAAACCTGGAAGCCCGGCGAAATAGAAGAAGTGAAGGAATAACAGTATGTCCACAAACAGACTAACTCCAATTTTTGACTTTCAAGCTCTCATATGAAGACAATATTCCAAATCGGGTTTCTGGGACTACTCCTGGTTGGTTGTTCACAGCAGGAGGATCCAAAAAATAGGCTGACAAAAGGGAATGAAGGCGCCACTTCGGAAACAGGTGCGCCCAACATTTCCATTGATGGTGAACTCCCCTCAAAATCATCCGTTGATGACTTATTCGACCAGTCGGATTACCAGCAAGCCGTCCAGTGCTACCTCTGGAGCTTGCCCATCGTTGCGTTTGCTGAATGGCAACACATGCACGAAGAGGTGTTTGGAGCCACCAGCAATGACCTGGTCTTTTACAATTCTTACGAAGACAAACTGGGCATTTTAACCGCCAACGCCACTACGCCTTACATCATTAACTTTATTGATTTGTCCAAGAATGGTCCCACGGTAATCGAGATGCCCGCCGGCCACACTGCGGGGGGCTTGGGTGATTTTTGGCAGCGCGAACAAGCCGTCATCGGTGAAATGGGTCCCGACAAAGGCAAAGGGGGAAAATATGTGTTGGTGCCTCCGGGTCACAAAGATTTCAAGGCTGAGGGATACTTTGTCGTTCCCTGCAATACCATGAATATCTTTTTTGGTTTCAGGGCATTGGATCCCGATCCCAAAAAAGCCGAAGAGCTTGTAAATGGCGTGAAAATCTATCCCTATGACCAACGCGCCAATCCGCCTGCCACACGGGTGGTAAGTCCTGGCGGCAAGAAATATTATGGCGGACAGCCCGATGGATTCGCCTACTGGGAACGGCTTCATGCCATTGTTCAGAAAGAACCAACACAGGAACGTGACCGATTCTTCATGGCGTGGCTCGACAATTTGGGGATTTCCAAAGGCAAACCCTTTGCCCCATCGGATCACCAAAGAAAAATATTGACAGCGGCTGCCGAAAGAGGAAAATTAACGGCAATGGCCAATTCGTTTAGCAAGCGTTTCTCCAATGTGCTCCACTGGCCCGATAGAAAATGGGACTACGTGATGGTCATGGACGATCCATCGCAGCATGCCGAAAATTACGATGAATTCTTTCAGCGGGCATCGTATTTTTTTGAGGCGGTCACGTACTCGAAAGCCATGATCTCCAAAATTCCCAATGTAGGACAGGCTTATCTGGGCGCTTACGAGGACAAGGATGGAAACTGGCTTGACGGGGGAAACGACTACACGTTGCACATTCCGGCAAATCCGCCGGCAGTCAATTTCTGGTCATTGACGGTGTACGATGCAGCAACACGATGCCTGATCGACAATCCGCAACGTAACGCGGATCTTTCTTCACGAAAAGACCTGATTAAGAATACAGATGGCTCGGTCGATCTCTATTTCGGCCCGACTGCACCTCCGGGCAAGGAAGCAAATTGGGTGCAAACACTCCCTGGTAAGCATTGGTTTGCATATATGAGGTTTTACGGCCCAACGCAGGAATACTTCGACAAAAGCTGGAAGATGGATGATATTCAAAAGAGCAACTAAGCAGCCAACTGCATAAATTTTCATTCCCATGAGACAGTTTTTAAAAACACTGGTTTTCCCATTGCTCGTTGCCTGGACAATCACTTCGTGCCAGCAAGCCAATGAAGGAAGCAAATCGGCAGTCACCACGTCTGCGGACTCAGCACGCAGCATTGCCAAAGAGGCGTGGATATATGGCTATCCGATGTTCTATAACTACCGGAGCATGTACCTCTATGCGATGGATCAAAACTATCCGGACGGTGCCGGTGGCTTTAACAAATTCAAAAATTATGGCAAAAGCTTTACTCCCGCCGACACCAGCGTAGTCACGCCCAACAATGACACGCCCTACTCTTGGGCTATCTTGAACTTGTCCGATGAACCAATGATTTTGGAGGTACCTGAGATTGACCCCAAGCGCTATTACGTGATGCAGCTCATCGATCTTTATACATTCAATTTTGCGTACGTGGGTACACGGTCTACCGGAAACGGCGCAGGAAAATATCTGCTGGCCGGGCCCGACTGGAAGGGAAATACGCCGGATGGGATTGATGAAGTATTGGTGTCGGAGACGAATCTTGTAACCCTGCTGGGAAGGATTGAACTCAAGGCAGGAGAGAATATTGACAATGTGATAAAAATTCAGGATAAGCTGAAGATCTCCCCATTACATGAATACCTCAACAAACCTGCCCCTGCGGTGAAGTCTTACACGCAGCCCTTACCTGCATGGAAAGAAGGAGACTATCAATCGATCCGCTTCATATCATTCCTGAATGCGTTGCTGCAGTATACTTCCATAGACTCCAGCGAGATCGCGTTACGCGACCGGTTTGCACGGATCGGCATCGCCCCGGGGGAAACCTTTGATACTGCAAACTACACCAAAGAGATCAGATCGGCGATTGCACAAGGGATCCAAGATGGCGAAATGGCGCTAAAAGCAAGTATTGACAAAACAACAAGTTCGCTTGACCTCTTTGGCACACGCGCGGATTTAAGAAACGATTATCTAACACGGGCTACCGCAGCAGCGATGGGCCTTTTTGGCAACACGAAAGAAGAGGCTGTCTATGTGGGCAGCTTGAGTGATGCGACAGGGAAGCCGTTGCTTGGACAAAACAACTATACGCTGCGATTCACCAAAGCAAACATGCCAAAAGTAAGTTACTTCTGGAGTATTACGATGTATAGCCTGCCTAAACGCGGGTTGGTCAATAATCCGATCAATCGTTACTCAATTGGTGACAGAAGCAAAGGCTTGAAATATGAGCCCAACGGAGATTTGGTGATCTATCTGCAATCAACTTCACCGGGTAAAAACAAAGAAGGAAACTGGTTGCCCACTCCAGCGTCCGGGCCTTATAACTATGTCGTCCGACTCTACGGGCCGGAACAGCAAGTGACCAATGGAACTTGGCAACAACCCTTGCCCGAATTGGTGAACTAAAGATTGACTGGGGAAGGATTCTTTGAAGGCTGTTTGGCATTAAAAACATAAAAACCCCGCATGTCTGCGAGGCTTCTGTACCAGGAGCGGGAATCGAACCCGCACGGGATTGCTCCCACAAGATTTTAAGTCTTGCGTGTCTACCTATTCCACCATCCCGGCTAACTCTGCCGATCCGGAGAGCTTCAGGCTCGATTTGAATTACAAATGTCCTGAAACGACAAAGCCCTTTTGCAAGGGCTTTGTTGAGCGGGAGACGAGATTCGAACTCGCGACCCCGACCTTGGCAAGGTCGTGCTCTACCAGCTGAGCTACTCTCGCTTATGTCAATTCCCAGAACGTGATCCGGGTGAATTGTGGATGCAAAGGTAAGCCTCTAATATAATTTTACAAGCCAGCATCGAAGAATTTTTTCCGAAAAGACAAGGCTTCTCTCAATTTCCGCTGATTTACAGGCCTTTTCAAAAATCGTAAGAGGCCAAAATCTTCACCATTTCCCCCACATTTCTTGCACGCAGCTTTTTGAGGATGTTCTTTCGGTGAGTGGCCACGGTATTGACGGAAATGGCCAGAATCTCGCCTATTTCCTTGGATTCCTTTCCTTCCAGCATGTATTCTACGACCTGCCGCTCTTTGATGGTCAATTTGACGGCTTTGTCCACCGGCGAGTTTTTGCTGACAAAGATCTTTGATCCATTGTCGCTGGTAAAGGTGTAGTTCCAATCGTAGGCTTTGGTCTTCGGGGGAGTGGAAAGCTGCACGATGATGTGGAGGTCCATGATGAAATTGCCCGCATCGTCGATGACATAGGGCCTGACTTTGGAAATCATCCAAATCACCTCTCTCGTATTTCGGTGAACCCACCTGGTGGTGTAGGAAAACTCAAATGAGTGCCGCTCGGCAATGGTCAATGCATGGAAGGCCTCGAAAACGATTTGCTGGAAACGGAATAGCTCGGGCCGGTCATCGGGGTGGATCATGGCCATGGACGTTTCCATTCCCTTGTTGCGGAACATGGACTCGGGATATCCGGTCAGTTTTTTGACGTTGCCGGTGAAAAATGCCAGGCTCAGGTTTCTATAGTCAAAGCAGGCCACGACGAGGCCTTCGTTCATACCGATCGTTTTGCATAGGGACTCCAGTTCTTCCTTGAGTTTTTGCTCATCGATTTCCCCCCGGAATTCCTGTTCCTTCCACTGCTTAAAAAACTTGGTATACTTATCCTGCTTCTTCAGGTCCCTGAGTAATACCCTATCCATCCAAAAACGTTCTCTTAGGCTTTCTTCAATCGTAGTTAAGGTAGGCAAAAGCTCTTTTCATTCCAACTTCTTTTTGATTTCGTGCAATTTCAGCAGCGCCTCAATGGGTGAGATGGCGTTGATATCGATCTGGTCCAAAAGCTCCCTAGCCTCCGTAAACTTCGGATCCACCTCGAAGAGACTGAGCTGAAAATTGTTTTTGGGGATGGTTTTGAAATACTCCTTTTTCTCTTTGAGTGCTTTGTCCTTTTCCAAATGTCCCATGATCTCGGCGGCACGAAGGACGACGGGATTGGGCATTCCGGCCATCTGGGCCACGTGGATACCAAAACTGTGCTCGCTGCCGCCTTCCTTGAGCTTTCGCATGAAGATCACCTTGTTGCCGACCTCCTTGACCGCCACATTGAAGTTTTTCACTCTGGGAAAATCCCCGGCGAGTTGATTCAGCTCGTGGTAGTGGGTGGCAAAAAGCGTCTTGGCTTTGAAAGTCGGATGGCTATGCAAAAACTCGACAATGGACCAGGCAATCGATATGCCGTCGTAGGTAGAGGTACCCCGGCCGATCTCGTCCATCAGCACCAGGCTCCTGTCCGAAAGGTTGTTCAGGATACTGGCCGTCTCGGTCATCTCCACCATGAAGGTAGACTCTCCTTTGGACAGGTTGTCCGAGGCGCCGACTCTTGTGAAGACCTTGTCGATAATCCCGATCCGTGCAAATGAAGCCGGCACAAAACTGCCCATCTGGGCCATCAGCACGATCAGGGCCGTCTGGCGCAGCAGGGCCGACTTGCCCGCCATGTTGGGACCGGTGATGATGATGATCTGCTGGCTGTCGTGATCGAGGTAAATATCATTCGGCACATAGTTTTCGCCCGGGGGAAGCTGCCTTTCGATCACGGGATGCCGACCGTCCCTGATTTCCAGGGTCTCGGTGTCGGACACTTTTGGGCGGCAGTAGCCATTGCTGAGCGCTACCTGGGCAAATGAAATCAACACATCCAGCGTCCCCAAGACTCTCGCGTTCTGTTGGATTTGGGTGACAAACTGCGCGGCCTCCTGGATCAAAGCCAGGAAATACTTTTGCTCCAACGCGATCATCCGATCCTCCGCATGCAGGATTTTTTCCTCGTATTCCTTCAGCTCCGGGGTGATGTACCGCTCGGCATTCACCAGGGTTTGCTTGCGAATCCATTCCTGGGGCACCTTGTCCTTGTGTGCGTGGGTGACCTCCAGGTAGTAGCCAAAGACCTTGTTGTAGGAGATCTTCAGGGAGGAAATCCCCGTCTGCTGGACTTCCCGCTGCTGGATCTGGACCAGAAAGTCCTTTCCCTTGTTGGCCAGTCCCCGGTATTCATCGAGCTCCGGATCTATGCCGTCTTTGATCACCCCGCCCTGATGCACCAGCATCGGCGCATCTTCCTGAAGCTCCCGTTCGATCTTTTCCAGCAAAAATTCACAGGGATGGATCTGGTCCGACAGGCGTTTGAGGGTAGGGTTTTCCTGATTTCTAAGCAGTTCCTTGATGGGCAAGGTTGCCTTCAGGGCCCGCTTGATTTGGTTCATTTCCCGGGGATTGGCCCGGCCGACCACGACTTTGGAGATCAGGCGCTCCAGATCACCGACATGCCTGAGCTGCGGAAGGATCTGGTCAAGCAGGGCGGAATTCTGATAGAAGAACTCCACCACATTTTGCCGCTCTTCGATGGGTTGTTTTTCCTTGAGCGGCAAGACCATCCATTTCTTCATCATCCTCGAACCCATCGGCGTCACGGTCTGATCCAAAATCTGGATCAGCGGAACCCCTCCCTCGTGCTGGGGAAACACCAGCTCGAGGTTTCGGATGGTAAACTTGTCCAGCCAGACGTATTTTTCCTCGGCAATCCGGGAGATGGCCGCAATATGCTGTACTTCCCGGTGCTCGGTTTCTTCCAGATAATACAATATCGCCCCCGCAGCCACAATGCCCGAAGGAAGCTCTTCGATCCCGAAGCCTTTCAGATTGGCGGTGCCAAAATGGTTTTTCAGCTTTTCGTAGCAAAAATCATATTGAAAAACCCAGTCCTCGCAATGGAAGGTGATGAAATCATTTTTGATCAATTCTGCGGCTGTCTTTTTGGCGGCTTTGGAAAAGATAATCTCGGAAGGGGCGAAG
>CAZGYC010000043.1:33732-35328 GCA_964530015.1 uncultured Limnohabitans sp. | reverse complement strand
CCGGAACAAGAATTAGCCGAAATCAAATCGATGATGGAGCGGAGCACCCGCTTCCTTTCGCTCAGCGGACTGTCGGGTGTACTCGCCGGACTTTATGCACTGGTCGGTGCAGGGATGGCCTGGTATTGGATTTATTTCCCGGAAAGTGCCTGGGGCAACAAGGCCAGTCCTATCCCGGAAAGGGACCTCATGACCAATTTTTTGCTTGCCGCATTTGCGGTCCTGTTGGCAGCATTGGGTTCGGCCTACCTGCTGAGCCAAAAGAAAAGCCGGCGAAATTCCCACCGCTTTTGGTCTCCGGCTAGCAAACGCTTTCTTTTGGCTTTGTTCATTCCGGTGATTGCCGGAGGGCTTTTCTCCTTTGCCTTAATCCACGAAGGTTACTTTCATCTCCTGGCGGCAACGACTTTGGTGTTTTATGGACTGGGCCTGATCAACGCATCCCATTTTACGCTCAGTGAAATCAAAAATCTCGGGCTGGGCCAGTTGGTTATGGGCCTGATTGCCGCCTTTCATCCCGAATATGGCCTGATCTGCTGGGCATTGGGATTTGGGGTGCTGCATGTGATCTACGGCTCCATGATGTATTACAAATACGACCGATAACGTGAAGGGGAATTACGACAAAGCGTTCGAAAACGTGGTCCGGCTGCGTGTCATGTCCATCCTGATGGTCAATGAGCAGTTTGATTTCAATTCGTTCAAGGAACTCCTGGAGGTGACCGACGGCAATCTGGCCTCCCACCTTCGGAACCTGGAAAATGCCGCGTACATCCGTGTGGAAAAGTCTTTCGTCGGCAGAAAACCCCTGACCAATTATTCGGCAACTTCTGAAGGTAAAAACGCCTTTCAGGCGCACCTTGAATTCTTGGAAAATCTGATCAAAGAAAACAAAACCTAAAAAAATTTATCCATTCACTTTGAGAATCAAAGTACTTTCTGCCCATTTAAAACATCGAACAAATCCTTTCTCTGGAGTTAAAAAATCAAAGGGGATCATTTAATGAAAATTTATGCCTGCGACAAATCATCAACACAATTCCATAGGCTCAACGACAACACCTCGACAGCTCGGTGTTCGGGTGGTCGTTGTTTCAGGGGGGGAATGCGGCGAAGCCGCATTCCCCCCCCTACAAAACCTAAACTTCGGTGGTCGAGCTTGTCGAGACCATTAATAGGATGTTTTACTACTGATTAGAATGCTGATTATCACTGTCACAAAACCATACTTATCAAACTATTGAAAATGAAAATCTCTGAATCCATTCCTTCCATGAACAAGCCAAACGATTTCTTCAAAGGCCCAGTGGTCAAAAGTTTGGGCCTTCCCGCACTACTGGGAGCATTTGCTCCCTTAGCTCTGCTCCTATTTATCATCCTTACCAAAGAGGATGTTTTCGAATCCTGGATGCTGGTTCCGCTCACGCTCATCCCATTGGGCGGGGCAGTCGGCGGAGTGATCTTCTACCTGATGGGTTTTGTCTGGTTTCCCTTCGGAAAGCAAAAGCTGATCGCCATCATCCTCAGCACGATATTCTATTTCGTCGCGCTCTGGATGGCCGCCGTGCTCGCTTTCAACTTCACCGGACGCTTTGA
>CAZGYC010000043.1:0-33632 GCA_964530015.1 uncultured Limnohabitans sp. | reverse complement strand
TCGTCGCGCTCTGGATGGCCGCCGTGCTCGCTTTCAACTTCACCGGACGCTTTGACTGAGGCACCCAAAAAACCTTGTAAATTTTATCCAACAGAACTTAAATAAGCCTGAAAACACAATGGCCGCTTCAGAACAACCCAATGCGCTGGAATCCTTCTATTTCCAGATCAAGAAAAACAGGTGGTATTGGATATTTTCGATCTTTTGCCGGGTGGCTTTGGCTTATGCCTTTATTGTGGCCGGAGTGGTGAAGATCGTGGGCGAACGGTTTGCCAGCGGGCTGTCCCCCCTCCATCCGATGGGGGCCTATCTGGAGGCGCTTCACCACACCGGATACTATTACACGTTTGTCGGATATGCCCAGGTACTGGCAGCCATCCTGCTTCTGATCCCCAGAACAGTCACGCTGGGAGCTCTCCTGTACCTGCCGATTATCACCAATATCTGGATTCTTTCCTATGCCGTCCGCTTCGAAGGATCAATAGTCACCAGTCCATTGATGGTCTTGGCCAATCTCTATTTACTCGCCTGGAACTACGACCAACTCAGATACATCCTCCCTTTCACCAGGTATTCGAAGGAAGCAAGCCTGAAAAACCCGGAAAAATACAGCACCAGGTTTCCCATTCCTTTTTTTTCAGGAGTAGCGGCCATGGTGGCAGTGGTTCTATGGATGGCCAACTCCGGGTTTCAAACTTTGCCTCGCAACTCCCTGAAAGATTGCCAGTCCCAATATGCCAATACCGAGCAAGAGGCAGCCGGTTTTGCCTTTTGCGAATGCATCCACCGGGATGGAAACCCACTTGACCACTGCATGGAAGCTTTGGAAAAAATGAAAGAATGAAAAGCAATTCTCAAGCATTCTTGGGTCACACGCACAGAAAATGCCTTTTGGCCCTCAATAAAAACTTCAGAAAATTCAAAAACTTACAAACACATGGATATCCTAAAACACATCAATGAACCCGGTGAATTGGAAAAACTCTACCGGTCCAACAAGTCCGAATTCAAACAGGCCTTTCTTTCCGTTTACCCCGAGATCAGGGGAAATGAACTGACTGAATTCTGGTACGAACGCCTCAAAGACGAGCCGGACGCCATTTCCTGGGGTTCCAAAAAAGAACACGGCTGGATCATCCTTGGCATCATCACCGCCGGAATCCTGGCCAAGGTCCCCGAGATCTTCTCCATCGACGAGGAGTTTTTCTATCCGAGGAATATCAGTTTCATCGTCCTGCCCCTGATCACAGCCTTCTTCGCCTGGAAAAACCAACTCCCGCTCAACACCATAGCCGTGCTTACCGGCATCACCGGGCTGTCGTTGGTCTATATCAATGCCCTGCCGGGAACAGACACCGACACGCTGATCCTGGCCTGCATCCACCTGCCGCTCATTCTTTGGGGATTGCTGGGAGCGGCCTATTCCGGACCGGATCTCCTGAACTGGCAAAACCGCCTCAGTTATCTGCGTTTCAACGGCGAGGCAGCAGTCCTGTCTGTCCTGATCGGCATAGCCGCTTTTTTGCTGAGTGCCGTCACCATCAACCTGTTTTCATTGATCGGCGTCCAAATCGAGGTCTTTTGGGGCCGTTACGTAGCGGCCTTCGGCCTGCCGGCGATTCCGATCCTCGGCGTTTACCTCGCCCACACCAATCCCCAACTGGTCAACAAAGTGTCTCCGGTCATCGCCAAGATCTTCAGTCCGCTGGTGCTTGTGATACTGGTGTTCTACCTGGTGGCCATAGCCGTCACCGGAAAGGATCCCTACAACGACCGGGAGTTCCTGATGCTCTTCAATGCGCTGTTGGTCGGAGTGATGGCCTTGATCTTCTTTTCCGTGGCGGAAAGCTCCTCCAAAGAACGGCAGCCTTTCGGGATCTGGATCCTGTTTCTCCTGTCCCTGGTCACCATTGCCGTCAACGGCGTGGCGATCTCGGCGATCATCTTCCGGATCTCCGAGTGGGGATTTACCCCCAACCGAACCGCCGTGCTGGGCGGAAACCTCCTGATCTTGATCCATCTCCTGATCGTCAGTTGGAGACTCTATCAGAGTGCCGCCAAAGAGGCGGAGCTTGCCCCCGTGGGCAGATCCATCGTCCGCTACCTTCCGGTCTATATGATTTGGAGTGCCGTGGTGGTGTTTTTGTTTCCGTTGGTTTTTGGGTTTGAGTGATACTTCGACAAGCTCAGTAACCGGGCTCGGCACGAGGAAATGGTCAACAGTCCACGGACGACAGTCGAAAGCCATTCGGCTTGAACTTGGAGCCTTGGATTATTTGATAACTCCCTCTAAGGGAATGATTTAGGTTAAATTTGGTTATTGGTTTCCCAAGATTGGCGGCTGGTTTCGGCCGCCACACTTTTTTCCATCCATTTCCGGCAAAACTATTCAAAGCCCTATAGACAGTTTGGACGGAATTGGTAATTTGTTCTCGGGACGAGGCAAGAACCCTTCTGACAATGAAAAAAGCCGCAACTGTTGCGGGAAGCAGGCCAAATCGGGGGTAGTGCGCAATAAAAAGAGAAACATGCAGGAATTAACCGTTTTGTGTGCAAGCCCATCTGACGAAAAATAACCCAAAAATCAAGTATATTTGGACATGGACTTAATGACTTTAATACGAGAGAGATACACGGACTTTGTTGACTTATGCCGTTCACACCAGGTGGACAAAATCTATGCTTTCGGGTCATCCATTACCGACCATTTTGACCCAAATACAAGCGACATTGACGTGGTCGTCAAAATTGACATTGACGACCCAGCCGACCGCGGAGAAGCTTTACTTTCGCTATGGGACAAACTTGAAGCCCTTTTTAACAGAAAGGTAGATTTATTGACAGAGGACTCGATTCGAAATCCATATCTCAAATCAAATATCAATCGGACAAAAAAGTTAATCTATCACCGAGAAGGAGAAAAAGTTTTTGTCTGACATTTCCAACTCAATCGAATTGATTAGAGAAACAGATTGGTTCACTCATACGACAATGTTGACGACTCAATTATTTGGTCAGTTGTGACCCGACATTTAAGACCGCTCAAAGACGAGATAAATAAAAAGATTGGGTAAGGCGGGCCGACAGTCGAGTAGACGGCCCTACCGAGTTTCCTCGATAGGGCGCGCCTCTCCCTCCACCGTATCCCGATTCTCGGGACAGGCAGTACGGGTCTCCCCGAATCAAGTTCGGGACAAGCTGTATACGGCGGTTCACTGGATTGTAGATCCGATAGCTATCGGATGTGTTTTGAGGTAGTAGGAAATCGAGCATCCGGAAAGCCTTCTTCGGAGACGTTCCTACCAAATATGCGAGATTCAATGTGGCCATTCAAAAAAAATAAACACATTAAAGCAGGGATTCATATCCCTTTCTTCTTAGGCTTGACAATATGATGGTAGTTCCCAAAATCGGACTTTAGGCTACTGCCCGACTAGGCGTTTGCAAAACACCTTTCTATCCAAACGAATTTGTCATTCGCCTTCCCTATTTCTAACTTGAATTCATGGACAAAGCTTACTATCTCCACCTCGGCGTAGTCCACGCTTTTCTCAACTGAATCCAGGACTGGAGTTAGCTTAGGCTTAGTTTTTACAACCGCAACAATGAACTAATCGATCAAAGTAATGGCCGAAAAAAAGAAACTGAACGTGAAGGGAACGGAGATAACGGTCTCTGCTGAAGGAAATGAGGAATACATTTCCCCCTGTCAGTAAAAGATGAACCACCCAACGCCGACTATCCGTACCGAACAATGCACGATCCATCCTGCATTGCGTTCGCTGATCCGGCATATCGTGGTCATAGAGGCTGATTTTGGCAATGTTCCCCTAAAAATGGAGGGCAATTTTATGCCTTCCCCAGACCAGGCAATGTTCATCAATCTTCATACCCGGCTTAAATCCAAAAAATCAGGCGAGACCAATTTCAACACCGTTACGTCTTGCACGTTGATGGGAGCACAAATCACCCCCTTCAAGCTACTGGTAGAAGAAAGCCATAAAACCGTATCCATTATTTTTCAACCGGGAGGGCTAAACCGGTTTTTGAATATTCCGATGACGGAACTATTTGACAATGGGTACAGTGCCAGGGAAGTGATAGGCAGGGAGATCGAAGAACTTTTGGACAAATCCCACGACACGGTTTCTTTGGGCGAATTGAACGGGATTGTACAGTCGTATTTTCTCGGAAAACTGTCCCAGGTAAAAGAACCGGTACCCATTGATTTTGCCCTGCAATACCTCTTGGCAAACTACCATACGAATATGGACAAGATCGCAGGGATGGCTTGTATGAGTGTCCGCAATTTTGAGCGAAAATGCAAAGAACGATTGGGCATGCCCGCCAAGATGTATGCACGGATAGCCAGATTTCATAGGGCATATCAAATTCTCGAAAGCAGACCCACGATATCCTGGACAGATTTGGCATACGAAGTAGGATATTACGACCAAATGCACTTTATCAAGGATTTTAAGGAATTTGCCAAGCTCACGCCTACCCTTGTTCACAAAGAATTATCGGCCGGACATTTACAGTTTCAGTTGGATTGGGACAGGATTTGACTTTGTCGTTTTTTTACTATCCCCATTTTCTTTTCGGGGATATTATTGCAGAAACAAAGATCACAAACCATGAAAAAGCTAGTCCTCTATGCATCTGTTGCGTTTTCAAGCGGGTTGTTTTTTACCAATATCTACAATTCCATCGTCAATGCAGCCAACTGGGAAAGCAATATCCCTGATTCCATAACCGCAACCAAAGATTTTTTTGCAGTTGCCAATCCCGGTACTTTTTTTGGACTGATAGACCCTACCAACCTGATTTTGGTTGTGCTGGCATTGATTTTATTTTGGAAAAAACCAGCTTCCATCCGGTTGTACCTGGGGATGGCTTTACTCTGCTATATCTCCTCCATGATTTTGACCTTTGCCTATTTTTATCCCAGAAATGAGATCATGTTTCTTTCAGAACAGCTTCCCGATACAGCAACACTCAAAAAAGTCGCCTCTGAATGGGGAAGAATGAACTGGGTCAGGTCTTTGATATGGCTGGCAGGTCTTGTCTGTACTTTCTTGGCTTTGGACAAAGCCACCTCAAGCACCCAACCATCCTAATTGCATAATATCCGAAATTCCGCCAGCGGAACCCTATTGAGCGTAGTTTGACGCTTGACCAGGCGTAGTCCCGACAGCCGTACGGGAGCAAAACACCTTTCTATCCAAACGGATTTGTAAATCACTTTCCCCATTTCCAGCTTAAATTCATTGGAGAAGCTTCCCGAATCCGGAATCGAGAAAGCCATACGTTTTGACTTTTCAGCTCCTGGGATGGGCAGGCGGCGTGTATGGCTAAACAATTAATTGTTAAATGAAGCTATTCGCTTCGTTTCAAGTTCGGTGTTGGCAGACAGTTTGGCACTGAACGCCACCTCCGCTATGCCCAAAACCGCTTTACGTCCGATAAAACAGAACCCGGCACAATCAAAGCAAACCACAGTTTCTAAAAATAGAAACTTCACTTATCTTTGCAGCGTTCAACAAAGCATAATTGGATGAGGTTTTTTGAGACAAAATTTTTGGAGGAAGCAGACGAGTTCATTTCCAAACTTGACGCCAAGACTATCAAGAAAATCTTTTACAATATTGACCTTGCTGAACAGACCAATGACCCAAAACTTTTTAAGAAACTGCAAAACGATATTTGGGAGTTTCGGACAAAGTTCGCAGGATTTCAAATAAGACTGCTTGCATTTTGGGACAAGACGGATAGTAAAGAAACTTTGGTAATTGCGACCCACGGTTTCACCAAAAAAGTGGACAAGGTTCCGGCAAACGAAATAGACCGGGCAGTAAGGCTGAGAGAAAAATACTTTAACAACAAACAAAAAAAGTAGTCCTATGGCAACAAAAGAATCAAAGACTTATACCCTTGCCGAGATGAAAGACAAATACATCGGCAAAATCGGCACAATGGAGCGTGACGAATACGAATATGAACTCCGAATGGACGTTTTGGGAAAGATGATCAGGGCTGCAAGACAGGAAAGAAACCTGACCCAGGAAGAACTTGGGCGGCTTGTGGGCGTTCAGAAAGCCCAAATCTCCAAACTTGAAAGCAGTGCCAACAGTGCAACGGTTGACACCATACTAAAAGTCTTCAAAGCATTGAAAGCAGAAATCAATTTCAACGTAAAACTTGAAGACAACTTTGTCAAACTCGCCTGACAGAAATCAAAACCGAACACCCCAGTCCCTTGCTTTTCCAAAACAAAGCAATCGGTTCAAGGGGGAGTCGCGGCGTGGCGATCGGGGAAGCAGGTGTCGGGCACAGGCCCTGAAGGGGCCATTTGTGGCAACCGTGGGTATGGTTTGACAGGCTCACCAACCGTCGTAGCGGAACCCACGGCAAAAAAATCCAAGTCCATTGACCTCGGCGCAGGATGATGGGCTGGAAAAGGCTGTCGATGCCGAGGAGCGGAGATGGAGGTTGATTGGAATACAGTCCGGCTTCCGGAGAAGCAGGACAACAAGAAAAAATCCGCGGAAATCTGTGTCTTTTTCTGCGGGAATCTGCGGGAACTGTTCAAGGCCGTTCAGAAAAAAATCCTTCCCCAACAAGAGGAAGGATTTAACCAATTAAACTACCCATTAACTATGTTTTTTTACTCTTTGATCGGTGCGCTGATCACGCCCAGATACCTTCCCATCCAGTAGGGAAGCAGGTAGGTATCCCCGGCGCTCAGTTCGGCTTTCCGGTCCCCGGCATCCAGGGTGAACAGGTTGCGGTTATGCTTCAGCTCAGGACGCTCATCCGGAGGAAGCACCTCGGCGGTCAGTTGCCCCCAGAAGCCCGGCTCCAGCAGCTCGATGTCTTTCCGGTGGCTGTTTTCGGTCTTGTATTCCACCATATCCAGCGGAAATTCCTTCAGGTGCCAGACGGATTCCTCCAAGTCAAAGTCTTCGGCCCCGGTCATGGCATAGCAGAAGTTCCACAGGGAATTCTTCTCAGGCCGTTCAAATTCCCAATGGTCTTTGATTGCCTCCCGGTAGATCGGCTTCAGGGAATCATGGAAGGCATAGGGATAGAGTCCCCAATAGGCGAGGAAGTACATCTCGTCGTCGCTGTGGTTCCATTCCTGGGAAAGCATCTTGCTCCATTCATCCGCATCTGCCGGGGCCTTGCCGATGTGACTAAACGGCCGGGCGAGGTTTTCCAGGTATCCGTGGTCACGGATCAGTTCCACCGCGCTTTCCTTATAGATTTCCTTTCCGGTAAACTTGTATGCCGCCTGCAAAAAGGCGATCAGGTTGGAGGAATAGACTTTCCTGTCCCCGATCATGGGCTGGAAGCGGTTGATGAACTCGGGATTCCATCGGCCCCAAAGGGAAGGTTTGCCGTCCACATCCACCAGCGTATAGTTGTTGGCCACGATATAGCCCATCATGTCATCGAGCAGGGTGATGGCCCGCTGGCGGTAGGCTTCATCATCGATGTATTCGGCCATCAGGATCAGGGCAAAGATCTGCCCCACGGTCTGGTCGCTGCTGGCGGAGGCCCTCCAGTCCCACTCGGGATCAGCCGAATGGTTCCAACTGACATTGTTGTTGTATCCTTCATACCAGTAGTTTTCGACATAGTCCCGGTATTCCTTTTTGAACTCATAGTAGCCGCTTCTTTCGTAGGTCCTGCCAAAAAGCCCCTTGATGTTGGTGATGTGGTTGAGTCTTTCCATCGCCTCGAAGCTTTCGATGCAGTTTTGCTTGGCATCCTCCGATTTGGTGACCAGGTACCGGAAAAGCTGGCTGCCCATGTACATGCCGGTCCAGAGGTTGTCGCTGTCTGCGATGGTGTTTTGGGCGGTGGCCAGATCCCCGTTTTGCAGGCGGGTCACGTTGCTGTTGATCCCATAGCGGATGTGGCGCTGCCTGACCTGCTTTTCAAAGACCATCGCTTTGTCTTCCAGTGTCATCATTTCAAAGACAATCTGTCCGAGTCCCCTGTCTGTGAGGATCAATACGGACCGCTCGGGCCCTTCGGAGAGGTGGACTACCTGATTGCCAGGCAGCCATTTTTCGCCGTGGTAATAGTTGAATTTTCCATCCTCCTTGAGCATAAAGGCTCCCTTGGTCGAACCAAACCAGAGCTTTCCGCCGATTTCCCTGACTGCGGTCACCTCGGTCCAGGGCAACTTGGCGTTCAACGGTTGGGTGACTTTCCCGGAGGAATCGATCACCAAATATCCTTCCCGGGTGCCCAAGACGATCTCCCCGGAAGCGAGCAAATCAAATGCGGTAAGTCCTGTACCGGCGTAGAGCTGCTTTTTCTCCCCTCCCTTTTCGGAAATTTGGGAAATAGAAGTTGAGGTCAGTGCATAGAAAACCCCGTTTTTCGCATCGTACCTGCTGTCCAACACCGGGGCATCCAACTGACCGCTGAAAACCGCCTTGGAATCCTGGATCAGGGAATAGGCATTTCCCGAAGCGATCAAAAAGGAAAAGTCACTGCCGCCCGCCACCACATTGGCCTGGGGACGCTGATGCCTGGAAAAGAGCTTGCCTGCAAAGGCATTGCTGAAAACGGCTTCATCATCCAGATAGACAAACTGGTTTTGATACAGGACCAGATCCGCCACTTTCTTGTCCGCCATCGGCAGGTATTTGATATCCGGACGGAGCTTGCCGGGATACTGAAAATGTCCGTTGTCCGGATTCATCAAACCCTTGGAGGTAAGAATCTGGATGACGCCATTCCGGTCGGCAAAGACCTTTTTGAACAGCAGGTTTTCTTCCTCTGGATAATATTTTACTGCGTAATCCTGCAGGTAGGCCACATCCTGATAGACAGGCTGGCCTGTTTTGGAGGACTTCTCAGGCTTGTGGCAAGAGTAAAGCTGAAGTACGATTATCGGGAATATGTATGCAAATTTCTTCATTACAATTTTCTTCGGAGGTCGATTCCCCCTTTCTAAGGGGGTCAGGGGGATTAATAACTCAGCTTGCATTCAATCAAGCATGTTCTGAATTGAAGCTCGGAACTATCGTTTGATCACCCACACATCGGAGATCCTGGAGTAATTTCTCCAGCGCAGGTGGGATTCCTCAGGGCGGTCAAAGGTCACGGTCATCTTCCCGTCTCCCACCACATCCCGCGGCACGATAAACTCCTTGAATCCGCCCAGTTCCTTTTCGTACACCAGCGGCTCCAGCCGCTTGCCATCGATTCGGATCAGTGCGTCTCCGTAGCCGGTCACCCGGATCAGGTAGCGGGCATTGGGATCCAAGTCTTCGTACTCCAGAATCGGATTGACCTGATACACCTGCGAGGAAAGCCTCCACCGGCTGTATCCGCCGTCCCACCAGCCAAAATCCACCGCATCGTACACCGTAGTGGTCACATGCGGACTGTTGGCGATATTGGACACATCGTCGTAATAGCCCCCTTCTCCCGGGTTTTCCCAGTTGGCGATCAGCTTGAGATGCGCTTGTTTTTGCCCATCAGAATCCATCCCGCGGATGGAGTCAAACTGGTCTGCCAGCCACCAGCGGTTGTTGAGCGGATAGTCCACGAAATCCAGGATACATCCCCGCTGGGGGTTGCTCGCCTGATACTTGTCCACGCTGGTCTGAAGCCCGATGGATTCAAACAAGGCTTTGGCATAGTCTTCGATTTTCTTGCGGGATTCCCGCTGGATGGGCTGGGAATCCGCCAGATTGACCAGGTCCAAAGCCTGCTTCATGGCCGCTTCCGCGCCAATCACCGGAGACTGCAACAGCACTTGGTTCGCCTGCTTTTCCAATCCCGTCTCGTAGATTTTGCGGTGACGCACATAGGAGTCATAATAGGCCCGGATGACCAGCATCTGCCATCTCCAGTTGCCGGAAAGCTGTGGGTTTGTAGTTTCCAGGCTTTTCCAATAGGCCAAAGTCGGCTCGATGCTCCCGTTGTCGATGATCGATCCGTCCCAGTTTTTCTCCAAACCCAGGATTCCTTCGGCTGCCTTTTCTTCCAGCTTGGCCTCAAAGAAGAAATTGGAATATTCCTTCAGGATGTCCCGGACGTTTTTGTCCGGATCCCAGCCTCTCTGACTCCAGACGATCTTGTTCACATCGTCATGGCAGCCATCGGAATAGGAGACAAATCCGTCGGTAAAAGGGGCGTATTTGTTGTGGACACCGGCATAATACACCGGCATGGGATTGATTCCTTCACGCCCGATGGTCAGCGCAAATGCCTGGTCAAAATTCGGTGCCGGATAGTCGCAGCGCACGTTGTGCGTGACGTCGGGATAGTGTCGATGCTTGTACTGTTTTGGCAGTCGAAAGCGGGTCTCGGATATCGGCGGGCTGCTCGGCCCGGACACCACGCCCCGCAGCCAGGTCGGCTTGTTCACCTCCAAATACTGGTAGAAATAATCGACCTGCTCCTGGCTGAATCCCTGAAGGGAAATCCAGATTCCGGCGTTGGGGTGGTATTTGACCAGTCTGGCATGGAGGTCTTTCAGAAAAGGCAAAACATCTTTGGGATGGTTGTGTCCGGGGTCTCCGCCCGGGAAAAAGATATTGTCCAATCTGGGCACTTTCGGGTAGTTGGCCTCGTGGATATCCAGCTCCTTGGCCCGGATGGCCTGATCGGTCAGGTCCACGGTGGCCGGAGTCCACATCCAATACTCCATGTCGTACTTGTCGCAGATCTCGCTCATCTTCACGTTCATCTCCTCCCGGGAGATCTTGAAATGCGGACTGTTGTCTTGTCCTCCATCGGGAGGGATGTTTTCGATGGCATTGGTACCGAAAAGCGCCAGCTCCCGGATGTATTGGTCGTATTGCTCCACTGACCAGGCATCGTAGGAATTGGCGGTGTTTCTATAGCCGATCTGATGCCCGCGAAGGGAATATTTCGGTGCGGAAGCAAAGTCCAGTCGGTCGTCCACCAAAAGCTGTCCTTTGGAAAGCGTGGACGTCCGGAGCAATTCCCCGATTCCGAAGATCACCGCCCTGGAGTCGGCACCGATCACCCACAGGACATTGTCCTGAAAGACGATCCGAAAACCTTCCGGCTGGAATTCCGGGGAATCGTTGCCCTTGGCCACCGGGAGCTTTTTCCCGCTCAGTTCGGCAGAAGAGGAAAGTGCCAGCGCGATGGTGAATTTCCCCGCTGCGTTCCAATTCCCAATCGGACTTACACTGATCTTGCTCCGCTTCCCGATTTCCTCCTGCAAAATCTCCAAAGCGGATTGCCTCACCTGGGGTTTGATGTCCTCCGATACGAGTACGCTCAGTTTGTTCAGGTTGATGGGCGCAGCCTGGCTGAGCTGAAGGGAGAGGAACAAAAAGCAGAAGAGCAAAGTAATTTTCATTCTCATGAAGGCTGGGATTTTGGGGTGATGGGATTTCTTGGTTTCGGTTTCCGGGGTTCTCACACACAATACCATCCAATCCGGAATTTGGGCTACTCCATAGCCTTTTTTTATCGCAGGACAGTATTTTATGCAAAGTCGCCTATTTCAGCCTCCACCTCTTGATCCCCAATTTGCGGGAAACCCATCTATGAAATCGAGCATGACACAAGCGACACACAGAGGAATCATTGTCAACCATGCGAGATTCCTCCCGATGGCTATCGGGATGGCCATTGAAAAACCATTATAAACACATGAAAAGTTTGCTCAATGCACTGGCCCTTTGCGCCATCTTCTTTTTCCTGTCACCTGCCCCGCTTTTGGCTGAAAAGCAACCCGGGAAGGAATTTCGCCAAGTCACCCTCCTACTCGGAAAAGATGCCGGAAGCGTGGAAAAGAAAGCTGCTGAACTGCTCAAAAGCCGGATTCTTGAAAAATCCCACGTCAAAATCTCCGTCCTTCAAGAGTCGGAAGCGTCTCGGCCAGAAGGCTTGGTCATCTTTCTGGGAAGGCCTGAAAACCATTCCTCTCTTCGGGAACAATTCGACAGACACCGGATCCCGTCCTTGACCGGACTCGCTCCGGGCCCGGAGGGATTTTTGCTTCAGCTTTTGGGCGAAAACCTCCTCTTGGCAGCCGGAATTGACGACCGGGCTTGCCTCTATGCCGTGGGCGAAATCCTCCGGCAGCTCCACTACGGAAAAGACCATATCAGCCTGCCTTCCGACCTGAACATCCGGACTGCCCCGGCTTTTGAAATCCGCGGCACCCAGTTTGGGCAAAGCAGCGTGGCAAAGAATCTGGCCAAAGTCCGGGACTGGACCGAGGAAGAAACCCAGCGGGCCATCCTCGACTATGCCCTTGCCGGAGCCAATACCTTCAGTGTGGACGAGGGCCCGATGTATGATTTCATCAAGTCCTTTGGCCTGATGACGCAGGGCGGTTTTGGGGCAAATACCGCCGCTGAAGTCAAAGATCCGCTTTGGATGGCTTCCGAATCCATCGGCCGGGAAGGCTACGTCTGTCCTTCCGTACCGGCTGCCAGGGCGTATATGCTTGAGAAATTCGAAGAATTCGCCAAAAAAGCACCGGACTATGACCTGCTCAAGTTCCACGGCGGAGACGGAGGCGGCTGCGAATGCGACCGCTGCAAGCCCTATGGACTGACCTTTATCCAACTGGTGGAGGACATGGCCAATATCTTTCACCAATACCATCCCCAAACCAAAATCTATTTCACCAACCAGAAGTTTGACAATGCCGACGATGAGGCCATCTTCGACTACCTCCGGGAAAAACCACGCAACTGGCTCTGGGCCTGGGGCTATGGGCCGGGTTCGGATGCGACAACTTGGCAACCCGGACACCGACAAACCCACCGCATGGACCTGTTCAGATATCCGGGTTTTGGGCCCTATGGACTGTATCCCCTGGAAATCACCCGCCAGATGCCCGCGAGGCACAAGCTGCTGTATTACAACGAAATCACCCACTGGAAATACGCCCAGCACGCCTATATCCAGATGTACCCCCGCGCGGACAAAAACGGCGATCTTCCCCCACACTGGAGCCACGATAGCTACGAGCGCCGACCGGATCAATACCTGACACAGGTCTATAACCGGCTGACTTTCTTCGCGTGGCCCAAGCACTATCACCGCGTATTCAACGACCTCATGCCCTACGGCATCGGCGACATCACCCACTCCTCCGGCAACCACGACCACTTCAACCAATGGATGTGGCAGCGTCTGCTTTGGGCTCCGCGCACGTCGGTCGAAGCTGTCGTGGAAGAATATGCGGAAAACTGGTTTGGGCCGGAAGCCGCTCCGCTGATGGCCAAAGCCATCTTTCAGTTGGAAGAAAACCTCGAAGAAATCCCCGACAAGCCCCTTCCTGAAAAAGAAGGCATCCGCTCCTACTACCAACTCGTGACCGAAGCCGGAAAAGCAATGCCCGAAAACTGGAAAAACAGCAACTGGCTCTGGAGAATGTACCTGCAAAAGGGAGCCTTGGACCGCTATACCCAACTGATGGTCAGCCGTCAGATCCAGTTGCAAAAAGAGGTGGAACAACTGGTCAAAGACAGTGCTGCGTCAGGAGTTTCAGACCAAATCCTAAACCAGGCTTTGCAAAAGCTGGAGTCTGAAAAACCGGAAACCCCTGAAATGGCTTCCCTCAAAGCCGAAGCCCAACAACTGGGCGAAGAAAGCAACGCGCTGTTTGGCTCGCGGAATGAGGGGTTCTTCAATCTGGCCCATGACTTCATCGGCTTGGGATGGCTGGAGCGCCAGCTCCACCGTGCCCTGGAAGCCAAAGGAGCCCAAAGAAAGGAACTCTTGGCGATGGTCACGGACTACGAAAATCCCGGTGAAGGCGGTCACTACGACAACCTCGGCACAGCCAATCACGCTCCCAATGTCGTTTTCGGCTACCCCTATGACCACGGTCAACCCTACGTCCAGCAGATGCTCTCCGAGGGAAACCGTCCCAGCCAGCGCTCCATGCACTTCACGCAGGATGAAGCCCAGGGAGTAACCCTCCACTACCGGGATCTCGATCCCAACGCAACCTACAAAATCCGCTTTACGCTCGTCCGCCCCTGGTATCAGGATAGATATGCGATGCGGATGAACCAAAAATCCGAAACAATCTATGCCGATGACGAGGTCCTCGCCCAAGACCTGGAGCTTCCATTGCAGATGAGCGATCACTTCACCTTTGAAATTCCGGCCAAACTCACCCAGGACGGGAAACTGGTCATCCGTTTCCAGAAAGCGGCCGAGGTGGCCAAGGGTGACCGGGTCACTGTGGAGCAATGGAGAAACTCGGGAGGCTGGGGCACCTTGGTATCGGAGGCCTGGCTGATTAAGGAATAGCAATTGGGAAACCGTTAGACTTTCAAACCCAAAATCCGGGAAAAAACAGAGGAATCATCTCCCGGTTTTGGTTTGTCCCAAATTGAAATTATCTAGCGGCCACATTCTCCCTGAAAGGTCTTGGATATGACTACCAAATATTTCTTATTTACCCCCGTTGCGGCACTGCTCTTTTTTCTGGCTCTTGGCCTAAATACTCCTCTTTTTGCGCAGCAAATCCTCCATCTCCGAGACTATGGCGTGCAGGCCGATTCCTATACGAATGCCGTTGGGGGAATCCAGGCGGCATTGGCTGAGGCGCGCAACTACGACAGTGCGGTGATCAAATTCCCCTCCGGCCGGATTGACCTTTGGCCGGATGGAGCCGCAAGGCGGGAATATTTCATCTCCAACGGCACGGAATCCGACACGCTCAGCAAGGCAAAGACCATCGGGATTTTGTTGGAAAACATGAAAAACATCCGCCTGGAAGGGGAACCGGGAACCCTGATCGTCAGCCACGGCAAGATGGTACACCTTGCTTTGGACAATTCGGAAAATATCCGGGTAAAAAATCTGGCTTTCGACTACGAGCGCCCGACCATGTCCGAAGTGGCCGTGGAGAAAACCGGATCGGATTTTCTGGTTTTGAAGGTACATCCGGATAGTCGCTACACGGTAAAAGACGGCAAAATCCATTGGTTTGGGGAAGGCTGGAAGTCCAACAACCTCCATGTGATCCGCTTTGACCCGGCGGAAGAAATGCTCTTCTACGAGCGCTCCGGTGTCTTGGCCAAAGGCATTGCCACCGATCTTGGCGACCGCCGGATTCTCATCCAGGATTTGGATCTGGCCAACACCCAGATTCGGCAAGGCGATGTCCTGACGTTCAGGGATCCCTACCGGGACAACGTCGGAATCCTGAACCACCAGTCCAAAAACCTGCATTTTGAAAACCTGGGACTGCACTACCTCCACGGAATGGGGATGCTGAGCCAGTTTTCCGAAAACATCCACATCCAGGGAATCAAAGCAGCCCCAAGGCCGGAAACCGGGAGAGTGATCGCCGGATTTGCGGATTTCCTTCATTTCTCCGGATGTTCGGGCCAGATCACGGTCGAAAACAGCCTTTTCTCGGGTTCGCATGACGACCCCATCAATGTCCATGGCACCCACCTGCGCATAGTAGGACACGAAGGCAACAAAATCAAGGTGCGCTTTATGCACCACCAAACCTGGAACCTTCCAGCCTTTGAGCCCCAAGACTCTATTGGCTTTGTGGACAACAACAGTTTGGAGGTGTATGCGTTTGCCCGGATCCAAGCGGTCAAATCCCTGAATCCCAAAGAACTGGAGCTTACACTGGACCGTGAAGCCCCAAGCAGATTGGCAGAAAACCACAACGTGGAAAACATCACCAAAACTCCTTCGGTTTGGATTCATCACAACCGCTTCGAACACACCAATACCCGGGGATTGCTGGTGACCACCCGGAGAAAGGTGCTGATCGAGGACAATGTCTTTTACCGGACGGGAATGCACGCCATCATGATCGCCAATGACTCCAACTACTGGTATGAATCCGGCCCCGTCACAGACGTCCTGATTCGGCGCAACCAATTCATCGAATGCGGGTACAACAATGGTTCCGACAGCTACCCGATTGCGATCATCCCGGAAATCCTCTCCTACACCCCCGGAGAATACGTCCACAGCAACATCCGGATCTTGGACAATGACTTTGTCCTGGGAAGTGGGGCTTTGCTCAAAGCACGGGGAACCCAGGGGCTGACTTTCCAGGGAAACCGGATCAGGACAGGAAACACCTCCCTTTTCCCTCCCTCAGACCGTCCCCTGATCGAGCTGGAGCACAACGATCAGGTCCACTTGCTCCAAAACCACTTTGAGGGCTATACCGGCAAGCGGACTGTCCGGATCAAAGACATGGACTGGAATGCCGTCCAAACAGACAAAACCCAGGGGCTGGAATTGCTGCAGGCGGAAAAACCACTCCCTTGAAACGGCCGGAAGGCATGGTCGCCCCATCCTGGAAAAGGCAATGGAAATCAGTGTCTTGGTTCAGTAACATTTCCAAACAAGTGGAGGACAGCCTTCGGGCTGGCCTTCTTTTTTGGCAGTTTCCAGTCAAAAATCCTGGCCGGTCTTTCCCCGAAAAAAGGGCAGCCAACCTTTCCCCAGTCGCTTCCAAATAGATGAAGTTTATGTAAACTTATGCCGATCTGCCCAAAGCTTCCTTTGGATTTGATATTTTGGGGTTGATTTTCGAAAATCCCCAAACGCAACACGATGTACAAGCACATAGCACTCCTCCTATCCATGGTTTTCGTCACTTTTTCGTCCCTTGCTCAGGACACCTTCCAGACCAACAAAGTCGTCGCCCATCGCGGCGCGTGGAAAACCCAAGGGCTCCCGCAAAATTCCATCGCCTCCCTCAATGAGGCCGTAAGACTCGGTTGCGAAGGGTCCGAGTTTGATGTGTGGATGACCTCGGACGGAATATTGGTGGTCAACCATGACGCGGATTTTCTGGAAATGCCCATTGAGACCAGCACGTTCAAGACGTTGCGCAGCAAAAAACTTCCCAACGGGGAGAAAATCCCGACCGTAAAAGAATACCT
This sequence comes from uncultured Limnohabitans sp., assembly GCA_964530015.1. Taxonomy (GTDB): domain Bacteria; phylum Bacteroidota; class Bacteroidia; order Cytophagales; family Cyclobacteriaceae; genus Algoriphagus. Next base: position 16,731 of record CAZGYC010000043.1, on the reverse strand, counting down.
CAAAAAGGGGATGAAACAGCGCGGAACAAAACTGGTCCTGGAAATCAAACCTTCCAAAATCAGCGTCGATAGGAGTAAAGAGCTCGCCGCCAAATGCGTGGAATTGGTCAAAGAAATGAAAGCCGAAAAGTGGGTGGACTACATCACCTTCAGCTATGATGCGGGCAAAAAAGTGATCGAGCTGGATCCCAAGGCCAATGTGGCCTACCTCACCGGCGACAAATCTCCCGCCCAGCTCAAGGAAGACGGCTTTTTCGGGTTTGACTACAATATCCGGGTGGTCAAAGAAAAGCCCCATTGGATCAAGGAAGCCCAGCAACTTGGCCTGACGGTCAACGTCTGGACCGTCAACAACCCCGAGGACATGCAATGGCTCCTGGACCAAAACGTGGACTTCATCACGACCGATGAGCCGGAGCTGCTGTTTGAGACCATCGGCAAGAGATAAACCCCGGATTCCAGGTTGATTTCCGGGCTTCACATTTCTCAGGCTTATTTTCTTGGCTCCTTGCTCTTGATTGAACTTTCATTAGAGCGGTTTGACAGATCTTGTAGCCAGCTCTAGATACTTGATACTAGATACTAGCTTGCCACTTTCTCCCGAATAACTGCTAAGGCACCCGCCGATTCTTGCCCGATTTGGGTATCTTTCTTCCTTCAAAAACCCAAAAACAAATGAAACGACCCATTACCTTTTTATTGGCATTGACGCTGGCATTTGCGGCGTTCATTCCAAAAACCGAAACAACAGACCCGCCAAAATCGACCGAGCTTTCCCAAGCCAAACCAAAAAAATTTGGTGGCCTGGCGCTCTACACCGTGCGTGATGCCATGGGCAAAGATCCCAAGGGAACACTGAAAGCAGTGGCGGATGCGGGCTACACCTATGTGGAAGCTGCCGGGTATAGCGACGGCAAGTTTTATGGCATGGAGCCGGCCGAGTTTAAATCTTACCTGAAATCCCTGGGGCTGACCGCCAAAAGCACCCACATGGGCGGGGTAAATCTGGAGAATGCCGACAAACAGATAGCAGACTCCAAGGCCGCGGGAATCGAATATTTCGTGATCCCCGTGCCTCCCATGGGCATGTTCAAGTTTGACCCAGCAACCCAAAAGCTGGGCATGAGCGGTACGCCCGAGCAGCTTGTGGAGATCCTGAACACCATCGGTGAAAAATGCACCAAGGCAGGCCTGAAATTGCTTTACCACAACCATGATTTTGAGTTTTTGCCCTTGGAAGACGGAACCCTATTGACCGACTACATCCTGGACAATTGCGACCCAAAACACGTCAACTTCCAGATGGATCTCTATTGGGTGACCAAGGCGGGCGTGGATCCCCTGACGTACTTCCATCGGTATCCCGGAAGATTCAAGGCCTGGCATGTGAAAGACATGGATGACGAAGGACGATTTGCTCCCGTTGGTACCGGAAACATTGACTTCAAGCGTATTTTGGGGGAAAGAAAGCAGTCAGGGATGGAATATTACCTGGTGGAGCAAGACAATACGTTTGGACTGGATCCTTTGGAAGCAATCAAGATCAGCCACCAAGGGCTGGAGAAAATCGGTTTTAAGTAAAACCCGAACCGCATTGATTGAAAAGAGGAGATACTATTGCTCCTCTTTTTTTGTTTTCCGGCATTAACTATCCTTCCAGCAATGATGCACCTCGACTTCGCCCGGTGCCCGGAACCTGCTGATGAGGGGGGAGAAGAGTGGGTACTGACCCAAAGAATCACTTCTCAAACGTGATGGCCTCGGGGCTTGCGCCCAAATCCTCCAGGATTTCACTGATCGCCTTCACCATCTTGTCCGGGCCACAGATGTAGAATTCCTGGGAAAAATCCCGGACGTGTTTTTTCAAAAAATCCCTGTTGATCATTCCGAACCCGTGTCCTTCTTCCTGCCCATCCGTGAGCGTAGATATAAAATCGTCCCCCAACAATCCCCGGAAATAGTCTTCCAGGATCACGTCCTTTCCTGTTTTGTTGGAGAAAAACAGACGGTTTCCCGCCATTTTCCCCTGGGATTCGAGATGCCTGATAATGCCGATGAAGGGAGTGATTCCAGCCCCGCCTGCGATAAAGATCCCCTTTCCCTTGTATTGGATCGCTCCCCAGGCCTCATCGATGATCACCTCATCACCCGGCACCAGCCGATCGATCTGCTTGGTGACTCCCTCATGGTCTCGGTAGGATTTGATCACAAATTCCAGGTAATCCGCATCGGGCAGGCAGGTAAACGTAAAGGGCCGCTTTTCGTCTTTCCAGCCCGCTTGATTGATCGAAAGCTCGGTCGCCTGACCCGGAATGAACTCAAAGCCTTCCGGCCGCTCCACCCGAATCTGTTTCACGTTGTGGGTCAGAGGCTTGATCTGCAATATCCTGACGGTAGCTGCCATCTCTTTTTCAGTTTGGTTCAAAACACAAAAACGAATCCATCCCGCATTTCCTTGTTCCCACTGGGCCTTTTCGGAGGGGTTTGTTCCACAAAAAGATCAAAACAAATCACATATCAAACTATAAACCAATAGGTTATATACAAACAAAGAAACTGTTTGATCAAATGAAAAAACCATTCCACCGAAGCAGAATGGCTTTCACATTAAAAATCAGGTGATATCAACCCAGCAAAAGCGTCAAGTTGCGGTGCGTTGAATTGTGCCCGATGTAGCCGTATCCGTTGGTCGTCCTGGCCCAGGCGGTGATGACAAAGCTATAGGCGCAGGACTGGGGCGGCCTCCAGGCGCCGGATTCGGGGATCGGCTTGGCCGTAAATCCCTGCCAGTTGCCCTTGGAAGGCTCATACGTCTCCGAGTGGATTCCCGTGGAAAGTCCCGATCCATAGGTCGCCGCAAAGCTCACCTGGCGCAGATTTCCCTCCGGATCGTGCCCGGTGATCTTGAATTTCAGGCCATCCGGAGCGGGGCCGATGGTCTCAATGGCGCAGGCAGAGACCTCATTTGCCCCGTGCCTGAGGCTGTCGATGTTGATCGCAGGCAGATGGTTGTCGATGAACAGGCCAAGCGTCTGGGTCGCATTGGCGACATCCACATTCAGGACTCTCTTGTAGAAAGTCACCGTGATCTTGTAAAGGCCCGGCAGCAGTGCAGCCGTCGGAAACTGAATCAGCAGATCGTCAATCGAGTAATCACTTCCCGGATTGGCCAACTCATAAAATCCCAGTGCCGAGGGGGCAAATGACTCCAGCACATAGGTGCTGCCGTTCCATCGGTAATTGGACCAGTTGCTGATCAGCTTCTGGGCAGTGCCGCCTGGCGGAGTGATTTCCACTTTGTATTTTTTGACATCGGAACCCCAGAGCTGCTGGATTTTGGTCCGGTTGCCGATGAGGTTCAGTGTGCCGCCAAAAGCCGCATTTTGGACAAAGACAAAATAACCCGCATCCGTGGTTGCTCTGCCGGAGGCGTTGATCTTGGTGGTGGGTATCAGGCCCACACTACCCACCAATGGACCCAAATCTGCCGGAGGTATTGCGGGTTTTCTGGAGAGGACCAGTTGTCGGAGTTTGGTGAAATCCTTGTAAAAATCCCCCGGAAAATCCGTCGTGAATGCCGGATTGGAGGACTTGACCCGAAAACCAAAATACGTGTAAGGGGTGCTCAGCGGCCAGGAAAGTGCCACATTGATCTCCTTCAGGTCAATCTTGAACTTCCAGATCCGGTGCGAAACGGAAGAGTTGCTGCTCGACCCAAACTCCTGCCTCACTTCGCTGAGGGAGGGATCGGGGACCAATCCCGTCCAGGTGCCGGGGCCGAGATACAATTGCTTGCCCAGTTTGTTCGGCTGCCCCGGGTAGAGCCCGTAGTTCACGTCCTGGTTGGAAGTGATCACCCGGTCCCGGTTTACGTCAAAACTGAGCCAGAAATAGTCATTCGTGCCTGCATCGTTGCCGTGGTCTTCGGTAAGATCCAGGGCGAAGTACAAAAACTTCGCATCGTTTTTTGCCAACACGACCCCTCTGGTAAACTTCAGGGTACCGGCATCCTCCCAGTCTCCGGAATTCAGCGGTTTGTTGAGGTCGATCGGAGTCTGCGCCCATTCGCTTTTGAAAGGCATCGCAAACAGGATCGGCGTGGTAATGGACAAGCTTTTGACAACTTTAGCCATGGTTTTTGTGGGTTTGGAAAAGTAAGAAAAGGTCAAAAATCGCTCCCCCTGTAAAAATCCGGAGCGGACTACTCAGTACAACAATCCCCAAAAGAACCTCAAGGCAGACATTCAGGGAACCATTTAGCAGTAAACCTGACTGATTTGATCACAAACTGCTTTACATTCAGGCAATTAAGTTAGGAAATAAAAAAGAGAAATTGCCATAATATCACAAGAAATTGCCATCACCAAAGCTTATTAAACACTTATTTAAACTATGTGAATAATGATTTTCGCGCAAAAAAAAAGACAGTTCCCTCTTACTTTTCGGCCGGAAGGATCTCAGCGAACCAAAAGCGTTTTTTTCCATTCTCCCCATTCGAAAGCTGAATATCATAGGATTGACTTAGGACGGTTTCGACTTGAATTGCAATCGGCTTTTTGAAAATCGGGCCATCATGGCAAAACGTATGAAACTCCCCGTTTTCCCCACAGGGATCGACTTTCTCCGAAAGGCTCTCCAAAAAATCCAAATCAACGTCCTTCCCCACCCAATCCCGCGTGATCAAATCTGCATCTGCTGCGCAAATCTTGGTTTTGAAACCAGCCTGAATAAACGCACGGGCAAGTTCTTCTGTTGGGACTTGCCAAAGCGGGAAAACCCCCGTGAATCCTTTGCTTGCCAGATTATCCTCCCGGTACTTCCTCAGGTCTTCCAAAAAAATATCCCCGTAGCCAATGTGTCGGATTCCCATTTCCTCCAGTTGGTCCAGATAGGAGTTGATGGCCTTCTCATACGCCTGGTTGTCCCCACTGGCGGGATAGTAGAGTTTGTCCAGCGGAAGCCCCAGGGACGCGGCCTGCATTTCTATCAGTTCCTCCGCAATTCCATGCATGCCCACGCGCCGGGTTTGCTCCCCAAAAGTGGTATGCAGGCGCAGCACTTCATAGCGCCCATCCTGAAGCAGGTGCCACAGCGCAAAAGCACTGTCTTTTCCCCCGGACCAACTCAGAGAAACTTGGATTTTTGGGTTATTGGAATCGGCGTTCATCAGTAATCAATTCATCCGAAAAAATACCGGAAAAGATCCGGATTATCCTTTTGCCGGAAGAATCTGCCCACTCACCTCTCCAAATCCCACACGAATCCCGTTTTGCTCGGCATAGCCTTTCATGATGACCATATCCCCGTCTTCCAGGAATTTCCTTTCCTCACCGTCTTCGAGCTGGACTGCTTTCGTTCCGTTCCAACTTAACTCCAACAGGGAGCCAAAAGAATCCTCTGTTGCCCCGGAGATCGTGCCAGAGGCCATCAGATCGCCTACGTTGATATTGCAGCCGTTGACGGTATGGTGGGCGAGCTGCTGGGCTACATTCCAGTACATGGATTTGAAGTTGGAAGTGCAGACCTTCGAAGATTTCTTGCCTTCAGGCTGGACAAACACTTCCAGATTGATGTCGAAGCTGTGGTTTTTTTCGCATTTCAGGTATGGGAAAACTTCCGGTTCCTGGACGGGACCTGCCGATCTAAACGGCTCTAAAGCCTCCAGGGTGACCACCCAGGGTGAGATAGACGACCCGAAGTTTTTCCCCAAAAACGGCCCCAACGGCACATATTCCCAAGCCTGTATATCCCGCGCAGACCAGTCGTTGAAGAGTACAAACCCAAAGATATAATCCTCTGCGTCCCCGGTGGACACGGCGTCGCCGAGTCTCGTCGGTTTGCCTGTGACAAAGGCCATCTCCAGCTCAAAGTCCAATTTCCGGCTGGGCCCAAACATCGGAGACTCCATCTCTGGACTCTTAAACTGTCCCTTTGGCCGATGGATCGGAGTCCCGGACACGACGATGGACGAAGCCCTTCCGTGATACCCCACCGGCAGATGCTTCCAGTTTGGCAGCAGCGCGTTTTCCGGATCACGGAACATCCTGCCGACATTGGCCGCATGCTCCATGCTGCTGTAAAAGTCCGTGTAATCGCCGATTTTCACGGGAAGGAGCATCTCGGCTTCCTTGCGGGTCACCATCACCTTGCCGCGTGCCGAGTGGTCCCGAAGTTCGCCGTTTTCTTCCAAAAGCAAATTCTGCACACGCTCACGGATCTTTTTGGTCTGGGCTTTGCCCAGGGAGATCAAGTCATTCAGGGAATCCCTGAGGAAAATCCCCTCCGGCAAAAACAGGTTTGCGAAAAACCCTTCTTGGTCCAAGATACTCAGGTCCAAGATCTTGTCCCCGATGGCAACCCCGATTCTGGGGCTTAGTTTTTTGTTTTTGAAGATGCCAAACGGAAGGTTGTAAATCGTAAAATCGGAAGATTTTGGCACTTCCACCCAGGAACTCAGGATGGGGATCGGGCTGTCGCTCATGTTCAAAAATTGTTGAAGGGGCAAATTTAACCCGATTGGGGGAAAACAAAAACCGTAGGGGAAATTGCCTTGCTTTTGGCACAAAAGGATCTTTCCCGGTTGACCATTTGTAAAAAATGAAAGCCAAGCTTAACCGAACTTCCTAAATTGAAATTCCAAACCCACCCCAAATGAAGGCTTGCTTAAAAATTTTACTCGCTTTGTTGCTTTTGGCAACAAGCCCTGCGGCTTTTTCCCAAGAAAAACCCATCCTGGTCCAGTTGGAAGAAGTGGCCATCGTGGACCAAAAGGTCATGATGCCGATGCGCGACGGGGTCCGCCTGGCCACGGATATCTACCGGCCCAAAGGCGAAGACCAATACCCCATCGTCTTTTCCCGGACCCCTTACAACTTCAACACCTACGGCAACGGGGAGATGAACACGCGGACGCTGGAAACGGCCCTTTCCTGGGTCAAAAAAGGATATGCCTACGTGGTACAAAACGAGCGCGGAAGGTTCTTTTCCGAAGGGGACTGGGACATTCTCGGCACGCCGCTGACCGACAGCTACGATGCCTTTGACTGGATGGCCAAGCAGGCCTGGAGCAGTGGCAAGGTCGGCCTGCTCGGCTGCTCCTCCACCGCGGAATGGCAAATGGCGGCAGCTTCTCTTGGGCATCCGGCACTGGCCGCATTGGTACCCCAGGGATATGGTGCGGGAGTGGGAAGAGTCGGGCAATTCCACGAGCAGGGCAACTGGTATCGCGGTGGAGCCGGACAGATGCTCTTTACCGCCTGGCTGTATGGCACGCAACATGACCCCATGGCACCCAAGCTTGCCCAGGGCATTGGACAGGAAGACCTGCTGAGGTTGCAACGCTTTTATGACATGGCGCCGGAGTATCCCCGAATCGATTGGAAAGAAGGCTTGGCCCATCTTCCCGTCCAGGACATCATCCAAGCCGCCAATGGCCCCAAAGGGATCTACGAGGAAATGATCACCCGGAAACCGAACGATCCGAAGTGGTTTCAGGGCGGGCTGTATCACGATGACATGCCCTTTGACACGCCCAGCTTCTGGTTTGTGTCCTGGTTTGATGTGTCGGCCGGGCCAAACATCGCCCTGTTCAACCATGCGCGGCAAAATGCCGTTTCCCAACTAGCCAGGGACAACCAGTATCTGGTGATCGCGCCGGTATTGCACTGCGCCTACACCCGTGCGACGGAAAATACGATGGTGGGCGACCTAAGCGTTGGCGATGCAAGATTGAACTACGATGAGATGATCACGGGGTGGTTTGACAAGTGGCTGAAGGGCCAAGACAACGAAACCGCCGCCGAGCTTCCGAGAGTCCAGTATTACACCATGGGAGCGAACAAATGGCAGACTTCGGAGGTCTGGCCGCCAGCGGGCGCAGTGATGACCGAGTTGTACCTGGATTCCGAGGGAAAAGCAAATACGCTCCACGGCGACGGCAAACTCAGCTACAAAAAACCCAGAAAAGACCATCCGGATACCTTCCGATACGATCCCATGAATCCGGTGACCTCCTACGGCGGCAATGTCTGCTGCACGGGCAATGCCATCGACGGCAATGGCGGTTCGTATGACCAAAGCGAGATGGAAAAGCGGGAGGACATCCTCGTGTACACTTCCGAGGTGCTGGAAGAGGGAATCGAGGTTTCCGGGTTTATCGAAAGCTACCTCTATCTTTCTTCCGATGTGAAAGACACCGATGTCACCGTCAAACTGATCGATGTCTATCCTGATGGCAAAGCCTATAACCTGGACGAAACCATCCAGCGGGTACGCTACCGGGAAGGCTACGATCGGGAAGTCTGGATGGAAAAAGGCAAAGTCTATGAAGTGAAGATGACTCCCATGAGCACCTCCAACTACTTCGCCAAAGGCCACCGGATCCGCATCGAGGTCAGCAGCTCCAACTTCCCCCGCTTCGACCGCAACATGAATACCGGCGGCAACAACTACGACGAGACCGAGGGCGTCATCGCCACCAACTCGATCCACCACGGCGGAAAGATCCTGAGCAGGATCGTGCTGCCGATCGTGAAGTGAGGGGGAAATGGGAGACGGAAGATTGGCAAGGACATGAGCCGTCCCAATGGGACTGGAAAAACTTGAACGGCAGGATATAGCTGACTGGTATTTTACATGATTTTCCCGACCGATGTCCTCAGGATTGGAGATGGGGATTGTGGGGATTTCCAAGCAAATGCCGTAGGCATGAACGATCCCCTAGCCAGCCACGGTTGGTGAGCGGAGTCGAACCACAATGGCTGAATAAATGATAGATGGGGGCACGATCAAATGCCTTTAGGCCTGCCTGTCCGGTAGGCAGGCATGGCCGATATCTGTTGATTTCCATCCGATTGTGTGTTGGTTTTTGCCCGCTATCCATTCAAATCGCTGGAACAGATCGCCCGTCCCTACGGGACTTTACTGAAAAATCACCGCCAAACCTGAGTCCAGCCATTCAAATGGCTGGCAAGGACATGGCCCGTCCCGATGGGACTGGAAAAACTTGAACGGCAGGATATAGCTGACCGGTATTTTGCGTGATTTTCATGACCGATGTCCCCGGGATTGGAGATGGGGATTGTGGGGATTTCCAAACCCAATCATTGCCGTAGGTCTGCCTGTCCGGTAGGCAGGCATGGACGATATCTGTTGATTTCCATCCGACTGTGTGTTGGTTTTTGCCCGCTATCCATTCAAATCGCTGGAACAGATCGCCCGTCCCTACGGGACTTTACTGAAAAATCACCGCCAAACCTGAGTCCAGCCATTCAAATGGCTGGCAAGGATATGGGCCGTCCCGATGGGACTCATAAATAAACTTGAACAGCAGGATATAGCTGACTGGTATTTTACATGATTTTCCCGACCGATGTCCCCGGGATTGGAGATGGGAATTGTGGGGATTTCCAAGCAAATGCCGTAGGCCTGCCTGTCCGGTAGGCAGGCATGGCCGATATCAATAATATCAACACCATTTAAAAATTTGGCCTAGCTCAGACACCATGGCAAAGAACAAACTATTCATCAGCAGCGTGCAGGGCAAATTTGCCGCTGAGCGCAAAGCACTGCATGGGTATATCTGTGCCAACCCTCTGCGGGAAACAATCAAACCGCTGCTGGGCAAAAGTGCAAAATACGAAACTTGAAACAAGCGATAGATTGTTGTACCTTGGGCAAAAGACGTTGGCCATGATAGACTATAAACAACTAATCACGATCGAAGCCGGAAAACGTGGTGGAAAACCGACTATTCGTGGAATGAGAATAAGCGTGAATGACATCCTTGGTTGGCTGGCTTCCGGAATGACCATCCCTGAAATACTTGCAGATTACGAAGAATTAAACCAAGAAGACATTTTTGCGGCTTTAAGCTACGCCGCAGATAGGGAAAACAAAATCTATCAGATTGCAGTATGAAACTGCTGTTTGACCAAAACATCTCCCATCGCATTCTTAAAATTCTTCCAGAGCAAGTCGCGAGCTCTTCAACCGTTAAAACAGCCATACTCCCAAACGACCAAACCCCAAGCAAACTTTTTTCATTTCTACCCAAAAAATCGCAGATTATCGTGCGACGGACTTTTTCGGTTCGGAAATTTGGCCTATTTTGATCCAAGCTTTAAAGCAGTACAGGACGGGTGATTTGGAGGGATTTCGGGCCAATTCCAGCGGGGCATTGCTGTGAAGGGGGAGGAGATCCCTTTCATTGGGCAGAAAGTGGAATCGGCCTAAATCCTTGAGTCAGTGGAAGCTTTGAAGACAAGAACTATAGAGGAAATACCCGCATTGCGGATATTTCGGTGTTAGGGTGCATTTTAAGAATCGACATACAACAAGAATATGGAAACAATATCGGAAAAAACAGAAGTAGGAAACGAACAGCTGATTGCTAACGTTATTGAAATTAAGGATAGCGAAATCCTTGAAGTAACGAACTATTGGACTTGTGACGCTTGTGGAGGAGATTCTGAAACAGGATGTATGATGTCCGACCCTGACGATTGTGTCAGGTATTAATAAACTTCAAAGTGCTTAAATTAGCAATATGAAAGGAACAACAGTATATTCAATAGGACACGGGAACAAAAAAATTGAGGACTTTATTCAAGAACTTAATGCTTTTGAAATCCAATTTCTTCTAGATATTCGGTCAAAACCATTTTCAAAGTGGAATCCTCAATTCAATCAAAACGAATTGAAGTTTAAACTTGAAGAGAAGGGAATCAAATATGTTTTTGTTGGTGACACTTTAGGAGGTCTTCCAGAAGATAGGAGCTGTTATGACTATAATGGAAAAGTCGTTTATGACCTTATAAAAGAAAAAGACTTTTTCAAAGAAGGACTTGAAAGATTGACAATTGCAAATGAAAAGCATATTAAGCTTGCAATTATGTGTAGTGAATCAAAGCCAGAAGAATGCCATAGAAGTAAATTAATTGGTCAAGAATTGCTTAAAAAGAAAATATCCTTGAAACATATAGTTTCTGACAAATTAGTTAAATCACAAGAGATGGTTATGGCAGAATTAACCAAAGGAAAGGGAACTGTTGACCTTTTTGGTAACGAAATTGACTTCACATCACGAAAATCATATTAAAATGGAATTTTTTACAATAGGAGTTTATAACTCAACTGAACAAGAATACTTTAGAAAGCTAACAGAAAACAACATTGACACCTTTTGTGACATTAGACAACGTAGAGGAGTTAGAGGTTCACAATATGCTTTTGTTAATAGTAATAGGCTTCAACAGAAATTGAATGACCTTGATATTAAATACGGTCACGTTATGGAACTTGCACCAACAAGCGAAATAAGAGACCTTCAAAAAGAAGCGGACAATCAAAAAGGAGAGTTAAAGCGTGACCGTAACAAATTGGGTCAGGTTTTTACGATTGCCTACAAAGACAGAATTTTAAACAAATTTGATTTTGATTCTTTCATTGACAAGTTAGATGAAGTGGGTGCAAATAGAGTGGTTTTATTTTGTGTTGAGGAAAAGCCAGAAGCTTGTCATAGGTCAATAGTGACAGAAAAATTAGAAAAACTTGGCTACAAAATAACTCATCTATAAAATATGAATGTGTTATCATTTGATGAAATAGTCAAACTTGTTAAAGAGAATAATCTTAAAACCATAAATGTTTGTGGCAGTCCAGGTTCTGGCAAGTCGACTTTATCAATAAAACTTTCACAACTACTAAATTTCAGGTTAATTGATTTAGATGATTTTTTATACAATGAAAACTGTAATCGCAAATCAAAAGACCAAGACATTTTGGAATTAAGGAAAATTTTGACTGAAGAAAATATTGTAATAGATGGCACTTACAGTTCTACATTGAAATACAGAATTGGTAAAGTAGATTTATTCATCTTCACCAAAAGAAATATTTTGCGGAGTTTATATCGTTTTATCAAACGACTTTTCACTGCGAATAAAATTAAATGTGGAGAAAGATTGACATTGAAAACATTAACACTTATACTCAATTACAAAAAAGTTGAGCGTAACATTTTTAAAATACTAATTCCAACCAAAAGATTGGTAATCTGCAAAGGAATATGAACGACTTACGACTTTGGGCAAATTATTACTACAATATGGGGTTCAATGTAACCCATATTATTCCTCATTTGAATGAGGGAAAAGCTAAAAATCCATATAAATCACCTACAAATGATAGACATATACTCAAAAATAGAAGGCAAACTATTGAGGAACTAAACTCTTATGATTGGGGAAATTCTACAGGTATTGGTGCAGTTCTGGGTTTTAATAATCTAAGGGCAATAGATTTTGATTTTCATAGGTGGAATAGAGCTGTTGTTCCTGATAAGAGAAACCAGTTAATACATCTTAGTTTACAACTATTAGACTTGCCCGAAAATTACGAATGGGTCATATTAACACCAAACGGTGGATTTCATATCATTATCTTTTCAAACCATTATAGTATCCCTGTAAAGCAAGGTTTAACACGGGCATTTACACCAAACATAAAGTATTATCATTATTGTGATGAATACGATATTTCTGCATATCACTTTAGGAGAATTGAACTAAGATGGGACAAACATTTGGTTTTACCTCCCTCAAATATTGAAACAATCATTCATCAAGAAACAGACGATAGGTCATTTCAAACTCCGTTTTCAGAAATGAATAGCTATGAGTTTTATTTTCAAAAAATTCCAAAAGAATTACCACACGAAATAAAAGAAAGTGATTTACAAAACTTGTTAAATGAAATATGCTATGACGAATATGAGCATAGTAATAAGAAAGGTTATAACCTTCATTTAAGTGATTATTATGACAATAATGATAATGAAGGGATTGAGTATTACTCTGTAGGTGAATTTCTTGATTTATCACCTATCTATTTTGAAAAATCTAATGATTTTAATATACCTGATGAATGGCTTAAATAATTTTCTATGCAACAAATTATTATAGTTTCAAAAACACATATGACAAATGCCGCTTGTATTGGGGCATTAGCTACCAATGGTAAATACATCCGTTTACTGAATGAAGGCGGATATAATCAGCCAATTGACACAGAGTTTGAAGTTCGTCAAGTTTGGGAAATTGAATTTAATGAGCGTGTAGATAAAAAACCACCACATATTGAAGATGTAATAATAAAATCTAAAAAGTTAAAAGGCACACTAAGAGACGAACTAACTATGCTTCAAATGGTTCAACGCTTTAACGCCACTATATGGAGAGGCGGACCAGATGTCTTGTTTGATGGTCTTCTTCAATGGACAGACAGCGGAAGTGGATATGTTTCTGAAAACAGTAGTATTCCGAATAATTCGGTAGGATTTTGGATACCAGACAGAGATTTGACAAAAAGGATTTTTTACGAAAAGGTAAGATACAGTTATCCCAAAACTACAAATTGGAGAAGTCTGCCCTACGTTGGTTTTGATGAAGCTGTTGAAACTATTCCTGCTGGTACATTAGTTAGGGTTTCTCTTGCTAGATGGTGGGACACTAACGGAACAACAGAAGATAGGTGTTCACTTCAGCTATCAGGATGGTATGATTTGCCTGATAATGAAAGTCCAAATTTAATTAATGATGAAGACGATGACTTACCTTGGTAAAAGAAAAACGCACCCTAACATCAGCTATACGCAAGCAGGGGTTTCGTGCTTCGTAGGACAGGAAAGTGGTAAATTTGAAGTTCAGTTCTTCGTAGGAAGTTCAGTGGTAAAAGCCCTGCCTGCGTATAGCTGAGAACCGTTAGCGGTAATGGCAGGACGACCACAACAGCGACAATGAGACAGACAATAACATACATATTATTACTGACGACTTTTGTTTGCTTTGGAACAACAACCAAAGTGACAAGGATAATTGACGGTGATACTTTTGAAACTGAGACAGGCGAAAAAGTTCGACTTATCGGAATAAATGCACCTGAGATTTCAGACATATTCGGACAAGAAGCGAAGCAATATCTATCATACCTAATCGAAAACAAAACAGTTGACCTACAAGCCGACAACATTTCCAATGACCGAGACCGTTATCAGCGACTTTTAAGGTATGTAATTCTTGATGGTGTTGACATAAATAAGAAAATGGTATCAGACGGCTTTGCCTTCGCTTATCTTAAATACAAATTCAGCAAATCAATAGACTACGAACAGGCTCAACTTGAAGCAAGAGAAATCAATAAAGGTATTTGGGGCGACAGCAAGAAGGAAACTATTATTAAAGTACAAGAAAAAAAGGAAACGCCTTTTTGGAGAGACTTATCACCAAAAGCCTACTTCGTAGGCTCTTTGGTTGTCATTCTTTTGCTTGTTGGACTTTTTACCTATTTTAAAAAATGAGTTGGCGTTATAGAAAATACAGAAGCTATAGTCGGTCTTACCAACCAAAATTCTTTTTTTCTGAAAAGGAAATTGATTTTACGACAGAATATCTTGACTATAGCCAATTTCTACTTCAAGAATTCTTCACCGCTGATTTAGAAACCAGACAAAAGTTGTCAAATTTCTATATACAAGAATACGGTTCACGTTCTTTTGCTTATCTAAAAAGAAAATATTCGGAATGGGCAAATGGAGACTACCATCTAACTGATTTGATGAAAGAACGTATCACTTCAATAATGCCTAAATTCCTTAATGACAAAGCAAAGCACAAATTAGGAATTCACGAATTTATGGCTTCAATAAAAAATACAGTAAAGTCATTTCAAACAAGCCAGAAATCTACATTTAGAAACACATCTAACTTAAAACAACCCCAAGAAGTAGTTTCGATTTTTGAACAAGAATATGAAAAAATACAAGCTTTAACTATTCGAAATTTCAGATTTAATGTTTTGACGGAAGAAGAAAAGGAAGAGGCTCTTGAAATTAGTAAATACATACTTAAAATTAAACTTCAAAAAGCCTTTGACCAAATAGAAAGAGATTTCAATACTTTTCTGCCTTTTATGTTCAAATTTAAGCGTGGCATTTTTTCGGCTTCCTATTCAATTACCGCCTTTAATCTAAAGGTTGACATAACGAATACCGGGATTGATGATGTTGAAATTCCAAAATTCAACATCAATGAAGCAGAAGCCAACAGCAGGTTCAAAGAGTATTCAGACAAATATCTTGCCTATGAACTTGTTTCACTACATAAGGAAAGTAACAAAGCAATTAGTAATTCTTTCTTAAATGCAAACGACATTCAATTATTTTTTGCTCATTATGAAGAACTATCAAATGGCGAAAGCGAAGTAAGTATGAATTCCACTTTTCAAGGAGAAGGCGGTATTTTATCTTTAAAGGCACAAATGAAACCTTTGAAATTATTGAAGACATCAATCATAATATCTTCAATAAAACTCGCCATTTACTTCGTTGTCATTATCACTTTGGTTTCATTGGCGATAAATCATAAACTTTTTACTTTGCTTATATTTGGTGGCTTCTTTGTTGGAATTTTTGCATTGAACCTTGTAAATGAAGAAATCAAACAACTTAAATCATTAACAAAAGAATTCAAAACATATGGACAATAATAATCAACTTGCAAGACTTGATAATACCAAAATCATTGATATTATCACTAAAATTCCTAACCTCACAGAAGATGACAGACACGAACTTTCATTGCGTGTGGCATCAGACGATGTTGAAATCAGAAAAGGGGCTTTGGAAAAAATAACTCAAAGCCAAATTGCTCAACACGATTTAATGGCGATTATGGGTGAATTGACAGCATTGAATAAGCAAGGAATGTATGTCAAATCAAAGCAGACAATCAAGACAGGTTCAGGGACATTTGAAATTGAAATGAAAGGTGGAGACACCAAATTAATCATTCCAGTTTTGGTAATTCTTGGAGTTGTAATTATAGCTGCTTTGGTAATAGTATTTTGGAAATAACCTTGACGACAGAAAAGCCACATACCGCTAACAGGCGTTTGGCTCAATGGCGGGTGACTTGGTTAATTGAACATTCTACCTCGCATCAACATTTGTGGTGTATTGCCAGTTTTGTGCTCCGAAATCCCCCACTGCGGCAAGCGGCAAAACGTTAGCAAACATTATATAGACAGACCAGCAGACAAGACAAACCATTGACACATTTGAAGAAAAATCGAATTTCATACAATTGGCTAATTGACGCCTCATATACTTTTATATGGGCAATTATAATAGCGACTTTATTTGTCTTAATTCTTCAGACAATAATTCATCCGGGAAAACCAATCATAAAACCATTATTGGCAATAAATGGACTTTTTGTGCCCATCATAACTCTATTCATTGGACTAAGACCTATACTGAGTTTATTTGCAATACCTGACACATTATATATAAATGACAATCGACAAATAGTGACAAAAGAATTAGAAGTTATTACGAATGACAACATTCAAACATTAGAGATAAATCAAATAGGTGCAGGTTCGGGACACTTAGTTTATTACGAAATGACTTTTAAAAAAGAGCCAACAATTTTAAAAAACAAGAAAAGAAAATCGCTGATTTTAATTGAGCCGTACAACATAAAATACATATTCCAAACAAGGACTGACTTGATTGATAAACTAATCAAATCAGGACTTGACGAGAGAAAAATTAAAATGAAACCTATTAAGACAAAACACTTTTGGGGAATAAGAGACAAATTCAAAAAATAACGTTTGCTAACAACTAAGCTTTCGTTGCGTGCGAAGCACGAACAATGAAAGCTAGGTTGC
>CAZGYC010000042.1:0-35449 GCA_964530015.1 uncultured Limnohabitans sp. | reverse complement strand
TATGGACTTCCATACAAAGTCCTAAGATTTTATACGTCTCTGCCTTGAAAGGAAAATTTTCCATAACTAAAAATCATCTGTGCATCTGTGGCATTATCGTGAACCTGTAGGAGTTCTAATCCTTCAAAAAGCGATACCGGATACCAAAAGATCCGCGCGCTACTTCACTTCCACCAACAATGGCTGCTCCTTCCATATGGAAGCCAAAATCCTTTTGTTCGAATGGATAAATATTTAAACCCACAGGGATGACCATTCCCTCAAAATTCCCGATTCTTCCCCCCAAACCTCCGTAAAACTCAAATCGATCAGTCTTTTTGAAGATGTAATTTACATCCAGTTCAAGACTTAAATCGCCAAAATACTGGTCGGTCCCAATGCGGAATTCAGGGATAAATTTTTCACCAAACTGATGATTAACTCCGATAAAAGGAAGATTGCTTTGGTGAAAAGCGACCGTGGTCTGGGAATAGACTGATAGTGAAAAAAGCCCAAAACAGATAATAAATAAGATTTTCTTCATTTGCGTAAAAGTATAAACTAAAGGTTAAAATCCAAGTTCACTGAGTTTTATATGGGTCTTGATCAAGTTAGAACTTGCCTTTGCCACGATCTTCCCCGATTCCTTTCGGATGACCGCTTCCCAGTGGTTGACGTTTGATCCCGAGCGGAGGAGTTTTGCGGTGACTTCCAGCGTGTCGCCGATTTGCGCGGCAGACAAAAAGTCCACGTTCAGGTTGATGCTGGTCATCAGGTATTCCGATCCGGCGACAAAGTTTCCCATGCCGATCACATCGTCCAGCATCAGGGAGGCCACGCCGCCGTGGAGAATCTTGCCGGGATTGCACATCTCCGGGCGCACGGTGTAGGAAACCCGGATATGGTGGGAATCGATGTCGAGCAAAACCCCGTCCAGCCAGTTGCCGGCCGCAGAAGGGGTTTTGTCCAGTCTTTTTCCGATTTGGGATTTGAAAAATTCCAATCCTGGGTTTGGGGTATTTTCCATTAATCGTTGTTTGGTTCAATGAGTCTGAAATAGTCTTCCGCGACAGATTTTACAGCCGTTTTTTCTTTTTGATCGGACCAGAGTGGAAAGGATTTTTCACCCAGGATCAATTCAAATCCGGAATTCTGATCCATTGCCGGCTTCAGCCTTTGAAGCAAGTTAAAATGATCCGCATTATTTCCGTTTGAAAATTCAAAAACCTCCTCAGTATCATTCGATTTTGCCTTGATCTGAATTGGCCAGTCTCCATTTTTCAGCTCAAAATAGACAAAGGCCTTGTCTTTTGCCGGATTCAAAAGGATAACCAAATCAAGGGTCGGCCTTTGGTCAGACTGATATCTTTTTCCATGGCGAAACAAGGTCATCCCGGCATCACGCCTGATTTCCCGATCATAATAGATCGATCTCACATTCAGGAAATACAGGCGGTTGGCATCGGTCATATAAAAGGTCCGGTCTTCTCCGGAATTGTTTGCCCGGTAACTGTTGAAAAAGGAAAGGACCAGCATTAAGCCAAAGGAGGAAAACAGAAAGATTTTCAGAATCCTGATCAGTTCGGGAGTCAGTAGGGGATCTCGTTTGTTCATTTTCCTGCGATTCACTTAAACAATGCTCCCAAGTCCCGAAAGCTTCCAGCCTTTCACCTCACATACGAACCGGCATTGATGTCGATGGAGGTACCGGTCGCATGGTCTGCGAGACCCGAACACAACAGGGTCACGATCGGTGCGATATCTTCGGGTATCGTCAGCTCTTTCAGTGCGATGTCCTTCAGCGCAAAATCCTCCCCGTACTCGGAAAGTATTTCGTTTGCCATGTCAGTTCTGGTAAATCCGGGAGCAATCAGAAATGCCTTTATCCCGATTTTGCCATAGTGTCTTGCAATAGATCGCGTGAGACTGACCAGGGCTCCCTTGGATGCAGCATAGGCAAGATAATCAGGGGTGTCGCCCCGAAATGCAGCTCTGGAAGAGATCATGACAATCCTGCCGTTTTCGTGGGCTTTTGCCTGATCGACAAACTCTTTGGAAAGGATCCCCGCGGCCGTGGAATTCACCGCCATGGTTTTTTCCCAAACCCGGAGCCACTCTTCTGTCGGCATGGTATCCGGTGCCGCAAGGGAAATTCCGGCATTGTTGACCAGGGCAGTCAAAGGCCCGTACTTTTCCACCAAGCGGGGCACAAACCCCACCACGTTTGCAGGCCTGGAAAGGTCGCAAGCCTCCAGGTGTGCCGGATTTTTGAGTTGGTTCAGCAGGCTCTCTGCCTCGGCAATGTTTGAATTGTAATGGATGATTACCTCAGCGCCGGATTCTGAAAGTTGCCTGGCAATAGCCCTCCCGATCCCCCGAGAAGCCCCGGTGACCAAAATCCGCTGGTTTTTTAGGGAGATGTTCATTTGTTTCTTGAATGTTGGACTACCAGTTCTCCCTCAAAACCAAATGTTGGATGTGGGCCAGATGGTGCTGGGAATGCCAGGCATACATCAATGCTATTTCCCCCAGTTCTTGGCTTCGCTTCTTTTCCGGGTGAAAATACGTTCTGCCAAAATCTTCTTCGCCCATGGAATCCAGTACCAGGCCCCATTTGAAATGCGTGGCTTTGACAATGGCCAGTGAAGGTTCGATGGGCAGTTCGGCATCGGCCAACTTGGCCCAGGCAGCCTCATCATAGGGTTTTATCGTCGGGTTTTCCTCGGTCAGGGCCAATTTGAACCGAATAAATGCATTCACGTGGCTGTCTGCACAGTGGTGCACGAGCTGTCTGACGGTCCAGCCGCCCGGTCGGTACGGCGTGTCAAGTTGTGCGACCGAAAGTGGGCTCACGGCGGTGAAGATGTTAGCCGGAAATGACTTGATCGTGGCGATTGCCTCGCGGATCAGTTCTGCGGTAATCGTTTCCGGCCTCTGAAACTTGCCGATCGGATATTTTAGCGATTCGATGTCTATGCTCATGGTGTAGGTCTTTCAGCCGCCTGCGGCGATGGTGGCCAAATCTACATGTTTTGCCCCACAGACCAAAAGCACATTGGCACAGGCACAAAGCGTCGCCCCGGTCGTAATGACGTCATCCACCAGCAAAATCCGCAGGCCTTCCACATTCCCGCCGCTTTTCAGTTCAAATACCTCTTCCACGTTGTCGAGGCGCTGCAGTCGGGATTTCCTAGTCTGGGTTTCGGTGAATTTATTGCGCTCCAGGAGGTTTTCCAACCTGACATCGAGTGTCTTTGACAGACCTATCCCGAATTTCTCGCTCTGGTTGTAGCCACGCCTTTTTTGCTTCATCGGATGGAGCGGCACGGGCACGATGACATCCCATTCTTTCTGATAATCGTGCCTGGCAAGTGCCAAACCGTAGAGCCGGCCCATTTCCTCACCGATCTCGGGCATGTGTCGGTACTTAAGCTGATGGAGGAGTTTTTGGCTTTTTCCTTTTTTGGAAAACCGGAGAAAGGCCATCGCGCGGTTTACCTGCGTCAGGCCGCGGATCTTGGACGTAAGCTCGTTGTCATAGGGCCTGAGATGGAAATTGGCCAATGGCAGGGTGCCTTGGCAGACCGTACACAGGCAGGGCTCAAAATCAAAGAGAGCCCTGCCGCACTGGGGGCAGTTTCTGGGGAAAATGAGATCCAAAAAATCTTTCAGAAAAAACAAACGCATCTCCAAAAAGTTCTGTTGTTAGCCCTTGGGGTCGAATATGCAGTATATTTGCCCTTTGGAAAGTATTAATCCATAAGTTAATGAATCTGACAGAGGAATTCAACGCTTACCGGGCCAAGATGAACGAAAAAATCATGGCCGAAGACAACAAGGTGATCAAGCGGTTTTTCAACCTGGACACCAATACCTACGCCGAGGGCGAGTTGGAGGTCAGGACAAAGGAAATGATCGGGCTGGCCTGTTCCATGGTCTTGAGATGCGATGACTGCATCAAATACCACTTGGGCAAAAGCCGGGAAGCAGGATTGAAAAAAGAAGAAATCTTCGAAGTGTTTTCCATTGCCCTGGTGATCGGCGGCTCGATCGTCATCCCGCATCTGAGAAGGGCGGTAGAATACTGGGAAGAACTTGAAAATCAATAACTTAAGAAATGTTTAAGCGGGATCTTGACCTTGAAAAACGCTGGGCCAAATTGCTGGAGGGACTCAAAGACTCGATTGGAAAAAAACCAAACGACCTGAATGGCGTACTCTTTCTGATAGGAGTCCAGGAGCTGGGCAAGGGCATCAAAACCTTCTCCAAGGAGCAAAAGCAGGACTTGATGCATATTGCGGTCTGCAAGGTGCTGAGCTACGCGGGATTTTATGAGTTGGATTTTATCGACCAGGAGGGATGGCCCCATTGGAATTTGGTAAAAGAATTGCCACATTTTGACCTGCTTGAACAAGAAAAACTACTTAAACTCCAAGTATTGGAGTATTTCGAAAGGGAATATCAAATAGAAATCTGAATGAAATCGAGCACGACGCATACGACACACCGCTACCGGAAGCTCAGCCATGCGAGATTCGATGTGACCAATAAAAACCAATTATAATCACATGAAACTGATCTCCTACAATGTCAATGGAATCCGGTCTGCCATGAACAAAGGGTTTGTACAGTGGCTCAGGGAAGAAAACCCGGATGTAATTGGTTTACAGGAAATTAAGGCGCAGGAAAAGGACGTTGACGCAGCGGTGTTTCAGGATATGGGCTATGAGCTCTTTTGGTTTCCCGCCGTGAAGAGAGGATACAGCGGCGTGGCGATTTTCTCCAAAATCAAGC
The DNA here is from genome assembly GCA_964530015.1 of uncultured Limnohabitans sp. Classification (GTDB taxonomy): domain Bacteria; phylum Bacteroidota; class Bacteroidia; order Cytophagales; family Cyclobacteriaceae; genus Algoriphagus. The sequence continues at coordinate 30,676 of CAZGYC010000042.1, read as the reverse complement.
CCAAATCCATCAAATATGGGATGAACCTGGATCGCTACGACGACGAGGGGAGAATGATTCAGGCAGATTTTGAGGGGTTTTCGTTCATTTCTTCCTACTTCCCCTCCGGCACCACCGGGGATGCGCGCCAGACATTCAAATATGGATTTCTGGACGATATCTTCGGATACATGCAGGACATCCGAAGGGAAAATCCCCGCCTGATCCTGAGCGGTGACTACAATATCTGCCACAAGGCGATTGACATCCACAATCCGATTTCCAACAAAAATTCCTCCGGTTTTTTGCCGGAAGAGCGTGCCTGGATGGACAAGTTTACGGAGTCTGGATTCATAGACACCTTCCGCCATTTCAACCCGAATCCCCATCAGTATAGTTGGTGGAGTTACCGTGCCAATTCGCGGGCGAAAAATCTCGGTTGGCGGATCGACTACCACATGGCCACCGGGGAGTTGCAAAACAGACTAAAAAGTGCCGTAATTTTGCCCAACATCATGCATTCGGACCATTGTCCGATTATGTTGGAAATCGAATAAGAACAACTCAACACGAACTGAATCCTAGAATATTTCCCAGATGAAGTCCATTAAAATATCAATCCCCTCTCTGATCGAGAACATCAAGGTCATCGAAAGCTTCATTGACAATGCGAAAGACAAATTTGAGATCAATGATGACATCTATGGGAATATTATGATTTCAGTGACGGAGTGCATCAGCAATGCCATTATCCATGGAAATCAAAGCGACAAAAACAAGCTGGTCCACTTGGAGCTCAAGATGGAGGAAGACCAGTTGAAATTCATCATTGAGGATGAAGGGGAGGGGTTCGACATCCAGAGCTTAGAAGACCCTACCGCTCCGGAAAACATCGAAAAACCGGGGGGGAGAGGCATTTTCCTCATCCGCCACCTAAGTGATGAGGTAAAATTCGAAGACGGCGGGAAAAAGACTGTTCTTTCCTTTTACATGGACTGAAATGGCTATCAATTTCTTTTCCGAAGAAGTCGAGTTTGGCTTGCCCCAGAAGTTGCGAAGGAAAAATTGGCTGAAGAAAATCGCCCAATCCGAAAACTTCAAGATCGGGGAACTGAACTACATCTTCTGCTCGGATGAATATCTCTACCAGATCAATGTCGCGTACCTGGATCACCACACCTACACGGACATCATCACCTTTGACAATTCGGAGGAAGACAAAACGATCGAAGGCGACGTTTTTATAAGTGTTGACCGGGTTAGGGAAAACGCCTCAAAGCACCAACAAGACGAGGCAACCGAGCTCAGCCGCGTAATCAGCCACGGGCTTTTCCACCTGATGGGATACAAAGACAAGTCTGCCGAACAGGCTTCAGCCATGAGATCGCAAGAGGAATTTGCCATCAAGCTTTACGAAAACACTTAACTGTTCCACGTGGAACCCCAAGCACAACACATTCGAAAAGGGGGATGTTTCACGTGGAACACAACATAGAAAACCATGTTTCCAACATACGATGTGATAGTAGTAGGGGCGGGGCACGCCGGCTGCGAAGCTGCACATGCCGCTGCCGCAATGGGATCAAAAGTCCTGCTGTGTACTATGAACATGAACACCATTGCCCAGATGTCCTGCAATCCGGCCATGGGCGGGGTTGCCAAAGGGCAAATCGTCCGGGAAATCGATGCTCTGGGAGGAATGTCGGGAATAATCTCTGACAAATCCATGATTCAGTTTCGAATGCTTAATCGGTCAAAAGGCCCCGCCATGTGGTCACCAAGATCGCAAAACGACCGGATGAGGTTCGCCGAAGAATGGCGACTGGCCCTCGAAAGCACCCCAAATGTCGATTTCTGGCAGGAAATGGTCTCAGGCCTCTTGGTAAAGGACGGACGGGTATGCGGCGTAAAAACCGGAATCGGAATAGAAATCCCATCAAAATCCGTCGTCCTTACCAATGGAACGTTCTTGAACGGCGTCATTCACATCGGCGAAAAACAGTTTGGTGGCGGCAGAACGGGTGAATCCGCCGCCAAGGGAATCACCGAACAATTGGTTCATCTGGGTTTTGAATCCGGAAGAATGAAAACCGGAACGCCCCCGAGGGTCGATGGCAGAAGCCTCGACTACACCAAAATGGAGGTTCAACACGGGGACGAAATCCCCGAGAAATTCTCCTACTTGGACATTACCCAGCCTCTAAAAGAGCAACGGAGCTGCTGGATCACCTATACCAACAAAGAAGTCCACCAATCGCTGGAAACTGGATTTGACCGCTCTCCGATGTTCAATGGGCGGATTCAGGGCCTTGGCCCGAGATATTGCCCAAGTATCGAAGACAAAATCAACCGGTTTGCGGAGCGGGACAGACACCAGATATTCGTGGAGCCGGAGGGATGGAACACCGTGGAAATCTACGTCAATGGTTTTTCCACCTCTCTCCCGGAAGACGTACAATACAAAGCATTGCGCCTGATTCCCGGCTTCGAAAATGCCAAGATGTTCCGACCCGGATATGCGATCGAATACGACTTCTTTCCGCCTACCCAGCTCAAACTTTCCCTGGAAACGCACCTGATCCAAAACCTGTTTTTTGCAGGACAAATCAACGGTACCACGGGATATGAAGAAGCTGCATCCCAGGGGCTGATTGCAGGTATCAACGCAAGCCTAAAAGTCCAGGAAAAGGATCCGTTTGTTCTCAAAAGATCCGATGCCTATATCGGGGTCTTGGTGGACGACCTGATCAACAAAGGCACCGAAGAGCCCTATCGCATGTTTACCTCGCGGGCAGAATTCCGCCTCCTTCTGCGCCAGGACAATGCCGACCTGCGCCTGACCAAACTGGGCCACGGGATCGGCCTTGCCTCCGAGCATCGGTTTCAAAAAATGCTGGGCAAAAAGTCAGCAACGGCCGGACTCATCAATGAACTCAAGCAAAAAAAACTGAGCCCCGAAATCATAAACGCTGCTTTGGAAAGCATCGGAACAGCCTCAATCCAGGAAAAAACAAGTGCCGAAAAGCTGCTGAAACGCCCCCAGATTGGGATTTTCGAACTGATGACGGTAGATCCAGAACTGAAGCATACACTGGACAACTACCCGAAAGAAGTCCTGGAACAGGCCGAGATCCAAATCAAATACGACAGCTACATCGACAAGGAGCAACAAATGGTAACGAAGCTGTCCAATATGGAAAATTTCAGGATTCCTGTCCGCTTTGACTACCTGTCGATCACCGCCCTCTCAAATGAAGGGAAACAAAAACTCAACAAAATCCGCCCCGAAACACTCGGCCAAGCTTCTCGCATCAGTGGCGTTTCGCCCGCGGATTTATCTATCTTAACCGTCTATTTGGGAAGATAAAATGCTAGAACGACTCAGTAAATGCCCACTCTGTAAAAGTGGGCTTTTTCTTAACCACACCGAAATCAAAGACTACGCGGTAAGCAAGGAAACTTTTGTCCTGTGCAAATGTTCCAACTGCGGGCTTCTTTTCACCAACCCAAGACCCGATCAGGATGGGATTGGCCCCTATTACAACTTTCCCGAGTACTATTCCCATGAGGACAAGGCAAAAAGCCTCACCCAATGGATCTATCAAAAAGTCAGGAATTACAGCATTTCCAAAAAAACAGAAGCCATCGGGCAGCTTAAGGAAAAAGGAAGCCTGCTGGACTATGGCTGTGGGACGGGAGAATTCCTAAATGCCGCAAAACAAAAGGGCTGGAAGATCGCCGGAGTGGAACCCAACGACAAAGCACGGAAAAAAGCCAACCACAAACTCCAGAACAAAGTCAAATCCTCCCTTGACCAACTGAAGAAAGATTCCGCCTTTGATGTCATCACACTTTACCACGTATTGGAGCATGTCCATGATTTGAGAAAAACCGTCAAAAAAATCATAACTCATTTGAAATCAACAGGTTACTTGATAATCGCAGTCCCAAACCACCAAAGCTGGGATGGAAAAAACTACGGAAACTATTGGGCCGGATGGGACGTCCCGAGGCATCTGTACCATTTCGGTGAAGAGTCCATGAAAAGCTTTGAAGAAGAATTCGGGTTGGAATTGAGAGAAACAAAGCCCATGAAGTTCGACAGCTTTTATGTCTCCCTTTTGTCGGAAGGCTACCTGAACAAGTCCTCGTCTTTGCTTTCAAGGTATTGGAAAGCTTTCCAAAAGGGACTCCAATCAAACCGCGCAGCAAAATCCCCAGGCCAATTTTCAAGCAATATTTTCGTTTTCCAGAAGAAGTGAACAAGCTAAGATTACTGCTATACGGACTTTCATTGTTGGCTCTTGCATCCTGCGCAAAACAAAGCACGCCAACCGGCGGGCCCAGGGACCAAGACCCCCCGGTGCTCCTGGAGTCGAGTCCAGGCCCGGAAAGCCTGGACACCAAACCGGAAACGATCACGCTGACCTTTGACGAATACATCAAGCTGGACAATCCGACCAAAGGAATCGTGATCACCCCGAGGATCAAAAAAGACGAGGTGGTGATCACCGCCCTGAAAAACGTGGTTACGCTGAAACTCAACCAAGAACTCGAGGACAGCACCACCTATGTCTTTGATTTTCAAAAATCCATCGTCGACATTTCCGAAGGAAACCCTGCGGAAAACCTCAAACTGGTCTTTTCGACAGGAAATTACATCGATAGCCTAAGCGTCTCGGGCAAGATTAATTTCTACTTTCCGGCACAGACAAAACCGGACTACAAAGACGTACTCGTAGGAATATATCCCTTGGGCGACACCACCGATATCCTGACCGCCCAACCCTATTATCTCAGCCAGGTAGACACCGCCGGACGCTTCACCATCACCAATATCAAAAACGGCAGCTACCTCGCCTACGCCTGGAAAGACGCCAATGGGACACTCAAGGCAGAGCATAAATCGGAGGAATACGATTTTGTCCTGGATACCCTGGTTCTGGACGAAAACCTGGAAAACGTCACCTTCAACCTCTCCAAAGCCGACATTACGCCAATCAGAATCCTAAGGTCAGCCGCCTTCGGGCAAAACTACGACATATTGACAAGCCGCAGTCCCGTAGAGACCAAGCTGGCCAACGAAAAGCTGGGAGAGGAATTTTTCTACACCAATACAGACAACCGGATCCGAATCTATCCCAGCAGCCCACAAGCAGACAGCATTCCCTTCCACATCAGCCTCCGGGACTCGTTGGGATTCAGCAAGGATTCGCTGATCTGGGCAAAATTTCAACAATCCGACAGAAAACCCGAGAAACTGACAGTTACGGCAAACTCGGGAAAAAGCTTCTATGGAAACCTGGAAGTTGAGCTCAGGTTTAGCAAACCGATCAAATCGATCAACACAGACTCCCTGTACATCTCCTACGACACGGCCTCCATCATCCCGGTGACGGCACCGATGATGTCCTTCCCCGATTCCTCCAAACGGGACCTACTCAAAATCCGGCTGGCCGTACCCGATTCGATTGCCCAGGAGATTTTTTCCGTCAAGGCTGCAGACTCCACCTTCACCGACATAGAAAACCAGGTAAACGAGACCGCGCTGCTTGCAAACTACAGAAAACTGAAGCGCGAAGGCCTTGCAGACGAGATCGCCGGCACCATTCTGGGTGCAAATCCACCCTTTATCGTGCAACTGTTAAACTCAAAAAACGAGCTCACACAAGAGCAGTTTTTGGAAAACTCAAGCTCCTATTCCTTCAAACTGGTCGAACCGGGAACGTTTAAAATACGGGTAATCGAAGACCTAAACGGAAACAGACGCTGGGATCCCTCCAACTTCACCCAAAAAAGGCTGGCGGAAAGAGTCTTCTACTTTTACAATCCGGACAGGCAACCCAGCCTGGTGATCAGAAGCGGCTGGTCCCTCCAGGATCAGGACATCCAGGCATCCGAACCCACAGGCATTGCAAAAGAGCAAAAATAAGCTGTGGAAAAGCGTCGAAATGGTGTCGATAACTTTGCCGGAATTGCCGGACAACCGGGCATCAATCCACAATTCCCCGGGATTTCCGGCCCGACAAGTTTTTACTGGGGAAAAGCGTCCGATTGTCCACAGCGCCGACGCACACTGTCCACACGCCACTTAGCCACATGCATCCAATCGGGAGAAATCCACGATTGTTTCCCTTTTTTCATAAGACACAGCATATCAGGCCTGTGCAAGTGGACAACTTGTCAAGAAAGCCCGCCCAGGCCGATCGGCTGTGTGGCCAACTTTTGGCGGGCGGCTTATCAACAAATCCACAGGCTTAATAACCTTAATAGATTTCTTTATTTAAATAAATTAATAAGGTTATTACCCGGTGGATTCTGTGGATAGCTTTTGTGATTCATGGGGAGAATCGGTAATATTAGAATAAGCAAACCCAAAAAAAATGGAACTAGATCGGCTTTTTGATCTGATACCCTATCAGATTGCCGCCTACGACAAAGAAGTCGCTTTCGGCCAAAAGGTGAACGGTACCTGGAAAACCTATTCTTCCAAAGAGCTCAAAAGCATCACGGACAACCTGAGTCTGGGCCTGCTGGCTTCGCAGATTTCGGCGGGAGACAAAGTGGCCATCATCTCCGAAAACCGCCCCGAATGGAATTTTGTCGATTTTGCGTTGCAGCAGATTGGGGCGATTTCGGTGCCGATGTATCCTACCATCACGACTGGGGACTACGCCTATATTTTTGACCATGCGGAAGTCAAAATGATCTTTGTTGGGGACCAGACGATTTATTCCAAAGCGGCAGAAGTTGCCGGGGAGCGCAGGATCTTTTCTTTTGACGAGCTCGCCGGAGTGGAAAACTGGACCATCTTGGCAGAATTGGGTGAAAGCGGGGATCTCGCCAGATTGGAGGAAAGCAAAAGCCGGATAAAAAGCGGGGACCTGTTTACGATCATCTATACTTCCGGCACCACGGGCAGGCCCAAAGGGGTCATGCTCACCCATGCCAATATCCTGTCCAACGTGCTTTCGGTCGCGGATCGGATGACCCCTCCCCCCGGCGTGTCCACGGCTCTCAGCTTTTTGCCGCTCTGCCACATCTACGAGCGCACCGGCTCTTTTTGCTTCATATACCTTGGATTTTCGGTTTACTATGCGGAGAGCATGGAGAAGATCGGGGAAAACCTGAAAGAAGTCCAGCCCCAAGTATTCAATACCGTTCCCCGTCTTTTGGAAAAGGTCTATGACAAGATCGTGGCAAAGGGATATGAACTGAGCGGGATCAAAAAGAAGCTCTTTTTTTGGGCCTTGAATCTGGGCCTCATCTATGATCCGGCCAAGGAAATGGGAGCTTGGTATGATTTTCAGCTCAGGATCGCCAACAGGCTTATTTTCTCCAAATGGAGGGAAGCCTTGGGGGGAAATGTCATGCAGATCAACTCCGGGGCTTCTGCCCTTCAGCCCAGACTGGCCAGGGTTTTCTGGGCTGCGGGCATCAGGGTCTGCGAAGGATACGGATTGACGGAGACCTCGCCAGTGGTGTCTGCATCCATCGGGACACCGGAAGGGATCCGAATCGGCTACGTCGGAAAAGTGGTGAAAGACGTGCAGGCCAAGATCGCCCCAGACGGCGAAATTCTCGTCAAGGGACCCAATGTTATGCAAGGATACTACCGGGAGCCCGAAATGACCGCAGAGGTACTCCAAAACGGCTGGTTTCACACGGGAGACATCGGGGAGCTCGACGGGGAATACCTCAAGATCACCGACCGCAAAAAAGAGATGTTCAAAACCTCCGGCGGAAAATACATCGCGCCGCAGGTCATGGAAAACAAATTCAAGGAATCCCCGCTGATAGAGCAACTGATGGTGATCGGGGAAGACAAAAACTACCCCGCAGCACTGATCGTCCCGAGTTTTGATGCACTGCGGGACTATTGCAGGAGAAAGGACATTCCCTACAGCACCGATGCCTCCATGGTGCTCAAGCCCGAAATTGTCGAAAAGTACCAATCCGAAATCGACAGCCTGAACAGGTATTTTGCAAAATGGGAGCAGATCAAGCGATTCGGGCTTCTGGACAAAGCCTGGGGAATAGATACCGGGGAATTGACCCCCACCATGAAACTGAAGCGAAAGGCGATTTTCCAAAAGTATTCCGGCGAGATAGAGGCAATCTACCGGTCGTAACTGGTTGGTTTACGGATTTTTGGAATTCCTGACAAAAAAACAATCTCAGAATTACTTTTTGGACATATCTATTTCTTGCAGTTTTTATTTGGAATTTTAAGGTTTTTGATGCTAAAAAAAAATTATTGTTCTTCAAACTCACCAAATGGCAGTTTTTAATTTGTGATGCATGCCTAACTTTTTTCCAAAATAGTAGGCATGCCTACAAAATATATCCTAAATTGGGTCAGCTCAAATCCAGCTTTTGAAGCCATGAAATCGAGCATGTGTCAAAGTGACACATGGAGGCATGATTTTTAGGCTTTGCGAGATTCTCCCGATCCGCCGTGGCGGACGGGACAGGCTATCTGGCCGCTAAAAAAGTTATAAACAGATGAAAAGAGAAGAGACCGTTGACTATCACATCAAAAGTGCCTGGCATGCCATTTCCCGGATGTACAATCAGCAAGCGGCGGAGGAGGGATTCACCACAGCCATCGGATTTGTCCTGATCAACATCCATTCCAAGGATGGAACCCCGGCGACCAAGATCGCCCCGTTGATTGGCCTGGAAACCCGAAGCCTCACCCGAATGCTCAAAGCCATGGAGGAAAAGGGCCTGATTTTCAAAAAAGCCGATCCGCAGGACAAGCGGTCGGTGCGGATTTTTCTGACTGAGGATGGCAAAGAAAAGAAAGAAAAATCAGTCCAGACCATTATGCGTTTCAATGAGCAAATCCGCGAAGTAGTGGGAGAAAATGAGCTCAACACTTTTTTTGGAGTGTTTGGCAAGATCCAAATGGTCATCGATCAGCTCAACTACAAGGAAGTCAATAAGCCCATATTTGAATTGTAAACCAATATTTCCCAGGCTTAAATGCCTGCCAAAAACCCAAAAAAATGAACAGAACCATTAAGAAAGTAGCCATTTTGGGCTCAGGTGTGATGGGATCGCGCATTGCCTGCCATTTTGCCAATATCGGCGTACAGGTACTTTTACTGGATATTGTTCCTTTTGAGCTTACCGAAGAGGAGCAGAAAAAGGGACTGACCAAGGAACATCCCGCAGTCCGCAACCGGATCGTAAACACCGCCCTGCAAAGCACCCTGAAATCCAATCCTTCGGCGATCTATGACAAAGCCTTTGCCAGCCGGATCACCACCGGAAATTTTGACGACGACCTGCCCAAAATCAAGGATTACGATTGGGTGATGGAAGTGGTCGTGGAGCGACTGGACATCAAGCAGTCGCTGTATGAAAAAGTGGAGAAATACAGAAAACCGGGGACGCTCATTACCTCCAATACTTCGGGAATCCCCATGCATCTGATGTGCGAAGGGCGGAGCGAGGACTTTCAGGTAAATTTTGCCGGCACGCACTTTTTCAACCCGCCTCGCTATCTGCGTCTTTTGGAAATCATCCCGGGGCCAAAAACCAACCCCGAAATCATCGGTTTTTTGATGGAGTACGGGGATAGATTCCTGGGCAAAGAGACGGTACGCTGCAAGGACACTCCGGCGTTTATCGCCAACCGGATCGGAGTTTATGCAATTATTTCAGGAATGCACGCCATCGAAAAGATGGGATTCAGCGTCTCCGAAGTGGACAAACTCACCGGGCCGGTGATCGGCAGGGCCAAGTCGGCAACTTTCCGAACCATGGATGTAGTGGGGCTCGACACGACGGTCAATGTGGCCAACAACCTCTACAAAGCACTTCCGCACGACGAATCGAGGGACAAGTTCAAACTTCCCAAGATCGTCGAAGTCCTCTACAACAACAAATGGTTCGGCGACAAAACCGGCCAGGGTTACTTCAAGATGATCCGTCACAAGGACGGCAGTAAGGAACTGAAAGAGCTGGATCTCAAGACTTTCGAATACAAAGACGTCGAAAAACCCAAATTCAAAGCCCTGGAAGCTTCCAAGGAGATCGAAGATCTCAAAAAGCGGATCAAGTTTCTGGTGAACTTCGATGATCGGGCTGGCGAATTCTACCGGGCTTCTTTCTACGATTTGTTCAAGTATTGCTCCAACCGGATTCCCGAAATTTCCGATGAGCTCTACCGGATCGATCAGGCCGTTTCAGCCGGGTTCGGCTGGGAATTGGGACCGTTTGAGACTTGGGATGTTTTGGGAGTGAAAGAGACGGTCGAAAAGATGGAAGCGGCCGGAGAAACTGCTGCTGCCTGGGTGCATGAAATGTTGGCTGCCGGGAACGATTCGTTCTACAAAGTTGATGGCGGGAAGAAGCACTACTACGACATTCCGAGCAAATCGTATTTGGAGCTACCCGGAACCAAGGACTTCATCATCCTGGATACGCTCAAATCCGCAGGTAAGAAAGTCTGGGGCAATGCCGGCACGACCGTCTATGACTTGGGTGATGACGTGATCGGACTGGAATTTCACACCAAGATGAACTCCATGGGATCCGAAGTCATCGAAGGCATCAACACAGCCATCGGCATGGCAGAGAAATCCTACAAAGGGTTGGTAGTAGGCAATGAAGGAGCAAACTTCTCTGCAGGTGCCAATCTCGCCATGCTCTTCATGTTTGCCGGAGATCAGGACTTTGATGAAGTAAACCTGATGATCGCACAGTTTCAGAGTACCATGATGCGGGCCAGGTATTCCTCCATTCCGGTCGTGGTGGCACCGCACAATATGGCACTTGGTGGCGGCTGTGAGCTTTCCCTTCACTCAGACCACATTCAGGCTCACGCCGAACTGTACATGGGTTTGGTGGAAGTTGGCGTCGGATTGATCCCGGCAGGCGGCGGTACCAAGGAAATGACCCTTCGCTTTTCCAACGGAATTATCAACGGAGACGTGGAGCTCAACCAGCTCCAGGAATATTTCATGAATATCGCGACAGCCAAGGTTTCGACCTCGGCAGAAGAAGCCCGCGGACTCGGTTATCTGAGGAAGAGTGACGGTATTTCCCTCAACCGAAAGCGCCAACTGGCTGATGCCAAAGGAAAGGTTTTGGCTCTGAACGAGGCAGGCTACACGCAGCCGCTTCAGCAGACGAACATCAAGGTACTCGGCAAGACTTCTTTGGCCTTGTTCGAAGCGGGCATCACCGGCATGCAGTACGGTGCCTATATCTCAGAGCATGATGCCAAGATCGCCCGAAAACTTGCCTGGGTCATGTCCGGCGGAGACCTGTCCTCGCCGACAGAGGTAACAGAGCAGTATTTGCTCGACTTGGAGCGGGAAGCCTTCCTGAGCTTGACCGGAGAGAAAAAGACCCTGGAGAGGATACATAGTATTCTGTTTAAGGGCAAACCGCTTAGGAATTAGTAGGGAGCATCGAGACATAAGTATCAAGTAGCTAGTACTAAGTATCAAGAAAGAGACCTCAATTCAAATTTCAAACCGACCAAATCATGCACAACTTCAAAGAACTCAAAGTATGGCAAAAGGCAGTTGATTTTGCAGTAAAAATTTATTCTGTCACTAGGTCTTATCCGAATGAAGAAAAGTTCGGACTTATTTCACAGATGCGAAGAGCGGGTGTTTCGATCCCTTCAAACATCGCAGAGGGTTGCGCAAAAACTTCCGATAAATCGTTTGCAAACTCATTGGAAATCAGTTTGGGTGAAAGCTTCGAGCTCGAAACACAAATGATTATATCCGAACGTGTCGGAATTCTGGATTCAGACACCGCTCGAGAAATGGAACAGGATCTCGCAGAAGTGCAGCGAATGCTAATGGGATTGAAAACCTCAATTGAGGCAAAATCTTGATACTTGATTCTAGATACTTGATACTTCAAATCAATTACCAATAACCAACATCAAATGGACGCATACATCATCAACGGATATAGATCGGCAGTAGGAAAGTCAAAAAAAGGCGGGTTCAGATTTTACCGCCCAGACGACCTCGCAGCGGATGTCATCAAGCATCTGGTGGCGAATACCCCGGGTCTGGAAACCAAAATGGTCGATGACCTGATCGTGGGAAATGCCGTTCCCGAAGCGGAACAAGGCATGCAGATGGGTCGAATGATCTCACTTTTGGCCTTGGGAATCGACAATCCCGGCTTTATCATCAACCGATACTGTGGATCCGGATTGGAAGCGATCGCCCTGGCAGTAGGAAAGATCAAAGCCGGAATGGCGGACTGTATCATTGCCGGTGGCACGGAGTCGATGTCTCTCGTACCGATGATGGGCTACAAGACGGCACTCAACTACAAAATCGCCACAGAGCATCCCTCCTACTACATCAGCATGGGATTGACTGCCGAAGAACTGGCCAAAGAATACAGCATCACCCGCGAGGAAGCCGATGCCTTTTCGGTCAGATCCCATGAAAAAGCACTGGCCGCCATTGCCGCAGGAAAGTTCAAAGACGAAATCGTCCCGGTAGAAGTGGAAGAAACCTACCTGGACGAAAAAGGCAAAAAGAAAACCCGAAAATACACCGTAGATACCGATGAGGGGCCCCGTGCCGGAACGACACAGGAAGTGTTGGCGGCCTTGAAGCCTGCCTTCAAAAACGGCGGACAGGTCACAGCAGGAAATTCTTCCCAGACTTCGGATGGAGCCGCTTTCGTGGTGGTCATGTCCGAGCGGCTGATGAAGTCGCTCAATCTGGATCCGGTCGCGAGATTGATGTCTTACGCGGTAGCTGGCGTGGATCCCAGGATCATGGGTATCGGCCCGAGAGAGGCCGTGCCAAAGGCATTGAAGCAGGCCGGACTGACATTGAACGACATTGATCTCGTCGAACTCAACGAGGCTTTTGCGGCCCAGGGATTGGCGGTGATCAAGTCATTGGACATGAATCCGGACTTGGTCAATGTCAATGGCGGAGCCGTTGCCTTGGGTCATCCCTTGGGCTGTACGGGAGCGAAGCTTTCGGTTCAGCTATTCAATGAACTCCGCCGCCAAAACAAAAAACACGGTCTGGTCACCGCCTGTGTCGGCGGCGGACAGGGTGTGGCAGGTATTTATGAATTGCTGAAATAAAAAAACTTCGACATTCGATGTTCCTTGTTCGATATTCAGTATTAGAATGTCGAACACCGAATGCTGAAGGCTGAATAAAGAAGAAATAAAAACATCCAACAATATGACCACAGTAACTAAAGCAATCCAAGGAGGCGAATTCCTCGTCAGGGAGACTCCCGCACGGGATATTTTTATACCCGAAGAATTCAGTGAAGAGCAAAAAATGATGGCCCAGGCCTGCCAGGACTTTATCGATACGGAGATCACCCCAAACAGTGAGGCGATCGACAGCATGAAAAACCCGGAGCTTGTTCCGACTATTCTCAAGAAAGCCGGTGAATTGGGGCTTTTGGGGATTTCGGTGCCGGAGGAGTACGGCGGACTGGGCATGAGCTTCAATACCGCCATGCTCATCGCCGACATCATCGGTGCGGCCGGATCTTTTTCGACCACCTACGGAGCCCATACCGGGATCGGAACCTTGCCGATCTTGTACTACGGCTCCGAGGAGCAAAAGCAAAAATACCTTCCCAAGCTGGCAACCGGAGAATGGGCAGCCTGTTACTGCCTTACCGAACCCGATGCCGGCTCGGATGCCAACAGCGGTAAAACCAAGGCGACCCTTTCGGCAGATGGCACGCACTACCTGATCACCGGCCAGAAGATGTGGATTTCCAATGCCGGTTTTGCCGACCTGTTTATCGTTTTTGCCAAGATCGAAGACGATAAAAATCTGACAGCCTTTATTGTTGAGAAAACCTTCGGGGGAATCACCATGAACGAGGAGGAGAAAAAGATGGGCATCAAAGGCTCCTCCACCCGTCAGGTTTTTTTCAACGACTGTCCGGTGCCCGTGGAAAACATGCTTTCCGACCGTCAAAACGGGTTTAAGATCGCGGTGAATATCCTGAATATCGGAAGGATCAAACTGGGATCGGGAGTTTTGGGTGGTGTGAGAACGGTTATCTCCCGCAGTGTGGCCTATTCCACCGAGCGCAGGCAGTTTGGTGTCAGCATCAATACCTTCGGTGCCATCAAATCCAAATTGGCAGAAATGGCCATCCGGACCTATGTTTCTGAAGCCCTTTGTTACCGGGCCGGCCAGGATATCGAAGACCGGATCAACGCCTTGATTGCAGACGGGATGAACGAAACGGAAGCCAAGCTCAAGGGTGTGGAGGCCTTTGCCATGGAATGTGCGATAGCCAAAATCCACGGCTCCGAAGTGCTGGACTATGTGGTGGACCAGGGGGTTCAGATCTACGGCGGCATGGGCTACTCTGCCGAAGCGCCGATGGAAAAAGCCTACCGTGATGCGCGGATATCCAGAATCTACGAAGGAACCAATGAGATCAACCGGATGCTGATGGTCGGGATGCTCCTGAAGCGGGCGATGAAAGGGGAAGTGGATCTGTTCGGGCCAGCCATGGCCGTGGCTGCTGAGTTGACGGCTGTTCCGTCCTTTGAGACGATTGACACTTCCGAGCTTTTTGCTGCGGAAAAGGAAGTCCTTAAAAAGCTGAAGAAAGTCTTTCTGATGGTGGGTGGCAAAGCCGCCATGGCCTTGCAGGACCGGATCGAAGACGAGCAGGAGATCATGATGAACTTGGCGGATGTGATGATTGAAATCTATGCTGCCGAGTCGGCCGTGCTCAGGACCGAAAAGCTCGTGAGCCTTCGAGGCCAGGATGCCTGCACACACCAGATTGCGATGTCGCAGGTGTACCTGGCTGAAGCGGTGGACAAAATCAACGCCGCCGCCAAGGAAGCGATTGCTTCGTTTACCAAGGGTGACGAGCAAAAAGTGATGTTGATGGGATTGAAGCGCTATACCAAGGCCGATTTGGTCAACACCAAAGAGCTCAGAAGGCAAATTGCCGACTACATGATTGCCCAGGGCAAGTACCCGTTTTAAGTCAGAAGTGAATTAAAATCACCAGCCTCCGGTATTTGTGAAATTACACCGGAGGTGTTTTTACTTCACGTATTCGTTTTTTGAATCCTGATCTATTTTTAGATTGGACAAATAATACTTTCCTGATTTTTCTGATGCGAAAAGCCCTCATTCTCCTGTGTGCCCTTTCCGCTTATGCCGGATTTGCTTTGGCACAAAAACAAAAAGTATCCTTCAAAGACTCTTTGGACCATAAGTTGGACTTGAGCGATTGGGTCTTGACTGCCCATGGCTTTATTCCCTTTCCGTCGATCATCACGGAGCCTGCTTTGGGAGGATTCGGAGGAGCGCTATTTGGAGTGTTTGTAGATCCGAATACCCCCTATCGGGACAGTGTGGACGGTAAGGAAATCATCACCCGGGCCAAGCCCAACATTTATGGAGCCGGAGGAGTAATGACGGTAAACGGCTCTTGGGTCCTGGGTGCTGCCGCGATGGGTGTCATTAAAAAATGGAGATCGAATTACCGTCTGGTTACCGGCTATGCGGATGTAAATCTTGAGTTTTTCAGGGAGTTTGAAAATGTTGGGGAAAAGCATTTTGAATTCAATATCCGGACCATTCCCATTTCGGGCCAACTGATCAGACAGTTGGGGAGAAGCAACTGGTATACAGGGCTGAATTATTTGTTTTTGAAAACAGAACTGGGCCGGACCAATGCCGAGTTTCATGATCCAAAGGCAATCAAAAGTACGATTAGCCGTCCTGGGATTCTGATCGATTACGATGGTCGGGACAATATCTTTACACCGGACAAGGGCTTGCAATGGAATACGCTTGTTTCAACGTCTGCGGAATGGCTGGGCAGTGACTACTCCTATGGATCGGTCAATACGGCTGCATTTTACTGGCATCCCGTGACCAAAACCCTGATTTCCGGTTTTAGGGCGGAGTTTCAGAATCTCTGGGGAGACGCTCCTTTTTATTTGCTTCCCTTTATCAATTTAAGAGGGATCCCGGTGGCCAGGTATCAGGGGAATACCATTGCGACGGCAGAGACGGAATGGAGATGGGATTTTAGTCCCCGGTTTAGTGTGGTGGGATTTGCCGGTGCAGGAAAGGCAGTCATGAAAGAGGACTCGTGGGGGGATGGATCCTGGAAAGGGTCGGCCGGTGCAGGTGCCCGCTATCTGATCGCTCGGAAACTGAAGCTCCGGATGGGGATGGACGTGGCCCGGGGACCCGAGGAGTGGGCGTATTATTTTGTGTTTGGCACCTCCTGGAGACGATAGAGGCCGGACTTTTTCGAAAGGGGCAGTTTTTGCCGCAGAGCGTATGGGCGGACCGGTGAAAGGTTGACAGTTTTTGCCTGACATGACACTTGTCGTTGGCGGAAGGGTTTTTATTCGCGTATTCTGTTTTTTAGGTCCATTCTTTCGTGCAATATTCTGATTACTTCTATTTCATCTTCTGAAATCAGATGATAGAATATGATGTGTTTTCCCGATTTGAGCCCCAGCAGATGCTTGCTTATCTCAGGATACTTCTTTCCGACAGTTGGATTTTCGCCGATTTCTTTACAGGCGAACTTGATGGTCTCATAATAGTTGTCGGCTTGATTCTCTGACCATTCCTGTAGTGTATAATCCCAAATATCAGTCAAGTCGTCTATAGCTTTCTGCCTCAATACAACTTTAGCCATTTTTTCTTCTTTCAGATTTTAGTTTGGCTAAATGTTCATCAAAATCAAAATCTTCAACTCTTGGGCTATTCAGTCCCTGTTGAATGGCACTTTTTAAGGCAATTGCTTTACTTTCTTCATTTTCCAAAAGGCGAAGTCCTGCACGAATAACCTCGCTGACGTTTTTATATCGTCCCGCAGAAACCTGCCTGCTAACAAATTGGTCGAAATAATCCCCAAGTGATACGGATGTGTTTTTCATTTTTAAGGCTTTCTCCAATGTTACCAAAAATTGGTAAATAACACAAGCTCTGCTTCGTCTTTTGCTTCGCGTAGTGGCGATGGGCGGGAAACTTCGGTTCAAGCGTGTTTTTGGGCAAAAAACCGGCCGTCATTCCATAGGAATAAACCCATAGCCCAGTTGCCGAAGCGCATCTGCCTCATTGTAGAACGTGATGCTTTGGATGATTTTCCCGTTTTCCACCTTGTAGTTGCTGTTGGCCAATAGCGTGACCGATTTTCCGTCTCGGTAGGTAATGGTGAGTTCAGCCCAGTTGGCTACCCAATCGCCCTGGGCATCCCCTTCCGGGATTGTCACCGCAGCAAACCTGGATTTGGTGTATTCGATTTTCCGGTACAGGTTTTCGAGGTTGTATTTCCAGTTTTCGACCGCCTGTGTTTTGTCGATCGAATCCCCGAACGAAGGCCCGATCCCCAGGTAGCTGTCGTCCAGATAGGCAGTCATCGCATCGAAATCCATCGCTTCGACCGATTTTACATAGGCTTCGACGAGTTGGACGTTTTCCGCCTGTTTTTGGTCGGGAGAGGATGTGCAGGCTAGTAAGGAAAGTCCCATTCCTGCAAGCAGTGTGAGGGTTTTTGGTGGTTTCATGGGCTCTTGGTGGTTTGGGATTATTTGATCGTATAGCCTCTGCCTTCGATGCAGACCGAAAAGGCCTTTTTGAAATCATCCATGATTTTCTGTTCCTGGGCGGCCACTTCGGATTGGGCAGATTGGTTGGCCTGGCTTTGTCTTGCCTTGCCCGACCTTCGTCCTGATAGTCCTCCTACCACCGCACCCACTGCGGCGCCTTCGCCGGCGTCACCTGTGATGGCACCGATCGCAGCACCGGCCGCGGCGCCTTTGGCCGCTCCTCTGGCTCCGCCACCGGTCGGCCCGGTCTGTGCAGGGGCGGCTTCCACGGTGGGCAGGTTGAGCGGATCGGTGCCGGACTGCTCCATGGCCCAGTAGTAGCACTCCACCTCGTCCTTTTTCTGCTGGGATTTGCTTTGACCTTTGGAGGGGTAGACAAACAAGTCCAATCCCTGGGAGATCTGATTGTAGGCGATGCTTGCCGTGTCCGGTAGGGTTGGGGTTTGTTGGCCTTGGGCCCGTTGGACATTCAGCAACAGCAGGGCAGGGATGATTGAGACCATCCACAAATTCGTTGATTTTTGATGTAAGCCCATTTGGATAAAATTGGTTTGAAGATCTACGGTTGAAATAGTTGTTTTTTGGTCTTTCCGCTAAATTTGGGAAGGAAAGACTTTCGAAGCTTCCCGTTTGGCCGGCAGCCAACTCCTTTCCCTTCACCTACCGAAACAAGAAACCGGTTTTTTGGCGGTTTCTTTATTCGTCAAATTCTCCCCTGAGCTCAAGAATCTTCGAGTTTGCCTCGTCCAAGGTCACCAGCCCGGACCGGGGGCGATCCAGGTCGAATATCGAAAAGACCGTGACGGACAGCATCAGCGTAAATCCCAGGACAAGGATCCAGTCGAAATTGCCTTTCCGCTCATAGCCCAACAGGAAAATCGAGGAAATGCACAGAACAATCAGAAACCACTGGATCGAGGGGGGAATATTCGCCTCTCCGGCCGCCTGTCGGGAAGTGCTCAAATCGATCATTTCGTTGAGTGCGGGGACGATTTCCGAGGTTTTTACCAGGTTCAGGTCTGTTTTCGAAAACTCCGCCACCTGATTCCAGAGGGATTTCCCAAGCGAGTCGGATTTTGCCAGATGGGCCATCATTTTGTCCAAATCAGTTCCCGATTCAAAAAAGGCGATCCGCTCCTCCAGATAGCTTTTCAGATGGGATCTCAGCACCGGTCGGATGGTGTCCGGGAAAAATCCGGTTCTCAAAAGAGCCGTGCCAATCGCATTGGCTTCCCGGACGGCCAGCTCTCTTCTGACGTCAAACCGGGAATTTGCCATGCTGAAAGTGAAGGCGAGGATCAACGCCAGCAGGCCCAGCAAAGTGGAGCTGACCGATTCCTGTTCGGCCTTTCCTTTCGCGGGATTTCTCCGGAGCTTCCGTTTTCTGATTTGATATCCCGTAACAAATGCCAGATTGAGGAGGACAAAAAGTGCCGCTCCGATGCATCCCGGAGAAATGTAGTCTATTCCTGAAAGTTGAACCATGGGGATTTTCCGCGATTTTGAAACTCATGCTGAAGGAAGTTAGGGATTGGCTCACGGTAATTTCATGACAATCGTCATTTGGCCTGGCGGTTTTGCGGCAGAAATGGATTCCGCAGGAAAACAGAAAGAATTTGCCCGGGGGTTTTTCTGTGAAAAGGAAACCCCCAAATTAGTGTCGATGAAAAATGCCCTGATTCTTTCCCTTGCTTCCTGCCTTTTTGTTGCCTCCTGCACACCCGAAAAAAAGGAATTTGGAACCGAAATCTCTGCCGAAACCCACCAAATCACCAAAGGCAAGGCACTTTTTGGGCAGCATTGTTCCACTTGTCACAATTTCGACGAAGACGCAATAGGCCCTAACCTCAGCGGACTTACCCGGACCATCGACACGGATTGGATCAGGCAATTTATCAAGAATCCTGCACAGGCGATTGAGGCCCAGGATCCGAGAGCACTGAAACTTTTGGAAAAATACAAAAGCCAGATGCCTGGTTTTTCACAGTTGGCTGATCAGGATATCGAAGACGTCATCGCGTACCTGCACACCTTCCAGACGATCCCCTTGCCGATCGTCGGCGACACCACGTCCAATCTGATTCCCGAGAAAGTCCAGGACTCGGGTATTCGGCTGGAATTGGAGTTGTTCACCCAGCTTCCTGCCTCCGACTCTGTGCCGCCTCTGGCCAAAATGACCAAGATGGAACCCATTCCCGGCACCAAAAGGCTTATGATCAACGACCAGAGAATCGGGCTTTATGAACTGGAAAGCCAAAACCCTGTCTTGTATCTGAACCTTCGGGAAAAGCGTCCCGATATGGTCAGTAAGCCAGGCTGGGCCACGGGCCTGGGAAGCTTTGCGTTTCACCCTGACTTTGAATCAAACGGGCTGTTCTATACTGCCCATACCGAACCCGGGGGAACCAAGCCTTCCGACTTTGGATTCACGGATAGTTTGGGTGTGTTTATGCAGTGGATCGTGACCGAATGGAAAGCAGAAGATCCCAAAGCAAAAGTTTTCCAAGGGACAGACCGGGAAATCCTGCGAATCGACAACGCCACCCAGGCGCATGGCATGCAGGAACTTACGTTCAATCCGCATTCCAAAAAAGGGGATCCGGATTACGGGCTGCTCTATATCGGGTACGGGGATGGGGGAACCGCCGAAAAGCGCTTTGCGGAAATTTCCAACCACCAGGGAACCGGGATATACGGCAGTATCCTGAGAATTGACCCTGCGGGGAACGACGGCAAAAACGGCAAATACGGAATTCCCAAAATCAACCCTTTTGCGGGAATGCCCGGCAAAGCCGGGGAGATCATTGCCTACGGGTTCAGAAATCCAAACCGGGTTTTTTGGGATGGAGAGGGAAAGCTCCACGCTACCGACATTGGACAACACAGCATCGAAGAGATCAACCGGATAGAGCTTGGCCAATTCTATGGCTGGCCGATCCGCGAGGGCAGGTTTATGATCAATCCCTTCGGGAGTTTCCGCACGCTGTATCCCCTGCCTGTCGATGACGAAAAATATGGCGTGGCCTATCCCCTTATCCAGTTGGAGCACGATGAGACGGTCGCCATCATCGGAGGATATACCGTGTCTGAAGGTTTGCTGAAAGGGAAATTTGTCTTTGGGGATATTCCCTCAGGCCGGTTGTTTTTTGCAGATCTCAACGAATCCCCCAGCCCTGTGGTGAAAAGCTGGGGAGTGACCTTCGAAGGAAAGGAAATCTCCATGAAAGCCTTGGTAAACCATGACCGGGTGGATTTGAAATTTGGGATTGACGCCGAAAAGAACGTGTACATCATGAGCAAAACGGAAGGCAAGGTTTACAAAATCAAATGACGGGGATAGGCTCTATAGCCCAGCAGGTGGCAGCGCAAGGGATATAGTTATCCGTTGCTTCGCAAGTACCTAAAAAAACATTGATTCCGATAAACGGACACTTTATTTGGGCGAAGGATCCACCCGTACAAATTAGAGGCTATCCCTACTTATGGGACAGCCTCGTTTTGGCCAAAGGCTCCTGCAAGGAGAGGAATCGGTCTTGAACAAACAATATCCCAGTTAGGAGAGGCGATTTGCAGTCATCACAAAAGCACCTCCATATATTGGATCCGATGACAACGTTTGTTCTATTTCGTCAATCACTTCCGTCAAATTTTATTAGCTCAAACTTGATAAAATTCTCCTTGTTATCAGGGTTCAATGGATGGTTTGTTGAAAGATATAGTCCTTTCTCGTTTACAAAAAAATCGAATGGATGATAGGTGTTCTTCTTGAAACCAGTTTCGGAAATGAAATTCAAATTTTCGTCAAATATCTGAATTGAAAACGGACCGGAATAGTTCCTGAGTTCATGCATTGGAATAGTCCTATCCATTTCATAAGCATGAAAAACGAACCTCAACAACAATTTCCTATATTCATCAAAAAATATCGTCTCATAATGAGGACTTGCATAAGCATATTCTCTCAAAGCAATGGGGTCTTCATGGGTTGGCATATTGGGCAGCACAGCATCCACAAATTCACTCTTGGCCATCTTGGTTTCAAATTTATTACTCAGCCCTTTCGTATAATATAGGTTGTGGTCCGAAAAATAGGAAACCACAAATTCTCCATTTACATAACATATTGACGCATCAAAATATTTTGAACCCTGAACCAAATAATTTTCCGGGAATTTATACCCCAAGAGTTGGGTTGTACCATTAGATAGATCAATGGCATACATCAACTCTTTTTCTTTGAGTTCCTCATTACTTACTTCGTTTATCTGTCCGTGAAACCTGGTTTTTACGATCAGCCTGTCCCTCACTAATATTGGCATACTTGTAAAATATGTGTTTTGCACAACTGCAGGAGTGTAATTTTCTGGAGACTGGTACCTAATTGCGCTATATACTTCCCCCATAAAATTTGCCAGATACAATCGGCCAAACCTTTGATTGAACAAAAATATGCTGTCTAAATTATGCACATAAAAACCTGACACTCCCATGACACCATTGGGGCCTTCATAGTCAAATTTAAGTTCCTTCACCCTTTTTTCTTCTTCCAGATCGAACACCTGTAGACTGTTGTTAGCCCAGTTCAGAAAGAAAAGCAGAGGTTTTTCACCTGAAACATATTGTAGTCCATCACTCAAATTACTTGTTAAAGTGTCCAATGGAAGATTAACATAATCTTGGGTAGGAACAAGACGAATTTTCTCATCAAACTCTTGGGTGGAACAAGCATAAAAATTCATCATGAATAATACTAATGCTAATTTAAATATTTTTTTCATAAACGTAAAATAAATTAATGAGATCTTATAAGTCAAATGAAGCGCTTGAGATTTGGCTTCACGAAAGTTGAACAGACACTATCCAAACAAAACAGAGGCCACCCCTCCTTTTGGGGCAGCCTCCATCACTATTCCGGCAATTAGCTTAATCTGGACATTGCTGTGTATCACAACAAATGCGTGTACAAGAGCCAGAACCTTGGGCATCGCAATACAGGCTCGGATACGTCACATCAAAGCATGCCGCGTTCACTTCTGCTACCCAGAAACCCATACCTACAAATAGGGCAGCAAATAAAACTAATGATTTCTTTTTCATTTTTGAAGATTTAGATGGTTATAGTTAAAACTGACCAAGTGTACGTAAAAAAAGGGAGAGATCAAATATTTTCGGAAAACAACTATTGCCAGCCAGCGTTCTAGGAAATTGAAACAAAGTTAACGTATTGATATCTAGTACATAGCCCGTCAAGCCAAAAACACTATTTACTTCATTTTGTGCCAAACAAATCCAGGGAATGCCCTGTGACACTATCGCGGCAGACGGAGTAAAACCGAAGCAGGAGACGGGATCGCACTTTGGCTTTTTGTTCTGAGGAAAAAGGAGCGACAATCGTCCTCCTTATTCGCCGTGGTGTAGTCACAGGCGATTATCCAAAGCGAGCCCCTTTCAGCGTAAAACCTTCGGGTGTTGGGTTATCGGAAACGAAGCGTATAGTCGCTAGAGGAACTATTCAACGTGTTCTTGTTTTAGGGAGCCAGAAAAAACCCCGGCACGATGATCCTGCCGGGGGTTTTTCGATTTGTCCTTTTCCTCAATGGTACATCAGTTCGTAATACTCCCTGGCCATCCGGTTGCTTTCAAACTCATGGCGCACATCGTGCATCCCTGCCTGGACGATGTCCCGCCACTTGCGCTTGTTGCCGTAGTAGATGGGCAGGATTTCATTTTTCAGGATTTCATACAGGTGGTCCAGGTCCTGGTTGTCCTGATCCTGGATGCTCAGGTTTTGATAGTCTGCCTGTGGGACGATGAAGCAGTTTTCCCCATGCTTTGCAAACTCGCAGATCCAGCCGTCAAAGGTGCTGAAGTTCACCGCTCCGTTCATCGCGGCGCTCATTCCGCTGGTGCCGGAAGCCTCCCGGGGCACGCGGGGGTTGTTGAGCCAGACATCCGAGGCCTGCTTCAGTCGCTTGCTCAAGGAAAGCTCATAATCCACACAGACGGCCACATTTTTGAAGCGTTTGCTCAGATGCACCAGGGAATTGAACACGCTGATTGCCCCGTAGTCCATCGGATACGGCTTGCCCGCCCAGATGAGCTGTACCGGCTGCCCGGAATTGTTGACGAGCTCATCAAACAGCTCCAAATCCTGCGCGATGAGGTCCGGCCGCTTATAGGCTGCAAATCTTCTTGCCCACACGATGGTCAGTACATCGGGATCAAACAACTTGCCGGTTTGGTCGGCGACGATTTCAAAGGCCCGTTTCTTCAGGAACCGCTTTCGGTCATCGAAGGCGGGGTTGTCGGCATCTTCCATAAACCTGAAAAGCTGCTTGTCTGCCCAGTATTTCCAGTTTTGGGCATTGGTGATCGACTGGATTTCGGGAATGTCCGCGTAGCCGCCCCACATCTTTCGGCTCACTTCCCCGTGAAGCTTGCTTACGCCGTTTGCCTCGTGGGCAAACCGCAGGGCCGCCAAGCTGTGGTTGAATACGCCTCCCTCCATTCCGGTCAGTTTTTGTACTTCTGCAATCGAATGGCCATAGAAAAAGCTCATTTTGTTCAGCAGGTAGTAGTCGTGCTTTTCATTCCCGGCCTCTTCCGGAGTGTGCGTGGTGAAGACCAGGCGCTTCTTCACTTCCTCTTTGCTTCCAAACTTCTTCATCAGGTAAAACACGCTGCTCAGGGCATGGGCTTCGTTGAGGTGGTAGATTTCCGGATTGAAGTTCAGCGCATCGACCAGCATGGCACCGCCGATTCCCAAGATCATCATCTGGGCGATCTTGGCGGCGGTATCGGCATCGTAAAGCCGATGGGTAATGGTCTGACTGAGGTAGTCGTTTTCGGGCAGATCGGTACTCAGCAGGAAGAGCGGGGCACTTTTGAATGTGTCCGGGGGCAAATACCAAACCTTTACCCAAACGGGCTGGTTGTGTATCGGCACCTGGAATTTGATCCCCGTGTCCTCCAGAAAGCTGTAGGTCTTCTCGTACCATTCCGGTTTCAGGGTTTGATCCTGGTTTCGGCCCTGATCGTAGTAGCCGTATTTCCAGAGGATGCCGACTCCGATCAGGTTTTGGCGGAGCTCGTAGGCGCTGCGCAAGTGGGAGCCGGACAGAAAACCCAATCCACCGCTGTAGATTTTGAGGGGTTGGTGGACGGCAAATTCCATGGAGAAATACGCCACGGATTTGGAGTATTGGGGGGCAAGTTCATAGGGAACTTTGTAGTTTTTAAAGTCGGTCATGGGAAAAGGGTTAAATCGATGAAATAAGCTAAAAACCAGCGGTTGTTTGGGTGGAGGAAATCTAGTCTGCGGAAAAATAGTTCTTTCCGATAAGGTAAAAAATGACAGGCCCCAAAAAAAGGGGATCGAAGCCTTTTTTTGCAATCGGTTAAAAAGCGGGTTCAGAAGCATGGCCTTGTGAAAGCCGGACTTCATTGGGCAGAGCGGAAGTATGGGGAGGAGTTTTCCCGCCTCCCGACGAAGTGATCCCGATTGGCGGGAAGACCGAACGTGTTCAGTCAAAGGGGTTGGGAGCAAAAAATGTCAAGCTGTCAAGGGCCTTGAACGGATGGACGGTTCAAGCCAAAGGAGGCATTGTTACAATCGAAGAACGCAAAAGCGATTTCCCTGGCCAAGAAGCAAGGGAAGCCCTTGGTAGGGGCTGATTTGGATAAATTTCCCTAATTTCCATTCTCCGCAAAACCCCAACCCTATCCTCTTTTCACAATGAAAAAAATCGCAATCCTTTGTCTGGGACTCTCCCTCCCTGTTTTTGGCATTTGCCAAACGACTCCGGGATATTTTATGCAGCCCGATATCCATGAAAACACCGTGGTCTTTGTAGCAGAAGGCGATCTGTGGAAAACCACCCTCTCCGGCGGGGAGGCCATTCGGCTGACCACCCACGCGGGCGAGGAAAGCTCGCCCAAGATATCGCCGGATGGAAAGTGGATCGCCTACGCCGCCACCTATGAAGGCCCAACCGAAGTCTATCTGATTCCGATCTCAGGGGGCCTGCCCCGAAGACTTACCTACGAGCCCGCAGCATCCATTCCTGCAGACTGGAAGTCGGCGACTGAGCTGGCCTATGTGACCAACCAGTATGCGACCCTGCCGAGGCTGAACACGGTCTTGGTCAATGTGGAAACCGGAGCGAAGGATATCTTACCCTTGGAGATGGCCGCCGAGGGGAGTTTTGATGCCTCCGGTGATTCCTATTATTTTGTTCGGCCCACGTATCACAACAACGTCACCAAACGCTACGAAGGCGGTACGGCCAGACAGCTTTGGAAATACACCGCAGGACAGGCCGAAGCAACGAAGCTCACCAAGGATTACCAAGGCGAAGACCACCACCCCATGCACCAGGGCGACCGGGTGTATTTTATTTCCTCCAGGGACGGGATTCAAAATGTCTGGTCGATGGGCGAAAACGGCTCCGAGCCGACACAGCACACCCGGCAATCGAGCTATGATGTCCGGGAAGCGGCCATTCATGGGAATAATTTGGTGTACCGGGCAGGGGCGGATCTGTTTCACCTGGATTTGGATAGCGGGCAGGAAAAAATGTTGACCGTGAAGCTCACTTCTGACTTTGATCAGATGAGGGAATACTGGATAGACAATCCCCAGAATTTCATCACCGCGATCTCGCTCAGCAACGACGGGGACAAGGTAGCCTTTACCGCCCGCGGACGCGTGTTTGTGTTGCCGGTGAAGCAGGGCAGGTCCCTGCGCCTCAGCCAAAAGGACGGGGTGCGCTGCCGGGATGCGGTGTTTTCCAGCGACGGAAAGGACATCCTGGCCTTTTCCGATGAAAGCGGGGAGTTTGAGATCCACCGGTATTCCGGCTTGGGATTGGACCAGGGGAAAAAGCTGACCGATGACGGCAAGACCCTGAGATTTGGTCTTTTGCCCTCTCCTGACGGAAAAAAGGTGGCTTGGCATGACCTGGATCGCGCGCTTTGGATCATGGATTTGGCATCTGGGACCAAGACGAAGGCCAATGCTTCCGATGAGGGCATCCACGGCGCGATGGCCTGGTCTCCCGACAGCAAGTGGCTGGCTTATGGACAGGCCGCGTCCAACTCCTTTGTGCAGCTTTTCCTGGTAAACGCAGAAACCGGCAAGCGCATCCCGCTGACAACCGACCGCACCAACAGCATGTTTCCCCAATGGAGCCCCGACGGCAATTGGATCTATTTCATGTCGGACCGGAATTTTGAATCCCGGATCGGCTCGCCCTGGGGTACCCGCCAGCCGGAGCCTTTCTGGGAAAAACAGATCAAAATCTACCAAGTCGGTCTCAAAAAGGGACTGGTGTCGCCCTTTCAGCCCAAAAATGAGCTGAAACCGGAAGAGGGGAAAAAAGCCGAAGGACCGGTGGCGGTTGTGGTCGAAGAAGAGGGGCTTGCGGAGCGGATTAGGGAAGTACCCGTCCCCGCCGGAAACTACAAAAACCTGCTCGTCACCGACAAGGCCCTTTACTACCATCGGGTAGGCCCGGGAATGGGCGTTTACTATGGTGGCGGCGCTTCGTCGGAGGACAAGCCGGCCCTGATGATGACCGCAATTGACGAAAAAGCCGAGCAAAAAACCTTTGTGGACAACGTGAACAGCTTCACCCCTTCCGCAAACAACAAGTATGTACACATCCAAAGCGGGGCCAACCAATTTGTGGTTGAACTCGGCACCTCATCGGTTTCGGATTTGTCCAAAAACAAGCTGGATTTGGGCGGCTGGAAATTTTCCGTGGATCCACGCGAAGACTGGAAGCAGATCTATACCGACGCCTGGCGGATGGAGCGGGATTACTTTTATGACAGAAACATGCACGGGGTGGATTGGGATGCGATGTATCAGAAGTACCTGCCGCTGGTGGAGCGGGTGACTACCCGCCGGGAGCTTTCCGACGTGATGGGCGAGCTGATCGGCGAACTCAGCGTGCTCCATACCTCGGTGGGAGGCGGAGACCTGCGCAGTGGAGACGACCAGATCCAGTTTGGGATGTTGGGAGCCCGTTTTTCCAGAAACGAAAAACTCGGGGGATATGCTATCGACCATATCTTCCTGAGTGATCCCGACTATCCGGATGAGATGTCGCCCCTAGCCCATCCTGATTTGACTATCGCCGAAGGGGATCTGATCACCCATATTGACGGAGTGGCAGTGATGGATGCTCCGGACTTGCTCTATTTATTGCGGGACAAAGCCAACAAACAAGTGAGGATAAAGTTGTTGGGAAGCGATGGGTCGGACAAGGGTGACCGGATCATCTTCCCAATGACAAGCATGCAGGAATCCAACCTGCGCTACAACGAATGGGAATATACCCGACGCCTGATCACGGCCGAAAAATCGGATGGGGAGATTGGCTACGTCCACCTTCGGGCCATGACATCTTCCGACATCGGGCAATGGTACCGGGACTTTTATCCCCAGTTTAAGAAGTCGGGACTCGTGATCGATGTCCGGCAAAACCGTGGCGGAAACATCGATTCCTTTATCCTGGAAAAGCTGATGCGGGAGGCATTTTTTTACTGGAAAGGCCGGACAGGCGAACCCTACATCAATATGCCCTATGCATTTCGCGGGCATTTGGTGCTGCTGGTGGATGAGTTTACCGCTTCCGACGGGGAGGCCTTTGCAGAGGGCTTCCGGAGACTGGGCATGGGCAAGGCCATCGGGGCTCGGACTTGGGGCGGGGAAGTCTGGCTTTCGGGCGTCAATACGTTGACTGACAATGGAGTCGCCCGTGCGCCGATGAATGGGGTGTACGGGGAAAAATTGGCCGGTGAGGGCACCGGACAAGGCGTGGAATGGCTGATCGAGGGAGTGGGTTTTATCCCGGACATTGAGGTCATCAACCTTCCCAAGGCGACATTTGAGGGCAAGGATGCCCAACTGGATGCCGCCATCGAGCATCTAAAAGAATTGATCAAAGGGGATCCAAGACACGTTCCTGACCCTCCCGCCTATCCGGACAAATCCTTCAAAAACCAGAGATGAATTGGAAAGAAATGAAAATCAGCGTGTCGGGGCTTTTCTGAAAGGATAGACCCGCTGGTAGCTGAGGCATCTCCACGCCCACTCCAGCGGACCGTAGAGAAAGTAACTCAGCCAGATCGGGCTCAGGATCAGTTGGAAGATCCAGGTGCCAAAGACAGCATAGAGCAGTTCGTGGCGCTGGAGTTTTCCGAACAGTCCGAAACCCCCGCCGGTAAATACCACCACGCAGATCAGGGAGTGCATGAAGTAGTTGGTCAGGGCCATCTGCCCCACCGCGGCAATGCTGCGCTTGAAACCCCGAAGGAAATCTGCCTTGCAAAAAAGCATGATCAGTCCCACATGGCCCATGCTCATGCCCATCCTTCCCAGATCGTAGGTGACATTGGACTCGGCAAAAGACAGGTAGGAAAAATCCTGGTCCAAGATGCTCCTCATTTCTGAATAGTTGACCGTCAGGCCGGTACCGTAGCCGACGAGGACTATTCCCAGGCAGGTTTTTGTTTTCCGATGCACAGAGATTCTGTGTTTGGGAGCCGGGGATCAGGCGGTTCTGCTGATTCAAGACTACGAATCCCTTTTCCGTGTTTGCAAAAGGGAAACACATGGGAACAACGGGCACGGAGGAAATTGGCTTTTGGAAGAGACCGCCTTTGGTTTCTGTGGCTAAAATTCCTTGGTGCCCTCCGTGGTGAAAAATCAGCCACAGGGATGAATCTGTGGCTCTGCCTCCAAATCAGGCGTAGTCGAAAGGTGTTCCCGGCGAGGCTTAGATCGATTCCAACAGGGTGCGAAAGGAAACGGCCTTGTCCTGATATCTATCCTTGGTTTTGGCCCGAAGCAGTGCGGCGTGGGTTTTTTCATACTCCATCATCCGGTCGATGCTGTCGGTGAAGTATTGGATGCAATAGTTGGTGGAGCCGTCTTCTGAATCGTGCAGGAGCCGGAAAAACCGATGTTCATAAAAGATGCCCGTTTCCAGTACTTCGGGAATGTGCGTGTCTTTCATCCAGGAAATAAAGTCTTCTTCGATGTCGGGTGTGACGTTTATGGTGATATTGTACAGAATCATATGCGGAGCGTGGGGTTTTGGTTATTTTTGTCGCCAACACCAATCGGCATCCAAAGTTAAGCATCCCGGAAGTAACTTTGATCCCCAAATCTTGCCATGCACAAATATGTCCCTTCGGGGGGAGCCCCCCGGATTTCCAGATTGTTGATTGGCCGAATGCTGATTGTGGCACTCTATCTGGTGGGGTTTGTCGGACTGAGTCTTCCCGGGTATCGGGACGTTTTTTTGGATCTGACTCCCGCGCTGTTTCTGGCTTCCCTTTTCCTGATCCTGTTTTTTCACCGGGGATGGAACGACGCCTTTCCCATCTATGCGGCTGCGGCATTCTGGATCGGATTTGGCTCCGAGGTGATCGGTGTCCATACCGGATACCTGTACGGGGACTACGTCTATGGATCGACTTTGGGGCCAAAGCTTTGGGATGTCCCGATCCTCATCGGCGTCCAGTGGTTTGTTCTCAGCTACCTCACCGGAGCGGTTTTCCACAAAATCCCCAATGATTACTACGCCGCATTTTTGGGAGCCTTGGCCATGACGGCCGTGGACTATATCCTGGAGCCTGTGGCGGGGGGGCTGGATTTTTGGGTGTGGAAGTTTGATCTTGTCCCTCCGGGAAACTATGCCGGATGGTTTGGGGTGTCTTTCCTGATCCACCTGATCTACCGCAAGGCGAATTTTGAAAAAGCCAATCCCATTGCCGCGTTTCTTCTGATGGTGTTGATCCTGTTCTTCACCGGATTGAACGTCACGCTGAACCTGTGACCAAAGCCAAATCCCCGGCTCTTCGGGGTTTGCTGTCTGCTATCCGATCACCTCTGATTTTTGGCGCTCCGTCCCATAGTCCCGAAGAGCCTGTCCCGATCCCGATAATCAAGACGGATATGAAATGATTGTAGAAATCGTTTGTCTGGGAACAGGCAACCCCGAAGGCGTGAAACAGTCCATCCGACTAGTCTGTCCCTTCGGGGTTTGTGTTTGGTTCCAATCATTTTGTCACTCCGAACGCAAACTATCCACCGGATTTGCC
>CAZGYC010000041.1:0-36040 GCA_964530015.1 uncultured Limnohabitans sp. | reverse complement strand
AATATATTGAAAAATTTTAGCCAAATCCTTGATTTTCAACATAGGAGACACTAGCATGGGCGAAGAATCCGGGAGGTGAGTGCGGACACTCACCTGGGCGGAAAGCTTGAAGAACCCCAAGGATCGATGACCGATAAATTGGCTGCGCTGAGGGGGAAGTTTGGGAGTAAGGAGATAAGCCGCTAGGAGCATGAAGCAGAAATCAAGGATCTTGGCACTACTTTATCTTTTTTCTGGCAACAGGACGATTTTTGCTGATCGGCAAGGTCTCTCCAACTTGTGGTGCACCAATCAAGTTCTCTCCCAAAACTGATTCGATTTTGGCAATGCTCTTCAAGGTAAAATTGTGGGTACCCTGCATCCATTTACTGATTTCGGATTCTTTTTTACCCATGAGGTTCGCAAGATCCCGCTGGGTTATCCCTTGTTTTTCAAGGATTTCATGGATTTTATTGACAATGTCAAATGAATGATCCACAAATCTTTTTACTTCGTCACTGACTTGTATAGATTCGAAAATTGAGCTCATGTTTGGGTTTGATTAAGTGAAAAATGTCAAATCACCAGAGATGTTTTTTCCTATGATTTTCAAACGACCATTTTCTAGTTTCATTTGTACCACAAATGCCACGGTATTCATTGTTTCGAAATGAGGAAAAGCGTCTGGGCTTTTTTGCACCGGTTGGGATGACTTGATTCCTCCATTTCCCAATATGACAAGTTCATCACTAATTCTATAACAGTAAAGCCGAAGCTTCGAGACTGTGATGGGGATAGCTCCTGCTGCCTTCTCTGGTCTGAAACTTCTTTCCAGTGCGCCCGATTCTTTGCCGATTTTCTGGATCCAATATTTAATTGTTTCGATATCTTTTTGGTAATCAAGATTGTCCTTGAATCGAATGAAGAACTCGTCTGTTTCATTGACACCCTTTCCTATCTCCTCAATAGTGTAGAATTGGGTCTTTGCGTAACTGACATAAGGCTTTATTTCAAAGTAACGCTTCACTTTTGAGTTAAGTTTACAAATGTATCCAAAAATAGTTGAGATAAGCAAGCTTATCCTGGATGGTGTTAAGATTTTATTTTTTCCCGGCTTGAGTATCACCACTCACGGTTTTTCCCTCCCAAACCCGAGGTCAGCTATATGTCCCGGTGTGTTTCAATACATCATCCCAAACACCCACAGCGGCACTTTTTTGCCAAAGCCATGCTCGATCTCATCGGCGGCAAGGAGGTAATTGTCCAAATGGCTGACCTGCTTGGAGTTTTTGTTTTTGCCGCCGACTTCTATCACCAGATCGTCCACTTTGAAATCACCTGATTCCGGTAATCTGACTTCTTTTTGGAGGTTTTTGAATTGGTTGAGAAGGAAAGTTTCCCGTACAGCCCCGATGTCAGGACTTGCCTTTAATGCGTAGGAGAGGTTGGTGTTTTCCAAGTAAACTTTATCCGGTTTTTGCAAAAGTGAAAGTCCTTTTCCCTCTGCAATCAGGAAATTGAGCAATCTCGCTTTTTCCAGTTGGGTAAGCCATTCGTACACAGAATCTCTTGAGGTTTCCACTTTGCGGGAGATAGAAGATACGTTGGGCTTGAAAGGAACAGATTCCGCCAATACGCCCAGCAGTTTTTTGACTTTGTAGGCGGTACCGGCATTGTAGTCCGCGATGAAGGCCAGGTCTGATTCGACTACGGTGTTGATGATTTGCTGGAGGAAAACCGGGATGGTCTCGGGAGTTGACTCGGTAATGATCGGGAGATAACCTCTCTTGAGATACTCCTTGAATATCGGCAGCGGTTGGAGTTTGGAGGTGATTTCGGGGGTGATCTGCGAGTGTGCCTGTTGGATTTCTGCCAGGGAAACTGCTTGGAAGTTCTGCTGCTGGGTCAAATTCAGGTATTCACGAAATGACATTCCCGGCAACTCGTACCTGATCACCCGACGGCTCAAGTCGGACTCACCCCGGTAAATATCCAGAGCGGAAGAGGATGAAAACACCACTTTCAGATCAGGAAAGGAATCATAGATGTTTTTGAGTTCCCGTGACCAGTTGGGATACTTGTGTACCTCGTCGATGAACAAAAACCTGCCGCCGTTTTGATAGAAAGCAGTCGTAGTTTCCACCAAATTGTGGGTGTAAAACCAGTAGTGATCGGCCGAAAAGTACAATACATGGTTGGGGGCCGCCTTAATTCCATACTTGATCCGCTGGAGCATGAGGGTGGTTTTGCCGGAACCTCTTGGGCCTTTGATTGCGAGCATTCGCTGGTTCCAATCTATTTCTGAAAATAGATATCGGAAGAACTTGTCGTCAACCTGACTTATCAGATTGTGGAAGTTTGAAAACAGAATGTCCATTTTTGTCGAATCTATTTCTCAAAATTAGATCAATTTTGTCGAATTAAAAAGACAATATAATTGAACAATTGTTGTTTTAAATCGACATTTTGTTCCTGTTTAAACTTGTCGAATTTTATGTGTGGAGATTAAAAATGCCACGGACACCCTTTCAGCTTTCTCACTTTTGCTTTTATCCTTTGCAATTCCCCCTTATTTCCTCCACCAACTCTTCCAGCCGTTCCTTTGCTTCTTGGGGGGAGAGGATCCGGACTTTATCCGCCAAACAGATCGCCCAGCGCACAAATCCTTCGAGTGAGGAGGTCATAAAGGTCATTTCCACGTAATGGTCCAGCCGTTTTTCCATCACAAAGCCCTGGTTGTACTTTTGTACCCGGAGATATTTTTCTGTGGAAAACGGCACGGCAAGCACGATTTGGGTCAGATTTTCCGCCGAGCGGACTTTGTCGACGTATTCCTTCAGGGTGGGATGGGCTTGCGCTTCGTAGGTTTCGTCGAGCGTTTTCAGGCTGTTGATCCGATCCAGGCGAAAAGTCCGGTAATCCCGTCTCAGTCGGCACCAGGCGATCAGATACCACTGCTCAGAGGCGTAGTACACACCCACGCTTTCCACATTTCGGTTGCTGGTCTTCTCTTCCTCAAAGGTAGTATAGTTCATCGCCAGCAGTCTTTTGGAGCTGAGCGCATCCAGGATCACCCGCAGATGTTCGTCTTTTCCCTTGAGCTGGAGTTGGTTTCTGTTTCGGAAGACGGCCACCAGGGGAGAAAGTTGGTCGATCCGGTCTTTTTCCGAGGTACGCAGGACGGATTTGACCTTGAGCATGGCGGAGTGGAAATGCTCCGTACTGCTGCGGTCGGAGAGTTTTTCGAAGATCTTTTCGGCCACCAAGAAGGCCTGGGCCTCTTCCTGGGTAAACATCACCGGAGGCAGCCGGTATCCCTCAACCAGGGAGTAACCCTGCCCGGCTTCCCCGATGACCGGCACGCCGGCGTCTTCCAGTGCGCGGACATCCCGATAGACGGTGCGAAGGCTGATGGAAAAACGGTCGGCGATTTCCTGGGCTTTGGTGACCCGCTTGGATTGGAGCTGCGTGAGAATGGCCGTGAGTCGGTCGATCCGGTTCATGGATGTTGATTTTTTTCAGAAAAAATGAAAAATACGAAAACCCTGCTGACATACTGTTGTCACTGGGCTGTAGTTTTTTTGAATCATTGAAACAACCTAACCAAAAAAACTATGGAAACTCAAACAAAAAACGAAACGCTGATTTCAAGAGAACAATTGCTGGCACACTGGCAGGGACACCGGGCATTGACCCGCAGGACGATCGAGGCATTTCCTGAAAAAGACCTGTTCTCCTTTAGCATCGGAGGCATGAGAACTTTTGCAGAGTTGGTTTCTGAACTTTTGGGAATAGCCGGACCGGGCGTGGTGGGGCTGGCGACAGACGAGTGGAAGGAGCTGGATGAGCGGGATCAGGCGAAAGGAAGCAAGGCCAAATTGCTGGAGATTTGGGACAAGACCACAGAGCAGATCGACCAATATTGGCCACAGATCCCAGAGGGGAGATTTCAGGAAACGCTGGTGGCTTTTGGCCAATACGAGGACAAAGGATACTGTACGCTGCTTTATTTCATCGACAACGAGATCCACCATCGGGGCCAGGGCTATGTCTATCTGAGAGCTCTGGGGATTGCCCCTCCGGCTTTTTGGGAAAGATAGTTTTTCAGTAGGCAGTGCTCAGTCGCAGTGGGAGTTTGCAGTCTGTTCTTAGGAACTGGGCAAGTCTGAATTATAAAGCCAAAAAGCTGAAATGCCGGCGACAGTAGGCAGTGCTCAGCCGCAGTCTGTAGGTTCAGTAAGCTTCTCGGCTCCGATCAGGGGGACCATCAAGTCACGTTGACGGAGTCGAAGCTTCTGCTCACTGCGACTGGACACTGTAAACTAATTTCTGATCAATTGCTTTGGTACATCTGATTGTAGTCCCCTTCGTCCATGCCTTTGCTGAATCTGCGCAGGTTGTAGGTGAATGAGAACATCACATATTGCTGGAGCACGTTGGTCTGGACGTCTTCGATGTAGGACTCGGCGATGTTTCTTCGCACGTTGGCATTTTGGCCCAGGAGATCATAGACCATCAGGCTGACTTCGCCCCGTTGGTTGTTGAAGACTTTTTTGCCCAAGCTCATATTGACCAAAGAGAAATTGTTGTCATATCCTTCGGAAAGGCCGGAGTTGATCTGATGGTTGAGATCCAGCCGGTACACAAAGCCCTCCCAGAAAATCCAGTTGAGATTCACCCGGAACCGCTGTTGGAAGAAGTTGTTGTTCAGACTAGGATTCAACGTGTTTTCCACTTCGTTGAAGGAAGATCTCGACCAGATGTTGAAGTCAATCTGGTCGCTGATGCTGGAGTTGACAGAGAAGCCTCCGACGATTCGGTGGGAATTGTTGAAGCCGATTTCGTCATTTACCAAACTGGGCAACTTGGAGAGTCCGCCGCCCAGGTTGAGGTTCAGTTTGGACTGGATAAAATCCAGCGGCATTCCATAGTTCATCCAGGATCTAAATTCGAAGTAACCGTCCAGATTGACCGGTGTGTTGAGCTGGGAACCTTTTTCCAGGATGATCCCATCCTGGATTTCGGTCGGCTCCTGGGCAATAAAGGAGCTGTTGGTGATGTAGTTGTCGATCAGGCTTGCCTGGGTGAAGACAAACCAGCTTTTGTCCGTGTCGGGATTGTTGCTTCTCAGCCTCATCCTAAACTGATTCCTGTAGGATTGGTCCAAGTCGGGATTTCCTGTGCGCAACTGAAGCGGGTTGGAATTGTCAATCACCGACTGAAGCTGCCTGATCTGGGGCTCGTCGGTCTGGGTGTCGTAGTCGAGCTGGATGTTGGTGTTTGGAGAGAATCTGTATTCCATCCTGATGGTGGGCAGGACGCTGTTGAAATTCCTTTTCAGCTCGAAGGCATCCGGAAATTCCTGGGCATTGTCCAGCTTGGCGTCCTGATACTGGACTTCTGCCTGCACCTTGAGTTTTTCGGAGGCGTACTGGTAGCCGACCTCAAATTCCTGGGTTAGGTACTTGCTTTGGAAGGTATTGCTCAGCGCGGTATCGAGATAGAGCTTTCCGGTGTCGAAGTCCCCGCCTTCCACATTGTAGGTCAGTTTGTCCGAGTCGTTGCCTCGGTTTCCGATTTCATATTCGATTTCCATCTGGCCTTTTTTGCCCAATGCTTCGGTGTAGGAGAGGCCCGTTTGCCAGGAGTTTCCGGTTCGTTCCCGGGTGGTGCGCTGGTCCAGGTTTTCGTCTTTGATGCCGTCCGACTCGTAGTAGGTATTTCGGGCTTTGCGGTCCGACTCGTCGATATTCAGGTTGTTTGCAAAATTGGACCTCCAGGTCAGCGTTCTTCCCGGTTTGTCAAACTTGTGGCTGTAGAGCAGTCGGTTGTATAGGTCATAGTCGTGGTACTTCCCGGTTTTGAGGTTGTCAACTTCATTGATCAAATTGACTCCGTCGTCGGTTTGTCCCGTGAAGGCAGATCGTTCTGTTTCGAACCGCGCCGAAAACCTCGGGACGTAAAGAATCCGGTTTTTCTCATCGATGTTGTAGTCCAGTCGGAGGTGTGCCTGGTGGTCGTTGTTGGTGCGGAAATCCGTTGCAGTCTCGTTGTAAAACTGGTTGGATTCATCCGCCGTGACGTAGTCCCTGAAGCGGTTGACTACCCCTACATTTTCGCGGTTGGTATAGACATAGCTACCGGTCACCTTGATTTTTTTGCCCCAGAGATCCGAGTAGTTCAAGCCCAGGATATTGGTGGTGATGACCCCTTCCTGGGGATTGGAATTGTCCTGTGAGTTGGGATCACTGGAATAGTTGAGCATGTTCACGTTGTTGGCCAGTCCGGTGAAGGTGATGCGCTGATCCTCGTCAAAGGCATTGATGCTCGCCCCGGCCAGGTAGCGCTCCTCCGTACCGTACCCGGCGGTTGCCTTGCCAAATTGGCCTTTCCTGCGGTTTGCTTTGGTGATGATGTTGATGGTCTTCATCCGTTGTCCATCGTCAAAGCCACTTAGCTGGGCTTTTTCGCTTTTCTGGTCAAAAATCTCTATGCTTTGGATCACCTCCGCAGGTATGTTTTGCAGGGCAGTTTTCACATCTGTGCCAAAGAAAGGCTTACCATCTACGAGGATTTGGGCGATGTTTTCTCCCTGTGCCTGCAATGTGCCGTTTTCGGAGACTACGCCGGGGAGTTTTTCGATGAGCACTTGGGCACTGGCGTCTTTCATGGTTTTGAAAGCGTCGGCATTGTACATCGTGGTGTCGCTTTTTTGCGTTCCGGTCGCTCTTCTTGCCGCCACCACCACCTCACTCAGTGCGGTGGCTTCTTCCCCGATCCCGATGCTCCCTACATGGAGATCTCCCTTGACGTGGATACTCCTGAATGCACTTTGGTATCCCAAGTATTGGATCTTCAGGATAAAATTGCCTTCGGATGAGGTGGACAGTTCAAAATTGCCATCAAGATCCGAAATGATCCCGGTGACCTGTGCCGAGTCCGCTGCGGAAAGCAGGAGGACATTGGCATAGGGGATTCCCTGCCGGGTAGCCGTATCCTGTACCTTGCCATGGACGGTGTGGGTTTGTGAAAATGCGGCGCTCACGACCGAAAAGAACAGTACAAGGAACAATAGGTATTTCATGGTTTGGTTTGTTTCTTTCTTCTAATCCATACCCTTTTTTGGAGCGGCAGGACTATCCAAAGCGGCAGATACAAAAATACCCGGATAAAAGCAGGAAGTCAGGTGGGAATTAGTTGAACGGTTGGAAAACCGATTGAGCAGCGATTCTTGCGGGGAAAGTGAAAACAAGCCGCCCGGTCGTGTGTTGATACTGAATGGGTTGGGTGTTTTTTCAAAAGACTGACAAAAACCGTCGCAATCAATGTTTATTTTTCGCCCATTGATATGTTTATAAAAACAACATTTCTATCTTGGCAGACATAAATCTGAATCTGTATGGAAAACACGGAAAACATCAGCATCACGACCAAGACACTGGCATCCGGCAATTGTCAGGTAAAGTTTTTTGTCGAAGACCGGCAAAAGCCCCAATATGGCTACTTGCTGGTCACCGAGCCCAAGCCGGTGGGGGACATCATCGAGGAGATCAAAAGCCGGCTGGAGCAAAGAAGGATGGAGGCGATGAATCTCAATCCCTTTTTCCCGGTCGCACCGACGTCTGAAGACCACAATTTCTATCTTTTTTCGGCATGAGTTTCCTGGCTTCCAATCTCCGGTTTTTGCGAAAGCAACAGGCAATCACCCAGAATGAGCTGGCAGATCAACTGGATGTGCAGCGCACGATGATATCGGCCTATGAAGACGGAAGGTCGGAGCCCAAGCTGGCTACGCTTCAAAAACTCTGTGACCTACTCGGGGTGGGAGTGGAGGAGCTCTTGGAGCACGACATCGAAAAGCTGGGCAGAAAGGCGGTCCAAAACCGGGAAATCCGCATCCTGACGATTGCGGCCGATGAATCCGACAGGGAAAACATCACACTCGTCGGCCAAAAAGCCTCCGCAGGATACCTCAACGGATATGCGGATCCCGAATACATGGAGGCGCTGCCGCAGTTTCACCTGCCGAACCTTTCCCGCCAGGGTACCTATCGCGCTTTTGAGCTTTCGGGCGACTCCATGCTCCCGCTGGTGCCGGGCACGATCGTCATCGGGGCCTACGTGGAGCAACTGAAGCAGATCAAAAGCGGCCGCACTTACGTGCTCGTGACCCAGACCGAAGGGGTGGTTTACAAGCGGGTATTCAACTATCTGGAGGAAAACGGAAAGCTGTTTCTCGCATCGGACAACGAGCACTACAGACCCTATGAAGTCAGGGGAGAGGATGTGTTGGAGATATGGGAAGCCAAGGCATTTGTCAGCACGGATTTCCCCAATCCGGGGGACAAAAAGAAACCGCTGACCCTGGACGATCTGGGAGAGATGATCCGCGACATCCATGCGGATCTGAGGAAGATTCAGGGCTGATTTTTCACCAAATGGGATTGGCTGGTCATCTGGTTGGCAAATGTCTGTCCAATCCAGGTTTTGCCGGCATCCTCTGTCAAGAAGGCAAATCCATAGTTTCCGGGAGCGTCATTCATGATGAATGTTTCGGATACAATGCCCTTGTCTTCATAATAGCCCGTGCCACTTCCCACAGGGACATCAAAGAGATAATAGGTAAAGGCAAACTCGGAACCACTTTGCGAAAACTGGAAATAGCCGGATCGGATGCCGTTTTCGTAAAGCCACCATTTACCCGAAAAATCGGGGATTTTGTCTTCCAAAGTCAGGGAATTGTAGATTTCCGTACCGGATGGATTCGTAGTCCTGGGGTCAGCGGATCCTGAAAGGTTTCGGGATGGATCGTCAGCAGAAGGATAGTTTTGGGTTTCGGCTTGAGTCTGGGTTGGATCCTGGTATGCGGCTATTGGTTCGTCATCATAATTTTGATTGACTTCTTCACTGGGTGCCATGAGCCCGATCAGGATAAAAAAGCCAACAACTCCCCCGAGTACCCAGAGGTAGTTTTTGGCCCACCAGCTTATGGGTTTAGGGACCGGAGGGACGAATGGTCTTGGGTCGGGACGCGGACTGGGCTCTGGTTTGGGTTCCGGCCTTTTGGCGATGATCTTTTCCAAGACCTTGGTCAACTCACCCACGTCGTAGTTCCATCTGGAACTGGTCAATTCCTGGGCATGTTTGAGCGACAGTTCTTTCAGGTCTTCGGGCAGCTCTTCGGAGTCGGGCATTTCCGCGCCGTTGACCAGGACCGGGATCACCCGGAGGTTCTGCTTCAGGGCTTCCGCGATTTCCTTTCTGACCCAGTCGTCGGGTTTGTGAATCCGCTTGACCCCCTTGGAGTCCTCTACTCTCAGCCAATGCGGGCCGATCATGGCCAAAAGCACTTTGCTTTCATTCAAGGCTTTTGCAATGGATTGGTCAAAATTCAATCCGGCCTCCAGTGTCTCTACGTCATAGAAAATATTCTCCTGCCCGAAGACCTGCTCCAGTTTGTCCTTCAATCTGCCGGATTCACCTGAGGTGTCTTCTCGCCTATAGCTGATGAAAATTTTTCCAGGACTCATACAAGTGATTGATTTTTGATTTGTGCAAGCGATGGAAATAGCCATCTCTTTCCACCCGTGTGGCTGGATTGCACATAATTTGTTAATTGCCAGTTGATTCCGAACATAGTTGCATCAAAAGAATCAATGCAAAAACAGTCAGCGCCCATTTGTAATTTCTTGCCCACCAGGAGCGGTATTGATTTACCCAATCACCGGATGGCGGTGACCAAAATGACACCGGAATGGGGACAGGCTTTTTAAGTTCCTGATTTAAGGGGCCAACGGTATTGATTGATTTTTTAAGCACTTTGACTAATTCCCCGACGTCATAATTCCACCGGCTGCTGCTTATTTCTTTATACTGGATCAAGGAAAACCCCTTTAATTCATCCGGAAGTTCTGCACTCAGAGGCATCTTTGCTCCGTTGACCAAAATTGGGATGACTCTGATTTGCCGCTGAAGTCCTAAGGAAATTTCTTTTCGCACCCAATCTTCTGGGTTATGAATTCTGGATATCCCGCTGGAATCGGCGACTTTCAGCCAACGAGGCCCGATCATTGCCAACAAGACTTTGCTTTCCTCAAGAGCTGAGGAAATGGCCTGGTCAAAATTGAGTCCGGCCTCCAGTGTCTCTACGTCATAGAAAACACTCTCCTGTCCGAAGACCTGCTCCAGTTTGTCCTTCAATCTGCCGGATTCACCGGAAGTATCTTCCCTTCTATAGCTGATAAAAATCTTTCCGTTTGCCATAAAAAAACCTGAATTACATCAGGTTAAAGTTAAATAAATCAGGCAGTTTATTGCAAGAAGACGGAATATTATTTCTTTAGGAGGTCTGAAAATCCGGATTTTATTTTGCCGACCGCATCAAAAGAGGGATCGATGTTCACCACTCCTTTGCCCAGCTCGTGCCAGTATCCGTCCCCACAATCGATATAGGCTCCCCGTTTTTTGCCGGGTTCTTCCTTGGCCATCTCATAGTGGTAGTCCGGCGTGAAGACGAGCTTCATCAACTGGATGGCATATTCCCAATTGATGGACGTGGCAATCCCGCCTTTTTCAAAAATCACCTCGCGGTTTGAAAAATGGACCGTGACGCTGCAGTCCGAGATCAGGTCATTTTCGACCAGGCGGTAATGCACCTGCAGGGGGGCTTCTTTTTTGGCAGTCTCGTAGATTGCCTGGATCAGGTCTTGGGCCATCAGTTGCCATTCCTCCTGGTTGGCCGGGATTTTCACGCCCTCATCTTTGCCTTTTTCCATTGGGGAAACGGTAATTCCACCTTCCTCGATGTCTTTGTTGGTCCAGCGGCTTTTGTCATAGAGCTGCTGCAGGGGCTTGGTCCAAACTGCACTCAGAGGCCCTTTGTAGCTGTAGTCGTCGTTGGCGGTGAAGCCCTCGTCCAGGATTTCTTCTTCGCTCAGCTCATCCCGCTCGGTGTAGTGGAGGTCCAAAGCCGCGCTCAGCCCACCTTTGGACCAGTCCAGCGCAAGACGAAAAACATGGCTGTAGGGCGGGGGAACTATGCCCGAGTCATATTCCAATACCAGTCCGGTGTAGGTGCTTTCTGAAGACGTCATCGTTTTAGCTTTGCGCAAAAGTATGGTTTTTCGGGCAATTAAGTGGTTATTTTGCAGCCTTAAACCCTGTCCAATGGAAGACCTGCTCGATCATATTTCGGCTGAGATTTACCAAAAATCCTATGTGATTGTCGATGGTTTTGTGGATGAGGGCTTTCGCAAGGCACTGTTGGCAGAGCAAATCGCCCTGGTCAATCAGGGAAAATTCCGACATGCAGCCGTCGGTAAAGGCGGTCAAAAGCAGGTAAGAACCGAGATCCGAAGCGATGAGGTGCTGTGGATGGATGCTGGGGAGCTGAGTCCGCTTCAGGCAGCCTATTGGGAAAAAATCGAAGAAATCAGAAAAGTCCTCAACCAGCGGTGCTTTCTTGGTTTGCGGTCTTTTGAAGGGCATTTTGCCCGGTATCCGGTGGGATCTTTCTACAAGCGTCACCTGGATCAGTTTCAGGCGGTGCCGCATCGCGTGGTGACGGTGATTTTGTACCTCAACGAATCCTGGACCGAGTCTGACGAAGGTGCTCTCCGGATGTATTTTCCCCAGAAAGATGGCTTGGAGCGTGTGGAGGATGTCTTGCCGGTGGGAGGGAGATTGGTGGTGTTTTTGAGCGGGGAGGTTCCGCATGAGGTCCTGCCCACCAACAAAGAGCGGATCAGTATCACCGGCTGGCTGAAAGACATTGACTGGCAGCAGTGAACCGGAGGATTTTGAGGTTTGTTTTGAAGGTCAATTCAGGGATTTTCCAGGTTTTGAAAAGTGGACAGACGGTTGGTTTTTCCGTTTGGGGTTCTCTGGAACTTTGGTGAAAAAAGAACTTCCTTCGGGGTCTCGAATTTGCCCAAGGTATGTTCCAATTCGGCAATTAATTCCCCGGCTTTTTGGTGATTGGCTTCAGTTTCCAGGATCAGGATCAATTTTTGTCCCAGTTTTTCGTCCGGTTTTCCATGGAAAAAATAGGGTGTTTCGGGAAAGAAAACACGCAAGACCGCTTCCGATTTTTGCTCGAGTATTTCCGGAAAAAGCTTGATTCCGCCCGAATTGACCACGAAATCGGCCCTTCCCAGCCATTGAAATTCCGTCTCGGAAATCACTTTGACCAGGTCGTTGGTCTGAATGGGATCAGGGCCGCTTACGGGCGATTTGATCCAGAGCGCTCCGCGGCTGTCCTGGCCGATTTCCACGCCGGGCAAGGTTTCGTAGTTGAGTTGGCCTTTTTGGATCTTGGCAAGGGCAATATGTGATACGGTCTCGGTCATGCCGTAGCTTTGCCAGGCCGAGATGCCGTTTTCGACAAGCTGGTTTTTTAGTGTTTCAGAGGTTTGCACGCCGCCGATGATGACGTGGCGGACTTTTTTGAGGACGTTGAGAGATGCGGGATTTTTTGTTGCTTTTTCCACCTGCAGCGGCACCATTGCGACAAAATCAGGGATGAAGTCAAGGCCTTCGAATGGATTTCCACTCGGCTCGACCAGCCAGACAGGACAGTCCCACACCATCGCGCGGACGAGCATCATCTTTCCCGCAATGTATTCCGGGCTGAGGCAGCAGAGGAGCCGGGAG
Organism: uncultured Limnohabitans sp.; assembly: GCA_964530015.1. Classification (GTDB taxonomy): domain Bacteria; phylum Bacteroidota; class Bacteroidia; order Cytophagales; family Cyclobacteriaceae; genus Algoriphagus. The sequence continues at coordinate 23,410 of CAZGYC010000041.1, read as the reverse complement.
TCTGGGTTTATGTGAAAAAAGGCCCCCGTTGCCATGGCGCTGGCCTGCATCTGCTCCCGTTTGAGTTCGATTTTCTTCGGAATTCCCGTGGAGCCCGAGGTTTGCTGCACGAAGCTCTTTTCCCCTGAAATCCATGCCCGGCAAAAGGCCAACGCGGCTCCCGCATGATCCGGCATGGCGGAAAAATCCCGCCCAAAGTCTGAAGAACTGCTAAAAACCTGGTTTTCGAAGTGAAGCTGAAACATCTAAAATGGGCGGATTGGAAAGGGTTTTGGGTATTCGTCAAATTCCAGGCAAGGCTGTTATCTTGCACAAAAATCGGATTTTTAACCAAAACGAAAATCATGGAGTGGATCACTGCCAAAGTTTACGAAGATATCACTTATAAAAAATGCAATGGCGTAGCCCGGATCGCTTTCAACCGGCCCGAGGTCCGAAATGCCTTTCGTCCCAAAACCACCGCTGAGCTATACGATGCCTTCTACGATGCGCAGGAGGATACTTCCATCGGCGTGGTTTTGCTTTCAGGTGAAGGTCCTTCTCCCAAAGACGGCGGCTGGGCTTTTTGCTCCGGCGGAGACCAAAAGGCGCGGGGAAACCAAGGCTATGTGGGCGAGGACGGCTATCACCGATTGAACATTCTGGAAGTCCAGCGCCTGATCCGGTTCATGCCCAAGGTCGTCATTGCGGTGGTTCCCGGATGGGCAGTGGGAGGCGGACACAGCCTTCACGTGGTTTGTGATTTGACCTTGGCGAGCAAAGAACATGCGATCTTTAAGCAGACTGACGCGGATGTGACCAGCTTTGACGGAGGATATGGATCGGCTTATCTGGCTAAAATGGTAGGCCAGAAAAAGGCGCGGGAGATCTTTTTCCTCGGGAGAAATTATAACGCCCAGGAAGCTTTTGAGATGGGCATGGTCAATGCGGTGATCCCGCATGCCGAGCTGGAAGCGACAGCCTATGAATGGGCACAGGAGGTCTTGGCCAAGTCGCCGACCTCGATCAAGATGCTGAAGTTTGCGATGAACCTGACGGATGACGGCATGGTTGGGCAGCAGGTTTTTGCGGGTGAAGCTACCCGATTGGCCTATGGGACTGAGGAAGCGATCGAGGGTAGGAATGCCTTTCTGGAGAAAAGAAAGCCGGATTTCAGCAAGGTGAAGTGGATACCGTAATTTGGGAAGACGGCCACCGATAATAGTAGCGGTCATTTAAAGACTTATTTTGTAAAATATCCAGACAAAAATCGGAATTTTTCCGATTTTTGTCTGGATATTTGTCATTATGAAGGCCTTGGAACACTTGCATCAGTATCAGGAGGAGCCGCTCACCAGGCAGCTCATCCTTTCGCTGCTGAAAGACTACAGAAGACCGAATGACAAGATTTCCGAACTGATCCAAGCGGGATGGCTGACAAGCTTAAAGAATGGATTGTACATCCCGGGGCCGAAAAGCAAGATGCCGCAGCCGGAGCCCCTTCTGATTGCAAACCATCTGTGGGGGCCCAGTTACGTTTCCATGGAGACGGCGCTTTCCTACTGGGGGCTTATCCCTGAGCGGGTTCTTGAAACCACCTCGATAACCACCAAAGCCTCCAAGACCTATCAGACTGCAATCGGGAGATTCAGCTATCGACAGGCTCCGCTGCCTTATTATTCATTTGGAATTGTGCGGGTAAATCTCAGTCCAAAGCAGGCGGCAATGATCGCAACCCCGGAAAAGGCGATCTGTGACAAGGTCGTGATGACTGCGGGAATCAACCTCAGGAGTAGCAAGCAGGCCTTGGGATTTTTGGCGGAGGACATGAGAATTGACGGGGATCGTCTTGCTGAATTGGATCTGGAAATGATCGATTCTTGGATCCCGGATGCCCCCAAGCAGGCCAGTTTGCAGATGTTCATCCAAGCGCTCCAAAAATTATGATTCAAGAATGGCTTGCCGAATACCGTCCCAAGACCCAAGAAGAGGCGTATGCCGCTCTGCGCGAAATCATGCAGGAAGTGGCTTTGGCAGGTTTGCAGCGCTCGGGTTTCTTTGAGAAGGCCGCTTTTTATGGCGGGACGGCATTGCGGATTTTCCACGGGCTGGAGCGGTATTCGGAGGATCTTGACTTCTCCTTGCTGCGGGTCGATCCGGGCTTCTCACTGAAAATCCATTTTGATGCCATCGTCTCGGAGTTTCAGGCACTCGGAATGACGGTGAAGATCGTCGAAAAGGAAAAGCAAAGTGAATCAATCATTGACTCGGCATTCCTGAAATCGGACACAGTCTGGCGGGAAGTGATGCTGGAAGGGATCATTTCCCAAGCCAGGGTGAAAATGATGCCGGGTCTGAAAATAAAGCTGGAGGTTGACCGTCAACCTCCCTTGGGGTTTGAGACGGAGGAGAAATTGTTGCTGCGCCCGTTTTCGTTCTATGTCAAATGCTTTACGGTACCGAGTCTTTTTGCCGGGAAAATGCATGCGTTGCTTTTCAGGAAATGGCAGAAGCGGGTAAAAGGGAGGGATTGGTTTGATATGGAATGGTATATTAGAAGGGGGATTCCCCTGGATCTCCGCCATTTTTGCCTCAGGGCAAAGGACACAGGAGACTGGGGCGATGAAACGATAAGCCCGGATCAGGTGACCGAACTTCTCAAACTTAAGATCAAGACTGTCGATTTCAACCAAGTCAAAGCCGACGTGGTTCGGTTTGTCCGGGACGATTCCATACTGGCGATTTGGAGTCCGCAGTACTTCTTGGACCTGATTGAAAAACTAAAGTTTAAGGAACACTGAAGGAAGAGCCAAGGTGTTTTATCCGGGATAGGAAGGGACAAGCGTTTGGATACAATTAAAGAGCCTGACGATTAATCAGGCTCTTTATTACATGATTACATGCTTCTTACTGCGTCACAAACTTTTTCCTCACAATGTACTCGACCGCCCGGGCGGCCAGCCTTGCCGTGGCATTGTCCTGGTCAAATTGTGGGTTGAGCTCCACGACGTCCAGGCTGATCAGCTTTTTGCTTTTCACGATCAGCTCAAAAACCTTGAAAGCGATCTGCGGATTGAAGCCCATCGGAGAGGGAGCGGATACCCCTGGTGCAAAAGCCGAGGAAAATCCATCCATATCGATGCTGAGGTAGATTTTGTCCACCGAGTCGATAAACCAGATGATCTGTTCTTCGATGTATTCCCAGTTGTGAAGCCGGAAATCCTCCATGACGATGTATTTGGCTTTCAGCCTTTCGGCGGTTTCAAACAGGGATTTGGGATTTGCAGCCCGCTGAATCCCCAAAGCCAGGTAGTGAAAATCCTCGGGGTATTCCTCGGCGAGTTGGAGAAAGGCCGACCCGGAATGGCCCTTGCCCCGTACCAGCGGACGAAGGTCAAAATGCGCGTCGAGATTGATGATGCCCAGTTTTTCTTTTTCGTCCCTGACGTAGTTTTGGACTCCCCGCCCATGTGCAAAGGCTAGATCGTGGCCACCGCCGAGCAGGACAGGAAAATGATGGGTGGACAGCAGGTCATAGGTGATTTTGGAGATCGCATCATGGGACGCTTCCATGTCCTGATCCAGCGTAAACACATCTCCGTAGTCCAGAATCGGAAGTCCTTCCGGTAGGTGCAGGGCGATGGAGCCGAGCATTTTCCGGATCACCGACGGGCCTTCGATGGTGCCGATGCGGCCTTGGTTCCGTATGACACCTTCCTCGCCCGAGTAGCCCAAAATCCCGATTTTGTCGGTGCCGTCCTCCCGGATCTTCAGGTTGGAGATCGTCTGGACGGCCTGGTGCCAGTATTCGGTCTGGTCGGACTTGCGCCCCGACCAATGATAAGGGGAAGGATTTTGGTGAAGATTCATGAAACTTGGATTTTATTTTTGTTAACTTAAGAAAAGTAGTCTGATAATTTGGTTGACAATTTAAGTCTATGAAGCCGAAAGAGTATAGAATTCCCGAAAAAGAAAACATTGATCTGGATGCTTTTCATGAGCCGGATGGGTCATTTTCAGGCTATAGCTATGCAGATTACCTCAAATGGGATTTTGAAGAAATCGTCGAGCTGATCAAGGGGAAGGTTTTCAAGAAAGCCGCCGCCCCCAATCGGAAACATCAGGAAGTCTCCATGAGTTTGTCACGAACTCTTGGAAGTTTCTTGAAGGGTCAAAAATGCAAGGTTTATGCAGCTCCCTTTGACGTTCGTTTCGCAAGAAATCCAGAGGATAAAAAGGTTGATTCGGTAGTGCAGCCAGACATCTCCGTGATATGCGACCCGTCCAAATTGGATGATAGGGGCTGTTTTGGTGCGCCGGATTTGATCGTGGAGATCCTTTCGCCGAGCAATAATCGGGTAGAACTTCAGAATAAATTTGAGCTGTATCAGGAGTTTGGAGTCCGGGAATATTGGATTATCCTTCCCGTAGAGTGCACGGTTCAGATCAATACCCTGATAGAGGGAAAATATCAATCCTCCAAGCTTTTTACATCTGGGGATAAAATCCAATCCATAGTACTTCCCGGATTTGAACTGGATTTGGAGGAAGTTTTTTCGGAAAATTGATGGATTTCAACACTCTTCCAAAGTTTCGAAACTTTGGAAGAGTTCATCCCGAAAAGGAACGGGAGCCTACAAAATCGGATCAAAAAAGCCCCTGCCAAACCCCTTCATCCACCAAATTCGGTACGGTTACCTTCAATCCGGGCGTTCGGTCCATCTCCCGCTGAATGGCTTCCAAAGAACCTGGGTTCCTCGCCCAGGCCCGTCGGGCTATTCCGTTGTTGACATCGTAGAAAAGCATGGATTTCAGCCGTCTTTCAGCTTCCTGGCTTCCATCCAGTACCAAACCAAAGCCGCCATTGGTCACTTCTCCCCAGCCAACTCCGCCGCCATTGTGGATCGAGACCCAGGTGGCACCGCGGAAGCTGTCGCCGATCACGTTGTGGATCGCCATATCCGCGGTGAAGCGGCTCCCGTCGTAGATGTTGCTGGTTTCCCTGTAGGGCGAGTCTGTCCCGCTGACATCGTGATGGTCCCGGCCCAGGACGATCGGGGCGGTGATTTCCCCGTTTGCGATGGCCTGATTGAAAGCTTGGGCAATCTTGGCCCGGCCCTCGGCATCCGCATAGAGGATTCTGGCTTGGGATCCCACCACCAGGTTGTTTTTTTCGGCTTCACGGATCCAGGCAATGTTGTCCTGCATTTGCTGCCGGATAGAAGCTGAAGAGGTTTTCATGATTTCCTTCAAAACAGAAGCGGCGATCTGGTCGGATCTTCGTAGATCCTCGGCCTTTCCTGAAGTACAAACCCAGCGAAACGGACCAAATCCGAAGTCAAAGCACATCGGGCCCAGGATATCCTGCACATAGCTGGGATAGCGGAAATCAATTCCGTTTTCTGCCATCACCTCGGCACCGGCACGTGAGGCCTCCAGCAAAAAGGCATTTCCATAGTCAAAAAAGTAGGTTCCTTTCGCGGCGTGGCGGTTTATCGCCGCAGCGTGGCGACGGAGGGATTCCTGGACTTTGGTGCGGAATTCCTCGGGGTTTTCCGCCATCAGACGATTTGATTCTTCGAAAGAAAGCCCAACAGGGTAATAGCCACCCGCCCAGGGATTGTGCAGGGACGTCTGGTCCGAGCCCAGCTCTACAAACAGGTTTTCCGTGTCAAACCTTTCCCAGACATCCACGACGTTTCCCAGGAAAGCAATGGAAACTACTTCCTCGCTGAACTTTGCCTCAAATACCCGCTCAACCAATTGGTCCAAATCCTGGATCAGCTCATCCACCCAGCCTTGTTCGTGGCGCTTCAGGGCCGCCGCGGGATTGACTTCGGCACAGACCGTCACGCATCCGGCGATGTTTCCGGCTTTGGGTTGGGCTCCGCTCATGCCTCCCAAGCCAGCGGTAAGGAAAACCTTTCCTTTTGGACTTTCTCCCGGATTGAGCTTTTTCCGGAAAGCATTCATCACCGTGATCGTCGTGCCGTGGACGATCCCCTGTGGACCGATGTACATGTACGAACCAGCGGTCATTTGCCCATACTGGGTGACTCCGAGCGCATTGAACCGCTCCCAGTCGTCGGGTTTGGAGTAGTTGGGGACCATCATCCCGTTGGTCACGATCACACGGGGTGCATCAGGGGAAGATGGAAAAAGGCCCATGGGATGGCCTGAGTACATGTGGAGTGTCTGCTCGGCTGTCATTTCAGACAGGTACTTCATGGTCAGCAGGTATTGCGCCCAGTTTTGGAAAACGGCGCCGTTTCCGCCGTAGGTGATCAGCTCCTCCGGATGCTGTGCCACGGCCGGATCCAGGTTGTTTTGGATCATCAGCATGATGGCGGCAGCCTGCTTTGATCTGGCAGGATAGGCTTCAATTGGCCGGGCAAAAATCGGATAGTCCGGCATAAACCGATACATGTAAATCCGGCCAAAATCCTGAAGTTCAGCCAGAAATTCTCCGGCAAGTTCCTGATGCCATTCTTTGGGAAAATAGCGCAATGCGTTGCGTAGAGCCAATTTTTTCTCTTCGGGAGAAAGGATGTCCTTTCGTTTTGGAGCATGGGAAAAATCGGGATTCCTATCCTTTTTTGGGGGAAGATCGGATGGAATTCCTAGCATGATTTGATCTTGAAACTTCATGGTTATTAATTTCGGATTCAATGGGCTCTGCCAATGTTTCAATTTTTTAATTTTCAAATTTTCCAATGACCTTCTTTCCACCCTTCCACACCAGCTCCGGCTTCATCTTGCCTTGCTGATAGAGGATTTCCCGGTAATCGGATGTTGGGAAAAGGATAAAATCGGCCAGGAAACCAGAAGCTATTTTTCCCCGATCTCCGAGTCCCAGGGCGGCGGCGGCACGGAAAGTGATTCCGGTAAAAACTTCGGCGGTGCTGAATTTCTCGAATGTGGCGAGGATCGAAGCCTGGGCGAGCAAGTCTCCCATAGGCGCGGAACCGGGATTCCAATCCGATGCGATGGCCAAAGCAGCACCTTGGTCGAGGAGTTTCCGTGCCGGGGCAAAGGCACAGCCCAGACCGAGCGAAGCACCCGGGAGGGCCACGGCGACGGTATTGGATTTTGCCAATAGCATGATTTCCGTTTCGCCCGACGCTTCCAAATGATCGGCAGATTTGGCTCCGAACTGGATCGCAACCGCTGATCCTCCTGCCGTAAACTGATCTGCATGAACCGTGATCTCAAATCCCAATTCTTTTGCTTTTTGGAAAAAGGGAGTGATTTCTTCGGGGGAAAAGGCACTCTTTTCCACAAAGGCATCGATTCTTTGGCTTAGATTTTCCTGTCGGAGAATCGGAAAAAGTTCAGCAGCTAGCTGTTCCAGATATTCTGGATTTGTGCCAGGAAAGTCTTTTGGCTTCATGTGGGCTGCCAGACAAGTCGGGATCAAGTCCGCAGCAGTTGATCCGTCGGCTTTCCGGATAGCCCGAAGTATCTTCAGTTCTTCTTCGATGGAAAGCCCATAGCCGCTTTTTGTTTCGATCGTAGTGACTCCTTCGGAGAGGTGTCGATTGGCATTTTTTACCGTGATTTGGGCCAATTCCTCCAAACGCAGTTTCCGGGTTTGGGTGACGGTATCCCAGATTCCTCCTCCTGCTTGGGCGATTTCGAGGTAGGATTTTCCGGAATTGCGCATGGCGAAATCCCTTGCCCTCGACCCTCCAAAACAAATATGGGTATGGCAGTCTACCAACCCTGGCAGTGCGACATAATTGCCCTCCAATTCGACTGGTTCTGCCTCCGGAAAATCTTTCTTCAATTCAAGCCATGAACCCACCTTCAGGATTTTATTGCCTTCCAAAAGAATTCCTGCTTGGGAAATGATTTCCAGTTGCCCGTCTTTCAAAGCTCCTTTCAGGGGGAGTTTGTCCAGCGTGAGCACTTGGGTGATTGGGCCGATTAGTATTGGGCTTTCCATGCTTTTGTTTCCCGCAGAATTACGCAGATAAATCACGCGGATCAGCGCAGATCAGCGGGAGAGTTTTAGTATTTAAATAGTTTACTCCATTCCGTCTCAAGAGCCAATCCTTCCGAATCAGCCACCTGCTTGGCCAAAGTCACCAATTCCCCGCTTTTGACCAAGTCGATGGCCGTTTCCATATCTTCAGACATGATCCGGTCGGAGACGACTGGTTCGATCAGTTCGCGGACTCGATTGTAAATGGCTGTCATGATCTTGCCGGACTTGAGCGGCGCATGGTAGTCCATCGCCTGAGCGGCATAGAATAACTCTATTCCGAGGATTTTCTCGACGTTTCCAATGACCCGAAGCGCCTTTCGGGCTCCGATGCTTCCCATGCTGACATGGTCTTCCTGGCCTAGGGACGTTGGGATGGAATCTGCCGAAGCAGGGAAGCAAAGGCCTTTGTTTTCAGAGGCCAAAGCCGCCGTGGTGTACTGGGGGATCATCAGTCCGGAATTTAGCCCGGTTTCCTTGAGCAGAAGCTTGGGCACTCCCGGCGTGTCGCCTTCGATGGAAAGATAGATGCGGCGGTCCGAAATGTTTCCGATCTCGGAGGCCGCCAAGCAGGCATAATCCAATGGCAAAGCGATCGGCTGTCCGTGGAAATTGCCTCCGGAAATGGTGTTTTCTGCATCAAAAACCACCGGATTGTCTGTCACCGAGTTGATTTCCGTTTCGATACTTTCTTTAAGATGCAGCCAGGCATTCCAACTGGCTCCGTGTACCTGCGGCATGCAGCGAAGCGAATACGGATCCTGTACGCGTGCGCAATGAAGATGGGAATTGACGATTTCGGACTCGTGGAGCAGGTTGAGAATGGTCTGCGCCACATGCTGGTTTCCGGCAAAAGGCCTCAACTGATGCAGTGCGGCGGTAAAGGGTTTGATGGATCCCATCAGGCCTTCGATCATCATCGCTCCGGTGATGCTGGCGTGTGTCAGCAGATTGTGCAGTCGGTCGACGATCTTGACTCCATGGGCAGCCATAAATTGGGTTCCGTTGATCAGGGCAAGGCCTTCTTTGGGACCGAGGGTTAAGGGTTTTTTGGAATAATGATCCAAGGCATTTTTGGCTGAGGTGATCTTGCCTCCGAAATGCACTTTTCCCATACCGATCAAAGGCAAGAACAAGTGAGAAAGTGGAGCCAAATCACCCGAAGCACCGACTGAACCCTGCTCGGGCACGACCGGAATCACGTCGTTTTCCAGCATCCAAATGATCCGTTCCAAAGTTTCCAGTCGGATTCCTGAAAATCCCTGGGCAAGTGCCTGGATCTTCAGCACCAGCATCAGCCTGGAAATTTCCTCAGAAATAAAATCTCCGACTCCCACGGCATGGCTTTTCAGCAGGTTTTCCTGTAAAGTATTGGTGTCTTCGGCCGAAATTCTGGTGGTGCAGAGCGGTCCAAAACCGGTGTTGATGCCATAGACGGCCGCATCGCCCTGGGCGATTTGGGCGACAGCTTCCGCGGATTTGGTGACTTTCTGAATCGTCTCGGCACTGAAGATTCCCCTTACTTCTTTGTTGGCTAGCTTCAAAGCCATCGAAGCGGTGAGGAGATCTTGGCCGTAGTGGAAAGTTTTCATGGGACGGGAGAAATCCTTTGAGGTTTTCAAAAACCTCGAAGGATTAGCTTTAGGTAGTTAGAATTTGCCAATTTGTGAAGAAACAGACCGGCGCAGATTATAAAACCCTCGAGGTCTTCGAGACCTTAAAGGTTTCCCAAAGCTACCGCTTCCTTTTGATGCTTAATGATACTATTTTTGTCAGTATTCAATAACCAAAAAGCATCAATGGAACTGAGACACCTCATCTATTTCCAGGCGGTGGCCGAGGAGCTAAACTATCGCAAGGCGGCCGAGCGGCTGTTTGTCTCCCAACCCGGACTGAGCCGACAGATCAAGCAACTGGAGGAATTGCTTGGGGTAAAGCTCTTTGAGCGGGACAAGAAACACGTGGAATTGACTATTCCGGGCGCGTTTTTGAAGGGGGAGGTTGATTTTGTGATCAACCACCTGGAAGCTGCCAAAAGCCAGCTTTTGCTGATCGAATCCGGAAAAGTGGGGGAGTTGCGGGTCGGTTTCTTGGGCTCTGCGGCTAACCGGATATTGCCGGATCTTCTCGCCCGGCTCAATTCCGAACAGCCCCTGATCACCACGAGCCTGGAGGAGCTGAGCAATTCGGTCCAGGTGGAAATGATCCAAAAAGACAAGCTGGACCTGGGTTTTGTACGCTTGGCTTCCGTGCCGGAAGACCTTGAAATGCGGCCTGTCTTCAGGGATACCTTTTCCCTGGTGGTACCGGCAAACCATCCGGTCCAAGAGGGGGACTTCAGGTCGGTCTCCCAGTTTAGCGGGGAATCCTTTATCCTTTTTTCAAGCGACTATTCGAACTATTATTATGAGCAGATCATGGGTATTTGCCGTGATGCGGGCTTTTCACCCAAGATCAGGCACAAATCGGTCCATGCGCTGACGATTTTTCGCCTAGTCGAAAATGGCCTCGGTGTGGCGATTGTGCCGAGTTCGTTAAAGGTAGGCTATGACCTGAATGTCCGTTTTATGGAGATTCGCGGTATTTCCCAGTTTACGGAGCTGTCGGTGATCTGGAAGCCCCAGAACAGAAATCCGGCGTTGAAGTGGGTTTTGCCCTTGGTATAGAAAACAAAAAGGCGACCGATGGCCGCCTTCATATTCTTCAAAAAAGACCGGCAATTACTTGCCAAAAGAAGCCTTGAGTGCTTCTACGTCAACGTTTTTGATCACTGGCTTGGCGCTCAGTTGCTTGATCTTGATCACGCGGGCAGTCTGGCCCTGTCTTTTTCTTTTCAGTTTTCTTTTTAGTGTGGTAACGGCCATGGCTGTATATGTTTGGATTTTTGGATTCGAAACGAAGCGCAAAAGTAAGGAAACAAATCCTTTCCGCCTACAATTCTTCCGATTTTTATTATGCAGTAAAGCCGGATTTTGGGCAGGCCTTTGGCGATTTTTGAATAAATTTGGGCCTCATTCAGCAAAAATCACCCATGCAAAAGCCGAGTTTGCCAAAAGGCACCCGAGATTTTGGCCCTGTGCAGATGGCCCGAAGGACGTTCATATTGGATACGATCAAAGAAACTTTTCAGCTCTTTGGCTACCAGCAGATCGAGACTCCGGCCATGGAAAACCTCAGCACACTGACCGGGAAATACGGGGATGAGGGAGACCAGTTGCTGTTTAAGATCCTCAACAGCGGGGATTTTGTCAAGGATGTGAAAGCCGGGGACCTTGAAAAAGGTGCAGGGGCCATCCTGAACAAAGTCTCCGAAAAAGGACTCCGCTATGACCTGACGGTTCCCTTTGCCCGCTACGTGGTGATGAACCGAAACGAGCTGACTTTTCCCTTCAGACGCTATCAGATCCAGCCGGTGTGGAGAGCGGACCGGCCGCAAAAAGGCCGGTATCGCGAGTTTTACCAGTGTGATGCCGATGTGGTCGGCACAGACAGCCTGGTGTGTGAGGCGGAAATCGTCCTGATGATCAGGCGGGTTTTTGAAAAACTGGGCCTGAAGGACTACAGCATCAAGCTCAACAACCGAAAGATCCTGACGGGAATCGCCGAGGCGATCGGCGAAGCCGGAAAGGAAGGCCCGCTGTGTGTGGCCATCGACAAGCTCGACAAGATCGGCTGGGACAAAGTGAAAGAAGAACTCACACTGCGGGGCTTTGAAGAATCCTCCGTTGAAAAACTTTCCCCGCTGGTGTCCCTGGAAAATGATCTCGCCGGAAAGCTGGACTTTCTGAAAGGGTTTTTGAAAAACTCCGAGACCGGACTAAAAGGCGTGGGGGAACTGGAGCAGGTTTTTGGGATCCTGGCTCGGATGGGCGTGGATCTAGCCCATGTCGATTTCGACGTCATGCTCGCCCGGGGCCTTTCCTACTATACTGGGGCTATTTTCGAAGTGAAAGTGCAGCACGTGTCCATCGGCTCGGTGAGCGGAGGCGGCAGGTACGACAACCTGACGGGCGTGTTTGGTTTGCCGGGAGTTTCGGGGGTCGGGTTTTCCTTTGGCGTGGACAGACTGTATGATGTGCTGGACGAGCTGGGGCTCTTTCCCACAGAAAGCCATAGCGGTACGCGACTGCTTTTGGCCTATTTTGACCAAAAGGGATTTGACTATGCGCTGGGATTGCTGAACCAATTCCGCCATGCAGGAGTCAAGACCGAGATTTATCCCAACCCGGTGAAAATCCAGAAGCAATTTGATTTTGCAAACAAGAAGGGGATTCCTTTTGTCGGGGTTTGTGGGGACGAGGAGCTGACAACCGGAACACTATCCGTGAAGAACATGGTTTCGGGTGAGCAGGTGAAGCTGGGTGTCGCGGAAGCTGTTGCCGCCCTCACCCTCAGCTAATCGATGTGGAGGATGGAATGGATCGGCAGATAGATTCCTCCCTTTAGGGAAATAAAACTGCTGCCTACCGCCCAGACGGTGGTATCTACGAGGTAGACCTGCTCATCGGCTGTCTCAAAGGTGATCTTGACCTTGGTCTGAAGGAGGTTTCCCAGCGTGAGGGATCGGTAGAGGCTGGACAGTCGTTCACTTCGTCGGTCTGCATCGGGGATGACTTCCTTTTTTGCAAAGGACAGCAGCGGGATTTGTTCTTTTGGAATCAAGACGACGGGTTTCATGTGGTTGCAGTGTTTGATCAGTAAATATGTACTGATTCGGCTTGACAAAAGTTACTCAGAATTCCTGAATGATTTTGGGGATCGGCGGGGCGCAAGCCCCCGATATTTTATCCGGGGTCGAATTCTGAGATTTTCGGTTAAAAAACGTGAGATTTAATAAAAGATTGATTTGGATCACAACAAAAACCAGAAGATATGTTTGATATAATGGGTATGATGGGCAAAGTAAAGGAAGCCCAGGCGAAGATCAAGGAAGTCCAGTCCCGTTTGGTGCTGTTGACCGCAGCGGGTGAGGCCGGAGCCGGCCTGGTGAAAGTCTATGTCAACGGGGACCGGAAAGTCCTGAAGATCGAGATGGACGAGTCCCTGATGTCACCCAAGGACCGGGAAATGCTCAGTGATTTGATCGTGGCTGCGACCAATAAGGCTTTGGAAGCCATAGAGGCAGAGATCAAGACCGAGATGAAAAAAGCCACCGAGGGAATGCTGCCAAACATACCCGGAATGGATCTGGGAAGCATGTTCGGATGAAAAAGGCGGCCATCGTCATCTTAAACTACAACGGCAGGCAGGTGCTGCCGGCTTTTTTGCCTGCCGTGCTGCAGCACAGCACGTATGACTGTTGGGTGATCGACAATGCCAGCACAGACGATTCCGTGGACTTTTTGGGGGCCGGCTTTCCCCAAGTCCAGTTGATTCGGCTCCAATCCAACTTTGGCTACGCCGGTGGCTACAACTGGGCCTTGGAGGAATTGAGGGGCAGGTATGAATACTTCATTTTGCTCAATTCGGATGTGGAAGTTACCGCAGGCTGGGATGAAGCGCTGGTCTTGTGGCTCGACCAACACCCCGACTATGCCGCGCTTCAGCCAAAGATCCTTTCCTGGCAGGACCGCAGGTTTTTTGACTACGCCGGAGCGGGCGGGGGATACCTGGATGACCTGGGCTATCCCTATTGCCGTGGGCGGATCTGGGACACCATCGAGCAGGATCTTGGGCAATACGACGATCCGGTGGAGGTCGATTGGGCATCGGGTGCCTGCCTGGCTGTGCGGGCAGGTGATTTTTTTGGCCAAGGCGGATTTGACGCGCATTTTTTTGCGCACATGGAGGAGATTGACCTCTGTTGGAGACTGAGGAGATCCGGCAGGAAGATCGGCTACCTCGGATCGGTGACGGTTTTTCACCAGGGTGGGGCCACCTTGGACCGCTCCAGTCCCGACAAACTTTACCTGAATATCCGCAACAACCTGAGCATGGTGTACAAGAATGTTTCCGGGATTCGGCTTTTTGGAATAATTGTGGCTAAGGCAATCCTGGAACTGGCCGCCGCCCTCGGCTATCTGGCAAGGGGGAGAAAGGGTTTTGCCCGGGCGGTACTGAGAGGATACCGGGATTTCTTTGGGCGGATCGGCTCGATCGAAAAGCCGACAAAAAAGCCGGAAATGGAAAAGTCCACGGCCGGCCCGGTACGTTTTGTGTTTTGGAATTACCTGATTCTGCGAAAGCGGGTGTTCAGCAGGCTTTAGTCAAAAAGGACGGGATTGTTCATCTTGCGGAAATACTTGCGGATTTTCATCATCATCGCCATGCACACGTAGAGGATGATGGGCGAGCCCAAAGTCACAAACGAGGAATAGATAAAGAAAAGGCGGATGCTGTCAATGGGAAAGTGAAGTTTTTCTCCCAGTCGAGAGCAAACCCCAAAGGCCCTCTCTTCAAAGAACAGTTTCAGTTTTTCCATGGCGTGGTAATATTTTGGTCTAAAATTAGCAGAAAATGGGTTTGAATTTCATAAATCGATTCAATAACAGCATGTTTAACATCCTGCTCATCCTGTTTTTACTTTCAAGCGAGCCCTTGTTTTCAAAATCAACAATGATGCCCGAAAACAAATTTCTGAAGGACGTGCAACTGATCCCGGGCAAACTCAAGCTGGAAGGAGACTCCATCCGCTTCACCGTGAAGGGCTCCATTCCCATAGAGTCCGTTTTGACTCCAAGAAACCCAAAAGTGAGGCTGACCTTTCAGGCAGAGGGGAACCAGCTTGACCTGGGCGGACTTGACCTGAAAAAAAACGTCTCCAGCTACGAATACGAAAAACGATACGCGCTGAAATTTGAGCCCTGGATGAGGGGGGCTACGCTGGAAATTTTCTTTTTCCAGGGGAAAAAAGAAAACCAGCCTCCCTCTGAAAGGCAGGTACTGGCCAAGGGCATCATCGCTCCCCAGCTCATGGTCAAGCTGGGGGAAGTCTATCCCGATGAGCCGATTCCCGTGGTGGGATTGTTCATCGTCTCAGGCGCATTGGACAGGGATATGGTGAAAAACGAGGAGTTCGTCTTTCAGTTTGATCCGGGGGCATCTGCCTATAAACCGAGCACGGCCAACGCCGCCATGCTGAAAAAACTGGATGCGTTCTTGGAGGCAAATCCCGACGTCCAGGAGTTCAGGATCACGGGCATCCAGTCTCCGGAATCTGCCGAGGGCAAAAACAGCGCATTGGGGATGAACCGGGCCGAATCGGTAAAGAAGATGCTTGGCGCGCGGGTAAGCGCAGTCCCGGAATCCCAACTGAAATTGGGTTCCCGCTGGAACGACTGGTTTGATCTCCGGCTGTTGCTCAGGGATTACAAAGGGATATCGACCAACCGCAAGGATGAGCTCTACGCCGTCCTGATGAACCAGGAAACCCATGCGCAACAAAGCGAACGGCTGAAGAAAGTGCCGGGCTTCTCCCAGGTGGCGCAGGACCTGTATCCCAAACTGCGGGCGGCAAAGGTGGAGATCACCTCCAAGCCGAGGACGGGCCTGGATATGCAGCAATCCATCAAGCTGAAAGACGCGCTTTCCCGAAACGACGGCACCAATGCCCTTTCCTTTGCCGAATGGACCCTGGCCGCGGAGTCCACCCAAAGCATCGAAGAGAAGGCCGCGATCTATTCAAAAATGACGGAGTTTTTCCGTTCCCCTCTGCCTTACAACAACATGGCCGTGGTGCGGATGCGCCAGGCCCAGCGGACCCTGGACCTGGGATCCAAGGAAGTCCTCTGGGAGGAGGCGATGAGATTGCTGGCCCAGGCTTACCGGATTGAGCCGACTCCGCAGACACTCCACAACCAAGGCCAGGTGCTGGCGCTGTCGGGTGACTATTGGGAAGCCTACAAGAAGCTCTCGGATGCGTCCACCCTGTCACAGAACCCGGACTTTTTGCAGCACAATGAAGCCCTTCGGGGCGCACTGGATATCCTGAGGGGAGACTATAAGCTTGCGACGCTGAGGTTTGACTACCGGTTTGCCGATCCCAAGGACTATTTCAACAAGGGATTGGCCTACTATCTGGTCGGAGACTATCCAAACGCAACGATGGCTTTTGAGGAATCGGTCGTCCAGGGCAGGAGTTTTGGATACGGATACTACGGACTGGCGATGATAGCCGCAGCCGGCGGGCAAAAGGAAATCGCGCTAATCCAGTTGAAAAAAGCCATTGCAGCCAACCGGCAACTGTCCGAAAGGGCCTTTCAGGATCCGCTTTTCGAAGAACTCCGAAACAGCCAAGAGTTTTTTGCGGAATTGGCAACAAATTAATTTTATATTTTTCTGAAACACAAAATTAGGAGCCTTCGCTTGTAGGGTTTTTAATGTTTTGCGTATAAAATTCCTGTTTTTGTAATTTTTCTTCCCTTTTCTGTTCTTCCCGTGTATTTATCGGGTTGGATTATCTGACCAAGACTGAAAAAACAAAATTTTATTTCAGCCGACTGGTTTGAAATTTGTTTTAGATTATTTAACATTGACGGTTAACAATTAACAATTAAACCCTAAACTCAAGCCTATGATCTATTTTACTTAGACAAAACCCTCTCCCAATCAGCATCCTCCGATGCACTCAAACCTACCGGTTCTTTAAGCTGGTCTTCCGACCAAGGTGTAATTGCAAAAGTTTCCCGAAAACCAAAAAATTTCGCGATTGCAATTATCTGGAGAATAATCGCAAACGATTGCTCAACCAATTAACGAATAAGTTTTTTGAGATTAATCTTGTTACCCAATCTATCTATGTTTATGAAAAATGTGTACAAAATTCTAAGTGTGTGCCTTACGCTCTTAGTCCTATCCGCCGGTACCGCCTTTGCGCAGAGAGCCGTGACGGGTACGGTACTGGACGAGTTCGGGGTAGGCCTTCCGGGAGTTTCGATTCTTGTGAAGGGTACTACCACCGGAACCGCAACCGACATCGACGGGAAGTACTCCCTCAATGTCCCCAATGACCAGGCTACCCTGGTATTTTCCTTTATCGGATATACTGCCATCGAGCAGGTGGTGGGATCCAGGAGCGTCATTGACGTGTCCATGAAGCCCGATGAAAGAACCCTTACCGAATTGGTCGTCACCGGTTACTCCATCGATTCCAGAAGAGAGACCACCGGCGCGATTGCCACGGTGGATCCGCGGGATCTGACCGTGATCCCCACCGGTAATATCGAGCAGACCCTTCAGGGTCGTGTATCAGGTCTGACAGTCATTACCAACGGTCAGCCGGGAACCTCTTCCATTGTCCGTGTTCGTGGATTCGGTTCCTTCGGTGGAAACGAACCGCTGTACATTGTGGATGGGTTGCCAACCGGCTCCACCGACTTCCTGAATCCGGATGACATCGAATCCACCACGGTATTGAAAGATGCCGCTGCGGCTTCCATCTATGGTGCCCGAGCGGCAAACGGGGTGATTGTTTACACCACCAAGCGCGGAGCAAGAAACAAGAAACTGCGGGTGGATTACAACGGGATGTTTGGGGTCACTGATCCGGGTACAGGCATCGCGATGATGAATCCGCAGGACCATGCCGACTACACCTGGCTGGCAGAGACAAACACGGCCTGGCTTCAAAACAGGGCTCCAGCCTATGAGCACGCGCAGTTTGGTACGGGCTCATCTCCCGTGATGCCCTATTACCTAAGCCTGATCACCAGGGATCCCGTGACTGGGGCTTACGGTGTGGCATCCGGTCAGCCTGGGCCACTTTCCGCCGCCCAAATCGAGCAACAAAAAGAGTGGTACAATGTGGATCCTACCAAGGGAACGGTCCGTCAGTTGACCAGGGCAATGACCGGAGAAGGTACCGATTGGTACGATGTTCTTACATCTCCCGCTCCGCTGCACAGACATTCACTCGGATTTAACGGAGGCTCGGAGAGCAGCCGGTTTTTTGTGGGCTTGGGCCTTCAGAACCAAGACGGGATCATGATCGGCAACACCTTCAAAAGATATTCTTTGCGGGCAAATTCCGAATTTGACGTAACCAAAAGGATCAGGATAGGCCAAAACTTCCAGGGAACCTACCGTCAGGTATTGGGCCAGCAGGGAGGTACCGGTGGACGTGGGGTTTCGGATGACGAAAATGACATCCTTCAGGCCTTCCGTATGCCTTCCATCATCCCGGTCTATGACGAATTTGGCGGATATGCAGGCACGGCTTCCAGAGGCTTCAACAACCCAAGAAACCCGGTAGCCAACAGAGAAGGCCAACTGAACAACAGAAACTTCAATGCAAACGCCTTTGGCAACGTCTATGGAGAATGGGACATCATGGATGACCTGACCTTCCGATCCTCCATCGGCGGCCAATATAACAACTATTACTACTGGGGGTATTCCAGACTCCAGTACGAAAACTCCGAAAACAACTCGGCATTTGGCTATGATGAGGGTTCGGGATTCGCATTTGGTTGGACATTTACCAACACCTTGGCCTGGAAGAAGAAAATCGACAAGCATGACTTCAATGTCCTGCTGGGCCAGGAAGCTTTGAACACCGGTGCTGGAAAAACCATTTCCGCGGTTGGACAGAATCCGTTTTCCCAAGATCCGGATTTCATCACCATTTCCAACTTGCCGGTAGGCACAAGGCAGGTCAACTCGTCGCAGTTCAAAGGGGTGAATTTTGCATCCTATTTCGGACAGGTAAAATACACCTACAATGACAAGTACATATTGAGTGCGGTAGTTCGTCGCGACGGATCTTCCGTATTCGGTGAAAATTCCCGATACGGGGTATTCCCTGCATTCTCCGCTGCGTGGAGGGTTTCGTCTGAGGGCTTCCTTCAGGGAGCTACCTGGATCGATGACCTGAAAATCCGCGGTGGCTGGGGCATCATGGGCAATTCAAACCCGGTTCCTGCCACCAATCAGTTTTCCCTGTATGGCGGTGATATCGGATCCTCGTCCTATGACATCACAGGCTCCAACTCAGGTGCCGAGATCGGTTTCAGAAGATCCCGAATCGGCAACCCAAATACCCAGTGGGAAGAAGCAATCACGACCAACCTGGGATTTGACGGTACCTTCTTCAACGGCCATCTGGATGTCATCTTCGACTGGTGGAGAAAAGACACCGACCAGTTGTTGTTCCAGCTTCCCATTCCTTTGACAGCAGGCAGCAATGCGATCCCTCCCTTTATCAATGTGGGTAAAATGCTGAACCAAGGTTTGGACATATTGGTGACTACCAGGGGTAACCTGACCTCCAACTTGACCTACGAACTAACGTTTACAGGCTCTACCCTGAAAAATGAAATCGTCTCCCTTTCCGAAGGATTGGATTTCATCACCTCCGTTAACCCATCGTACAGAGGCATCCAGCCTATCCGAAACGCGGTGGGGCAGCCACTTTCTTCTTTCTTTGGCTATAATGTCATCGGCTTGTTCAGAAATCAGGAGGATGTGAATTCCCACGCCGATCAGGACGGAAAGGCTCCCGGACGATTCAAGTTCCAAGATGTGAATGGCCGAGATGAGGATGGAAAGCTTACTGGACAGCCAGATGGAAAAATCGATGCGGATGACCGGGTGTTTATGGGAAGTCCGATTCCGGATTTCACAGGAGGCTTGAACTTTACCTTGGGTTATAAAGGATTTGATTTGGCTGCCTATTTCTACACTTCAATCGGAAATGAGATCTTCAACCAATCCAAATGGTTCACCGACTTCTTCCAGACCTTCGAAGGCGCTGCGGTTTCCCAGCGTTTGAAAAATGCCTGGACTCCTGAAAACCTGGACGCAACCATTCCTATCGTTGAAAGAACAGCCAACTTCTCCACCTCCGACGTGGCCAATTCCTTTTACGTGGAAGACGGTTCCTACCTGAGGCTGCAAAACCTCACATTGGGTTATTCCGCGCCTGCGAGCCTGCTGCAGAAGTTGAAAATGGAAAGGGCCCGGGTGTTTGCGTCTGTAAACAACGTGTTTACGATCACAGGCTATGAAGGATTGGATCCTGCCGTAGGCGGCGATGCCGACCTTACCTTTGGTATCGATGTCGGAAACTATCCGGTTACCCGTGGTTGGACTTTTGGGTTGAACCTCAGTTTCTAGGCCAGACAAGAAAATTTGAATCGTTTATAGACACTATAATAGATTAACACAAATGAAGAATTTTAAATTGAAAATCGGCGCGCTACTGACATCGACCGCGATGATGGTAGCAGTGAGTTGCAGCGATGAGTTCTTGGAGGTGCCACCGGTAGGACAGTTGGCCGACAACCAGTTGAGCACACTTGCGGGACTTGATGCATCTTTGATTGCGGTCTATTCCCAAGTGAATGGCCGTGCCAACAGACTGGGATCTCCTTCCAACTGGGTTTGGGGAAGTATCCGTGGCGGTGAAGCAAACAAAGGAACCGACCCCGGAGACTTCAGTACAATCAACCCAATCCAGCGTTTTGAAAACAATGCGGCTGGTGGGGAGATGGGCTCCAAATACAATGTGTGTTACGAAGGGATTGCGCGTGCCAATTCCGTGTTGCGGCTGATGGCCAATGCAGGGCCGGATGTGACAGAGGCTGACAAAGCGAGGCTGTCTGCCCAGGCCAAATTCCTGAGGGCACACTTCTATTTCGAACTGGCCCGGGATTACAACCAGACTCCCTATGTGGACGAAACCGTAGACTATGGCAGCGGATTGGAAGAAGTGAAAAACGACAAGTCCCTTTGGCCTTTCATCGAGGCTGACCTGAAGGAGGCTGTTGACAAACTTCCGGCGACCCAAGCCCAAGTGGGACGTGTCAACGTATGGGCTGCAAAAGCGTACCTGGCCAAGGTATATATGTACCAGAAGAAATTTTCCGAGGCAAAAGCACTCTTCGACGACGTGATTGCCAACGGGGTAACTTCCAATGGGCTGAAGTATGATTTGGTTCCCTATTATGACGACATGTTCAGGGGCGCCAATGACAACCACGAAGAGTCTGTTTGGGCTTATCAGGCTGCGGCAGGTACGGGATCTGTCAACAACGCAAATCCGGAGTTTGACCTGAACTTCCCGTACAATACCGGTCCCGCCGGTCCGGGCAACTGCTGCGGATTCTTCCAGCCCAGCTTTACCTTTGTCAATGCATTCCGTACTTCGAATGGCCTGCCGCTGTTGGACAAGTCCTATAACAGTCCTGCCAACGAAGTGAAAAATGACATGGGGATAGCCTCAGGTGCGGCTTTTACCCCCGATGCCGGCCCGCTGGATCCACGACTGGACCATACGGTAGGCAGGAGAGGCCTGCCCTACCTGGATTGGCAAGACCACCCCGGCAATGCCTGGATTCGTAACCAGCCAAACGGTGGCCCCTATTCTCCCAAAAAGTATGTGTACGAAAAGTCTGAGCAAGGTACCTTTCAGGACAACTCTTCCTGGACACCAGGCTATACCGGTATCAACTTTATGATCATCCGCTTTGCCGATGTGCTCTTGATGGCCGCTGAGGCAGAAATCGAAGTGGGTTCCCTGGAGAAAGCCAGAGAGTACGTGAACCGGGTAAGAACCCGCGCGATCAACTCCAAACTGATGCGTGAAGACGGAACTCAGGCTGCCAACTATGTGATCAATACCTACAGTGCGCCTTGGTCTGACAAAGCCGCCGCCCAAGCGGCTGTTCGTCACGAGAGACTCCTGGAGCTGGGTATGGAAGGCCATAGATTCTATGACTTGCAACGCTGGGATATAGCTCAAGCGGAGCTTGACTTCTACCTGACCTACGATGCGGCGAAACTGCCGGCACCGCTTGGTGGAGCCAAATACACCGAGAAATTCAAGTGGGTTCCGATCCCTCAGGATCAAATAGATCTGGTAGGGGCCGATATTCTGACCCAGAATCCCGGATTCTAGCGGATCTTGAGTCCGTTAATTTAGAGGAGGCGTTTAGCCTCCTCTTTTTTTGTTTTTTACCATCGATCATTTTTTTTCTACAGGCGGGAAAATGCTAATTTAAACGTTCCTATTCCAACCCGAAATTGCCCCATGAAGTATCGCATCACCCCGTTTGCCCTGGCTGTTGTTCTTTTTGCCACAGCCTGTAAAAAGGACGCTACGTTGTACACCCTGAGATCTCCTGCCGAAACGGGAATCGACTTCAACAACGAAATCGTCGAGTCCGATTCCTTCAATATTCTGACAGACGAATACATCTTCAACGGCGGGGGAGTTGCCGTGGCGGACTTTGACCAAGATGGGCTTCCCGATTTGTTTTTTACGGGAAATCAGGTACCAAACCGCCTTTACCTCAACAAGGGCAAGCTCAAATTCAGCGACATCTCAGAAAGTGCCGGAATACTGGCCGCCGACAGGTGGTGTACGGGAACTGTCGTTGTGGATATCAACCTCGACGGCTGGCCGGACATCTATGTGGCCACCGCGATGAAAAAGGGCCCGGGAGAGCGGAATAACCTGCTTTTTGTCAATCAGGGAAAAGATTCCTCCGGCAATATTTCTTTTAAAGAGATGGCTGCCGACTACGGGATCGCCGATCCCGGCAACAGCATGGACGCGGCGTTTCTGGACTATGACTTGGATGGGGATTTGGATTTGTATGTGCTGAACAACGAGCAATTGACCGCCAAACCCACCAATTTTCACACAAAGGTGACGGATGGCTCGGCGATCAACAATGACAGTTTTTACAGAAACAACGGAGACGGGACGTTTACCAACGTCACCATCGAAGCAGGGATCACCATCGAAGGCTTCGGACTTGGCTTGGTGGTGTCGGACCTGAACAATGACGGCTGGCCGGACATCCATGTCAGCAACGACTACATCACCAACGATATCCTCTACATCAACAACCAGGACGGGACGTTTTCGAACCAAACCAAAGAAAACCTGAGACACCAAAGCCATTTTTCGATGGGAGCGGATATCGCGGACTTCAACAATGACGGGCTTCCCGACTTGATCACCATCGACATGCTGGGTGAGGACAACTACCGAAAAAAGACCACCATTGGCAAAAATGTCTATCAAACCTATCTGAACAACGAGCAGTTCGGCTACGAATACCAATACGTCCGCAACATGCTCCATGTGAACAACGGCCCCGGGATTCCGTTTTCCGAAGTCGGCTTGATGGCCGGCATCTATCAGACGGATTGGAGCTGGGCACCGCTTTTTGGCGATGTGGACAACGACGGACTGCGGGATTTGCTGATTACCAACGGATTCCCCAGGGATATTACCGACAAGGATTTTGCCAACTACCGGGCAGACGTGGGGAACATCGCCTCGACACGGCAGCTCTTGGATTCCATTCCGATTGTCAAAATCCCCAACTACTCCTTTCGAAATACAGGAAACCTTGGATTTGAGGACAGCGGCGAGGCATGGGGGCTGAATATGCCTTCGTTTTCCAACGGTGCGGCCCTGGTTGATTTGGATCTGGACGGAGACCTGGACTATGTGGTCAACAACATCAACGATCCGGCTTTTGTCTTTGAAAACAAGCT
>CAZGYC010000040.1:21469-37003 GCA_964530015.1 uncultured Limnohabitans sp. | reverse complement strand
TTTTTGGCATTTTTTCAATTAGACGGGGTAAAAGGTTGCGGAGTTAGGGTTTAATTACTTTCCCAATCAACTTTGACCGCAAAGAGTTCAACCGACCAGTGAAAACCAAAGAATGCCCCTCCTGCGCCATGAATGTAGATGCCCAGGCAAAAGCCTGTCCGATCTGCCAGTTTGAGTTTCCCAAGAGGGCACCCTGGATTACTTGGACAGCAATACTCCTGGTGCTTGTCTGGCTGCTTTCCTACCTCTTCTAAATACCTGACCTTGCCATGAAAAAACGAGCTTTTCTGAAATCCCTGGCCGTAGCCGGACTCGGCTCCACCCTGATCCCCCAGAAGTCCAGCGCATTTTCCCTGAACCAAATCGATTTTTCGGCAGACGATGTCTGGGACCAGCTCAGGAAAGGCTACCGCCTCAACCCGGACTACATCAATCTGGAAAACGGAAACTATTGCTTTCTGCCCGAAGAGACGCTGGAAAAGTACCTGAACCACGTCCGGGACATCAACTATCAGGCTGCTTACTACATGCGCACGGTTCAGTTTGACAACAAGGCCAAATCCGCGGCGGCTGTTGCCGATCTTTTGGGAGCATCGGCGGAGGAAGTGGTGCTGACCCGCAACACGACCGAATCCCTGGATCTGATTATTTCCGGCTACCCCTGGAATCCGGGCGATGAGGCGATCTTTGCCAATCAGGACTATGGGACCATGCAGACGATGTTTGAACTTGCCGCAAAAAGATGGGGCATCAAGACCGTGAAGATCGACATTCCCACCCATCCCAAAAGCGACGAAGAAGTCGTCGAAGTGTACCGAAAGGCCATCACGCCGAAGACCAAGCTGATCATGGTGCCGCACATCGTCAACATCACGGGACACATCCTTCCCGTGCGGAAGATCGCCGATATGGCCCATGCCCACGGAGTGGAAATCATGCTGGATGGGGCTCACGCAGTCGGCCAGTTTACTTTTGATCTCAAGGACCTGGACTGTGACTATTACGGCAGTAGCCTGCACAAGTGGCTGAGTGTGCCGCTGGGCTGTGGGATGCTGTATGTCAAAAAGGACAAAATCCCCAAGATTGAGCCGCTTCTCGCGCCCGGAGATCTCGGGCTGAAGACCATCGCCTACCTCAACCATATTGGTACCCATCCGGTGCACACGGATCTGACGGTGCTGGATGCCATCGAATTTCACAACCGGATCGGCGGCAAGAAAAAGGAAGACCGCCTGCGATTCCTGCAAAAATACTGGTCAGACCAAGTGCGGGATTATCCCGGTATCACCGTAAACACTCCCGTCGAGGCGGAGCGCTGCTGCGGAATCGGAAATGTCTGGGTGGAAAAAATGACGCCTGCAGACATGGGAAAGGTGCTTTTTGAGAAGTACAGGATCTATACTGCACCGATTGACGGAGCCGGGATCAAAGGCTGCAGGATCTGTCCGAATGTCTTCACCTCGACCGAAGAACTGGATCAATTGGTCGCTGCACTGAAGGAAATGGCGGCTTGACAGCAATGGGAAACCGGCCTTTTGCCGGGCTCGGTGGAATTGGATAAAATTCGGGTAACTTTTTGACAATGGATAATTCCGGATATTCATGTAATTTTTTGGTATTTTTCTTGCAATTAATTTTTCAACAAACAACATTTGCACCCTCAAAAGCATGATTTACTACAAAGACATAGCATCCACTTCCGCCCAGGCCTTCAGCTTGGTACTGACGGACATTGCTATGCCCAATTTTTCTCCATTGAGGAGGAGCAGGTTTACTTTTAGGGTTTGACCCTGTGATATTTACTGTTTTCCCACGCGGAAGACACCCCTCGCCCCAATCCGCAAGTAAATTTCAACCCAAGCACTGGTCCCTCAGGACGGTTCAATTCATGTCTTATCCATGGAAGAAATCTCTTTCAAAATCATAGTAGCCGGTCCCTCACACAAGGCCTATTCCGCTCAGATCACCGAGGAAATGGAAAGTTCTGCCAAAGCCCGCGGAACTGGGATCGCCAAGCGAAGCCCCGCCTACATCGAAACCAAGATGGAGGAAGGAAAGGCGGTGATCGCTTTGGCCGCCGACGGACGCTGGGCAGGATTCTGCTACATCGAGGCTTGGGGGCATGGAAAATATGTCGCCAACTCAGGTTTGATCGTTTCTCCGGAGTTCAGAAAGTACGGCTTGGCCCGTAAAATCAAACAGGAAATCTTCAAACTCAGCCGCAAAAAGTACCCGGATTCCAAGATCTTTGGCTTGACCACCGGTGCTGCCGTGATGAAGATCAACTCCGAGTTGGGCTACATCCCAGTCTCTTACAGCGACTTGACCGATGATGAGGAATTTTGGAAAGGCTGCCAAAGCTGTGTCAACTATGAGATTCTGATGTCAAAAAACCGTCAGAACTGTATCTGCACCGCGATGCTTTATGATCCCCAAAGCAAAAAGAACCACACGGAAGACTTAGCTTTGAGGGAGGATTTCAAGAAGGAACTCAAATTGTTTGACCGTTGGGTCAGACTGAAAAAATATGTCATGCTCAAGCTCACCAAGTCGCGGGATTCGGTCAAGAGCATTTTCTTTTAACCAATTTCCATCGGGAACTCAACCTGTTTAGATAAGATGAAAAAAGTTGTTTTAGCCTACAGTGGGGGCTTGGATACCACCTTTTGCGCACTTCACCTGACCAAAGACCTTGGCTATGAAGTCCATGCGGTAATTGTGAACACCGGGGGATTTTCCAAAGAGGAACTGGCCACCATCGAGGCCCGGGCGAATACGCTGGGAGTGGCATCTTTTACCATCCTGGAAGTACTCGACACCTATTATCAGGAGGTGATCAAATACCTGGTTTTTGGCAATGTGCTGAAAAACGCCACCTATCCCCTGTCTGTGTCTGCGGAAAGAATCCTCCAAGCCAAGTCTTTGGCGGAATATGCCAAGTCCATCGGCGCAAAAGCGGTCGCTCATGGATCGACCGGAGCTGGAAACGACCAGGTTCGTTTTGACATGATCTTTCAGACCATCGTGCCGGATATCGAGATCATCACTCCTATCCGTGACCTGAAGCTTTCCCGTCAGGAAGAAATCGACTATCTGAAAAAGCACGGTGTTGAGATGAACTTTGAAAAAGCCGCCTACTCCATCAACAAAGGAATCTGGGGGACTTCTGTAGGAGGAAAAGAGACGTTGACTTCCTCTGACTTTTTACCAGAATCAGCCTGGCCTACTCAGATGACTGAAACCGAGGCGAAGGAAATCAAATTGACTTTTGTTCAAGGCGAATTGAAAGGAGTAAACGGAGAAACTTTTGAAAATCCCGTGAATGCGATTCAAGCCGTTCAGGCTTTGGCGGCTCCCTATGGAATCGGCCGTGATATCCACGTCGGAGATACGATCATCGGGATCAAAGGCCGGGTTGGATTTGAAGCCGCGGCACCGATCATCATCATCAAGGGACATCAACTATTGGAGAAGCACACGCTGACCAAGTGGCAGATGTTCTGGAAAAACCAACTGTCCGAATTCTACGGCAATCACCTGCACGAAGGGCATTACCTCGATCCTGTGATGAGAAATCTGGAGGCTTTCCTGTCCAGTACCCAGGAGTTTGTGACCGGGGATGTGCGTGTGTTGCTTCAGCCGTATCGGTTTACGTTTTTGGGAATAACTTCGGAGCATGACTTGATGTCCTCCAAGTTTGGCAGCTACGGAGAGATGAACAAAGGATACACAGGGGAAGACGTGAAGGGATTTACCCGAATTCTCGGAAACCAAACCGCCATCTTCCATAAAGTAAACGGCCATGACTAAGATCCGAACCGCCGTCATCGGCGCAGCAGGATATACCGGAGGCGAGTTGCTTCGCCTTTTGGTTCATCACCCAAGCTGCGAGCTGGTCTGCGTACATTCCAACAGTCAAAAAGGCAAACGGGTCGATCAAGTTCATCCCGACCTGATCGGAGATTGCGACTTGGTCTTTACCGATGAAGTACCCGCCGATGGCGTGGATGCAGTTTTCCTGGGCTTGCCTCACGGGGAGACCAAGGGATTTTTGGAAGCTCACTCCTTCTCCCCTGATACGGTCATCATCGATCTTTCCACGGATTTCCGAAACGAATCCAACGGCTTTGTCTATGGACTTCCGGAAGTGAACAGGGAGAAGATCAAAACCGCCAAGCGGATCGCCAATCCGGGATGCTTTGCCACCGGGATCCAATTGGCTTTGGCTCCGGCTATTGCAAAGGGCTGGGCGAAAGAAGCTGTCCATATCTCCGGAGTTACCGGTTCGACAGGAGCAGGCAAGAAACTTGCCGAGACTTCCCATTTCAGCTACCGGACCGGAAATATGTCCGTTTACAAGCTGTTCACCCATCAGCACCTCAAGGAAATCAAGCAGACCTTCAAGCAACTGAATCCTGACTTTGGTTCAGAACTGCTCTTTGTCCCCTACCGTGGCAACTTCCCCCGGGGCATCTGGGTGACCGCTTATTTTCGGTTTGAAGGAACTGAGGCCGAAGCTTTGGAAGCCTATCAGGAGTTTTACAAGGATGCGGCATTTACGCATGTCTCCGCCCAGGATATCGACATGAAACAGGCGGTGAACACGAACAAGTGTATCATCCATGTCCAGAAAGAAGGCGGGCAGCTCGTGGTGTATTCGGCCATCGACAACCTGCTGAAAGGGGCTTCCGGGCAGGCGGTTGAAAATTACAATCTGGCTTTTGGGCTGGATCAGAGGATGGGCTTGAATCTGAAAAGTATAGCTTTCTAAGAGATTAGACGCTAGACACGAGATTCAAGACATTAGAGACAAGAAGCAAGACGCTTTTGTCTTTTCACTCAATCCATCATTTTCTCCAAATTTGAAAAAGAGGCACAGGGTTCATATTCACCCCGTAAATCGTAATTCTTAAATCTGAAATCAACATGAATTTATTCGACGTATATCCCCTCATTCCGGTCACATTGACCAAAGCCCAAGGCTGCAAGCTCTGGGATGAAAACGGAACTGAATACCTGGACCTCTACGGAGGCCATGCCGTGATCTCCATCGGCCATACCCATCCCCACTATGTGAAGCGGATCAAGGATCAGTTGGATTTGATGGGTTTCTATTCCAATTCGGTCCGGATTCCGATCCAGCAGGAATTTGCGGCCAAGCTTGGGGAGCTTTCCGGCTTGCCGGATTATCAGCTTTTCCTGGTCAACTCAGGAGCCGAAGCAAACGAGAATGCCATCAAGATGGCTTCTTTTGCCACCGGAAAACCCGGTTTCATTGCCTTCAGCGGCGGCTTTCACGGACGGACTTCCGGTGCCGTTGCGTTGACAGACAATCCAAAGATCGTGGCTCCCTGCAATGCCCGCGAGGATTTTCACATCCTGCCATTCGGCGACTTGGATGCCGTGGAAGAAGTGCTGAAATCCGATTCCATTGCCGGGATCATCGTCGAGGGGATTCAGGGTGTGGGAGGAATTCAGGTTCCTTCTGCGGAGTTTCTTCAGGGACTTTCTTCCCTAGCCCAAAAATATGAAGCGAAACTAATCCTGGACGAGGTGCAGTCAGGCTACGGACGTACGGGGAAGTTTTTCGCGTTTCAATGGGCAGGAATCCAGCCCGACCTGATCACCATGGCCAAGGGCATGGGCAACGGTTTTCCGATTGGGGGACTGTTGATTTCACCCGAATTCAAAGCGTCGTACGGGATGCTGGGAACCACCTTTGGAGGCAATCACCTCGCCTGTGCGGCTGGATTGGCAGTACTGGAGGTGATGGAGACAGAAAACCTCCAAGCCAAAACCTTGGAATTGGGCGAAAAATTGATTCGGGAACTGAAGCAAATTCCGGGAATCGTCGATATCCGAGGCAAAGGCCTGATGATCGGGATCGATCTGAATCGGGATGCAGGGCCTGTTCGCTCGGAGTTGGTGAAAAAATACCGGCAATTCACCGGCTCCGCTTCCGCCAAGCAGACCATTCGTCTCCTTCCGCCTTTGTCCGTCGAGTGGAATCAGCTAAATTCGTTTTTGGTCGCTCTCAAAGAAATTCTTAGCCAATAACCGATTTCACCTTTCCCATTGACAGATGAAGTATTTCACCCGTTTTGAATCCAAAGAACTAGGTCAGGAACTGATTGACCTGGCTCTTTCCTATAAAGCCAACCCCCGCCTCGATCTTGCCAAAGGACAGGGCAAACGAGTGGGGTGTGTTTTTTTGAACCCCTCGCTCAGGACCCGTGTCAGTACCCAGATTGCGGCACAAAATCTCGGAATGGAGGCCATCGTCCTCAACATGGACAAGGAAGGCTGGGCGCTGGAGATGAAGGAGGGAGCCGTGATGAACAAAGGCACCGTGGAGCACATCAAAGACGCCGCGGGTGTCTTGGGTTCGTATTTTGATATTCTGGCGATCCGGGCTTTTCCTTCCCTCACCAACCGGGAAGAGGACATCAATGATTTTGTCTTTGGGCAGTTTGTGAAATATTGCGGCATACCCGTGGTGAGCCTCGAATCCGCCATCCGCCACCCGCTTCAGAGCCTGGCAGACCAGATCACGATCCGGGAGTTTGCCGAAGGAAAGCGGAAACCCAAAGTCGTGCTTTCCTGGGGACCCCATATCAAAGCCATCCCCCATGCGGTCGCCAACAGCTTTGCGGAGTGGACCATCGGCATGGGACATGACCTGACCATCACCCATCCTGAAGGCTACGAACTGGACGAGGTGTTCACCAAAGGCGCAACCCTCGAACACAATCAAAGCAAGGCACTTGAAGATGCTGATTTTGTCTATGTTAAAAACTGGTCCTCTTTCAATGACTATGGTAAGATCCTTGCTGTCGATCCAAGCTGGATGCTGACCGAAAAACACCTGAAACATGCCAAAAACGCCAAGGTAATGCATTGCCTTCCGGTTCGGAGAAATCTGGAACTTTCGGATGAAATCCTGGACGGGCCGCGCTCCCTGGTGCAAAAACAGGCGGAAAACCGAATCTATGCTGCCCAGGCCGTGATCAGCACCATCTTGGGGTAGTACCTTTTATGTTATGCGACCAAACCTATGAAGATTTCAATCATCAAAATCGGGGGGAATGTCATTGACTTTCCCGAGAAGCTGGACGAGTTTCTGGCACTTTTTTCCAAATTCCCCGGAAACAAAATCCTGGTACATGGAGGTGGTGTGATGGCTTCCCGATTCGGGGAATCCCTGGGAGTGATGCCCGAAATGGTGGACGGCCGCCGGATTACGGACAAGGACACCCTGGATATCGTCACGATGGTCTATGCCGGACTGATCAACAAAAATATCGTGGCCAAGCTCCAGGCGCTCAAGGTCAATGCCATCGGGATGACCGGCGCCGACGGCAACCTGATCCGCTCCATCAAGCGTCCTGTCAAGGACATCGATTACGGATTTGTGGGAGATATCCAGGAAGTCAACATCCGACTGGTCGATTCCTTGCTCAACGCCGGATTGCAGCCTGTGGTCAATGCGATCACCCACGACAAAAAAGGACAATTGCTGAATACCAACGCCGATTCGATCGCATCCGCACTGGCCACCAGCCTCGCGGCGGAGCATCAGGTGAATCTTTATTTTTGCTTCAACAAGAGCGGGGTGTTGGTGGACGAGAAAAATGACAGCTCGATTATTCCCCTGATCAACGAGGATATCTATTCGGAGCTCCGCAGGGAAAATGTGATCCACTCCGGCATGATTCCCAAACTGGACAATGCTTTTGCGGCTTTGGAAAAAGGGGTAAACAACGTCTGGATCGGAAAAGCGGAAAACCTCCTTTTGGCAGCAAAGGGAAAACTTTCGGGGACAACCATTGAACGCAACCGTTACGATCTGTACTGATGGAAAGCCCCGACCTACTTTTTGAAGAAGCGGTCCAGTTGCTAAAGGACCTGATCGCGATTCCTTCCTTTTCCAAAGAGGAAGACAAAACAGCCGACAGAATCGAAACTTTTTTGACACAAAAAAACATCACAGTCAATCGCTCGGGAAACAACGTCTGGGCTATTGCCAACGAATACAACCCCGTGTTGCCCACGGTTTGGCTCAATTCCCATCATGACACGGTCAAGCCAAACCACGGTTACACCAAGGATCCCTTTGCGGCGGTTGTCGAGGACGGGAAACTTTTCGGCCTGGGAAGCAACGACGCTGGAGGGCCCTTGGTCAGTTTGGTTGCCACTTTTTGCCACTTCATCGGCAAATCCCTTCCGTTCAATCTTTTGCTGATAGCCTCGGCAGAAGAGGAGATCTCGGGGGCAAATGGGATTTCGTCGCTGATTTCCGCATTGCCGGAGGCCGAAATCGTCCTGGTCGGCGAACCCACCCAGATGCGTCTGGCCGTTGCGGAAAAAGGGTTGCTGGTGATCGATGCCAAGGTTCACGGCAAAGCGGGCCATGCGGCCAGGGAAGAAGGCGTCAACGCCATTTACCTGGCCTTGGACGACTTGGATGAAATCAGGAATTTCGAGTTTTTCAAATCGTCACCGTTTCTCGGTAGAACCAAAGTCACCGCAACGGTCATCAAAGCTGGGCATCAGCACAATGTGGTTCCCGATCTTTGCGAGTACACACTGGATGTCCGGGTGACGGATGCCTATACATTGGAGGAAGCTTTCGCAGAATTGCAGGGCAACCTGAAAGCCGAGCTGACGCCCCGCTCTATGCGGTTGCAGTCTTCCCACCTTCCCGACGGGCATCTGATGTACCGTGTGGCGGACAAACTGGAGCTTGAAAAGTTTGGCAGCCCTACCCTATCTGACCAGGCACTGATCCCTTGGCCGTCGGTCAAGATCGGTCCCGGGGACTCTGCCCGATCCCATACCGCCGACGAATTCATCCTCCTGGAGGAAATCAAAAACGGAATCCAAGGCTATATCTCAATTGTCAACAAGTACGCTGAACTCAGCTAAAGAACCCGACTATGAAACTCTGGCAAAAAGCCACCGGCAGCAAAAAAGAAGTGGAACAGTTCACCATCGGAAGAGATCCCGAATTTGACCTTATTCTGGCACCATTTGATGTCCTGGGATCGATGGCCCATGCGCACATGCTGGAAAAGATCGGCCTTTTGACTGCCGAAGAAAATGGGATTTTGCAGAGAGGGCTGAAGGAAATCCATGCGGAAATCCGAGAAGGCAAGTTTAGCATTGCTCCGGGCGTGGAAGACGTGCATTCGCAGGTGGAATTTCTGCTGACTGAGCGTTTCGGAGAGGTCGGGAAAAAGCTCCACAGTGGCAGAAGCCGGAATGACCAGGTGCTTGTGGACCTCAAGCTGTTTTACAGATCTGCCATCAGGGAATTGGTAGAGGAAACCCAGGAGCTTTTTGACCTGCTGATTGCGCTTGCGGAAAAACACAAAGCCGACTTGATGCCAGGCTATACCCACACCCAGTTGGCGATGCCTTCATCCTTTGGGCTTTGGTTTGGCTCTTTCGCAGAGGGCTTGACTGAGGATTTGGGCTTGCTCAAAGCGGCTTTTGACCTGAGCAACAAAAACCCGCTCGGATCGGCAGCCGGATACGGTTCCAGTTTTCCCCTGGACCGAACCTTGACGACCGAACTTTTGGGTTTTGCAGACATGCACCACAACGTGATCAATGCGCAAAACAGCCGGGGAAAGACCGAGCGAAGCTTGGCTTTTGCGATGGCCGGAATTGCCGGAACCCTGAATAAACTCGCGACGGACGTCTGCCTGTTTATGAACCAGCATTTCGCGTTCATTTCCTTTCCGGATGATTTGACTACGGGCAGCAGCATCATGCCGCACAAGAAAAATCCGGATGTTTTTGAGTTGATCCGCGCCAAAACCAACCAGATCCAGGGCGTGTCGACCACGGTCAGCCTCATGCTGACAAATATGGGCACCGGCTATCACCGGGATATGCAACTGCTGAAAGAGGAGATTTTTCCCGCATTTGACAAACTCAAGTCCTGCATCGGGATGAGCACTTTTATGCTCAAATCCGTCAAAATACGTCAGAACATCCTTCAGGACTCATTTTACAAGCATGTCTTCTCGGTGGAAGTGGTCAATGAGTTGGTGTTGAAAGGAGTTCCTTTCCGGGATGCCTACAAACAAGTCGGTTATGAAATTGAGGCGGATCAATTTGCCCCAGACCAAAATCAGCTCCACCATACACACGAGGGCAGCATCGGCAATTTGTCTTTGACCGAGATCCAATCCAAGATGTACGAAGCCAGTCAAGCATTTGATTTTCAGAAAATTGATTCAGCATACAAAAAGCTGATTGGATAATTTTTTTCAATCCGTCTGTCCAAAAAGACAAAAACATTCCGCGCAAAAATCTATTTTTAAGGAGATTGTCTGAGATCCAACAGCACTCACCTTAAAGAGTAGGCTTATGAATGTCCCTTTTGGAGTCAACTTAAAGTACGACCTCAAAGCTAGTTTGGTGGTATTTCTGGTGGCGCTCCCACTTTGTTTGGGAATAGCGATTGCCAGCGGAGCACCTCCGATGGCCGGTTTGATCGCGGGGATCGTCGGGGGAATCGTGGTCGGCTCGATCTCCGGATCCCATGTTGGAGTCAGTGGGCCGGCTGCCGGACTGACGGTGATTGTGCTGGATTCCATTGCAAATCTGGGGACGTTCCCACTTTTTCTTGGAGCACTGGTTGCTGCCGGAGTGATCCAGCTCCTGCTGGGTCTGGCGAAAGCCGGCGTTTTGGGCTACTATTTTCCACACGCTGTCATCAAAGGAATGCTGACAGCGATCGGCTTAATCCTGATCCTCAAGCAAATCCCCCATGCCTTGGGTTATGACAAAGACCACATCGGTGACATGGCCTTCCTGCAGATGGATGATCACAATACGTTCACCGAGATCTACTACGCTTTCGTTTACAACAGTCCCGGAGCCATCCCAATTGTGCTGATTGCACTGGGCATTTTGATTTTTTTTGAGCGTCCAAAGATCAAGAGACATAAGCTTCTCGGTGTAGTACCGGGGGCGCTTTGGGCTGTCGTGTCAGGTATTCTCATCAATGTGAGTTATGGGTTTTGGATGCCGGAGTGGCAACTTGCGGGTGATCATCTGGTGTCTATTCCAACGCTGGCCAGCATTTCCGAACTCCCTTCCCTCCTGACGTTCCCCGATTTTGGGTTGATTATGAATGGTGATTTTTGGTTGATTGCTGTGACGATTGCCATTATCGCCAGTATCGAATCGCTTCTGAGTGTAGAGGCTGGTGACAAACTGGATCCTTACAAGCGAATCTCCCCCGGAAGTCGGGAATTGGTGGCACAGGGTACGGGTAACCTTGTCTCGGGACTGATCGGCGGACTCCCTGTCACGGTCGTGATTGTGCGGACGACAGCCAATATTACAGCAGGAGCCCGGACGAAGATGTCTGCGGTTTTCCACGGTTTCTTGTTATTGATTCTGGTTTTGACTATTCCGGGGATACTCAACAAAATCCCTCTGAGTTGTCTTGCCGCGGTGCTGTTTCAGGTTGGGTACAAGCTGGCCAACCTATCCATTTTTGTCAAAGAATATCAGAAAGGCCTGGATCAGTTTCTGCCGTTTTTCCTGACGGTCATAGCGATCCTATTTACTGACCTGCTGGTAGGAATCGGGATCGGAATGGTCGTGGGGATATTTTTCGTGATCAAGACCAACTACCATCGTGCGCTTGTGGTAACTCAACTGAACGGCAACTACTTGGTGAAACTTCAAAAGGATGTCTCCTTTCTCAACAAAGCTCCCCTGATGAAAGAGCTTTCGGCTATTCCATCGGGAAGTAATGTCATTTTCAACGCTGCGAAAGCCAGGTTCATTGATCATGACATCCAGGATGTGTTGAACGATTTCATCGCAACCGCACCATCCAAAAACATCGAAATCACAATTGAAGGATTTTCTAACTCGGTACGACAACCTACATGAACCCCTACGAAAAACTATTGCTACAAAACAAAGCTTGGTCTGAAGAAAAGCTACAAATAGACAAGGAATTCTTTAACCGCCTTGCCCATCAGCAGAAGCCAAAATTTCTTTGGATCGGTTGCTCTGACAGCCGGGTTCCCGCCAATGAAATCACCGGCACGGATCCCGGAGAGGTATTTGTCCATCGAAACATCGCCAATATGGTCATCCATACTGACCTCAATCTGCTCTCGGTACTCCAATATGCCGTCGATGTCCTAAAAGTCGAGCACATCATCGTCTGTGGACACTATGGATGCGGGGGAATCGAGGCGGCCATGGGCAAACATCATTACGGACTGATCAACAAATGGCTCAGAGACATCAAGGAAGTGTACAAGATGTACCAAACGGAAATCGATGCCATCGAGGATCCTACCGATAGAGTCAACCGCATGGTCGAACTCAACGTAATGGAGCAATGCCAGGATTTGATCAAAACCTCGATCATTCAAAAATCCTGGCTAAGACGGCAAAGTCCGCATATCTACGGTTGGGCTTATGGATTGAGCAACGGATTGGTCAAGGAGCTGATCAAGATCGAGCCTGATATGGACAACGTAAGTCCTATTTTCCGCTTGGATTCCGATCAGTTGCTTTCAGATCCGATTTAAAAAAAAACAGCAGGAAGCCGGCCAAAGTTTTGAATTTCGGTTTCCTGCTGTTTTCTTTGCATATCCTTTCACTTTTGGTGCGGGGATTTATACAGAAGAGGCGAGAGACAGGCTCCAAGACCCTCTGGCAACCTTCCGCCGCGGCGGAAAGGTGCCAATTCCTGCCGACTGAGCCATTCTCTTTCGGAACTATAAATTCCCAGCAAGATGCACAAGCCATTTATTCTCTGTTTTCCCTTAGGCTTCCAGCCCAAATTCATTCCCAAACCCGGAGTTGCTCGGTACAGATCAGGCCATTTCAGGTCTGATTGGCGATATACCGCCCTCGGCTCCCGGGATCCTTTCTGTTTTTTTCCAACCCTTTAACCTCAATTTTATGTCTGCTGACTATCGATTCGAAACGCTCCAGCTCCATGCCGGACAAACCCCAGACGCTGCGACCAATGCCCGGGCAGTACCCATCTATCAGACCACTTCCTACGTCTTCAACAGTGCCGAGCATGGCGCAAACCTCTTTGGGTTGAAGGAATTTGGAAACATCTACACGAGGATCATGAATCCTACTACCGATGTTTTTGAAAAAAGAATTGCAGCGCTGGAAGGCGGTGTGGCCGCAGTGGCTACCAGCTCGGGACAGGCCGCGCAATTTTTGGCCCTGAACAACATCATGGAGGCTGGGGACAATTTCGTTTCCACCACATTCCTCTATGGAGGTACCTACAACCAGTTTAAAGTCGCTTTCAAGCGTTTGGGGATCGATGCCCGCTTCGCCAAGGGGGATTCTCCCGAGGCTTTCGAAAAGCTCATCGACTCCAAGACCAAGGCCATCTACTTGGAGACCATCGGCAATCCGGAATTCAACATTCCCGATTTTGACGCGATTGCGGCCCTGGCCAAGAAGCATGACATCCCGCTGGTCGTGGACAATACCTTCGGTGCCGGGGGCTACTTGTTTCGGCCTATCGCACACGGGGCCAATATCGTGGTGTCCTCGGCGACCAAGTGGATCGGCGGTCACGGCACGTCCATCGGGGGTGTCATCGTCGATGCAGGAAACTACAACTGGGGCAATGGAAAATACCCACAGTTTTCCGAGCCCTCCGAAGGCTACCACGGGCTGAATTTCTGGGAGGTTTTTGGCGAAAACAACCCGCTGGGACTTCCAAATATCGCTTTTGCGATCCGTACGCGGGTAGAAGGACTGCGGGATTTTGGGCCTTCGATGAGTCCGTTCAACTCTTTCCTTTTGCTTCAGGGCATCGAAACGCTGTCGCTGAGAGTACAGCGGACGGTGGACAATGCCCTGGAGATCGCCCAATGGCTGGAAGCCCATCCCCAGGTATCCAAAGTGAACTATCCCGGACTTCCCTCCTCGCCTTACTACGCCTTGGGCAAGAAATACTTGAAAAACGGCTTTGGCGGGGTTTTGAGTTTTGAGATCAAAGGAAGCAAAGAGCAGACCTCCGCGTTCATCAACAACCTGAGCCTGGTATCGCACCTCGCCAATGTGGGGGATGCCAAGACGCTGATCATCCAGCCTTCTGCGACCACCCACCAGCAGCTCTCCGACGAAGAACAACTCGCCGCAGGCGTGACCCCTACCCAACTCCGAATATCCCTTGGCATCGAGCATATCGACGATATCAAAGCTGACTTGCAGCAAGCATTTGAAAAAATCTGATTACCCCAATGAATTTGACAAGCCAATACGCTGAACCGACTATGACGCAGGAAGTTTTCCATTCGACTGAACCTTTGCACCTGGAATCCGGCGAAGTCCTGAGGGATTTTGACCTCGCCTACACCACTTATGGGCAGTTGAACCCGGAAAAAACAAACGTAGTCTGGGTGATCCATGCCCTGACAGGAGACTCCAATGCCGCAGAATGGTGGAATGGCCTGATCGGAGAAGACAAATTCTTCGATCCCGCCGACCATTTTGTCATCTGTGCCAATCTCCTGGGCAGTTGCTACGGATCCACCAACCCGTTCAGTGAAAATCCCGACTCCGGCGAACCCTATTTCTACGATTTCCCCCAAGTGACGACGCGCGATCTGGCAGCCAGTCTGGAAAGACTGAGAATCCATCTCGGAATGAACACGATCCATACCTTGATCGGAGGTTCACTGGGCGGTCAGATCGTTTTGGAATGGGCGGTGACCCTGGGTCAAAAACTGAAAAATGCGATTGTCCTGGCTTCGACTTCCAAGACTTCGCCCTGGGTGATCGGGTTCAACGAGACCCAGCGCATGGCCATCGAGTCGGACTGCACCTGGGGAGAATGCCACGAACTGGCCGGAATCAAAGGACTCGAAACCGCCCGTGCCATCGCCATGCTCAGCTACCGCCATCCGGATGACCTGACCATCAAGCAGAGTGAAAAAGAGGAAAAACTGGACGGCTTCCGGGCGGCTTCCTATCTGAGGTATCAGGGGCAAAAACTCGCCAAACGCTTCAATGCGCTCTCCTATTGGACACTCTCCAAAGCAATGGACAGCCATGACCTGGGCAGGGACCGGGGAGGAATCGACGCCGCGATCCGGTCGATCGAAGCACGGATCCTCGCCATTGGGGTCAACTCAGACTTGCTTTTCCTGCCCAGTGAGGCTCAATACATCAGCCAAAGAGCAAAGCGGGGAACCTATAAGGAGATTGACTCCACCGCAGGGCACGATGCGTTCCTGATCGAGTTTGAGCAGTTGGCTTATTTTCTCAAGTCCTATTATTTGGAGCAAAAATAAAAACGGCGGGCTAGACCCGCTGTTTTTAGTTTATTCTCGTCCACTCCACGGTCTTTCCCACAAAAGAAAATCCAAGATAGCCCTTGACTTCGAGGACGTCATCGGATAGGAGTTTCAGTTCGCAGGAATAGGTTTTTCCGGAGTTTGGATCGTAGATCCCGCCGTTTTTCCAGACTCCTTTTTCATATTTCAATCCGTCGAGGATCGTCAACCCGATCAG
>CAZGYC010000040.1:0-21369 GCA_964530015.1 uncultured Limnohabitans sp. | reverse complement strand
CCTGCCAAACCATTCCCAAAATGAACAGGATACACATTGACGTAAACAGTCGGATTTTCATAAAAATCAACGTTTGATATCCTTAAATACTGGATAGATTTGAAACTGTTATGAATGACATGGAAAATTTGACGGAGGATCTGAAGGGACACCTTTACGAATTTGGGGGTATATCACTGAATCTACTTCTTGAAAAAGCCCTTTGGATCGGGAGTTTGAATACGCTTTTGATAGCAGACCTGCATTTTGGGAAAGCCGCGCATTTTCGAAAATCCGGCATCCCCATCCCCGAACCCGTGCATGATCTTGACTTGATCCGTCTGCAACGGCTCCATGCGGAATTCCGTCCGGCCCATACTTATTTTTTGGGAGATCTTTTTCATTCGGATTGGAACGGACAATGGGAGGGTCTCAATCTGTTTTTGGGCAGCTTCACAGGAACCGAGTTTCACTTGGTCAAGGGAAACCACGACGTGTTATCACCGGAAGCCTATCGGCAATCGGTCTTGCACATCCATGAAGAGCCGCTGGAGATGGGGCCCTTTGTTTTGTCACACGAACCCTTGGAATCTGTCCGGGAAGGGAAGCTGAATATCTGCGGCCATATTCATCCGGGAGTGAGATTGGCAGGCAGGGCAAGGCAATCTGTGATCCTGCCCTGTTTTTTCCAGACCAAGACCCAGTTGCTGCTTCCCGCTTTTGGAAACTTTACCGGACTGGCAAGGATCAGACCCAAAGGGGAAGACAAAGTCTGGGCAATCACGCCCGAAAAAATCATCCCGGTCGTTTCTGGCACATCGATTGGTTAAATCCGTTCGGCTTTCCTATTTTTGAACTGAATTAACCAACTATGGCCCACCCATCCCGCAAGAAAAAAACACTCGGACATTTCAAGTTTGGAAGTGTGCTGTTCAGCACGACGCTTTCACTTTTCATTGTTGGGCTTTTTGGGGTGATCCTGATCCAGGCCAGGTCTTTGACCAAGATGATCCGGGAAAACATCGAAGTCCAGATCTTTCTGGACAAGGGGCTTTCCGGGGAACAGTTGGGTGAGATCAAAAAGAACATTTCGGGTCGCCCCTTTATTCTGAGCAAATCGGATACCATCAGCTTGCGGTTTATATCCGACGAAGAAGCTGCGGCTACGTTCATCGAAAACACGGGAGAGGATTTTACGAAGTTTCTCGAAGACAATCCGCTGCGGGACAGTTTTGTAATCACGGTGGCGGAGGAATTCCAGACTTCCGAACAACTGGATGCCATTGCCAAAGACCTGGAGGCGATCCCCGGCGTCTTTGAAGTCTCATACATGACGGATCTGGTGGATTCGATCAACAAGAACCTGCTCAAAGTCAGCTTGGTCATGGGCGGTTTCATCTTGATCCTGATTATCACCGTGGTGATGCTGATCAACAACACCATCCGTTTGGCGCTCTTTTCCCAGCGGTTTCTCATCCGATCCATGCAGTTGGTCGGCGCAACCAGGGGATTCATCAGAAAACCATTCCTGATGCGTGCGCTGCTGTTTGGCATGGTCGCCGGGGCAATTGCCTCAGCGATCCTGTTTGGGCTCGTAGAATATACCAAGTCCAACATCGAAGGCTTTGTCATGCTGCAAAACCAGGGGATGCTTTTGGTCCTTTTTGGAGCATTGATCCTGATCGGGGGAATCCTCTCCTTTCTCAGCACACTGCGTGCGGTAAATAAATATTTAAACATGTCTCTGGACGAACTATACTAATCATGGGCAACTCTCCACTTCCATTTTCCAGGAAAAACTACCAGCTGATGCTCATCGGACTGGGCTTGATCGTACTGGGATTCATCCTCATTGGCCTTGACGGCGAGCCGCACGGGAATGGAGTCCTCGGCTTGACGGTGGGTCCGGTTGTGACGCTGGCAGGCTTTGTTTTTGAGTTTTACGCGATTTTTGCCAAGACAGAAAAAAGCTAAAACCATCCTCCCCCGGTTCTTTCAAGAAGAACTGACTAACCAACCACCATGCAGCAAGAACCTTACGGAGAAGTATTTCTGATCGACAAGCCATTGGAGTGGACTTCATTTGATGTCGTCAAAAAAGTGAGAAATGCCCTTCGAATCAAAAAGGTCGGCCATGCAGGAACCCTTGACCCACTGGCGACCGGATTGCTGATTGTCTGTGCAGGAAAGCAGACCAAGCAGATCGAGACCTACATGGGCCAGGAAAAGGAATATACCGGGACCTTTGTAATCGGGGCGACAACGGAATCCTTCGATCTCGAAAAGCCCGTGATCCCAGTTGCCGAGCATTCCCATATCACACTGGAACAGGTTCAGCAAGCAGCCGCCCAACTTTCGGGCGATATCCTCCAGGTCCCTCCCATGCACTCCGCGATCAAAGTCGACGGAAAGCGTGTCTACGAATCGGCACGCAAAGGGCTGGAAGTAAAGATGGAGGCAAGACCTGTGCAGGTAAGAGAGTTTGAGGTCACCCGTTTTGAAGGAAATGAGGTGGATTTCCGGATTTCCTGCTCCAAGGGAACCTACATCCGAAGCCTTGCCCGGGACTTGGGGGAACTGTTGGGAACAGGGGCATACCTGAAATCACTATGCCGGACCAGGATTGGAAATTTTCTGCTCTCGGAAGCGCACAACCTCCCAGAATTGATAGAGGAAATCAAAGCCCGGCCGCATGAAAATCTATGAAGGACTGGAGGGTTTTACTCCGATAAAAAATGCGGTGGTTACATCGGGAACCTTCGACGGCGTTCACTTGGGACACCAGAAAATCCTGAAGCGAATCCGGGAGATCGCCAGAAACATCCGAGGCGAAACGGTACTGATTACTTTTTGGCCGCATCCCCGGTTGGTGCTGTATCCGAATGAGCACAACCTCAGATTGCTCAGTACCTTTGAAGAGAAGGCCAAACTACTGCGCCAGTTGGGGATCGACCACCTGATTACGATTCCTTTTACCCAGGAGTTTTCCCAGTTGAGCTCGGAAGAGTTTATCAAAAAGGTCCTCATTGAGGCCATTCAGACCAAGATGTTGGTGATCGGATACGACCACCGTTTTGGAAAAAACCGCGAAGGAAGCTTCGAGTACCTGAAAGCCAACAGTTCCGATTTTGGATTTGAACTCGAAGAGATTTCCCGGCAGGATGTGGAAGAAATCGCGGTCTCCAGTACCAAGATCCGAAAAGCCCTGGAATCCGGTGATGTCAAAACCGCCGAAAGCTGTCTGGGACGACCCTACGAGCTGAATGGCTTGGTGATCAAAGGCCAGCAGATCGGCCGCTCCATCGGATTCCCCACTGCCAATATCCATATTCCAAACGATTACAAACTAATCCCGAAAGACGGCGTTTACGCAGTAGAAGCTTCTGTGGAAGGCACCTTGTACAAGGCGATGCTCAACATCGGCAACCGGCCCACTGTGGATGGAACCAAAAAGACGGTGGAAGCTAATTTGTTCGATTTTCAGGGCGATCTGTACGACAAACAGATTACGGTGTACTTTCACGAATTCTTGAGAGAAGAGCGGAAATTTGGCAGCTTGGAGGAACTGAAAGAACAGCTCGTCCAGGATCAGAGATCCGCCAGGTCATTACTTTAAACCCAAAACCGTATGATTGACAAGACTGTGAAAAACGCAGAGGAAGCCGTAGCCGATATTCCCGGCGACTGTACGCTCATGATGGGCGGATTTGGTCTGTGCGGGATTCCCGAAAACTGCATCAAAGCCCTGTTGGAGAAGGACATCAAAGGGCTCACGATCATCTCCAACAATGCCGGAGTGGATGACTTTGGAATCGGCCTGCTGCTCAAGAAGCGGATGGTCAAAAAGATGATCTCCAGCTATGTGGGCGAAAACGCCGAGTTTGAAAGACAACTGCTCAGCGGGGAGTTGGAAGTGGATCTGATCCCGCAGGGTACGCTTGCCGAGCGGGTAAGGGCCGGAGGGGCGGGCATTCCGGCATTTTTCACTCCGGCAGGAGTGGGCACGGAAGTCGCCGAAGGAAAGGAAGTCCGGGAATTTGACGGAAAGCGCTACCTGATGGAACGCTGGCTTCGGGCAGACTTTTCGATCGTAAAGGCATGGAAAGGCGATACAGCAGGGAATTTGGTCTTCCGTGGTACGGCAAGAAACTTTAACCCCATCATGGCCACGGCCGGCAGGATCTGCATCGCAGAAGTGGAGGAATTGGTAGCGGATGGAGAATTGGACCCCAACGGGATCCACACGCCGGGAATATTTGTGCAGCGGATCTTCCAGGGTCAGCATTACGAGAAGAGAATCGAACACCGAACCGTATCCAACTAGACCCAGATGCTGACCAAAGAACAAATAGCGAAACGGATAGCCAAAGAGGTGAAAAACGGACAGTACATCAACTTGGGAATAGGCATCCCTACCCTGGTCGCCAACTACATTCCAAAAAGCCTCGACGTGGTGCTCCAGTCTGAAAACGGGCTTTTGGGCATCGGCCCCTTCCCCACTGCCGAGCAGGTGGATCCCGACCTGATCAATGCGGGAAAGCAAACCATCACCATGGTACCGGGATCTGCGCTTTTCAACTCGGCAGAATCTTTTGCAATGATCCGCGGAGGGCACGTCCATCTGACCATCCTGGGCGCAATGGAAGTCTCCGAAAACGGCGATATCGCCAATTGGAAGATTCCCGGCAAACTGGTCAAAGGCATGGGCGGAGCAATGGACCTGGTCGCTTCGGCCGACAATATCATCGTGGCGATGCAGCATTGCTCAAAGGACGGCCAATCCAAGCTTTTGTCCGAATGCAGCCTGCCGATCACCGGAATCAGATGTGTCCGGAAGATCGTCTCTGATCTCGCGGTCCTGGAGATTGCCGCAGGCGGCGGCTTTGTGTTAAAAGAACGGGCACCAGGCGTTTCCGTGGAGGAAATCAAAGCCAAAACTGCCGGGAAACTCACCGTCGAAGGGGAAATTCCCGAAATGCTATTCGATTAAACCAAAAACCGGGAACTCGAATTGACATTCGCAGGTTTCCCGATAAATCTTACCCAAATGAAAAAATCAGACATTAAATTCCAGATCGAACTGGATGAAAATAATCTTCCAAAGGATATCCAGTGGGACGCTTCCGACAAAGAATCCAAAGGCCTGGAATCCACCAAAAGTATCAGTGTCAATGTTTGGGACAATCTCAATCATGCCACGCTCCGGATTGACCTTTGGACAGAAGAGATGTCTGTCGTAGAAATGAAGCGATTCTACATCGATATCCTGGGAGGCATGGCGCAGACCATCCTAAACAGTACCGGAGACGAGTATTTTTCGGAGGAAATGAAGGAGTTGTGCGACAGGCTGGTCAAGCATGTAAACGAGGAAAACAAGAGGAATAGTTGATCAAAAAAATCCCAAAACAAAAAAGGCCTGATGAAAATCAGGCTTTTTTGTTGGAGGAAAAAATGGCAGACAAAAAATCGTTTTTTGGAATTTACAACAAAACGAACCTTTGGGTTGTGTATTTCCAAAATTGTGTCCCAAAAATTTTGGATTCTCCGCAAAACAGGCCCCAGCTTCCATTTTTAGGCAATTTTTGAAGCAAGAACGTGCCGGTTTTTTTTAAATGATAAAGGTTGATAATTCGGTTTTTACTATAAATTTCGAGCAAAAGAATGACGGATTACCTCATTAAGCGTTCACCAAAATAACTACACAAAAATAGCCTATGAGAAATTTTGCAGGAAAAATCTGGGGAGCGGTGTTTACACTCGCACTGCTGGTTTCCTTGGGAGCCAGTGCAGCTTTTGCCCAGACCACCATCTCCGGAACCGTGACCGATGCGGACACGAAAGAGACCTTGGTTGGGGTAAACATCATCGTCAAGGGCAAGGTGATCGGAACGA
Source organism: uncultured Limnohabitans sp. (assembly GCA_964530015.1). Taxonomy (GTDB): domain Bacteria; phylum Bacteroidota; class Bacteroidia; order Cytophagales; family Cyclobacteriaceae; genus Algoriphagus. The sequence continues at coordinate 15,498 of CAZGYC010000040.1, read as the reverse complement.
TCACAGACCTGGCAGGCAAGTTTACCCTCAATGTCGCGCAGCAACCGCCCTTTATCCTGGTGTTTTCCATGGTGGGGTATTCTCCCAAGGAACTGGAGATCACCGAAGCCAATACGGCCAATCTGAAAGTGGAACTGGGCGAGCAGACCATGCTTGGGCAGGAAGTGGTCATCTCGGCATCCAGGGTGGAGGAGAGCATCCTGCAATCTCCCGTTTCGATCGAAAAAATGGACATTCTGGCCATCCGCGACACTCCCGCAGACACGTACTACAAGGCCATCGCCAACTTGAAAGGCGTGGACGTCACCTCCTCCTCCATCAATTTCCAGATCATCAATGCCAGGGGATTCAATTCCACGGGAAATACCCGATTTGTCCAGCTCACAGACGGCATGGACACCCAGGCTCCCGCACTGAATTTCCCCATCGGCAACTTAAACGGGCCTTCTGAACTGGACGTGGAAAGTGTGGAATTCATTCCCGGATCCGCTTCGGCCCTATACGGGCCAAATGCGTTTAACGGCATCCTCCTGGTCAACAGCAAAAGCCCCTTTGAATACCAGGGCCTGAGTGCGTTTTATAAGCAAGGGTTCAATCATTTCGGCGGAACGGCCGGTGAACCCACCAGTGCGCAGCCCATGTATGAGGGATCAATCCGCTATGCAAAAGCATTCAACAACAAGGTTGCCTTTAAGATCAACGCCTCATTCATGAGGGCCGAAGACTGGTATGGTACCGACCAAACTGACCTGGCCGCTTCCAGCCAGGGAGACTTGCCGTTCAATCCGGGCGCAAACCGAGTCCATGTCTTTGGGGATGAGGTCGCCAACAACATCGGATTGCTCCGAAATGTGGGAGCGATACAGCAGCAGGCCCAAGCACTGGGCCTGGGCGGATATCTCACCAGTATTCCGGACCAGATCGTGTCCCGAACCGGATATGACGAGCGGTATCTGGTGGACTATGGCGCCAAAAACTACAAAGTGAACGGGGCGCTGCACTACCGGATCAGCGATCGCTCAGAACTCTCCTATACGCTTAACTATGGGGCAGGGACATCGGTCTATACCGGTGCCCAGCGCTATTCCCTCAGAAATTTTGAAATCACCCAGCACAAAGTGGAGCTGAGGGGCTCCAATTACTTCCTCAGGGGCTATACGACCATGGAAAACTCCGGGGAATCCTACATTGCTGACTTGACCGGGGTCAACATCAATTCGATGTGGAAAGACAATTCCACCTGGTTTGGGCAGTACACCATTGCCTATATGGGCGCTTTGGCCCAGCAGGGCGTGGCACCTGGAACTCCCGGAACATCGGACCAACAAGCCAATGCCCATGGCGCTGCCAGGGGCTTTGCCGACCAGGGACGTTATGAAGCGGGTTCCGCGGAATTTGAAAATGCCTCCAAAGAGGTCCGCGGCAAGTTTATCCCCGAGGGGTCGCTGTTCAACGACCAATCGCGGATGTACATGGCCGAAGGCCAGTACGATTTCCGGGAAGAAATCGATTTTATGGATCTGCAGGCAGGCGCGCAATACAGGGTTTATGAGCTTAGGTCAAACGGCACCATCTTCGCCGATGTCGAGGGGAATGACATCACCATTTCCGAATATGGGGCCTTTGTCCAGGCGGCCAAAAGAGTCTGGAATGACAAGCTCAAAATCTCGGGAAGCCTCCGGTATGACAAAAACGAAAACTTTGACGGCCAGATAAGCCCGAGAATTTCCGGGGTTTTGACACAAAACAACCACAACATCCGGGTTTCCTATCAGACCGGCTTCCGGATGCCCACCACACAGGCCCAGCATATCGACCTCAACGTGGTTTCGGCCCGGCTGATTGGCGGCTTGCCTTATTACAGGGAGAAATACGACATCTTTACCAACGCCTTCACGATGGGCTCGGTAGAGCAATATGTGGCAAAAGTTGGATCAGGTGCAAGTCCGGTGTCTCCGGAGGCAACCTCCCTGCTGCAGCCCGCTACCGCCGAGGATTTTCCGGAATTGAGACCGGAGCAGGTAAAATCAATCGAAATAGGTTACAAGAGCCTGTTGAACGACAACAGGATCATGATTGACTTTGCCTACTACTACAACACCTACAACGATTTCATCACCCAAAATGCGGTAAGAAAAGCACCAGGTCCCGTCTATCCCATTCCGGCAAACAGTGACCAACTGGCAATCAACGCGGTCAATGCCCCTACCCTGCTGACTCCGATTACGATCCCCGGAAGTGAAAACACCTTCCAGACCTACACCAATTTTACCGGGGGCTCGGTGAAGGCACATGGAGCGGCTTTTGGCATTACTTTCAATTTGCGAAAAAGCTACACCCTGTCCGGCAACTACAACTTCAACAAGCTCCTTTCATCGCCTACAGAGGGATTCCTCAATGATTTCAACACTCCCGAGCACAAGGGAAACATCGTTTTCGGCAACAGAAGGCTTACCAAAAACCTGGGCTTCAATGTGGCCTGGAGATATCAGACCGAGTTCAGATGGGAGTCTTCATTTGCCAGGGGAGATGTGCCGGCGGTTTCCAATTTTGATGCCCAGTTGAGCTACAAAGCCAGCTCCATCAAGTCCATCATCAAACTGGGTGGTTCCAATATCCTCAACAACAGATACATCCTGAATTTTGGGGGGCCGACTATCGGTGCGATTTATTACGTCTCTATCACTTTTGATGAATTGCTAAACTGAAATCACCCATGAAAAATATTCTAAAATACCTCGTCATTCCTGTCTTGGGATTGTCCGCATCCTGTACCTACGATTTTCCGGTGGAAGAAATCCAGGAGCCAACAGCCGGTGAAGCGGATTTCGCCAAAATGGTCACAATCGGAGACGGAATCGCCGCCGGATTTATGGATGGCGCACTTTACGACAGAGGACAGGGCAATTCGTTTGCAGTTCAGTTGGCCGGGCAAATGGAACTGATCAACGGAGGTGCTTTCAACCAGCCTTCGATCAATTCGGTCAACGGCTTCTATGCCTTTGGCCCAAACAACACCATCCTCGGAAGGCTGATCCTGAAAACCGCCAACGGAAGCACGGCGCCCGCGCCGATCGGCCCGGGGGAACTGCCCACCGCGTTTGCCGGAAACAAAGCCGAGCTCAACAACTTTTCGGTGCCCGGCATGACGCTGGGATTGGCGCTGATCCCCCAAACAGGCGGTCCAAATGTCCCCCAAAACCCTGCATTCAACCCGTATTATGCACGATTTGCGTCAAATCCGGGTACTTCCACGCCGATCGCCGATGCGGCACAAGCCCTGGGAACCAGCGGAACGTTCTTTTCTTTCTGGCTGGGCAACAGCGATGTGCTCGGCTATGCGGTCGGCGGTGCTTCCGATCCGTCGATCCTGACCTCAGATGCCGATTTTGCCCAACGGTTCTCCCTGGCTCTGGGGGCCATGCTCCAGGCAAATCCCGAAGCCAAGGGGGCGGTAGCCAATATCCCAAACCTGAACGTCCTCCCCTATTTTAACCTGGTGCCTTGGAATGCCCTGCCGCTGGACGCCGCTACCGCAGCAGCGGTAAACCAAGGCTTCGCGGCCTACAACGGCGGCTTGGCCCAGTTGCAAGGCATGGGTGTGATCACCCAAGCGGAACGGGATCTGCGGACGATCAATTTCACTGCTGGGCAAAATGGGTTTCTGATGTCTGACGAAAGCCTCACCGATCTGAGCCAGTTTGGACTTCCCTCGATCAGGCAAAGCAACCCGACAGACAAGGCCACACTGACCTTGTCCCAGGCACTGGGTCAACCAATTGGAGGAAATCCCCAGGCGGTCAGGGGAGTGAGCTTCCCCGTAGAGGATTCCTTTGTGCTCATTCCAGCCGAGCAAACCGAAATTCAGGCAAAAATCAACACATTCAACGGGGTGATTTCGGCGGCTGTACAGACCAACGCCCAGCGCTTGGTCCTGGTCGATATCAATGCGTTCCTAAACCGTGTGCTTCAGGGCCAGGTCAATTACGGGGGAGCTTTGCTCACTGCCAGTATCGTTCCGCCAAACGGCGGGTTTTCGGTAGATGGAGTCCATCCCAACGGACGGGCGCATGGCTTTATTGCCAATGAATTCATCAATGCCATCAACTCCGGATTTGGCTCCAATATTCCGCTGCTCAATCCGAATGCGGTTCCGGGAAATGACCTTCCCATCCAATAGAATCCAACAAACAGCCCCAAAACAACCAAGCCACCTGATTGACCAGGTGGCTTTTTTGTTCCGATTTCGGACCGCAAAGTGGACTTTCAGGAAACATTGCCCGCAGATAATAAACCGAAGACCACACAGTTGTGGCCAAAATGAAAAAGCCTGCCACGAGTGGCAGGCTTTTCAAAACAGGATGAAAATCCTCAGTGTACGTTGCCCATCATCTTCCTCAGAACCGGCTTGAGCAAAAACAACAGGATCGCCGATCCGATTACCGTATAAACGATCATCATAAACTGATCCGGCATTGCGGCCAAGCCTTCTTCGGTGCCACCGCTCGCCTCTCCTGCGATGATTCCTGCAAAGAGATTTCCCAGTGCCACGGACAAAAACCAGATTCCCATCATCTGGCCCGCATAGCCGTTTGGAGCCAGTTTGGTCACCAACGAAAGCCCAACCGGCGACAGGCTCAACTCTCCAAACGTGTGGAGCATGTAGGTAATGATCAGCCAGCTTGGCGCGGCAAGCTCACCGGATGCCGCGATCTTGGTGGCGAAGTACATCACAAAGAACCCAATCCCAAGCAGCAGCAGGCCAAAGGTGAATTTCAGCGGTGAACTGGGCTCCAGGTGGATTCTCCCCAGCCAGATCCACAACGCCGCAAAAACGGGGGCGAAAATGATGATGAAGAGGGAATTGATCGACTGGAAATACCCGGTAGGAATCTCCCATCCCAAGATGGTGCGGTCGGTAAACCGCTCGGCAAACAGGTTCAGGGTGGATCCGGCCTGCTCAAATCCAGACCAGAACATCGCCGAAAAAACAAAAAGGATGGCAATTGCCCCCACCTTGTTTTTGTCTGACTTTACCAATCCGCCAAACAGGATCACGTAGCCCAAATAGCCAAAGGCGACAATCGCGATTACGGTACCCGATGCCCCTGCAATCGCCGACGCATCGATCGGGACCACGCCCGTAAACAGAATTCCGACAATCGCCGCGCCGACCAGCCCGATCACGGAAGTAACCGAGCGGAGTTTCTTTTTCGAAGCGATCTCCTGCGCAGACACGGCCACGGGAGGCTCTCCATACCCCTCCAATGAGCCTCCGGTCAGCTTGTATTGGATCAGCCCGAAAACCATCCCCAATCCGGCAAGTCCAAAGCCCAAATGCATGTCAAACTCAGCCACCGTGCTGCAGGCAATCGGCGCAATAAAGCCACCCAGGTTGATCCCCATGTAGAAAATCGAAAACCCTGCATCCCGTTTTGAGCTGCCTGCCGGATAGAGTTGTCCCACAATGGAACTGATGTTGGGCTTGAGCAGTCCGGTGCCCAACACGATCAGGATCAAGCCCAAAAAGAACGAGGTGGTATCCAGGGTGCTCAGGGATTCCCTGGGGCCTGAGGCACCGTTGATCCAGGATTCTATCCCGGGAAGGGCCATCATAAAGTGCCCTGAGGCGATGATAATCCCTCCGTACCACACGGACTTTTTCAGGCCAAAAAGCCGGTCCGCAAGCCAGCCTCCGGGCAATGCCAACAGGTAAACGCCCATGGTGTAAAGTCCATAGACCGCTCCGGCGGTTTTGTCGTCAAATCCCAAACCTCCGTCCACGATGGTTTTGGTCATGAAAAGGATCAGCAAAGCCCTCATCCCATAGTAGCTGAAGCGCTCCCACATTTCTGTGAAAAACAAAGTCATCAGCCCTTTGGGATGTCCAAAAGCAGTGGGCCCGGTAAATTCAGAGTTAAGTTGTTTTTCCAAGAATCAGTTTTTTAGATGGGTGATTGATTTGCAATGATAAACTTTTTTAGGCCTAGTTTCCAAAGTTTTACCCGTACGGCAGCTACAATCTGGACTTTTACCGCCTGAAAAATCACCTTGGTTTTTCAGGGATTTGAAATAAGCTGATAAAAATCAAATATTCTTCTGATTTTTCTTCGTAATCGATTGAACTGCTAAATTTCAGCGGTTTTTTGATTTTGATTTTGAATAATCTGCCTAATTTTGGCAAAACAATTTTCCGATTATAACCCCAAATACTTATGCAGGACTTGGTTCTGACCTCCTCCATTTCCCCCTATCCTATCCCAGATGTGGACACGACGGGTAAAGTTTTCTTCAACCTCACTGCCGCCGAACTAGTCGAGCATTCTCTGAGCCGAAAAGAAGCTTTTTTGACTTCAACCGGAGCTCTGATGGCAGACACTGGCAAGTTTACTGGCAGGTCACCAAAAGACCGGTATATCGTCTCTGATGAAAAGACCAAAGACTCGGTCTGGTGGGGCGATATCAACATTCCCTTTGATGAGGAGAAATTTGATTTGCTCTTGGAAAAGATGAAAAATCACCTGGCTGACAAAGATCTTTTTGTCCGCAATGCCTGTGCTGGTGCTGATCCAAATCACCAACTGAAACTCAAAGTAATCAATACCCTGGCCTGGCACAATCTCTTTTGCCACAACATGTTCATACGACCCAAAAAGGAGGAACTCAAATCATTCAAATCTGATTTTACGGTGATTTGTGCTCCCGAATTCCAAGCGGATCCGGAACTTGACGGCACGAAAAACCCAAATTTCGCCATCTTGAATCTTTCCAAGAGAATGATCCTCATCGGTGGAACCGCCTACGCCGGTGAGATCAAAAAGGGGATTTTCTCCATCCTCAATTTCATACTGCCCCACGAAAAAGGCGTCCTTTCCATGCATTGTTCAGCCAATATGGGCAAGGATGGGGACACCGCAATTTTCTTTGGGCTTTCGGGAACAGGCAAAACCACGCTTTCGGCCGATCCCGACCGACACCTGGTAGGCGACGACGAGCATGGCTGGACCGAAGACACGGTCTTCAATTTTGAGGGGGGCTGCTATGCCAAAGTGATTGATCTGACCCGCGAAAAGGAACCGGAAATCTTCGATGCGATCAAATTTGGCAGCATTGTGGAAAACACCCGCTTCAAGCCGGGAACGCGGGAAATCGATTACGCCAACCGCTCATTGACCGAAAACACCCGGACGGCCTACCCGATCCACTACATTCCGAATGCGGTCAATCCCTCCATTGCCGGGATTCCGAAGAATATCTTCTTCCTGACCGCGGATGCCTTTGGAGTCATTCCGCCGATTTCAAAATTGAACAAGAGTCAGGCCATGTATCACTTCATCTCCGGCTATACCGCCAAAGTCGCCGGTACGGAAATGGGAGTCATCGAGCCCAAATTGACTTTTTCCGCCTGTTTTGGAGCCGCATTCCTGCCGCTGCATCCCACTGAATACGCCAAGCTGTTCGGCGAAAAAATGGAAAAGCATGAGGTGAATGTCTGGCTGATCAACACGGGGTGGACCGGCGGATCCTACGGCACAGGCTCCCGAATGAAACTTGCCCACACCCGGGCCATGATCAAAGCGGCATTGGAGGGAAAATTGGATTTCGCCCCATTCAGGAAAGATCCCGTGTTTGGCTTTATGGTTCCGGAGATTTGCCCGGATGTCCCATACGAAGTCCTAAACCCAAGAAACACCTGGAAAAACAAGGGAGACTATGACAAAACCGCGAATGATCTGGCCCATGCGTTTATTGACAATTTTCGGGAATTCAAAGATTTTGCCGACGAGGACATCCTGAAAGGCGCTCCCCTGATGGGATAAATCGAAAAGGAAAGGAGAGAGTTGCTCTCCTTTCTCTTTTTATTGCCAAAGTACCGGGTGTAAACCCTATTTTTGCGTTTCAAAATTCTTTTGGCCCCAAGGCTCAGACAAACCAGAAATTTTAACCTAATGAAGACAGCAGAAATCATTACCGAAAAAGGTAGCATGAAGGTGGAGTTTTACGAAAAAGACGCTCCAATCGCCGTACAGAACTTCGTGGATCTTTCCAAAAAAGGCTTCTACGACGGCCTTACTTTCCATCGAGTCATTCCGAATTTTATGATCCAGGGTGGTTGCCCAGTCGGCAACGGTACCGGCGGTCCAGGTTACAAAATCAAATGCGAACTGGATGGGGAAAACCAATACCACGACCGGGGCGTGCTTTCCATGGCCCATGCGGGAAGAAATACCGGAGGCTCCCAGTTTTTCATCTGCCACAGCCGAACCAACACGGCGCATTTGGATAGAAACCACACCTGCTTTGGCAAAGTGACTGAAGGCTTGGAAGTGATCGATGCGATCCGGGCCGGCGACAAGATCGAGAAAATCGTGATTGCCGAATAACCAAAAAATCAAACCAACTCCATGCCCCTGCCTTTACCCAAGACAGGGGCTTTCTTTTTCAAGTCCCGTCGGCCTGGGAACCAGCTATAATCTATTCTTATTTCAATTCCTTCAACACTTTCAAAACAGCGCGATGGATCGTGGGAGCGGTATCCGGTCCCAAGGAATTGATTTCTCCATAGGGCCGGCTTTCTTTGTTATACGTGAAAGGGGGTTCTACATCCCACTGACTTTTGGGGACAATGTAACCGACCATATCATTGGACATTCCTGCGAAGAATTTGAAACGCCCTGGAATCTGGGTTTGTATCGCAGGGATTTCAAGTGCTTCTATTCCAAAATCCCCGCCTTCTGGGCTCTCTATTCCGCCATGGAGGATCTCCGGGTAGAGTTCCCCCGGAACATGGACAAACGTCGCTTCTCCCAAACTCCAGGCGGAAACTTCGGAGCGAATATGCTTCCATTTAGTAAATCCCCGGTCTAATATTCCCAGATATGAAGCCAAGAGAAAGAGTTGATTGTCCATCTTCAATTCGACGGTTTCGGCTCTGATCGCCAACTTGGGATTCTGAAGCGTAACCGCAGACGAATCAGCCATCGTTTCCAAAGTAACTTTGGCCAAAGCCCTTCCTTCAGCCAAAATCTTGTCAGGACCTTGCTTCAAATAAACTTGGTTGGAATACGGATCCTGTACTTCCATCGATGGATGCGTCCTCATCAGCCCCCCTATTGCGCCATTCAGCCAAATGGCCACTCCGCCTACTCCTTCGAGCAAAACGCTGTCCTTTTCGACTATTCCATTCTCCACCATTTCTCTCCAGGGATGCGCAAAATCTGAACTTACCTGAAGGTTTTGCGCCCAAAGTGTTTCCGGATGATTGCCCCAATTCATGATGGTGCCAAGTGTTTGATTCGATTGCTTATCCAGCACATGCATGACTTTCAAACCCGAATCAAAAACATGGGGATCACGGCCGTCTCCCACCAAGGGTTTCAGCAATTCCATTTCCTCAGTGAACTTAAAATAAGCTGGTCTTAACTGGCTTGCAGCCTGACTTACCGCAGTTTGAATTCCTTTTTGAACCTGGGTTAAATACCTGGGATCTACGCCGGATTTGAAATTGGATTCACCCCAAATACCGATGAGGTCAGGCGAAGAATGTACGTGGGTGCTTGAAATAATCACATAATCCAATTCAGGATTCGTTTCCTGAATCAGTTGACGGGTTGCAATCACATAGTCATTGCCGAATCCGATCATGTCTATCACCACCAAGGCCATTTTCACATCGCCCGCATCCAAGACCATTGCCCTGGCCCAAAGCGGATCCAATATGCTTTGGGCAGCACGCGTCTTATGAAACCCGGCTAACCAGACCGCATCAAACTGTCCGTTGCCATTGCCATCCGTGAAGGTGTCGCCGTCCTCCGGTTTGTACCTGCCGTCCTCGTTGACGTCTATCCAAGTATCCGGAACCTCAGGACTGATGTCAACTTTGGCAAAACCTGCCATAACCTCGTTTTGGCTGGATTGAAGCGAGAGATCAATCCAATAACCACCGTATCGATCCCTAAATGAATAAAAAGAATAAATCCAGGCGCCGACCAAACTGATGGCTAGAATGGCAGCAATGGCTACAAAGGTTTTTTTCATGCTTTGATGGGTGATAGCTTAGGTGCCTCAAAATAGCAATTTCCTTTGGTCTGCAAATCTTCACACCGAAATTGACCAAAGGCATGATCACTGGATTGGAATAGTTATTGACCATTGGCTAAAACAATCTTTCCTTTATGGGTAAAAACAGCCTAATCCTCCTCGTTTTCCTTGGTTTACCTTTCTATGCAAATGCCCAGCGCTACGGCACTGCCCTTGGCCTAAGATTCGGAAATTCAGACTTCAACAGAACCCTCGGACTGACCGTCCAGCAGCGAATCGTGAATCAGGTGACTTTGGAGGGGATCCTGCAGTCGGATTTCAGCCGCAATTCCTCCATCTCTTTACTTGCCGAAAAGCACCGGCCGATCATTTCCAAAAGGTTCAATTACTATTTGGGGGGAGGTGTTGCCTTTGGAAATGAGGAAAGTTTTGTGAAAAATCCGACGACCAAGGAAATCGTGCATACCTACGGCAACACCACTTTCGGAGTTGATCTGATAGCGGGAATTGAGTTGACGTTGGCAAATGCCGTGATTTCACTGGACTACAAGCCAAATATCAACTTGTCAGGTAGGGAGGAATTTTACAGAGGCCAAGTGGGCATCTCGGGGAGGACAGTTTTGGTGAAAAGCAAGGAACAGAAGCAAAAGCAAAGACAGCGGCAAAAAGCCAAAAAATCATCCCAAAACCAGTCCAAGAAGCCTTTTTCCGAACTTTTCAAGAAAAAGTGATCAGGTTTGGCCGGATTGGTTTTTTCGGAAAACCTTTTCATGGATGTCTGAATTCTTGACCACTGCCCGGTACCATTTCATCCTCAACTGGTCTTTTTCGTCTTCTGAAAGAAGAAAATCCGCTACTCCCAGCTTCTCAGCTTTCCTTACCAGATCAAAAAGAAAAATAGAGGCAGATACCGAAATATTGAAACTGTCTGTGAATCCCAGCATCGGAATATGGACGAGGCCGTCCGCCTTGGACTTGACTTCTTCGGAGATTCCTTCGTGCTCGTTGCCAAATACCAAGGCAAGTCTTTCATCCGGCTGCAAGTCATAGATCGAAATTGAACTTGGAGCGGGACTGGTTCCGTAGATTTTGTAGCCCTTTTCGCGAAGCGTATCAAAGCAGGCATCCACCGAAGAACCGTCTGGACGGTAGTATTTGTGCAGATCCACCCATTGGGATGCGCCCCGGGTGACGTAGGGGTTGACTTTGTATTGGTTGGTCTTTTCGATCACGTGGATGTCCTGGAGGCCAAAGCAATCGCAGGTCCGGATCACGGCACTCGCATTGTGAGGTTTGAAAATATCCTCCAGCACCACGGTAAGATGCCGGGTTCTTTTGGACAGCACGCGCTCCATCACGGATTTCTTGTGCGCGGTGATGTATTGTCCGAGATAGTCCAAAAGCTCCCGATCAAAGATTGCATCATTTTCTTCGCTCATGGGCAGTCATTGAGGTTAGTGGAGATCGATTCGTCAAAAAGAAAACTGCTCCATGTCCATCGGGAACCCGGCGCATTTCTTTATCCATGGACTCAGAAAACCGGGACTATCAGAATAGCCCCAGTTGTTCGTCCTCGTCTTTCTTAGGCGTCAGGTCAATCGTGCTTCCGATCTCCAGTTCTTGATCCGGTTCTGAGCCTTCCTCGACCTCTTCGACAGGTTCGATTTCGGCTGTTTTTTCGGAATGGATCAAAGTAATATCCTTCACCGGATACGTACTCAATTTGTTTCCGATGGCTTTCCAGCCTTTCACATCGATGAGCATGTCCAGGTCGTATTCCATCACTTCTTCCTCTTTTCCCTTGATCAAAGTGACCGAAACCTGCGGTTGACTTGCAGTCGAAACGACTTTCAGATAGGACTGCTTGTGATCGGAGATGAAATTGAACCGCTTATTGACCGTGGTTGTCTCGATTGCAAACCGCTTTACAAAAAAGGCCTTGGTCGCGCCATCGTGATAAATGGCTGACAGAACCTTCTGGATGTCAAATTTTTCGATCAAGATGACATCTGCCGGTTCGTATCGGTTGGTCAGTTCAAAACTGGTGAGTTCATAGTCGCCGTCTTTGTAGCATACCAAGATCTTGTCGTCTCCAAGGAAATTCCCAATGAGTTTTCCCCGCTGATCCGTGTTCAACCGTCCTACAACGGTGTCATAATAGATGTTCAGCCCGCCCAAGGTGGACTTTCCTTCCATCTTAAACTGGATCTTGCGGACTGGATACTTGGTGAGGATATTTCCCCCGGCGCCCCGTCCTTTGATCTCAATGTCGGCGAAGTCAAAATCAAAAACTTTGACCCTGGCCTTTGCCCCCTGGGTCAGATAGACCGTCACGGTCTCGGCTTCAGCGTTGGGATTGGCAGTGAGATAGGTGACTTTCGTCCCCTTGGTGCCCTTGGTCAGGTCATATTCCTTGTCCCGGGTGATTCCTCCCACTTGGAAGCGCTTGACCATCGACCTGCCTGAGGTGCCGTCGAGGTAGATCAGGTTAAACGTCATCCGGTCGTCATTCTTTCGAAAAACGCCCACGTACAAGATGTCCTTGCCCATAAAGCCCTTCTCCTGAATCCTGGAAACCATAAACTTCCCATCCCGGCGAATCGCAATCACATCGTCCAAGTCGGAGCAGTCGCAGATAAACTCGTCCTTCTTCAGTCCATACCCTACAAATCCATCCGCTTTGTTGACGTAGAGCTTGGCGTTGTTGGCGGCCACCACCGTGGCTTCGATCGTATCCAAGGCTCGGATTTCCGTCTTCCGCTCGCGGCCTTTTCCGTATTTGTCCAGCAGGTTTTGATAGTATTTGATGGAATACTCCGTCAGGTGCTTCAGGTTGTAATTGACCTCCTTCAGCTCTTCCTGTAGGCGCTTCATCAGCTCATCGGCTTTGAAGGTGTCAAATTTGGAAATCCGCTTGATCTTGATCTCGGTCAGTCGGATCAGGTCTTCCTGGGTGATTTCCCGGTAGAAATCCGGCTTATAGGGATCCAGGCCTTTGTCGATTGCCTCCAAAACCCCATCCCAGGTGGTGCATTCTTCGATATCCCGGTAGATCCGGTTTTCGATGAATATTTTTTCCAGCGAGGAGAAAAGCAATTTCTCCATCAACTCCGCCTTTCGAATCTCCAGTTCTCGCCTGAGAAGCTCCTTGGTTTGTTTGGTGTTGTATTCGAGGATTTGGTTGACCGTGAGAAAGACAGGCTTGTCCTCGATGATCACACAGGCATTGGGAGAGATGGAAACCTCACAGTCGGTAAAGGCATACAAGGCATCAATCGTCACATCCGGCGAAACGCCCGGCGTGAGCTGAATCTGAATCTCGACATCTTTGGCCGTGTTGTCCACTACCTTTTTGATCTTGATCTTGCCCTTGTCGTTGGCTTTTAGGATCGAATCAATCAGCGAATCCGTTGTAGTCCCGTATGGAATCTCCTTGATCAACAGGGTCTTGCTGTCTTCCTCTTCAATCCTTGCACGAACTTTCACTTTTCCGCCTCGATGCCCTTCGTTGTATTCGGAAAAGTCAGCCAAGCCACCCGTGAGGAAATCAGGCAACACATTGGTTCTGTTTCCTTTTAGGATTTCGATGGAGCCTTCGATCAGTTCGATGAAGTTGTGCGGGAGGATCTTGGTGGACAGTCCCACCGCGATACCTTCCACGCCCTGTGCCAAAAGCAAAGGAAACTTGACCGGCAAGGTGACCGGTTCCCGCTTTCTCCCATCATAGGAAAGTTGCCATTCGGTCGTTTGTGGATTGAAAACCACCTCCAGGGCAAACTTGGACAGCCTCGCCTCGATGTATCGGGCAGCGGCAGCTCCGTCACCTGTGCGTATATCGCCCCAGTTTCCCTGGGTCTCGATCAGGAGCTCTTTTTGGCCGATATTGACAATTGCATCCCCTATGGACTGATCCCCGTGTGGATGGTATTGCATGGATTGGCCGATGATATTGGCCACTTTGTTGAAGCGGCCATCATCCATCTCCTTCATGGCATGAAGAATCCTCCGCTGAACCGGCTTCAGGCCATCTTCAATAGCCGGAACCGCACGCTCCAATATCACATAGGACGCATAATCCAAAAACCACTCTTTGTACATGCCGGTCACCGGCACGGAAGTATGCAGACTCTCGTCTGCTCCATCCGCTATCATGTTGTCGTCACTCATTTACCAAATCCAGTTTTGATAGAGGTAAGTGGTCAGCATGACCAAGCTTACCGAGATCATATTCCCAATCAGGAAATAATCATTTGAAACTTTGTTCTCGTCAGTTTTGATCCTCGTGCCGATTTTCAGCGCCCCAAAGAGCGTAAACCCATGGTACACTCCAGTCAACAGGCAGAGGTATAAAAAGAAACGCTCGATTATTCCGTTCCACATGGGCCGGGTCGAGCCGTACTCGCCCAGAAAATATTTCCTCACCCGTCGAAACACAAAAAAAGCGATCAATTCGGAAATCAGATAATATCCCAAAAAACTAATCGTCTGCGGCATAGATCAATCTAACCAGTTTTTTTCTTTTAAGATAGGATTTAAAGCCCAGAGACCTAAATCTCCGCCAGATCAGCGAAACGTCCTTCCCCATCACTTCGGCGACTTTTTTGTAGTCCCGGTAGTGGAAATAGCCGCTGATGATCTCCCGGTCCCGCCATTTCCACTCTTCCTGCTTTTCAAGGAAGATATTCATGGCAAGCTTCATCTGCATTTTGTTGTCAAACACCCCTGAAATCATCATCCGGTCCTCCTCCTCTTTCATCTCGGCAAGTGCCTCCCGGACTTCCGAAAGCCCCGGCCCCAACATGCCATAGGCGATTTGGGGATTGATCGGAGTCGAAATCTCACCCAAGCCGAGGCTATACCGGATCAAAATCTCCGTTTCCAAATCCCAGCGGTATTCCTCCAGGGCAATGACTACCTCGGCGGCTTCTTGGGCTGACCGCACGACACCCTGAAATTCGTCTCCCAGGGTAATCGTGAGCGGAGACTCAAAACTCAAGGAATAGTCTTTGTTGACTTTTTTGACCAATTGGGCAAAGCTTTGCTGAAGGGTGATTTGGTCAGCATCACTGCTGCCGATGATGTCCCCCATCAAGATCCAGTTTCTCATCCGCTTAAAATTTGCTAAATATATGCAAAAATAGCTGAATTTGTATTTTTTGTACAAATTTTAAACAATTTGCATTTTTTGTACAAAAATCAAGCTGCTTCATTTTCTTCTTCTTCCGCTTTCTTTGGATCTTCCAGGGCCAGATCCTTTTCAATTTTCAGATTCGCTATGATAAAACTCTGCCGATCAGGGGTATTCTTGCCCATGTAGAAAGTCAGCAGGTCCGAAATCTTGGTCTCCTTGTTCAAAATGATCGGTTCCAGGCGGATATCTTCCCCGATGAAAGTCCCAAACTCCTCCGGAGAAATCTCTCCCAGCCCCTTAAAACGGGTGATTTCCGGCTTGCTGCC
>CAZGYC010000039.1:0-38533 GCA_964530015.1 uncultured Limnohabitans sp. | reverse complement strand
TCTTGTTTCCAGCTACTTGGTACTTGGTACTTGTCTCTCTCCTCTTGTATCTTGTCTCTTGCTTCTTGCTTCTTGTCTGTCGGTTCTTGCGTCTTGATACTAGCGTCTTGATACTTGATATTAGCGTCTTGATACTAAAACACTACTCGTCCTTCAGCGTCTTCACCGGATTCATCTGGGTCGCCCGATAGGACTGGGCGGAGATGACCGCGATGGTGAAGGCGATTCCACCAATCGCCAGAACCAGGAAATTGATCCACGAAGGCCACTCCTTCACCGCAAACTGTTCCAGCCATCCCTGCATCAGATATAGGCTCAATGGCAAAGCCCCCACCACGCCGATCAGGGTGATGACCAGAAATTCCCTGTTGAACATCCAGGAAATGCTCCAACTCGAAGCGCCCAGCACCTTGCGGATTCCGATCTCCTTGGTTCTCCCCGCGATGCTCAAGGCCGCCATCGCGAACAGTCCCATCGCAGCAATCAGGATCGCAATACACGCTGCCAAAAACACCATCTTTCCCAATCGCTCATCGGCTTCGTACTGCTTCTGTACCGTCTCATCCAAGAAACTAAAGCTAAATGCCTCGGACGGAAATACCCGCTCCCACTCCGACTCCAGCAAGGTTCGGAAAGCCTCAAAGTCGGTTCCGTTGCCTTTCACCATCACTTTGGGATTGGTCGCGGAGTGGATCATGAGCATGTTGATCCCGCTAAAGATGACCTCTGGGCTTTTCGCCAAGACCACAGGCTCAATCTCCTTGTACAGGGAATTGTGGTTGAAATCCTTCACGACCCCCACGATCTCGTGGGGTTTGATCCTGCTGCTCGGCAGCAGTTCGCCCGTGGGATCGTCCCAGCCCATCGCCTTGGCAAAGGTCTCGTTGACCAGCACCGCACTGCTGTCCGATCCTGGCTGGGAATTGAGATTCCGGCCTTTTGCCATCTCCAGTCCGAGGGTTTTCACATAGTCTCCCCCGACAAAATTCAGCCGGAAATTAAACTGTTTGCCTTCCTCCGTGGGAAAGCCTCCGTCCCAAAACGAATTGTCCCCATAGGTCGCGATGGTGATCCCGGCGGACTGGATCTCAGATCTGCCAACCAAAGCCTGCCGGTATTTTTCCGCTTGTGCAAAGCCAGCGGTGATGGACTTGACAAAACTGGTCCCCGGCACGTCCGGCACATCGACCAGGATGATCATCTTTTGGTCAAAACCCAAGTCATAGGCCCGAATGGTGTTCATCTGGTGGACCATGATCAGCGTGGATGCGATCAGCATGAACGAAATAAAAAACTGAAACGCCACCAATCCTTTTCGCAGCCCCTGCTTTCCAAACCGGATCGAAAGATTGCCTTTCAGCACTTTGATGGGTCTCAAACTGGACATGAAAAACGCCGGATAAGCCCCTGCCATCGCGGTGATCCCCACCACCAATCCAAAAAGAATCAGGATTTGGGTCGGCCCATACACCAGCTCCAGTTTTTTGTCAAACAGCTCGTTGAAGGTCGGAAGCAGCACTTCGGCTAAGATCAATCCCAAAACCAGGGCAGCAAACGTGATCAGGAATGCCTCGGTCAAAAACTGGAACACCAACTGCCCAAAGTCGGCTCCCATGGTCTTCCGCACGCCCACTTCCTTGGCCCGGGTGGTCGATCTCCCGATTGCCATCGTGGTAAAATTGATGCAGGCGATCAACAGGATCAAAAACGCGATCCCCGCCAATATCCAAAGCAAGGTGGGCCGGGTGGATTCGATCCTCCCGGTGTCCGGTCTGTCGGACAGGTGCATCTCAGCAATTGGCTGGAGCGTGAATGAATAGTCCCCTTCTTTATAATTCTCGCCGAGCACCTTTTTCATCATGGATTCCACGCCCGATTCTACGGCCGCTTTGGACTGGGCATCAGTGAGCTTGATATAGGTATCCCCATAGACGTTAAACCAAGAATCCTGGCTTTGCCGGGCAATGCTGAAATCCAGATTTTCATCGTTCACCAGCATCTCAAACTGGATACTGGAATTTGCCGGGAGATCCTCCAAGACTCCGGTGACCTGGTATTCCTCGTAGTTGTCGCCCATTTGCATGCGGATGGATTTCCCCATGGGATTGTCATCCCCAAAGTACTTTTTGGCCGTCGCCTCCGTGACCACCACACCGAACTTGTCTTTCAGGACTTGGTCCTTTTTCCCCTGAAGCAGCCTGAAACTGAACATCTCCAGAAAATCCGGACTCACCGTCAGGAACTGCTGCGTCTGGGTAGTCGCCTCATCCAGGTAGGCCTGCGCCGAACTGCCGATCAGCCGGGTGGTATGGGACACCTGCGGAAACTCAGCGGCAAAAGTAGGCGCCGTGATCACCGGGGTGGAAAAACTCGACACCATTCCGTCTTCCCCTTTCTCATGGCGTTCCAGCCGAAAAATCCTTTCGCTCTCTTCGTGGAAATTGTCGAAGCTGCTCTCAAACTGCACAAAAAAGAAGATCAGAATGCTCACACCCAAGCCCAGCGTAAGGCCGATCAGGTTGATCCCGGTGTGCAGTTTGCTCTTGGCGAGATTGCGGAGGGCGATTTTGAAGTAGTTTTTCAGCATTTTCTTTGAATTGAAAAATTGGAAGATTAGGGTCGCAAGGTGGTATGCTTCGACAGGCTCAGCACAAGAGGTTGCAAAGTGGTAAAGTGTTACCCTGAGCGGAGTCGAAGGGTTGTCGTGGTTATCATGGTTTGGTTGTCGAATTCCCCTTGTTGGACTCTCTACTTGGTACTTTGTACATGTCTTGATTCTCGGTTCTCGATTCTTGTCTCTTGATACTAGCGTCTAGCTACTTGATACTTAGATTTGTCTCTTGATACTAGCGTCTAGCTATTCGATACTTAGATCCCGGTTCTGTTGCCCTGTTTTTTCTTTTCCACTTCCATGCCATAAAAAATGCCTCAATTCACGGGATTAGAGGCTTTGACTGCGTTTTGGCCCGGTTATTCCCGAACAATTTTGTTCGGCAGCGCACATTTTTATTGTTTTCCCAGTTTCACAATCCTTTGCGTTCCTCGGCTAAAAATTTCCCGCTGATCCCCGTGGATCAGGAACCAAGAAAGCGAAGCTTTCCCCTTTGTGGCCTCAAAAAGGCCTGTCAGCCCAGTTGAATCGAAGTTCCGGGTAGGCTTGACAGCTCTTACTCTCCCTTCTCCGTGGTCCGCGGTGGAAATTTCTTCGTGTTCGTGGTCAAAAATTGCCCGTTGCCGGGATCGCTCTTCAGTCTCTTCATTTCCTTCATGCTTCGAGGGTATGCAAGGACGTTTTCAGCATTCTTCAATAGAAATGAAGTGACTCCTCTAAAGGTAAAGGCGATTTCCCTGTCGGTGATCCTCCCTATTTCTCCACCGAACTACTGCTTGGCGGGAATTTCGCCCCGATCCCCGATTCCTTTTTTGGGAGAAAATGGGCTATATTGAGGCTGAACCCAATGAAACCGCCATGCTGACCCATCTGTTTATTCCCTTTGTTCTGGCATTCCAGTTCCTTTTCCAACCCAAATTTGAAGCGCAAGAGATCGATTCGGCGGTGGCCATCGGCTATGGATTGGCCATCGGCGACGTGGACGGAGACGGCAGGGATGACATCCTGCTCGCCGACAAAAATGCGATCGTCTGGTATCGAAACGGCGATTGGAAAAAGCACATCATGGCCGAAAATCTGACCGTATCCGACAATGTGTGCATCGCTGCCCGTGATCTGGACGGAGACGGCAAGGTCGAAGTCGCCGTCGGCGCCCAATGGAATCCCGGAGAAACCTCCGACACAACCAAGTCAGGCGCCGTCTTTTACCTGATTCGCCCCGCCGATCCCACTCAAAGATGGACTCCAAAGCAACTTCACCACGAGCCGACTACCCACCGGATGCGCTGGGTTAAAAACGGGCACAGCTCCTATCTGGTTGTCGTTCCCCTCCACGGCCGAGGAAATGCCAACGGCCAAGGGGCTGGAGTGAAAGTGATCGCCTATGAGTACCCGGCCGATCCGGCAGGCAAGTGGAACTACGCGGTCATCGAAGAATCCATGCACCTGACCCACAACCTGGATGTGGTCAAAAAAGAAAATGGGGAAGCAATCTTGTTGGGAGGGAAGGAAGGCGTGACCTTGATCAAAAACGAAGCCGACAAATGGCAGGATGAAAAGGTTTATCTGCCTGACAATGGCGGTGTAGGTGAGCTCCGGCTTGGAAAAAGCGCAGGGCAAAGCCGCTTCCTGGCGACCGTCGAGCCCATGCACGGCACCGCACTCGTGGCCTACGAAGGGCTGGACCAGAATCTAGAGGCAGAAGCTTCCAAACGGACTGTCCTGAACAGCCAGCTCAAAGATGGTCATGCCCTCGCTGTCGGGGATTTTCTGGGACTTGGATCCGACCAGATTGCGGTAGGCTGGCGGCTTCCCAACGAAGCGGGAGACTTTGGAATCAAGCTTTTTGTACCGAAAAACGGCTCATTTACCGAATTTGAGGAATACTGGATCGACCAAAACGGGATGGCCTGCGAAGACCTCCAGGCCGCCGATCTGGACGGAGACGGCAAGCCGGAACTCATCGCATCTGGCCGTGCCACCAAAAACCTGAAGATCTACTGGAACAGGAACTGAGAGGAAGAAGGAAAGCCTGAAGTTGGATGTCCGATGTTCGGGCTGGAAAGCAACGGGAGATTCCGGGCGATACTGACCCCGGCGGTTACGGGGTAGATCGTCCCGCTTCCGGGAAAGCAGGACAACGGGAATCTTTGTGGGAACCGGATTGCAAATCCGTAGATAGGAGTCCGACATTGCAAATGTCGAACAGCGATGAATTTGAGGAATATTGGATCGATAAAAACGGGATGGCCTGCGAAGATCTGCAAGCTGCTGATCTGGACGGAGACGGCAAGCCGGAGCTCATCGCCTCCGGAAGATCCACCAAAAACCTGAAGATCTACTGGAACAGGAACTGATTCCATTCATCAATCTGTCTGGCGCCCGGCACTTGAAGGAGCCGATCTCGGATTACCCGAACAGTTGAGTCCCAGATAGGATACCGAAAACATGTTCGGATATATTTGAAAGTTGGGTTATTTGTACTATCATAGTATTAGTATTTTAAATTTTCAATATTTAAGTACTCCTATGGTATCACTTATATCCCCTTCTAAAGCACAGCAGAAAATTGCTGACGGTGTTCGAAAAAGGCGTCTAATCATGAAGCTGACCCAAGAAGGGCTAGCCGAGCGGTCAGGGGTTCCTCTTGCGACGCTGCGAAAGTTTGAGCAAAAGGGGCTCATTTCCCTGGAATCCTTTTTAAAGTTGTTGTGGATTGTCGGTGGACTGGAAGAAGTCATTGATTCTCTAAAGCCGCCAAAGCCAAATTTCGCCTCAATCGACGATGTGTTAAAAGACGATGGTGGTGTGGGGCGAAAAAGAGGACGTAAGAAATGACCCCGCTTGTCACAGAAATCAAGGCAGGGCTGGATTTCGGCGCCGGGATTATGCCAGTAGGACGCCTCGCATTCCGTGAGCGTATCATCTATTTTGAGTACGAGGAAGCCTTCCTGCAGAAAGGCATCGAAATCTCGCCTTTTCGCCTGCCACTACGAAGAGGCGTCATAGAATTGCCGCCACGTCCCTTTGGGGGATTGGCCGGGGTTTTTAGCGATAGCCTGCCCGATGGGTGGGGACGATTGCTTTTTGACCGCATGGTGAGAGCGCAGGGGATACTTCCCGCCAATCTTTCACCGCTGGATCGTCTGGCCCATGTGGGTTTGTACGGGATGGGAGCTTTGGTTTACGAGCCTGACACTAGTCCATCCGACGGACACGGATTGATTGACTTGGATCATTTGGCCGCACAAACAGAAGAAGTGCTGCATGGAAATTCGGAAGAAGTGATCGAAGAATTATTGGCTTTGAACGGATCTTCCGCAGGTGCCCGGCCAAAAGCACTCATCGGCGTGGATGCTGACCGCAAACATCTCTCACATGGAGCAAAGCGGATTGAGGAGGGATTTGAACCATGGCTGGTGAAATTCCCCAATTCGCAGGATGGACAGGATGCGGGTGCCATTGAATATGTTTATGCACTCATGGCGAAAGAAGCGGGTGTTTCAATGCCTGCCGTGCATTTGTTTCCGTCACAAAAAAGAGCGGGTTATTTTGCCGTGAAGCGTTTTGACAGAGACGGGGACAAGAGGCTTCATATGCACACGGCAGGCGGTTTACTGCATAGTGATTTTAGGATCCCAGCCCTCGATTATGAAGACCTGATCAATT
The DNA here is from genome assembly GCA_964530015.1 of uncultured Limnohabitans sp. Classification (GTDB taxonomy): domain Bacteria; phylum Bacteroidota; class Bacteroidia; order Cytophagales; family Cyclobacteriaceae; genus Algoriphagus. Next base: position 32,253 of record CAZGYC010000039.1, on the reverse strand, counting down.
TAACGGGGATACTCACCAAAGATATCCGTGAGGTCGAGAAAATGTACCGCTTGGCGGTTTTTAATGTATTGGCACACAACAGGGACGACCACGCCAAGAACTTCAGCTTCCTGATGGATGAAACAGGGGAATGGAAGCTTGCACCTGCCTACGATCTTACTTTTTCAAGTGGCCCTGCAGGTGAGCAAAGCACCCTGGTGATGGGCGAGGGCAAGAATCCAACCCTAAGCCATTTGGCAAAACTCGGATCCGAAGCCAAGTTGCCAAAAAAACTGATAGAAGGTATCATCGACCAAACAAGGACTGCATTGAACCAGTGGGAATCCTTGGCTGGAAAATACGGGGTAAGCAAAGGAAATGCCTCCCAGATCTTAGGCAAGATCAATGGGAAAGCCTGAGTTTTAGGTATGCTTTCTATTGATTTCCTGCTGGGATAAGCAGCGTGTAATGCCAGAATGACCGAGCTGGGGGATGCAGGATCCTTTCCCGGTCTACTCATCCTTCAGACTGTCCACGGGATTGGCCAGTGCAGCTCTGACTGCCTTGGATCCTACCGTGAGGATCGTCAACAGCAGAGAGGCCAGCATCACCAGTGCAAAGAGTCCGGCTGAGAGCTGCGTCTGGTACGCAAAGGTCTCCAGCCACTCTTTCATCATGTAGTAAGCCAGCGGAATCGCGACTCCGAAAGCGATCAGCACCAGGATCAAAAACTCCCTGGAAAGCATATAGGCGATCTGGGAAACCGAAGCTCCCAAGACTTTTCGGATCCCTATTTCCTTTACTTTCTGGCCGATCATAAACGAAACCAATCCATACAAGCCGATACAGGAAATCAGAAGTGCCAGTCCCGCAAATATCTTGTACACCAGCGCAAGTTTTTGCTCGGACTCATAGAACTCCGCGATGGACTCATCCAGAAACTGGGCGGTGAAGATCTGCTCCGGGTAGTGCTGCTCAAAGGTCTCCTGAACGGCGGCAAGCGTCGCCTTGTCGGCTGATTTGTTCAACCGTACGGCGATCTGCCGGTAATAGGGCTTGATACTGGTGATCAGCAACTGCTTCATCTCCTCACGAAGGGAGTTGACCGTGAAGTCCTTGACCACTCCGGTGATCGGCACCCAATTGCCTCCCCCCAGCCTGATCAGCTTTCCGATGGCTTCCTCCGGAGTCGGAATCAGAAGCTTCTTGGCCATCGTCTCGTTGATCACGGCATTTCTGACCGTATCACTTGCCGGATAGCCTGTACCCGCAACAAACTCCATCTGATAGAGCTCAAAATAGTCCTCATCGGCAATCTTAAGAAATGCTGGAAAAGGTACGTCTTCGATCTTCTGGTCAAAGTAAAAATTAGATGCGGAGTTGTTGTTCGACGAGGGGGTATCAGAGGCTTTGCTTGCGCCGATTACCCCGGGGATGCGGAGCAATTCCTGTTTGAAGGTCTCCGTACGGTTGGATTCCCGGGTATCGGAGGGTACATCCATGTAATAGATCGCTTCCTTGTTGAATCCCAAGTCAGTTTCCTGAACTAAATTCATCTGTCTGACGGCAATCAGTGTACCGATCATAAGGATCTGGGCGATGGCAAACTGCAGTACAACCAATCCCCGCCGGATCGGCACCCCACCGATCTCAGCTCCCTGAAATTTGTTTTTCAGTGCCTGAATTGGCCTGAACCTGGAAATAACCAGGGCAGGATAAAAACCTGACAGGAGCGTAAGGATCAAGATCAACAAGCCCATAAAACCCAGGATCACCGGCTGAAAGAAGCTGATATCGGCTGGCACATCTGCTATCTTGTCCAAAAACGGGAGCAGCAGGTTTGCCATAATCAAAGCAAGAACCGACGACATCATCACCGAAAGGAAGGTTTCGCCAAGGGACTGAAATGCAATCTGAGCCTTGGTGCTGCCCATGACTTTTCGCACTCCGATTTCCTTGCTCTTTCCTATGGCAAGCGAGGTGGTCAGGTTCACAAAGTTGATTGAGGCCATGATAAGAATGAAAACCCCTACCAAAATCAGTGTTTGAATGGTGGATTTGCGTACCAATCTTCCGCTCAATGGCTCCAGGTCCGGATTGAAGTGGATGTCACTCAGGGGCTGCATCAGGTGAGACCTGACGCTGTTTCCTCTGCTCTCGAAGTGCTTTTTAGAGAATCCGTCAAGCTGGCTTTGTGCCTCCGGCAAATCAGTTTGCGGATTGGCCAGTACATAGACCTGAAAATTACTGCCGGTGTTACCCCAACCGCTCAGATCAAATCCGAACTCATCCTGATGGGATCGGATCGACTCGAACGATGCCAACAGATCAAAGTCGAAATTGCTGTTGTCCCGGGAATTTTCTACCACACCCCCAACTTGTAGGGATACACCGTTGGTCAGTTCGACGGTTTTGCCCAGAGAGGCTTCCCAGCTTCCAAAATAGCGGTCGCCCTCGTCCCGCGAAAGCACCACCTGGTCGGGTTGATCCAACACTTCCTGACTTCCTGCCAAAAATTCGAGTTCAAAAAGATCCTTGTATTCCGACGTGGTAAAGTACAGGGATTCTGCTTTATACTTTTCGAGAGTTTCTGAATTCTCCGATTTGCGGATATTAACCTGAACCTCGTTGTTGACTATTACCGGTACCACCTTGTCAAATGCGAGCTTGTCACTCATCAGCGCATCTGGAACGGGGTAGGCTACACCGGGATTGGTCTCAAATCCGTCTTCGATCTTATCTTGGGTATAGATGCGATAAACAAAATCATAATTAGGCTGAAACTTGTCGTAACTCATCTCATAGGCCACAACCACAAAGAGCAGCAGGGCCGCCGCGATCCCGATCGTCAGTCCGAGAATGTTGATGACGCCCACCCATTTGCTTCGGGTCAGGCTCCTCCAGGCGATTTTGAAGTGGTTTTTGAGCATGTTTCCGGATCTTGATATCAACCGCATTCCTCTCCCATTCCATGCCAATTCAAAAATGCCCCAGACAGCGTCAGAAGTCATTTTAGGAAACATCCAGTCGGACACAATCGGACATTATCGTCCGCAAGTGGGCAAAAATCAGAGCGTGGAGACCGAAAGCCGCACCTCTTTCCCCCGGCATTTGAACAATTCCGGGAGCTTCGGCCGCACCTCCATCAGGGAAATCGCTTTTGACTTTCTTTAATTGAAACAGAATAATCGCACGGTCGAAATGTGCGGCTCTTCCCGTTTTTTGGATTTAACCATTAAGTCCAATAAGAGAATTAAGAACCAAGAGGTGGGCTGCAAAGGCAACAATCGTATCGGCCGGACTGGAGCGAAGCCCTTCATTTCCTGAATCCCCATCCTGGTTTAAGGTTTTACAAAAGCAGTTTCACTTGTATTCAAGTAGAAAGGTGGTGATTTCTTAAAGGCTATTTCCCTGGCACCTCCATGGCCAATACGCTTACACACCCCAAATCTCATTTCTTGCGTTGATATAAGGTACTTGACACTGGATACCACATACAGCTTTCTTTGGTATCTTAGGGATAACTGAACCAACAAACCCAAATAACAATGAGCTGGAAGTATTTGGCCATTGGCCTCTTATTTTTATTTTCCGCTTCAACACAATCACATGCCCAGCGGATCTCCGGGTCTTCGACATTTCGGATCGAAGACGATCTGGAAGAAAGGATTTTTGCCATTGACCAGCTCGAATTCTACGAAGACACCAGCAATCTCCTTGAATTTGGGGACATCGTCCAAGACAGCTTTCAGGATAACTTCAGGATACGTCCGAATTTTGACAAGAGTAACTTCGATATCAACCATACCTATTGGGTCAAACTGTCCATAGAAAACGACCCCAATAGTTCCAAGAAATGGCTGATCGAATTCTACGACCAAAGCATCGATCGATTGACCGCTTTCCTCCCGGAGAGGGGCGGGAACTATCATGAAATGGCGTTCGGCGACGCGCTCCCCTTCGACGTCCGATCTTTCAAACACAAGAATTTCGAACTGGTCATCGCCAACGAAACCGAGGGAATTTCCAACTACTATTTCCAGATCCGATCGTCCCAAAAGGCGGATATCCGAATCGCAGTGCGCTCGGTCAACCGATTCGTCTATTATGCGCTGAGCGAGTATTTTGCCTATGGTATTTTCTACGGCATGATCGTGATCATCGGGCTCTACAACCTCCTGATCTACTCAGCCATCCGCGAGGTCAAGTACCTCTTTTACGCCTTTTATCTGGCCAGCGTGGGAATCTACGCGATGTGCGTGGATGGGATTGCCTTCCAATATCTCTGGCCGGACAGTCCGGCATTAAATCAGGTCGCCAACGGAGTCTTCAGCTATTCCATCGTCCTTTGGGCCATCCTGTTTTCCATCAAATTTCTCAACACCAAAAACCGCTCCTACACCATCCACTTGATCTTGCAGGTGATTTTGGTTTTAAAGACCGTTTTGTTTTTAGGTGGCCTTCTGGTGGACCAAAAACTCTTCGAGATCAAGTTTTATGACATAATCCCCTTCTTTTTCATCTTTGCCGCCAGTATCCATATTTGGAGCAAAGGCTACAAAGTCGCCCGTTTTTTTGTGATAGCGTATGGGGTATTATTCCTCGGGGTGACCATCAAAGCCCTGGTCAACGCTGCGATCATTCCACACCAAACGCTCCTCTATTATAGCCTCCACATCGCCTTTCTGCTGGAGATGCTCTTGCTCACTTTTGCCCTGGCAGACCGGGTAAGGATCCTCAAGGACAACCGCGACCGCGCCTTGAAGCGAACCATCCGCCAGATCGAAACCAATGCCGAGCTGAAAGAAAAAGTCAACCGGGAACTCGAACAAAAAGTCAGTGAACGAACCCGCGAACTGGAACTGAAAAACAAACTGCTGGAAGAGTTTGCGAGGCAGGTCAGTGAAAAAGACGAAGAGATCAAGCGGATCAACTCCCTGCTCGACAGGGACAATCATCAACTGAAAAGCAGCATCAGAGAGTCTTTCCAAGCTCGCCTGAGCAACAAACTCCTGACTTTCGAGGAATTCGGAAAGATCTTCCCAAATCAATCCGCCTGTCTTCGCTACCTCGAGGAGGTCAAATGGGGACATGGTTTTGACTGTCGGCAGTGCGGCAATTCCAAAAGCTCCAAAGGTCCCAAGCTCTTTACCAGACGCTGTAGCCGCTGCGGGCATATTGACTCCGTCACTGCCGGCACGATCTTTCATGGAGTCAAGTTTCCCTTGGAAAAAGCATTCTATCTGGCCTACAATCTCATCAGCAACCATGAAAAACAGACGCTGGATCAATTGGCCGAGTTACTGGATCTGAGAAGAAACACCATTTGGGCGTTCCGAAAAAAGGTAGCCCAAAGTCTAAAAGACGAAGAAATCACACAACCCCACTGGAACGATTTGCTTGCCGTGCATGACTTTTCGAGCCTGTAGAAACGTTGGCTTTTTTACAAAAAAAAGCCGAAATCCGGGCAAGTTTCGGCTGTTTTCCGGGCATTAGTATCCATGCGTGATATAAATCCGCCCAACCCTTTCCTATTGAATTTCCGGCCAATTTCTTCTGAGATCGAATAGGGAAATACAAGTCCCAAAAAGCCTTTCAAAGCGAGTTTTTTATTGCAGAAGGAGCCCCATTCGAATACCGGACACCCTACACTTCCCTAGATTCAGGCAACGCAGTTCCCGGAAACGCCGGAAACTACCACAAATCCTTTTAGTCAAAACCCAAAATTTCTTTCGTATGAAGATGCCTTTACCATTGAGTAAGGAGGCATGGACCTCAGGGATCAGTTCTCTGGCCAGGTTATCCATGATGACGGCCCTATTGTTTTGGACCGTTTCTCTTACGGCTTTCGCCCAATCCGTTCAAGTGCGCGGAACGGTCCTGGATGCTACGGGCTTCGGCCTCCCAGGAGTCACAGTCCTTGAAAAAGGAACCAACATCGGAACCGTCACAGATGTGGACGGGAACTACACGATCACTGTCAGTTCATCACAAGCAATCCTGGTATTTTCCTTCGTCGGCTTCGAGACCCAAGAAATCGCAGTCGGCAACCAGACCACCATTGACCTGACTTTGCAAGAAGCCATAGGAGCGCTGGACGAAGTGCTGGTCATCGGCTACGGCACCCAAAGGGAAAGAGACCTAACCTCCTCCATCTCCACGCTGAAGACCGAGGATATCGTCAAGACCCCAGCGTCCAACGCGATGCAGTCACTGCAAGGCCGGGTAGCTGGTGTGCAGATCGTCAGCAACGGGGCGCCGGGAGCCTCCCCAACTGTCAGAGTCCGCGGGGTGGGATCCTTTGAGGGCAATGCTGCCCCGCTGTATGTCGTGGACGGAATGTTCTTTGACAACATCGACTTCCTCAACCCCAACGACATCGAAAACATCTCCGTACTGAAGGACGCATCCGCTTCGGCGATCTATGGCGTGCGCGCTTCCAACGGAGTTATCCTCGTCACGACCAAGTCAGGTTCCTACGAGCAAACCCCGGAGATCGTCTATGATGGCTATTTCGGAATGCAGGTACCCCAGAATGTACTGAAGATGGCAAATACGCAGCAGTTTGCCCAATACGTCCGGGAGACTGGAGCTGCCGCTGACATCGCATTTCTCGAAAATACCATCCAGCGCTATGGAAGAAGCCGTGTCGACCCCAGTCTCCCCGATGTGAATACCGACTGGTACTCGGAAATCATGAGTCCGGCTTCCATCCAAAACCACAATCTGACTTTCAACGGGGGCTCTGCCAAGACCAGATACTCCATCGGCGGAAGCTATTTTGCACAGGATGGCTTGCAGGATGAGATTCGCAACGAATACAAACGAATCAACCTACGCGCAAAGATTGACACGGACATCAAGGAATGGCTGACGGTGGGAGGCAATTTCAACTTTGCCGCAGCAAGGCAGTATGTCGGCGAAGATGCAGCTTGGTTTAGGGCCTACTTCGCGGTTCCGACCATCCCCGTCTATGACGACCTCAACACCGCGGCGAACCCGGAAATGCTCTCCAATGCCCAGCAAGTCGGGTACCGAGGCAGTCAAAATCCATTCTATCCGCTCTTGTACACAGACAACCGAAACAACGTGTCCAAGGTGACCGGAAACTTCTACGCCGATCTCAATCTGATCCCGGACAGACTGGACTTCAGAACTTCCTACAACTACAGCCTCAGCCTGCTCAACTCCCGAAACGTCAATTTCGCCTACAATGACGGCGTGACCGAATCCCAGTCTGCCCTCAGGAGGCAAAATGAAACGGGATTCAATCAAATCATAGACAACTATTTTACCTACAACAACATTTGGGGAGACCACATGCTGACAGTGACGGCGGGTCAATCCTTCCGAAGTGAATACGCGGAGGTGCTTTTTGCCCGGGGCACAGGACTCAGCCCGAATCCAACCTGGCAAAATGAGGAGTTTTGGTATCTGTCCAACGCCCAGAATCTTGATTTGGACGGAATCGGTGACGCCAACGACAACACCATCAATTCCCAACTCAACTACCTCTCCTTCTTTGGGCGGGTGGCATACAACTACGACGAGCGATACCTCCTCTACGGTACCTATAGACGGGATGGCAACAACAAGTTTCAGCAGAAATGGGGGGATTTCTTCACCATCGGCGCGGGCTGGGTGATTACCGAAGAGGATTTCTTTGGAGTTGACGCCATCGATTTTCTCAAATTCCGCGCGTCATGGGGACAGCTCGGAAATGACGGCATCCGTCCATCCATCGGAGCCCCCACACTGGAGGAGACCAGCACCGCGCTTGGCGATGTGCGCTATATCGGCAGAAGGCTCAATCCAACCTATGATCTGATCGACCGCTGGGAAACCACGGTGGAAAAGAACTTCGGCCTAAACGCCAAGCTCTTGAAAAACAGGCTGTCCATCGATGCGGACTACTTCATCCGGGACACCAAAAACCTGGCAGTGAGCATCATTCCCCCGGTGTTTCGATCTACTGAAAGACGTAGTGTCGGGGAAATCAGAAACCAAGGCGTAGAGTTGAATATCACTTGGGCAGATCAAATCACCGATGACTTCTCCTACTTCATCGGAGGAAACTTCGCAACCCTGAAAAACACCGTACAGAGTCTCGGTGGCCCTCCAAGCCTGGATGCGGGATCGGCAGAATTCAGACAGCGCTCCATCGTCGGTGAGCCTTATCAGGCATTCTTCGGATATGAAACTCTCGGCGTGTTCCAGAATGAGGCCATGATCGAAAACAGCGGCTACACCCAGGAATTCATCGAAACCAGCAATCTGGTACCTGGAGACCTGATCTTCAAAGACCAAAATGGCGACGGGGTGATCAACGATCAGGACAGAGTGGTACTGGGATCTTTCCTTCCCAAGCTGACCTATGGAGCCAACTTGGGATTCTCCTGGAAAAACCTGGAGTTTTCCACCCTGATCCAAGGGCAAAACGGCCACAAGATCCTCAATAGAAAGCGCGGCGAGATCATCTTTACCAACGACACCAACATCGATGCCGATCTGGCAACCAATCTCTGGAGAGGAGAAGGGACTTCGGACAAGTATCCTTCCGCTGCTGGACTCAGAAAGGGCTGGAACCAAAACTTCAGCACCTATTTCGTCGAAGATGGCTCCTACTTCCGAATCCAGAACATCCAGCTAGCCTATACCTTCCGGGATATTTTCGCGGGAAAAGTGCCAGCTACCCGTCTGACCTTTACTGCGGAGCGTCCTCTGACGGTGTTCAGCTACAATGGCTTCAATCCCGAAGTCGCCAACGGCATAGACCGGCAAACCTATCCGATTCCGGCAGTGTACACCCTAGGTCTGAATGTCAAGTTTTAATCCCAAAACAACCGAGAACTCATGAGACTATTCAATAAACTATCGATACTGGCACTCGCCCCGGCATTTTTCCTCCCGATGGCCTGTACCGGACTGCTGGACGATCCCTTGGAAAACGTCCAAAGAGTAGAAGAAACAGACTACTCCCAGACCGCAAACATGATGCTGCTGGTCTATGGTGCCTACGCGCAGCTCAACGACCTGCAGTGGGAAAGCTTTCCTACCATCGCGCTGAGGGGAGATGATGTCAACCCCGCAGGCGATCAGCAACCCCTTATCCAAACCGATCTGTTCGTATACGACCGCAATTTCTGGCTCTACAACTCCACCTGGCTCAACCTCTACTCCGACATCATCTATTGGCACGGTGCGATGGAAGAACTGGCCAAGTACCAAGATGCCGGAGCCAGCGCAACGCTGACCAATCAGTACATCGCAGAGATGAAGGTCATGAGAGCTTTTGAGCTCCTTCAGCTAGCCCGCCTGTGGAGTGACATCCTGATTCCGACCAGTTCTCAACCGAGAGAACTTTACAACGTCGAGCTTTCCACTTTTGATGAAGTAATGGAACACATCTCCTCCCAAATGGACGAGGCGATCCCGAATCTGGCGTCGGTGCGACCCAACCAACGTACCGACATACCTGGCGGAATCACCCGATATACTGCTTTGGCCGTCAAAGCCATGGCAAATCTCGAAATCGGAAACTACCAGGCAGTCGCCGATGCGACCGGAGAGATCATCGCAGAAGGCAACTTCTCCCTGCAAGACGACTACTATCAGCTATTCAAAATACCCGGAAAACTCAGCAGCGAAAGCCTGATGGAGCTACAATACTCTGACTATGGCACCGCGACCGGAACGGTAAACCGATACCTCTGGGATTTCTTTGGCCCTGCGAGCTGGACACCAGCCGTATCAGGTGCCGGTGCCGGGTGGGGTTTTTGGGAGCCTTCCGTGACCTATGTGAAATTCATGCTGGACCGGGGCGAGCGGGAGAGACTGGAAGCCACCGTACTCTTTACCCCAGACGGCATCGCCCAAATCAAATCCGATCCCGCCTATGCGACGCTCCCCTCCTGGATCAGCAACGTTTCCAAAGACGGGGATGTGTTTAACAACCATCCGAGATACAAGTTTCTGAGCGGAAAATTCTATCTCCCCTCCTCCCAGCTTACACCGGGTCGATTCACCTACGGCGAAAACAAAAACTTTGCCGTCATCCGCTATTCCGAAGTCCTGCTGATGCATGCAGAGGCACTTACCAGTGGGGCAAGCAGCTCAGCAATGAGTGCCGATCAGGCGGTGAATGCGGTCAGAAGCAGAGTGGGAATGGCGGCGCTTTCGGGGGTGACTTTGGATCAGGTCTTGGATGAGAAATTTGCCGAGTTCGCTACCGAATGGGGTATCCGCTTCTTTGACCTGGTCCGGCATGGAAAAACGGCAGCGCTCAGCTACGAAGGGAGAACCTATACCGAGGCGCACCGCTTCCTGCCCTATCCACTGGAGCAGGTGGATATCCTGCCCCAACTGAAAGAGGCCTCCCAGCCTTGATTTTAACAAACAGTCAAACGCACGGCGAAAAACGTCACACACTGGAATGGCTATCAGCCATGCGAGATTCCTCCCGATGGGATGGCCACTTAAAAAAATAATTATAATCAAATGAAATCGAGCATGACTCAAGCGTCACACACTGGGATGAATATCAGCCATGCGAGATTCCATGTGCCCATTGAAAAACAATTATAAACACATGAAACTCAACTCATCATATTTAACACTGGCAGGCTTGCTCTTGATCAGTTCCGCCTGCACGGACAGCTACATCGACGAAATTGTCCCGGTCGCAGCCGGGCCAGACGAGTCTTCGCCCGAGGTCACTGTGACCTTCCCTTCGGAAGGAACCATGATCCGGGTCACGGAAGAGGTGACCTCGATCGATATCAAGTTTGAAGTAAGAGACGATATCGAAATCGGACAGATCAAAGTGCTGATGGACGGCACAGAAATCGGATCCTATGCTGACTTCAAGGACTACCGCAGGGCAGTAATCACCTTACCCTACGATCAACTGGACAACGGAGCGCACGTACTCGCGATAACAGCCACTGATCTCTCTGGAAAAACCTCCGAAGAAACCGTGAATTTTGAAAAAGCAGAACCCTATCAACCGGTGTACGACGGGGAGATTTTCTATGCGCCATTTGACGGGGAAAATCTGGAACTGGTCACCCTCACCGAAGCCGAAGTGACGGGCGGACCGGGCTTTACCCAAGATCGGGTAGCTGGCACCAATGCCTATGCCGGCGCAACGGGTGCGTATCTGACCTTTCCCACTACAGGCCTGCTCAACGAAGAATTCAGCGCCTCATTTTGGTACAAAATCAATGCAAGTCCCGACCGTGCTGGAATCCTGGTCATCGGCCCTCCGGATGAGGTAAACCCCTCCAACATGAACAACCGCACGCGCGGATTCCGCCTCTTCCGTGAAGGGTCAGCCACCCGGCAGGTATTCAAACTCAACGTAGGCAACGGCACCGCAGATTCCTGGTTTGACGGAGGCGACAACGCCGCGATCAATCCTGCCGTCGACACCGGCTGGATTCATATTGCATTCACCATCTCCGGTACAGAGGCAGCGGTGTATCTCAATGGAGAGGTTGCGAGCAAAGGCGCATTCACAGGAGTAGGCTGGGAAGCTTGCGATATCCTTTCGGTCATGTCCGGTGCGCCTCGATTTGTGGAGTGGGGACACCTCTCGGACTTGAGCTACATGGACGAATTGAGGATATTCAACAAGGCATTGACCCAAGAAGAGATCCAAAGCATCATCGCCGACGAGCAACCCTAATCATCCCATCAGCCGGGGTCGTCCCCGTGTCCCCCTCTTCGGGAGACTCGGACGACTTCGGCTCCATGACCTTTCCCAAATGAAACCGAGACTTTTTTTTCTGGGGTTTTTGCTCCTTTTGAGTTTTTGCAAAGAAGATGAAAATCCTGAATTGACATTGCTGAAGGCATCCGTCGGCGACCTTGATATCCCCCTTGACGGGGCTGTTCTGGACGGGGTACCGCTGGACAGAACCATCAGTTTGAGGTTTTCGGAAAATCTGGATCCCGCCTCTGTGCCGGGTTCGGTAGTCTTGAGCGCCGCCGGTCAGTCTCTTCCTGTCAATATCAATTTGGCATCGAATCGGCTCGTTACGGTCCAAGCCTTGGGCGGCCTCCAAAGCGGCCAAATCCATCAACTGGTGATATCGAATTCGTTGAGATCAGCTACCGGAACCAGCTTTGTCGGACAAACACTTTCATTCAAAACACAAAGCGGATCTCTTGGAGTCGAATCCGCAGTTCTCTCCGGAGGAGAAACCCTCCCCAACGGAAGAATCCAAAACGTCGCTTTGGCGTTTGAAGCCCGGCTCGATTTCAATTTCCCGTTGGATCCGGGTACCCTAGAGGCGGCGCTTCAGCTTACTGGGCCGGGGAGTCCAACCCTTTCATTCGACCTGACGGAAAACCAAACTGTCCTCCAAATCCGCTCAGACCTGCCGCTGACAGACCTCTCCAAGTACAGTCTCACATTGAATGAAAGGCTCTCCGGAGCAAATGGGGAATCCTTTTCGGGATGGCAGCAGGAGTTTTACACCACCGTCGATCCGAATCCCAAGTTTCCGGTCATCCCGGACGAGGAGCTTTTGACCAAAGTACAGGAACATACCTTCCGCTATTTTTGGGACTTTGCGCATCCCAACAGCGGGATGGCCCGCGAACGGAATACTTCTGGAAACACGGTCACCACAGGCGGAAGCGGTTTTGGCCTCATGGCATTGATAGTCGGCGTGGAGCGGGGCTTTATCACCAGAAATCAGGCCCTGGAGCGATGGAGTCGGATCATCGGATTCTTGGAAAATGCCGATCGGTTTCATGGGGCCTGGCCCCATTGGCTGAATGGTGACACAGGCAAGACGATCCCCTTCAGCACCCAAGACAACGGCGGCGACTTGGTGGAAACTGCCCTGATGGTGCAGGGACTCCTTACGGTGCATGCCTACTTAGATCCTTCCAATTCCACCGAAAAAGCCCTGATCGACAAAATCACCACGCTTTGGCACGGGATCGAGTGGGACTGGTACACCAAAAACGACAGCAGCGTACTCTATTGGCACTGGTCACCGGACTATGCCTGGGAGATGAACCTGCCTATCACGGGGTACAATGAATCGCTGATCGTCTATGTGCTGGCGGCCAGCTCTCCTACGCATCCCATCACCAAAGCCACCTATGAGCAAGGCTGGGCAAGAAATGGGGCAATCCGAAACGGGAACAGCTTCTATGGAGAGGTATTGCCGCTGGGAGTTGACTACGGAGGCCCCTTGTTCTTTTCCCACTATTCCTTCCTCGGACTGGATCCCCGCACGCTCCAAGATCAATACGCCAAGTATTGGGAGCAAAACCGCCAGCACACACTGATCAACCAAGCCCATGCGGTGGCAAATCCCGGCAGTTTTGTGGCCTATTCGGAGGACAACTGGGGATTTACGGCAAGTGACAACCAACAGGGCTACAGTGCCCACTCCCCGACCAACGACCTCGGCGTGGTCACACCGACTGCCGCTCTTTCTTCATTTCCCTACACACCTGATGCTTCGATGAAAGCATTGAAATTCTTCTACTACGCGCTGGGCGATCGGATCTGGGGCGAGTATGGCTTTCGGGACGCTTTCAACGTCACCGAAAGCTGGTATGCGGATTCCTATCTGGCAATCGATCAGGGTCCGATTATTCTGATGATCGAAAACTACCGAACCGGTCTTCTTTGGGATCTTTTTATGAAAAATCCCGAAGTAAAGGACGGTTTGGACAAACTCGGTTTTTCCTACCAAACCACCAAGCCATGAAACTATCCACCCCCATCCTGTTTATCATCTCTGGCGCAGCGCTGGCTTTCGGATCTTCGGATAAAAATGCCAGATCCGAACCCGACAGCTATTATTCAAAAGCCGATTCGGTTCTGGCGCTGATGACCTTGGAGGAAAAAATCGGACAACTCAACTTGCCCGCCGCCGGGGATTTCACGACGGGGCAAGCCTCCAGCTCCGACATCGCCGGGAAGATCAAGGCGGGGCAGGTCGGCGGACTTTTCAATATCAAGACCGTGGCAAAAATCCGGGACGTACAGCGCATCGCAGTGGAAGAAAGCCGATTGGGCATCCCGCTCCTTTTCGGGATGGACGTGATCCATGGCTACGAAACCATCTTTCCGATTCCGCTCGGCCTCTCCTGTTCCTGGGATATGGAACTGATCAAAAAGTCCGCGCAGATCGCCGCCAAGGAAGCTACGGCTGATGGGATCAATTGGACATTTTCCCCGATGACCGACATCTCCCGGGATCCCCGCTGGGGCAGAGTCTCCGAGGGCAGTGGAGAAGACCCTTTCTTGGGAGCCCAGATCGCCGCAGCCATGGTGGAAGGCTACCAGGGAGACAATTTGGCACTAAAACACACCATGATAGCCTGCGTCAAACATTTCGCGTTGTATGGCGCAGGCGAGGCTGGCCGTGACTACAACACGGTTGACATGAGCCGCCAAAGGATGTACAACGAGTATTTCCTCCCCTATCAAGCAGCCGTCGATGCCGGAGTCGGCTCCGTGATGACTTCGTTTAACGAAATAGAAGGCATTCCCGCAAGCGCCAACCGCTGGCTGATGACCGATGTACTCCGCAAGCAATGGGGATTTGACGGATTTGTAGTCACGGACTACACGGCCATCAACGAGATGATCGACCACGGCATAGGTGACCTGCAGCAGGTATCTGCCCTTGCGATCAAGGCGGGAGTGGATATGGACATGGTCGGAGAGGGATTTTTGACCACACTTCAGCAGTCGCTCGATGAAGGGCTGATCTCCGAAAAAGAAATCGATGATGCCTGCAGGCGCATACTCATCGCCAAGTTCAAGCTCGGACTCTTCGATGACCCCTATCTATACTGCGACTCCAAGAGGGCCGAAACCGAGATCTTCAATGCCGAAAACCGGGCAATTGCGAGAGATATTGCGGCCAAGTCCTTTGTCCTGATGAAAAATGAGGGAGATCTCCTTCCCCTGAAGCAAACCGGAACCATCGCCTTGGTCGGACCGATGGCGGACAATGCCGAAAACATGACCGGAACCTGGAGCGTGGCGGGGAAGTTCAAGGAGTCAGTCTCCCTGCTACAAGGCATCAGAAATTCCGTGGGAGATCAGGTAAGGATCCTGCAAGCGCGAGGAGCCAACTTCGTCGGTGACTCACTGCTGGAGTCTAGGGTGAGCATCTTTGGCAAGCCCACTTACCGGGATGAACGACCGGAAGAAGAGCTAATCAATGAGGCGCTGGAAATCTCCAAAGACGCCGACGTCATCGTCGCTGCCATGGGAGAATCAGCCGAGATGAGCGGGGAATCCTCCAGCATCAGTGACATCGAGGTGCCGGAAAACCAGCGAAGGCTTCTTCAGGCATTGGTACAGACCGGAAAACCGGTGGTCTTGGTACTCTTTACCGGAAGACCGCTGGGACTGCGCTGGGAATCCGAAAATATCCCTTCCATCCTAAACGTATGGTTTGGAGGCAGCGAAGCAGGAGATGCAATCGCCGACGTGCTCTTTGGCAAGGTCAATCCCTCAGGAAAGCTCACGATGTCTTTTCCCCAAAACACAGGACAAATACCCGTCTACTACAACCATAAAAACACCGGTCGGCCCCTACCGGAGGGCCAATGGTTCCAAAAATTCCGCTCCAACTACCTCGATATTCCAAATGAGCCACTCTACCCATTTGGCTATGGATTGAGCTACACGACCTTCGGCTATGCAGCTATGCAGCTCAACCAAACAGAACTGTCTGGAGATCAAAGCCTGAAAGTAAGCCTATCTCTCACCAATTCCGGAAAACGCGACGGCGAGGAAGTCGTCCAACTCTATGTACGGGACTTGGTGGGTAGCATCACGCGTCCGGTTAAGGAACTAAAAGGCTTCCAAAAAGTGGCTCTAAAAGCTGGAGAAACACGGGAAATAAACTTTGAACTCCGCAAAAAAGACTTGCAATTCTATAACCACAACCTGGATTTGGTCTTCGAACCCGGTGAGTTCGAAATCATGGTCGGCACCAACTCCAGAGATTTGCTCCGCAAAAAAATCACCTGGAAAGAATAACGGATAGCCAGGAAACAAAAGACTGATAACGCATCGCTTCCAATTGAAAAACAACGCTATTATGAAGACATACCCTAAAACCCCATCTATTCTAAGTATCACACTCCTTTGGATTTTCTGGAGCTGTTCTCCCCAAGAATCCAAAGAACCCGGCCCGGTGATCGCCAAAGCCTATGACCGGCATGTGGAGCTCCAATGGTCCAAGCAGCCGGGTATCAGCTCCTACGAAATCTGGGTCAGCACGGAAAACAACAAGTTCGCCAAGCGGGCCACAGTTGCAGACACGATTTACATGGACTTTGTGAATGACCTGGGCAAAAATCTGAATCTGCAATACAAGGTCGTAGGGATAGATCCTACGGGAGGCTCCTCCGATCTGGGAACAGTGCTTGCCACCACCCGCGACTTCAGCGATGAGGAACTCCTCAACATGGTAGAATATTACACCTTTCGGTATTTCTATCAAGGGGCTGAACCGAATTCAGCGATGGCTCCCGAGCGGATCCACATGGACGGAGAATATCCCGAAAACGACCAGCACGTGGTCACTACCGGGGGAACAGGCTTTGGGGTTTTTGGGCTGTTGGCTGGGATAGAGCGTAAATGGATCAGCCGGAAAGAGGCCGCCGACCACTTTGAAAAAATGGTCATTTTCCTCGAAACTGCAGACCGCTTTCACGGGGTTTGGCCTCACTGGCTGCATGGAGACACCGGAAAAGTGAAGCCATTCAGCCCCAATGACAACGGCGGAGATCTGGTCGAATCGGCCTTCCTGATGCAGGGACTCCTTGCCGTTCGGGAATATTACAAAAACGGCTCTGACAAGGAAAAGGCCATCGCCGCCAAGATCGATCAGCTCTGGAAAGAGATGGAATGGGACTGGTACACACAGGGAGGGAAGGATGTCCTCTACTGGCATTGGTCACCGGACAAAGAATGGCAGATGAACTTCCCGCTCGAAGGCTACAACGAGTGCCTCATCACCTACATCCTCGCAGCCTCCTCGCCCAGCCATACGATCCCGGCAAGTGCCTATCACAAAGGCTGGGCAAGAAACGGCGGCATAAACACGGATGTCGAAGCGTTTGGATACAGGCTGAGGCTCAAGCACAACGGCTCCGAAGCCATGGGCGGGCCGCTTTTTTGGGCTCACTATTCCTACCTGGGCCTAAACCCGAAGGGCCTGAAAGACCGCTATGCAGACTACTGGGAAGAAAACCGCAACCATACCCTGATCAACCGCGCCTGGTGTATCGAAAACAAAACGCAGCACAAAGGCTATGGAGAAGATCTCTGGGGACTGACCGCCAGCTATTCGGTCAGAGGCTACGCCGCACATCGTCCAGAAGAGGACTTGGGGGTCATCTCTCCGACAGCGGCCCTGTCGTCAATGCCCTATACTCCCCAAGAAAGCCTCAAAGTCCTCAAAAACCTCTATTACAATTACGG
Organism: uncultured Limnohabitans sp.; assembly: GCA_964530015.1. Classification (GTDB taxonomy): domain Bacteria; phylum Bacteroidota; class Bacteroidia; order Cytophagales; family Cyclobacteriaceae; genus Algoriphagus. The sequence continues at coordinate 14,798 of CAZGYC010000039.1, read as the reverse complement.
GGAAAAAGTGTTCGGACGGTATGGGTTTTACGATGCCATGAGTCCTGAGGCGGGCTTCTATCCCAAACGGTATCTGGCAATCGACCAAGGGCCTATCGTGGCGATGATCGAAAACCACCGCACCGGCCTAGGCTGGAAGCTCTTCATGGGCGCTCCGGAGATTCAGGCTGGTTTGGAAAAACTGGGTTTTGAAAGATAAAGTTGGAAGGTGGCAAAGTTGGAAGGTGGCAAAGTTCGAAGCTTGGTTCACATTTCCTGTTGGCAGGATTAATGAGTGGTCGTGGGTTGTCCAGTGGTGGCAACGTGCAAATGGTGTAAGGTTCCCGAGAGCCAATGACCAAAACGCCAGTTGACACGTCGTAAATCGTATTTCGTAAATCTCAAATCAAAAATTCTCATTCGCTCCGGATGGACTCTACGGGATTGGCCTGAGCGGATCTGAAAGAGTGAATCGAAACCGTCGTGTAAGCCACGGCCACCGAAATCACCCCAGTCACCAAAAAGAACCCCGCCGAAATCGGAATTCGATAGGCAAACTGTTCGAGCCACTGGGCCATCAGCCAGTAACCCACTGGCAAGGCCACGAGCAGGGAGAGCAAGACCATGACCAGAAATTCCCCGGTGATCTTGTGGACAATAGCCAGCACCGAGGCTCCCAAAACCCGGCGGATTCCGATCTCCTTTCTTTTGGATTCGGCGGTAAAGATCGACAAACCCAGCAGGCCCAGGCAGGAGATCAGGAGTGCCAAAAAGGCAAACAGCCCCAGCAAAAAACTGGTTTTGGCCTGCTGCTCGTACTGCAGCGCAATTGCCTCATCCAAAAACCGGTAGTCGAAGGGCAAACCCTGATAGACGGATTTCCAGGTGGCTTTGAGTTGGGTCAAAAGTTCGGGGCTGATTCCCTGCCCGACCTTGATCAAGGTATGGTTGGTTCCGTCAAAAGCAGCGTTTTTGGCGGGAAGGTAGATAGTTGGAGTCAGACTATACCGCAGATCCCGGGTATGATAGTCCTTCACCACGCCGACGATGTTTCCTTTATAGTTGGAGAAAAGGGCTCCGTTTTCTTCGGTAAATACCCGCAGGTCAGCCCCTATCGCATCGGCAGCATTCTTTCCCAGCCAGTCCAGCGCAGCTTCATTGACGATCATGGCGACGTTTTCCATGTCGGGAAATCTGCCGCGCATCAACTTCGAAACGCCCCGGTCAGCCCCGTCTTCGCCAAATTCCCGTCCAGCCACCATCGGAATGCCCAGGCTTTCAAAAAACCCGGCATCCACATACTGCACGTTGATGTTTTTGGTTTCTCCTTCCTTGATTCCCGGGTAATCCGCCGTGGGATTCCATCCGGTATCCATTCCCGGACGGTCGCTGGTAAACTTGACCGAGCTTACGCCGGGAATTTTGGAAAGTTCCTGTTTGAGAATATCCCCTTTTTCCTTGGCCAGGTTCCCCATCTTCACCGAGATCAGCCCCGCCGAATCAAATCCCATGGACGTATTTCTCAGGTAGTCATGCTGATAATAAACCACCGAAGCACAGAACACCAACAGGGCTGAAAGCACAAACTGAAACACCACCAGACTTTTGCGCAGCAGGGACTTCCCTCCGGTCAGCGCAGAACTCTTTAGGATCAACTCAGGGCGCAAGCCTGAAAGGTAAAAAGCCGGGAAAATCCCCGCCAAAAGGGAAGATCCTACCCATACCAACAGCAACAAGCCCTGAAGGGAGCTGTCTCCCGCCAGATCCAGAGGAATGACAAAACCCATCCGCGATGCTATCGCCGGAGTCACCAGAGAGACGATCAGCAGCCCCAAGCCAAGGGATAGGGCATTGACCAGGAAAGATTCGGCCAAAAACTGGCCCAGCAACTGGCCTCGTTGGGCCCCGTTGACCTTGCGGATCCCGATTTCCTTCACCCGTTTGATGGCTCTGGCGGTGGCCAGATTGATGAAATTGATGCAGGCCAAGACCAGCACAAAGATGCCGATCGAGAGAAAGATGGCCAAGGTCTGACGCGACACTGGCGGAGTCCACTCTCCCTGAAAATCCGCGTCGGTATGGATGTCTTGGACCGGCTGGAGAAAATGTACATAACCCTTTGCTTCCTCGGCATTCCGGTACTTGGGATTGATCTCAGGGATCAGCCGACTGACTTGTGCCGCGTCCGTTTGCGGCTCGGTCTTGACATAGGTATAAGTCTGGGGCCACCAAAAACTGCCAAAATCAGCCGTGACCGGAAAGTCATTGAAGGACTTAAACGTGTTCATCGAAGCGACAAAATCAAAGGCCATGTGGGTGTTTTCCGGGAGGGCTTTGAGCACGCCCCTGACTTCAAAAGCCAGGTCTCCGGTAGCAACCAAGGATTTTCCGACCGGATCCTCCTCCCCAAAATACTTCCGGGCCATCGCTTCGGTGATGACCACCTGATAGGTGTTTTCCAAGACACCTTCCCAACTCCCCTTGCTCAGTTCAAAGCCAAAAATCCGGTCGAAGCCCGGGTCGGAAAAAACAAACCGGTCCTCCCGAAAACTTTCCTCCGGCGCAGTTCCCTCCGGAGCGCGGAGATAAGTGCTGATCTGGGTCAGGCTTACCACTTCGGACAGTTCCCCGGCAAACTCTTTGCGAAGCATGGGAGCTACCGCTCCGCCTGCCCAGGCCCAATTCTGGTTGGAATTTACCGTCTGCACCACGCGATAGATCCGCCCAGAATCCGGGTGAAACTGGTCATAGGATCGCTCAAACTTCACAAACGCCATCAAGATCAGGCAACTGGCCAATCCGATAGACAGTCCCAGGACATTGATCAGAGAGAAGGTCTTCTGACGGACCAGGTTCCTCCAGGCGATTTTCAGGTAGTTTTTCCACATGATTTCTTTGATTGGAAAATTGGAAGATTGGAAGATTAGGGTTCCAAGGCAGTATGCTTCGACAGGCTCAGCACAAGAGGTTGTAAAGTGGTAAAGTTGTAAGGTTTCCTAGGGTCAAAGGCTTAAACACTATTCAAGACCTCGTACCCCGATAGCCATCGGGGCGTCTTTCGTAAATCCTAAATCCTTCTTGTCTCTTGCCTCTTGATTCTAGCGTCTTGATACTTGTGTCTTGCTACTTAATGCTTGATACTTGATTCTAGCTACTTGATACTTTGCACTTGGTACATGGTACTTGCCTTCTGCTTCTTGTCTTCTCCGCACATCCACCATCCACTTCCCTGCCAACAAAAAGCAGCCTTTGCGCACACTGGAAGCAGATTTAGGGTTTTGGGCTTGCGATTTTTCGGACAAAAACGTCCACAGGCGGGCGAATCACAAGCTGTACTACCTATGGAAAAATTGCTCGGTAAACGCATTTTTATGTAAATTCGACAAAGACTAATGTGTATATCCGCTACTTTGCCAGTGGCCAAATTAACTCTTGATGGCACCTCGACTTCGCTCGGTGTCCGATGGGATCTTGTTTGGGATGGGGGGAGGAAATGCGGCGAAGCCGCATTTCCTCCCCCCATCCCTTAAAATCCAAAGCTCCGGTGGCCGAGCGAAGTCGAGGCCATCTTGTAATTTTCAATTACTGGCAGAATAGCGTATATCCATAAAGACTAATGCTTTATGGGACAAAGCCGACTATTGGAAAAAATAAAAAAAGTTCCCGCTGCCTACCAACAGCAAGTAGAGGATTTTGTTGATTTTATCCTCGAAAAAAAGAACAAATCGGTTTCCGACAGTGAGCGAAAGTTTGGTTTGTTGAAAGGAAAGCTTAAAATGAGTGCCGATTTTGATGAACCCCTTGAGGATTTCAAGGAATACATGTAATCCCTGGGACAGTATTTGTTGGATACGCACACCTTGCTTTGGATACAGGAAGACAGCCCCAATCTTTCGACAAAAGCCAAAGAAACAATCCGTGAGAACTCCAACGATTTATATGTCAGCATTGCTTCTTTTTGGGAAATTGCCATTAAAATATCCCTTGGGAAATTAACCTTGGGATATACGCTGGATGAATTGTCCAATGCCTGTACGATCAACAACATCATCGTTCTCCCCATACAGCTTTCCAATCTTAACCATTTGGGAAAATTGCCTTTTCGCCATAAAGATCCATTTGACCGGATTATCTCCGCAACGGCCATTGATCTTTACCCGCGATGAGAATATCGGAAAATACCCTCTAAACACCCTTTGGTAGGCTAAGAGGTGAGCGGATTGAAAGATTGGAAAATTTTAAAATTGAGTCCGCTCCGATAACCCAAATTTGCATGAAATCTACCCCTTATACTGCCTGGAAAAGCCTGTCTTATATGCCGAAATAACTTTTCGGAGGGGACTCAACTTTGGAAAAGTTGTCCAATCCCCTGGCAAATGGCTTCAATGGTTTCCCACAAACCACCCCACGTACTCCCTGATTTTTGTCCCCAGATAATACGGTAGGTTCATCAGCAGGTAGGGTTTCCCCTGGGGTGTTTGGGTCTTTTCCACCTTGAATCTACCTCCATAAATCCGCACCGCATACGGGTGATCACTGACTTCTATAAATTGGTGCAAGGATCGCAGGGAACCAGTGGCCCCTGACTTGATCTCAATGGGGATGATTTTGTCCTGCCAGGCAAAAACCAGGTCCACTTCCGCACTGGACTGATTTTTTTCCCGCACCCAAAAATTGGGTTTCTGGTCGCTGTGGACTTGCAGGGAAATCAATTCCTGGGTGACCAGATGGGGGATCAAAGCGCCTTTATACGCGCTACCAAAATCTTCGATACCAAGAAGCTGGCCTTGAATGCCCAGGGTATGATTGACCAGACCGGTATCCAACAACTGCACCCTTGGGGATTTTTTGAGGTCTGCCTGGACGGGAGGAGCCAAATCCGTGGTAGGGTAAACCAACCGCAATATCCGGGCATCTTCCAATGTCCGGAAGCATTCGCCCACTTCCCTTGAGCGGTAGTTTGAGTTTCCAAAACCCTGGAATTTTATCCTTTGGTCCAAGGCCAAGGGAGCAGTATCCATGATATGCCGGATGATTTTTCTTTCGTTGTCGTTTCCCGCGTATTTCTCCACATCGCCTTTGTAAGTTCCCCAGATACTTTCATAAATCCGCGGAAGAGCTGCCAGGTTGTTCTTTTCCAGATCCGTCCGAATGACCTCGGGCATACCGCCGATAATCGCAAACCGATGGAACAACCCCATCAACACCTGATGGGCAAAATCCTTTACAGGAACTTCATGGATTTGTCTTAACGCAGCCTCATGCCCGAGCGCCTCCAGGTATTCCATGAAATTGAGCGGGTGGAGGTACAAAAATTGGATCCGGCCTACCGGAAAGCTCTTCACGTCCTTGAGTGCAAACTCCAACAATGACCCCGCAGCGATCACATGAAGGTGAGGTATTTCCTCGTAAAAATACCGGAGCAGGTGGATGGCCCTCGGGGATTCCTGGATTTCATCCAAAAACAACAACGTCTCCCCGGTTTTTCCCGACCGGATGTTATGGGAAAGAAAAAGAGCCTCGACAATGCTTTTGACATCCTCCAGATCTTCGAAAAACGCCCGGTCAGCGGCTTTTTCCAGATTCAGCAGGATGGACTGTGGGTAGGTTTTGGCAAAATCCTTGACCAAAGTGGTTTTCCCTACCTGCCTTGCTCCTCGGATGAGCAGGGGTTTTCTGTTTCCAGGATCATTTTTCCACTGGCTCAACTGACCGAATGCCTGTCTATCAAAACCCATACATGCAAATATTGTAACAAAGTAAGGGTAAATTTATAGAATTATTGTAACAAAATCAAGGCAAATAACCAACTAAATTGTAACAAAATCAAGGCAAATTTCTTATAATCTTGTAACAAAGTAAGGGTAAATTCCCAGGATCAGTGTAACAAAGTAAGGGCAAGTCCCTTCAAGCGGGGATCCGCTGGGCTCCATAGGCCGCTGATTGAAAAGGCCAAGCTTCCAGTATCGGAAATCTAAGTTGTCTTCCTCTTGACCTTTTCCAGCAGGGCCACATCTTCCCCCCATTCGGCCAGTTGCCTCTCATAGGCCGCCTGCGTCTTGACAATACGCAGGGTGTGGGGAGAGCCTTTTTTGATGGTCTCGGTGCGCAGGTCTATCTGCACGTTCCGAATGGCCGATTCGAGTTCACTTCTTTCCTGCTGGACTCTGCGAAAGTCAAACACCTGCTCTGTCGGCGATAGCAAAAAGGCTTCGAGTACCTTCCATAGGCTGGCATAATAGCCCACATCCGGCAGCGATCTAGACCAGTTGGCCGGAGGCTGCGGCTTGTGGTCGACCCTATCCTGCAGATGGTTCCGTCCAAAGGACAGCAAGTGCGTTGCCAGCGGGGTTTGCTTTTCCAAACCAAGAACCACCGGCACAAGGACCTCATTGAGGTATTTTCTTGTGTCATAGCCAGTGAGTATCCTGTCCATGTTTGCTGCCCATTCCCTGCTTTGTGGGAAGCTATTCTCCAGTTGCAGCAGGTTCCCCAATGCCTCGGCATTCACCGGCGGGTTTTGCTGCCGCGCGGATGCCAACGCAGGGAAATAATCCGGCAAGGTTGGCATTTGCGAGACTACGAGCGCCCTCCCAGCCGCAGTGCCGGACAGCGTGACAAGCAGGGACAACAAGTGCCAAACGACGGAAACATTTCCCTCCCGCCCTACCTGCCTGAATATTTTTTCAAAGTGCTTGGCAGGATAGGCTTCAACGAGCCTGAGCCAGGATTCCCCGTTGATTTCCTGAAAATACCGGGAAAGCAAGCTATACCCCAGCCTGTCGAAGCAGGAATCGTCGCCATAGCCGATCAGCCAATCCGCAATGACATTGTAGTCGGCTTTCGGCGGACTTTCGGCCCTGTTCAGGATTGCGTTGAGGATTGTTTCGCAGGCTGCGGTCTCCTGGGCAGAGAGCTGCTTTCTTATCGTATTGAAATAGCCGATCCATTCCAGTTGATTGGTGATGTCCAGCCCCGCCAAGAGCGCTGCGTGATCTTCTTTGGGCCAAAAGAGCACCGCCCCGTAGTGGTACCAGTGCATGAGGTCTGGGCCGTAGTTTCCCATATAGCCTGTCGATTCCTTGACGATCGGTTCACCGTCTTGGAGCTTGAAGGTGGTCAGCAGCTCATCTTCCTCAAACTGGATATTGCGCAAAGGTGGTGGTCCTCCGTCCAACCAATGCTCGATGTACAGCGACTCATCGTACACTTCCTCCATTTCAGTGTCCTCATCGGGTTCCTCATCCCAGCCGTATCCGCCCGAAGAAGGCGAACCGGAAAGGTAGGAGGTGACCAGACACATCTTGGCATAGTAGCCCGCGGCATCTGCTGCCCGTACCAAGGCCTCCGCTCTCGTACGGTCGTTCAGTTTCAGATGCTCCACAGAAAAATTCTCCGGGGTGTACTGATGCCCCAGCAAAACGATTCCCGGGGAAAAACGTCGGCTTTCCCTGCCTTCTTTCAAAATGGCCGCCAGCCGGGAGACATGCTCGCCCAATGGCTCCAACTGTATTGCCTTGTCTGTCTTTTTCTGGACCAGATTATAGACCAGACAGACCCGATAGCCATCGGTCAGCGGTTTGATCTCGTGTTCGCAGTCGGCGTAGAAAGCCACGTAAGGTATTTTATGGTTATTGGCGGCCTCTTCAAAGCGGACGGATTTCTCTTCCCCGTCAAACCGGACCAAAAGCTCCCCGCCGCTGTGCCTGGAAGGCAGGCCGATGATCAGCGTGCCAAACATTCCCTTTTCCTTTTCGGAATCCCTATGCGAAAGGAAAAAATCCCCAGTTTCGTAAAGGAGCATTTTATACAGATGGGCTCCTACTTCGTAGTCTTCAATGCCCAACTCCGGCTTGATAGTGGCCAATACTTTCTGCAAAAATCCATCCCATTGCGGGCCCTCGAAGGACAGTTTTTCCGGGTCAATCTCCCATGCCCTCCGTACGGTGTCGTCTACCAGGGTCTGACTTCCTTTGCCGAAGGGCGCTTTATGGGCTGCTTGGATCAAGGCTTTTGCCTGCAATGCATTGATCGGATAGGCAATTTCCCCCAGGTCTTGGACCGATAGGCCGGGAAACACAAAGGGTGCCGAATGGCTGGTGACAAAAGAGCCATTTCCCTTGATCAAGTTGAGGCTCTCCAGCAGGTCGAGTCCCGGATTTCGCATAGATTTAGAGCGGTAAGTTCAGTGTGGTCCCAAAGGTAAGCAGCCGTGACAATAAGAATAGTGCATTTTTGCCAAAAATCGGTCTGGCGAGCACAGATGAGTCAAAAAAGAGCCCACATAAATTTGAAAAACAGATTTTCTCTTGCTCCCAAAATTGAAAATATCGGCACTCTGTGTCGCGGCCCTAATTTACACGCTATCCAAACGTGATTTAATCAGGGAATCCGTAACTGTTTCTTGATCAGATTTGTCAAAAATTGCAAGCAAATAGATTTTTCCCTTTTCAACCCTAACATGGGTAATGACCCTTCCTCCCCCACTTTTTCCTTTTCCCTTACTTTTTATCGCCAATCGGATCTTATAACAATTTTTAAAGACCTCAACGCCCATAGTTGGGTTCAGCAAAAGTTTATTTTTTAACGCTCTAAGATCATCCTTTATAGAAGGGTATTTTTTTATGAGCTTCTTTAATTCTTTCTCAAAAGCCGGAGTAGCAACTAAGTTATAGCTCATCTAAAAGTTCATCCAGCGTCTTGGGCTTAATTTTCCCGGCCTCTATGTCCATTGATTCTCTATAGCCCTGAACTACCATTTCAGCTATTCTCTCTGATCCAGCATCAACTTTCAACGCTTTGAACCTTACATTCAATGCCTTTAGGATCGCCTTCACGGTTTTTGATTGCTCTATACTATTTGTCTCAACAACTAAAGTCTCCATGATTTAAATATACGATTTTTTTGAAAAAAATGATTTCTTTGGTGCCCTTTGAAGTATTGATAGATGAGGATACGGTATCAGCGCTTGGTCTCCTTGGATTTCGTCATTCCCGCCGCCGTGAGTGTCCACTCACGGCTTAGTTCAGCAATACGATTTCATGTGTTTATAATTTGATTTTCAATGGCCACATGGAATCTTCGCATGTATTATAATCATCCCAGTGTGTGTCGTCCGCGACATGCTCGATTTCATGTGTTTACATTTTTTTTTAAAGGCCATCCCCCCGATAGCTATCGGGGTCATCGGAAGGAATCTCGCACCTGCCTGCCTCAGGCAGGCTCGATTTCGTTTAGTCTTCCCATAAGCACTGATCCGAAAAATGGAGCTTCTACTCCATCGGGGCAAAAAAGCCCACAGACGGATCGGTTGGAAGAAAATCAGCATTATCAACAATAATTACATAAATTTAGGAAATGAAGCATTTGACGATAACTATTCCCGATGCCTTGGACCTTGATGAACTGGAAACAAAAAGGTTTTTGGCAGCGAAAATGTATGAGATTGGCAAACTTTCTCTGGGGCAGGCTGCCGAATTGGCTGGATTGTCCAAAACTGCATTTTCCGAAATCTTGGCAGATTATGATGTTTCATTAGCCAATTATCCTCCATCGGATATTGCTCGGGATGCCTCTCAATTTTAGCATAGTCATCTCTGATACCTTTGTCTGATAATTCTGGACAAAATCAAAAACACCAATTTTAGGTTTAGCGATAGCTTGTTCGAAATTGTAATGGAACAGGCAGGCGAGTAGAGAACGGTGTCAGCATCTGGCGGACATCCGTTTACCTTATTTGATGTGTAGGCGACCGCCCGATCACGGAGTTATACTTTTTTGTGCCCGCAGTTTTGCCATAAAGTTATACGTTGTGACACAGGGAAGATTGCGCCACCGCAATTGGAAAACAACCGCGGCAAAATCGGAATAAACCCGAATGCCTCGCCAAAACCCCGAGGTTTTTTGCCGGGCCGGACCGACAGGCAGTGTGCGGATCCAAAACAAAAAACGAAAACCGGGAAAGCCTAACCCCTCCTTTTGTATATTTAATGGACTAATCGACAGCAGGATCCCGCAATGAAAACCAAACCAAAAATCCCGATTTATTACATTGATGAGGCGATGGATATGGAGCTGCTGGTAGAGCAGGCGGTCAATTCTACTATTGGGGAAAACCTCAGCCGATACTTCCAGCACCTGGCCTTCAATTTTTCCCTGGCAGGCATTGACATTTACGACCATCCCATGGAAAAGAAAATCTACTACCTGGAGGATGAGCCAAAATAACCGTTTTCCGGAAAATTTCCGTTCTTTCATAGATGCGCTCAACAAGCATGGGGTTGAATACCTGTTGATTGGAGGCTTCGCAATGGGTGCCTATGGCCACATCAGGAGTACGGGAGATTTGGACATTTTTGTCCATGCCACAAAGGGAAATGCACAGAAAGCGATAAAAGCCTGTATTGATTTTGGCATTGACGAACAGGATCTTAAGGAAGAGATGTTCCTGGTCGAAAAAATGATTGGCATAGGCATGCCACCGCTAAGGATTGAAATCCTGAAAAAACTCGACACAGTCGATTTTAACTATGCCTATCAAAGGGCAGAGGCCAGAAATGTGGATGGGCTGGAGATCAAAGTTGTTTCACTGGATGATTTGATACTACTCAAAGAAGCGGCTGTAAAAGGCCGGGACAAGGAACGTGACAGGGAGGATTTGGCCTTTCTGAGGCGAGTCAAAGAAACATTGAAAGGAAAAAAAGGAAGGGGATGATCCTGGGGAAAATCGCTAAACGTCCTTAGTGAACTATATAGTCTTTCTGGCTTGGATGAAAATAGGGGGTGCTTTTTGGAATTCACCCAAAAACGCCCTTCAGATCGAATCAAGAGGGGTTTTGTCCCTCTTATTGAGTTTTGTCGGACGACAGTAATTTTAAAAACAATATTTCACTTTTTGAAATACGCTGTCACGCAATATTCAGGAGCTTGTCGGGTACTATCCCCATCCACTTCATTGGTCCGTCATCAAGAAGCCCGATTTGTGTAAGGAGGCCTGTTGATCAGTTTCATGTATAAAGTAGACTTTTGTCGAAAACACATAAAGTTTATGGCATATCATAAACTGTGTCCCACAAATGCCCTGGGGCTTGATTTGAAAATCACCCTTTTCAAAACGAAGCCAATCACGCACCTTTTGCTTTCGTGCAGTCTTCCCCCAAGCACTGATCCAAAAAATGGAGCTTCACTGAACTAAGAAATGTACCCATTCCTATTTCTATCCTGTTGGCAAATTGCCGGAGACCCACCGTGACTTTCTTCTTCCCCCGTTTCTATGCGGTGCCTTGGCACATACTTTCTGCTTATAAAATCACTTTTTCTTGGACTGTTTGAATCTTTTGTCGAATGTCAAGGGCGTCTTTGAAACTACGGAGATTTTGCTTGCTTCGGGATGGTCGGGGTTGATCAGGTAGTTGAATTCCGTAGGAACGATACTACTTGGTACCTTCAGGACGGCTGCGTTTTTTTCTTTTACAAAATCATCCCCTATGTATTGTGTTTCCAGAGTCGGTGGCTTTGCGTCCCAGTCTTCCGGTAAATCGGCTGGCTTTAATTCCAGGATTCCAATTCCATCGGGAATATCTATTTCGACATAGTATCGGTCTGTAGGCAAATCTTCACTGAGATCCAAATGGACAGAGACTTCCAAAGTTGCCAGTGCCCGTGATTCAGCGGTGTAAACCAGATAGGTGTTCAGACTGTTCCAGCGATATCCCTCAGTCAGTGCAGCTCCAATTCCGCTTAAAGTCTCGTCCAGGTATTTCTCCCTCTCAATTCGATATACCCTCATTTACGCCATATTCCCATATTCAAGCCTATTCAGACTATTTCTGACTTCCTGGATTCCAGTCAACGAATCGAACAGGCTTTCCGGAGAGGCACCACCCAATGAAACATTTGGTTTTTTCAACCAACGTTGAAATTTCTCCCTTTCATCGTTGAAAACTTCCAATCCAAAATCCAGCAACTCTGCAAGAACAAGAATCGCTTCACTGTCCCTTGCGCTGAGCAGGTCCTTGTCTCTCTTTTTCTTATTGTATGTGGTTTGGGGTACACCCAATACATTCAAAACCTGTTTCACAGGCAAATTGGATCTCCTGCTGATTACTTCAATGGATTCATACGGCAATCCTCTTCTAATAAGAGCCACTCTATCCATCTTTGTAGTCCAAGCATATTCCCCTTCGGCAACAGCAATGCTCCACTTGGGGCTTTTAGCCATTGTGCTTGCAGCTCGTTTGATGCTCTTTTTAGGATCAAATGCCATTTCGCTTTTCTTTACACCCATAACAACCCATTTACTGTAAATATGCAGCAAATTTGCTTCACATCCAAGTTTGCTGGCAGGTCTTGCATTCCCACTCCGACCGCAGCAAATCCGCAAAAATATATCCGGGATTCTCGCTTCGTTCCATTGGATTGTGCGCGGGGAAATGTTATTTTATCAAAACCAACCAACTAATAAATGGCTGAATATCAACATATAATCAAACGAAACCCTCATAAAAGGTTTGGCAAACCATGCGTCGGGAATACAAAAATTACCGTTTATGATGTCCTGGGCTGGTTGGCGGTGGGAATGGGTTTCAATGAAATCACCATGGATTTCCCAGAACTGACAATGGAGGATATCAAGGCCTGTCTCACCTATGCAGCGGACAGAGAGCATAAATTGCTGCATGCATCATGATGTTATTGTTTGACCAGAATATTTCATTCCGGCTGACAAAAAAGCCCCAAAACCATTTTCCCTCTACTTTGTACTTGATACCTTTCTCCTGCTACTTGATACTTGCCTCTTGATACTAACATCTTGCTACTTGATACTTCTATTCCCTTCTCACTCCGACCGCAGTGACACTACAGGATTGGCCAACGCCGCCTTCACGGACTGAAAACTCACTGTCAGTAAGGCAATCAGCATCGTCAACAAACCCGCCCCGATAAAGTACCACCACTCCAGGTCAATCCTATAGGCAAAGCCGTCCAGCCAGTTTTTGGTTATATAGAAACTTATAGGTAAAGCAATAACAATGGCCACCAATACCATACGGGCAAAGTCATCGGACAGCAGTTTCATGATCTTCCATTCACTGGCGCCCAATACTTTGCGGATACCGATTTCCTTGGTTCTTCTTTCGGCAGTGAAAGCGGCCAGACCAAACAGACCCAGGCAGGAAACAATAATGGCAATTGCGGTAAAATATTTGGATAAAGCGGCAACCCTGGTTTCCGCTACATACTGCGCCTGATAATCCTCATCCATAAATGCAAACTCAAACGCATATTCCGGAAGAAATGTATGATAGTATTCTTTAAGCCGTGCGATAGTGGTCATCTCTGTTCCGGCTTCAATTTTCACCATGACATTCCTGCCCTCGTAGAACCTGAAAATGAGAGGTTCTATAGCGTTGTGGAGCGATCCGTAATGAAAGTCTTTGACCACACCGATAATCTGGTCTTCCCCGTTCATCTGAATGGTTGTGCCTACGGGGTTTTCGAGTTCCATTAGTTTAACGGCGGCTTCATTCAATATGATCTTTGAATAATCATCATTGTACTCTCTTGAAAAAGAACGTCCGGCTATCATTTCTATACCGAGCATTTCAATAAAGTCATAACCGACCATCGGGGAATGAAATATGTAATTTTTATCTTCTTCCCTTCCCCTCCAGGAAGCGCCGCTTTGTCCATAAATTTCATCCAAGATATTCCCGGGCATGCTTGTGGCATTTACCACTCCCGGCACATCCTTTATCCCCAGCATAAAAGTCTCAAACCTTGCGTTTGATTTTCCCTCCGGCATCCTGTCCCACTGCGTATATAACTCCCCTTTCCATTGAAAGGACAGGATATTGTCCCTGTCATATCCCAGGTTTTTGGTCTGCGTGTATTTGATCTGTCCGTTGACAACCAACAATCCGACAATAAATATAACCGAAAGGGCAAACTGAAAAACAACCAGCCCTTTACGAAGCCATATGTCTCCCGTAGCAGTAGGAAGTTTCCCTTTCAGCACAGCTATCGGCTTGAAACCGGAAAGGTAAAAGGCCGGGTAGCTACCTGAAAGCAATCCTGTGAACAGGACGATCCCTGCGAATGCCAGCATATCACCGGTCCCGGGATTCAGGTGGAGGTGCTTCCCTGTTATGCCATTAAATGCGGGAAGGAGCAGCACAACCAGTAGCACGGCGACCAGCAACGATAAAAATGCCATCAGTATGGATTCACCCAGAAACTGGGCAGCTAAAGCCTTACGGGTCGCCCCTATGGTCCTTTTCACGCCGATTTCCTTCATCTTCAGCGATGCCTTTGCCGTGGACAGGTTCATGAAATTGACGCAGGCAATCAGCAGGATGAACAGGGCAACTATGGAAAATAACTTCACATAAGCTATCCGCCCTCCTACAGGCACACCGTTTTCATATTGCCCGTACAGGTATTTGGCGGAATATCGCTGGGCAAACAAGGTGGAATTCCCCAATAATTCGTTCTTGGATCCCAGATAATCCCCCCCGATCTTTTCATTGAACCGGTTGATATCCGTGCCTTTGCTTAAAACCAGAAAGGTTTCCGCATAATTGCCCGTCCATTCTTTTGCCCAACGGTCATTGTCCGGCAACACTTCCATAGTGATCAGAAAGTCAAACTGTGCCGTGGAATGGGAAGGAGGAGACTCAAAGACTCCAGAAATCCGGAATATCCCTTCAAAGAACGGATGCTTCCATTCCAGCGTTTTCCCCAATACATTGTCTGTAGTATTAACAGCAATTCGGAGGCTAAAATTTCAAGTTGATTGTCAGGGTTTTAGAGACGGGGT
>CAZGYC010000038.1:0-38817 GCA_964530015.1 uncultured Limnohabitans sp. | reverse complement strand
ACTTGCTTTTGGGAGTCGGGCCGACTGCGGATGGACTGTTTTTGCCTGAGCAGGTCTCCAGACTGGAGGAGATCGGCAAATGGCTGGAAGTGAATGGGGCTGGAATCTATGGCACCCGGGCTATCGAAAACTTCAGGGACGGAAAGATTTTTTTCACCCAGGGAAAGCAGAAAGAACTGTATGCGATCCTGCCTTTGGAAGAGGGGGAGACGCTGGGCGAGAGCATTTCCTGGACCCTGAATCCTCCCTCCAAGGGAGCAAGGATCCGGATTTTGGGTGAAAAGGAAAGTCTCCGTTGGAAAAACGAAAATGGCAAGACGGTGGTGTATCTGCCAAAAAGCCTTCAGAAAAAGCTAGCCTCTACTCCCGCAATCGTTTTGCAATACCATTAGGATAGGGGAACGGGGATCGTTTTTTGCCGATCAGCCGTCGGGTCAAAGCCGGTGTCCGATGCCAACTCACATCCGTCACACACCGGACTCCCGATGGCGGGACGACATCCAACATCCGGTATTTTTAACCAAAATCCCCTCGCCCCCTTTTTCCAAGATGCTTTTTCCAAACATGGACTGGAGGACAAAGGGGGGGTCGGCCAACGGTTTCTCGGGCCTCCGTGTGAAATTTCGGATGTGGGATTTAGGGGAAGGACATCGGTCATCCGGCATCCCACATCCGACATCAAAATGACCTTAGAATACCTCCGCGACTTCTGCCTGGCCCTTCCGCATGTGACGGAGGATACACCGTTCGGCCCTACCACGCTGGTATTTCGGGTAGGAGGGAAGATCTTTGCGCTGATGGACATCGATAATTTCCCCTACATCAATCTCAAATTCGATCCCGAGCGGGCCATCGAGCTACGGGAGCAGTACCCGGGAATCACGCCCGGCTATCACATGAACAAGAAACTCTGGAACTCGGTCAGCACACACGGGAATGTTCCGGATCCGCTTATCTTGGAACTTGCCCGGCACAGCTATGAACTGATCCGGGAATCGTTGCCGAAGAAGGTGAAAGACAGTCTGCGGTAATCAGTCTACAGGGGGCAGTTTGCAGTCGGATGGTGCAGTTTGCAGTCTGGAAAAATACGATTTACGAAATACGCCCCGATGGCTATCTGGGTACGAGGTCCCGGGTGAGTTGAGGCATTTGACTCTGGTAAACTTTACAACCTTACAACTTTGCCACCTGAGGAGAATTACGATTTACGAAATACGATATACGACGTCACTGCAAGTGCTTATGAATTCGATCCTAGCTACGTCCTCGGTCTAAAAAATTGAAATTCAGGGTCTCGACAAGCTCGACCACCGAAATATCGTTTGGCGCTAGTGAGGGGGAGGAAAGGCGGCGAAGCCGCCTTTCCTCCCCCTCACTAGACTGAGTGCTATCGGTCACCGAGCTTGTCGAGGTGTTTTTTATGTGAAGTTCGAGGGCAAACCGTTTTGATGGAAATTTTTCAACATTTAAGAATCTTCCAATTTTTCAATTAATATCGAATCTCGAATTTCAAATCCAAAAATGCCCTTCTTCTCCCTCCGCCAAGTCACCAAAACCTACGAATCCCAAACGGCCCTGCAGGAATTTACCCTGGAGCTCGAACGGGGAGAGATGATCGCCATCGTCGGGGAGAGCGGCTCGGGAAAAAGCACCCTGCTTCGCATCGCCGCCGGACTGGCTACGCAGAGCAGCGGGGAAGTTTGGTTAGGAGACCAACAGATCCAGAATCCCGCCCAAAAACTGGTGCCAGGCTATGACGAGATCAAACTGATCCATCAGGATTACCAGCTTTTCCCCAATTCTACGGTAGTGGAGAATATTTCCCGGCCCCTGTTGAATTTTGATCCAGAATACCGCAAGCAGCGGGTGGGGAGACTGCTGGAGCAACTGGGTCTTGCCAATTACAGTGAACGTTTTCCCCGACAGTTGAGTGGTGGACAGCAGCAAAAAGTGGCGATTGCTCAGGCTTTGGCCGTGGAACCGGAGGTTTTGTTGCTGGACGAACCCTTCAGCCACCTGGATACGATCCAGAAGCACAAGCTGATCTTTGAGCTCAAAGAACTTCTGCAAGACTCCGGCACGACGGTGGTATTTGTAACCCATGACCTGGACGATGCCCTGAGGCTGACGGACTCGATCTTGATCCTGCAAAAGGGCAAAGTCGTCCAGAAAGGGAATTCGCAGGCTCTCTGCGAGCATCCAAAGACGAGGTATGTGGCGAGGCTTTTTTCCCCGATCAACCTAATCCCGGGACGTTTTGACAGCTATATCCGCCCGGCAGATGTGAGGCTTCGCACCAAGGGGGAACTGCTCGGCCATGTGATCGATCAACGCTTTTTGGTGCATTACAATTCCCTGTTGATTCGGTTGAAAAGCGGAGGGCAGGTATGGGAAGTGGATGATCCCTTTCGCAAGTACCACGTCGGAGACCGTGTTTACCTGCATTTTGACGAGGAACGGGTGTTGGTGCTGAAGCACTGAAATTGCAAAATTGCAAAATTAGCCCCATGACCGACCTTACTTCAGCATTCTACATTCGTCATTCGATGTTCGATATTAGAATTGGAAAATTGCGGGTTGGAAAGTGGTATGCTTCGACCACTTCGACCGGCTCAGTGACCGAGCTCAGCACAAGAGTTGTAAGGTTCCCCAGTGTCCAAAACCCAAACACTATCCACACCCCGTATCCTGCACCATCGGGGGCGTACTTCGTCAATCGCATTTTGAAAAGTGGTAAGGCAGAAGTCCCCAAAAAACCTTCGAGGTTCTATAAACCTCAAAGGTTCCGGAAACCTCGTCAATCGTAAATCGTCCTTCGTAAATCCCTACTCATGTGCTCCATGTTCCCCATGTACGTGCCCATGGCTGAGCTCTTCCTTGGTGGCCTCACGCACCTCGATGATTTTCCCCTCAAAGTGCAGATCAAAGCCCACCAGCGGATGGTTGAAGTCCAGCAGCAGGTTTTCGCCCAGGTCTTTGAGGACTTTGGCCTGCATACTGTAGCCGTTTTCATCCATCAGGGGAAGGAAATTGCCCTCTTCCAGCATTTCGGGGGAGAAGCCCCGTTCTCCGGAAAACTGGGTCTTTGGCAGTGAGATCACCAGTTCGTCGTCTGGTTCGCCGTAGGCATCCGCCATCGTGATGTCGAAGGAAAAGCTGCCGCCCTGCTCTTTGCCTGCCAGAAGTTCTTCAAACTTTTCCGGAAGGCCACTTTGGCCATAGAGGAAGTAGAATGGATCCTCTTCGTCGCGGGTTTCCACACTGAATGGTACCGACTCGATGCCGTCTTCTTCTTTGCTCACTTTGAGTTCGTAGGTCAGTCCTACCACTGCATTTTCCTGAATTTTCATGGTTCCGGGGGATTATTTGGTTAGGCCGTATTTCAGGCGGATGCGCAGCCGTTCTTTCAGCACCGTCCATTTGCCGCGTGGCGTGGAGGATTGGAGGGGTTTTGCTGCGCGAAAGATAAAGTATTGGTAGTCTTTTTCGGCAAAGAAAAGCGGATAGGTTTCCATCTTTTCCAGATAAAAGCCATTGGCGGTGATGCTTTTGATCAGGTCTCCCGAATCCAAGGGCTGGTCGATCACCTGGAGTTTTTCCGGTTCGTGGTCGATCATCCACTGCAGGTATCTGGGCGCGGGGATGTGGATGAAAATCACCGAATCGGGATGGGAATGCCTGCTGATATTATGGAAAAGCCGGAAATGCTGGTCCACGGGAATGTGCTCCAACACATCGGGAAAGACAAAGAAATCGAAGGTCTTGCCCTTCTTTTCAAAGTCCGACATATCCGACACTTCAAAGCCCAGATTGGGTTGGGACTTCCAGAGAATCTTGGCTTTGTCGATGCTTTCCGGGGAAATGTCCACCGCCAGGACTTCGCCTTTGGGCACCTGCGTGGCCAAAAGATGGGAGACCGTTCCGATCCCGCAGCCTACTTCCAGAATCTTGTGATCAGACTTTAGCCCGGCTTTCTTCACCTTGTCCAAGATGCTCAGGTGCCGGGAGTTGATGCCGGTTTTCTGTTGCTTTTCGGCAAACTGGTCGTAGAAACTGACGACCTGGTCTTTTTGGTCTGGCTTAGGCGCTGGCATGGGTTTCTTTGTAGTTGAAATAAACTCCGGCAATGAGAGCGACTAGGATCAGGTATTGGAAGACCACCATCGGCGTCTTGGTCGCATAGTAGCTGGACGGCGCAAAGGTAAAGACGATTTCATGGTCTCCTGCGGGGATTTCCAGGCCGCGGAGGAGGTAATTCACCCGGAGGATCGGAGCTTCCTTGCCGTCTATGGTGGCTGTCCAGCCTTTGGGGTAGTGGATTTCGGAGAAAACCGCCAATCCCCCTTGGCTCATGGATGCCTGGTATTTCATCCCATTGGGAGAATTGGAACTCAGGCTGACCTGACCCGCTCCGGCGGGGATTTGTCCGAATTCCTGGGTGTTCAGCGTTGCTTGGGTTTGGGTGTCGATTTCCCCGAGCCGCTCCATTTCTTCGTTGTTTGTTCCCACGGACACGATTTCGACAGGCACCCAGGCGGGGCCGTTTGCTTCAGGGTTTTCAAAGACCCCATTTGCCTCCGATCCTGCGATCAGGTACTTGGTGTTCAGCATGTTTATGACCCCGGTTGCTTCCCAATCGAGGGCTCCTTCCCGAGCTTTGGAGATAAAAGCCTCCAATTCGGGCTGAATTTGGTTTTCGACCAAATCCTGGTAGCGGCGGAGCTTGGCTCCGTGATAGCCGCCCAGACTGTTGAAGCGGTAGGCGGTACGCGCACCTTGGGTCAAGCCCTCGGCAAGGGGCAATACGCGGAAATAACTTTGGTCTGCGGCAATGGATTTTTCGGCGGGAGTCTCTGCGAAAAACTGCCGGGAAGGATTGCCCTGAAACGACCCCTCGTTCAGATACCTTCTGTTGATCGTCCAGATGTCCACGGTGATCAGGGCGACCAAGGCCGCTCCAAGGACAAGGTCGGAGATCTTTCCCTTGAGATGGAAATAGACCAACCCTGCTGCAAGTGCCACAAAGGCAAAGCTTTTCCAGGCGGAGGCGGAGAGCATGGCCTTTCGGTCTGCTTTCATCGCGGTCACCAGCCAATCCGGAAGGCCTGCATCCCCGGCTCCTTCGAAGCGGAAAAAAGCCCCGGAGGCCAGTGCAAGAATCAATGTCAAGCCGCCGACAATTCCTCCGGCATAGAGCAAGGGTCTGAGATCGCCCTTTTTCGCCAGTCTCTCTAGGGAAATCATCCCCAACACCGGAATGGCAAAGAGCGTCATGCCGAGGGCCATGGACACCGCCCGGAACTTGTTGTAGCCGGGCAGGATGTCAAAAAGGAGGTAGTTGAACCATGCCAGATTTTTTCCCCAACTGAGCATCAGTGACAGGACAATGATGGCTCCAAAGGTGATCAGGCTTTCTTTTGGCGCAGCCCAAATGCCCAAAACCGCCAGAAAAACCAGGATCACGCTGCCGTAAATCGGGCCGCCTGTAAAGGGCTGATCGCCCCAGTACGTCGGCGCTCCCTGCAAAAAACCGTTGATCTGTGCGGCGTCGATGCCTTGTGCTCGAAGGGCTTTTTCGGATGCCGAATTTTTGGGGAGTGGCGTATTGCTGCCTCCTCCGTAGAAGTCCGGGATGAGCAGCGTCAGCGTTTCGAGTTTGCCGTTGGACCAGCCGAAAGCATAGTCTTTGTCCAAGCCGGAGGATTTTGTTTCAAGCGTTGCATTTCCCCGGGTAGAATAGGGACTGTATTCAAGTGCGGTGGCAAGGCGGCCGAGATTGCCTCCCACTGCCAACACCGCCCCAAGGATCAGAAATCCGACGGTTTTGGAAATGCCTGCAACCCCTTCTTTTTTCCAGTCAAAGACCATCCTTACCACCACATAAACCACCGAGATGATCAGCGTGTAGTAGGTGATCTGCAGGTGGTTGAATTTCAGTTGGAGCAAAAGTCCCAAAGCCAGCAAGGCGGCTCCGAGGATTCTTTTCCGCTCAAAGGCCAAGTGTATCCCTGCCAAGATCAACGGAATCAGGCAAACCGCCCAGATTTTGGCATTGTGTCCGGCTTCCAGGGAAAGCAGGTTGTAGGTGTTGAATGAAAAAGCAATCGCACCCCCAATGGCAAAAACGGGCCTCACTCCAAAGCTGAGCAACAGGATGTACATGCCCAGCATTCCGAAAAAGAGCCCGTTGATCGGATGGGGAAGACCCAGGGTCAGGACAGAAATCAGGGCATTGGTGATGTCGCCGGGAAACTCCAGACTCACGAAATAGGCCGGCATTCCCCCAAACATGCTGTTGGTCCAGAGGGCTTGTTCTCCCGTGTTTTCCCGATGGTCCAATACGGCTTTGGCCGAACCCTCCCACTGGAGGATGTCACTCTGAAAGATGATTTTCCCGTCGAACACCATCGGGGAGAAATAGAGGACTACGATGGCATAAAAAAGAAGAACTCCCAGCAGGTGGGGAAGCAGGTCTTTCTGAAAATTGGGCTTCATGTACTGATTTTCAAAATTTAGCCTGCAAAATAGGGATTTCGGGGGAAAGAGCGAGAGGATATGATTTTTGGGAAGGCCACAGATACACAGATATGGTACTTCTTGAAGGTTTCCCGCAGATACCCGCAGAAAATTCGCTGATCCTCGCAGATTTTTGATTATGCCCAATCTTTGATAGCAGGTCTTCCCAATTTTTTCTCACAGATGTCACAGAAATGCACGGATTTTTTTCATCGGTGTTCATTTGGGTTATCTGTGAGCCAAACAAAAACAGGGTAGAAATGTCCAAAATCATTACTTTTGCAGCAAATAGACGCAGAGCCGAATGTTTGACAATTTAAGTTTAAAGCTTGACCGGGCTTTCAAAACCCTGAAAGGAACCGGTAAAATCACCGAAATCAACGTTGCATCCACCGTAAAGGAGATCAGAAGAGCCCTGATCGATGCCGACGTCAACTATAAAGTAGCCAAGGAAGTCACCGACAAGATCAAAGACGAGGCCATGGGCCGCGACGTGTTGATCTCTGTTTCCCCGGGCCAACTCCTCATAAAAATCACCCAGGAGGAGCTGACCAAGCTCATGGGCGGTTCCAAGGTCGATATCAAACTCAGCGGTGACCCGGCAGTGATCCTGATCTCAGGTTTGCAGGGTTCGGGCAAGACCACCTTCACGGGGAAATTGGGCAGCCTGTTGAAAAAGCAGGGAAGGCAGGTTCTTTTGGTGGCCTGCGATATCTACCGGCCTGCGGCGATTGACCAGTTGAAGGTATTGGGAGAGCAGATCGGCGTGGAAGTCTATGCCGAACCTGAAAACAAGGATGCGCTCCAGATCGCCAACAATGCGATTGCCTATGCGAAAAAGACCGGCAAAAAGACGGTAGTCGTCGATACCGCGGGTCGTTTGGCCGTGGATGATCAGATGATGAAGGAGATCGAGGAACTGAAAAGAGCCCTCAATCCTTCCGAGACGCTTTTTGTGGTGGACTCCATGACCGGACAGGATGCCGTGAATACCGCTCGGACTTTTGACGAGCGTCTGAACTTTGACGGAGTCGTACTGACCAAACTCGACGGGGATACCCGTGGCGGGGCGGCGATTTCCATCCGCCACGTGGTGAATAAGCCGATCAAGTTTATCTCCACAGGGGAGAAGATGGAAAATCTGGATGTGTTCCATCCGGATCGTATGGCCCAGCGTATCCTCGGCATGGGTGACGTGATCTCCCTCGTGGAGCGTGCCCAGCAGTCTTTTGACGAGGATGAAGCCAAGCGCATCAATGCCAAAATCCGCCAGAACAACTTCAATTTTGACGATTTCCTTTCCCAACTGGAGCAGGTCAAAAAGATGGGCAACATCAAAGACCTGATCGGAATGATCCCCGGAATGGGAAAAGCGATGAAAGGCATGGATATCGACGACGACAGCTTCAAGCCCATCGAAGCGATCATCCGAAGCATGACTCCAAAAGAGCGGCAGCAGCCGGATATCATCGACGGAAGACGGAGAAAACGCATCGCGGACGGCTCGGGAAGGACCATCGTGGAAGTCAACAATCTGATGAAACAGTTTGACGATATGCGCAAGATGATGAAGCAGATGAATAAGATGGGCGGAGCCAAGCAGGCAATGAGCCGGATGATGCCTCCGGGAATGGGGAAAAGATAAGTGAAGCATGAAGCGGAAGAAATTCCGCTTTTTTGTTGGGGGGATTGCAAATCCCATGAAATGAGCTCAGGATTGCTCCCGATAGCCATCGAGGATCTCGAACAGTAGGAATTCGAGGCGAATCCGGTCAGTGATTTCCGTCTTCCAGCCTTATTCCTTCACCTCAAATTCAAGCCGCCTGAAATCTGATTCAGTAGCCGTTTTTGAAGGGTTCAATAGGTCTGTTTCAAAAAGTCGGTTTAGGTTATTCCCAGCCAAGTCTTCCAGCCTGCTTTCGATCTCCAGGACATACCTGCCTTTTTTCCACGGGTTTTCGGGAACAAACCGGATGCTTTTTTCCTCGGTTCCGATTTCCCATTTTCCAGCTATCTGTCGGTTATTGTTGTCTTTTATCCCAAAAACCTCCCGGAGCAGGCTGTAATCCAAGGTTTCCGAAAAGCCAATACTTACTGCTTCAATGGTACCGGCTTTTGGAGCTTCCAGCATCCAGGAGGCAGGATTGGGCAAAAGACTGTCCCTAGCCGCGACTCTAAAGTCTTTGGCAAAGCTTTGGCCCAAGGTTCCTCCCGATTTGCCTTTCCATTGTTCGGAGATGATCAGGCGGTAGGATTTTCCGGCTTCCAGGGGAGTGCCCATTTCAAGATTGGGAGCCAGATCCCGCTTGATCCTTCCCGGATCCAGCCAAAGCGTGAGCAGCGTTTGGTCTTCGTTCCAAAGCTCCGGCTGAAGGTCAAGAAACACGCCCTTCAGGGTGTCCATCTGACTGTCCAAAAGCGTGACATAAGCCGATGATTGGCCTTCCCGCATCGGCTTGGAAAACCTGACGAAAAACTTCAACTGGTTTTCGGGAAGGAGGTCCTGCGTGGGATAAATTTCCAATACTTCCGGATTTGCCCCAGCTCCGATCCATTGGGGAATGGACAAAGTTCCGATGCCTAAGCCTTGGTACCGGATCTCATAGGCCAGTCCTCTGGTAAAGGGAATCAGCGGAGTAAACAGAATCCCGCCGCCATTCTCCCGAAGCTCTCCCAAGATTGGAGGATTGCTTTCGTCTCCTGCCAGGTGGACAGTCGACTGAGCTGGATCCGCGCTGTCCAGCAGGGCTGAGGGAACAATCAAGCCAATCGCGCGGTCATCTTCCCAAATGACAGAAATCCCGCTTTCTGACTCCGAAGTGCAGGAAACCAATAATAACCAACCAAAAAAAATCAGGCCGAACCCCGGGGACAGCCTGATAGACAAAGGTCTGAGGATCATTACTTCAGCAGATGTTCGGATTTTTCGGTGGTCCAGAGATCCAGTGAGCCGTTGGATTTGCGCTGCAAGATTACCATGACATCGTCGTTCATCTTGTCCAACTGCAATACATTCGTCATGGGCATGGACACAAAATTGACTCCGTCTGTGGCAAAATTGGCGGTGACAGGCTGGGTTAGCGACCCTTGGAAATTCTCAATATCGGCGAAATCCACCCGGAAGACGGGTCGGTTTGAGTTGGACATCACCAGATAGGATTTGCCGTCTTTCCGCATAGTCACCAGATCCAGAGGCTGGTTTCCGCTTCCCATTTCGGCGATGGTCCTGCCTTTGACGTGGGTGCCGGCTTTCAGCTCATCCAAGGGAAACAGCACCAAGGGAGTACAGGTATAGCTGGCAATCAGGTAGTCCTTTCCGTTTACCCGGGCCGTGGTGAAGGTCTTGATCGGAGAGGTGGTTTCGTATCTGCCATGCGCCGCGTGGAAGATCTCCAAGGAGGCAAAGTCCTGCTCATCGGCAAACGGAAAAGGGATGCTTCTGAACGTGGAGCTGAATTCCTGGTTGGAAAGGCCGCTTACCAGCAACTTGCCGTCAGCATAGCCCAGGTCAGAGATGGAGGAAATGCGCAGCGGCCTTCCCCTTCCGTCCATTGCATCTTCGGCGGGCGAGTCATTGAGCACTACCACATCAAATTCCACATCCTTGAGCGAAACAGGCGCGACGGCTTCCCCCTCCATACGCAACAGTACCGGAGTACCGTCACCGGATTGGACAGCCAGATAGACTTTCTTGGAAATCGGGTTGACTGCGATGTCCAGGATGGAGATGTTGTCTTCGGTGGTTCCCAGCATGCCGGCCAGTTTTTTGTCGATTCCGGCCACATTGATGGACTGCAACTCCGCACTGCCCGCATCTTTGGTGTTCAGGGCGATGACTGACGCCCCTTTGGAATCTCCGATAAACAGGATGCCATCCGGGCCAAAAGCCAGGGAAGTAATGGATTTGATCTCGGGTGTGCCCAGTTTTAAATGATAGGGCAACTCCCCGGTCCGAAACGTGAATGCGGCAATAACCGCCATCAGTGTACATACTCCAAAAATAATTATTGACTTTTTCATGGCAGGTAGGGTTTATGTGTTTATCTGATTGTGAATAAGGAATTTATGGATAATTGGCCTTGATTCAAAGTGAAATGGTATGGGCGGATTGGTGAAAAACCACGGTTTTTACTTGACATGACACGAGACGGCCAAGCAGATTACGACCGGGGATTTTGCTTTGAAGCACATAGCTTGTCAAAAGATCCTTGTGGGATTGGAAAGTAGGATTAACTTGGGCGGCAAATCTTCCCAAACAGCCATGGTCAAAAACTTCCTTTTCTCTCTGTGTGCAGTGTTCTTTTTCGCGCTGCAAGTTCAAGCTCAGGACCTGCTCTTTCCCGAGATGCCTGGGATGGTTTCCTATACGTATAGATCGAGCTTTGCAAAGGATCTCCCAGCCACGCTGGATACGCTTCAGAAGATGGGGATCACCGATATGGAGTTTTCCAATCTCTTTGGGCACACCGCGGCGGATGTCAGGAAAGAACTGGATAAGCGGGGGATGCACTGCTCTTCCTTTGGTGTCGGGTACAAAGACCTGATGGAAAAGACAGCTACGGTCGCTGAAAATGCCAAAACCTTGGGGGCGAAGTTTGTCAGAGTGGCTTGGGTACCCCATACCGCGCCTTTTACGCTGGAAACTGCCAAACAGACCATAGCCGATTTCAATGCCGTCGGCAAAGTCCTGAAAGAGGAGCATGGTCTCACCTTTTGCTACCACAACCACGGCTATGAATTTGAGCCGCATGGAGACGGAACCTTGTTTGACCTGATGGTCCAGGAAACCAATCCTGACTATGTGAGCTTTGAAATGGACATCCTTTGGACGTTTTTTCCAGGTGCAGATCCCGCAGCCTTGCTTACCAAGTATGGCAACCGCTTCAAGCTGATGCACATGAAAGACCTCAAAAAGGGCGTAATAGGCAATATGTCAGGCGGGACGCCCACGGAAAATGACGTGGCCCTCGGCACAGGCCAGTTGGACATCCCCGCCATCATCCGGGCCGCGAAAGAAGCGGGAGTGGAGCATTTCTACCTGGAAGACGAAAGCCCGATCTACTACCGGCAGGTACCGAAGAGCATTGAGTATCTGCACAGCCTGAAGAAGTAGGAAGCCCTGGGGTAGGAAGCTGGAAGAAGTGGTGGGGTTTGTAAGTGATAGAAGGTTGGAATTGGGGGGGCGAAGGTTTTCCTTCAATCGGGAAATGCCAAAAATGCCACCTGCAATTTCCCCAATTTTTTGTAGCCTTCCGCATTCATGTGGATGGGGTCAGCATAGTAGCGATCCTTGTTGTACACATTGTATCCGCCCAGGGTGAACTGATCCAGGTAGGGAATGCCATGAAGCCCGCAGATTTGTCTTTGGATGTCTACGTAGGCTGCCATCCCGTCTGAGACTGAAGGATCGTAAGCCCCTCGGTCGTTGAAGGCCTTGCCGGAGGTGAAAAAATAAACTTGGGCCTCGGGATTGACCTCGTAGATCTTTTTGATGCAATAGTTGATGCCTCCCGCCTGGGTGATCCGCTTGGCGCTGTCGTAGCCGTCAAATTCGGTGAAGTCGGTATAGCTTCCGATCTCCCGCTTGTTGGTGTAGTCGTTGGTCGAAGCCCAAAGGATGTAGATGTCAAAGACACCGGCCTCGTCCACTTGCTGCTGGAGGGACTTGCCCTGAAGGGAGGAAAAGCCGGCCCCGCCGACTCCGTAGTTGGTGATTTGCATTCCCAGACGTTCCTCCCACATCCGTTTGGCAATGTCGCTATCAGGGATCACAGATACCGAACCCCCGAAAACGGCTACTGATTTGCCATAATTGTAAGATCCTTTCAATTCCTCCTGGGCGAAGACGGAGGCTGAAAGCAGTATCAGGGGAAATAAAAGGAAGTTTTTGATCTGGCGCATTTTGGGAGAGGTTTGTCTGAGAAGGGGATTACTGCAATCAATATAATCGGCTTGATCTAAAAATGGACAGAGGCTGGAAATTGATGAGAAAGTCTTTGGATCAAAGATGCCTCCGAGCCCATCGTAGCAATGAATTTCGTAAATCGTAAATCAAAAACTTGTGCTGAGCTCGGTCACTGAGCCGATCGAAGTGGCCGAAGCATTTTCAATACAACTCCTTATCGCCCTTTTCCTTCCAAAGTTCAAAGGCTTTTAGGCTTTCCTCCCGCAAAAAGGAGGTCATGGGAATCTTGCGCAACTCCGGCTGGATTTCGATTTCCCGATAGATGAAATCATCGTCAAATCCGGCATTGGCGGCGTCTTCTTTGGTGCAGGCATAATAAACCTTGGCCGGCCTTGCCCAAAAAATTGCCCCCAGACACATCGGGCAGGGTTCGCAGGAAGTATAGACTTCGCAGCCTTCGAGTTGGAAATTGTCCAGGGTTTTGCAGGCCTCACGGATGGCGACCACCTCGGCATGTGCGGTTGGGTCTTGGGTTTTCAGGACCCTATTGGAGCCTCGGCCGATGATCTCGCCGTCCTTGACAATCACACATCCAAAAGGGCCGCCGTTTCCGGCCAGCATGCCTTCTTTTGCCAGGGCGATGGCTTGAAGCATGAAATTTTTTTGGGATTCGGTCATGCTCAAATATAGTGATCAGTCTCAGTATTCGGTAAGCAGTGGACAGTTTCCAGTTGGCGACTGCAAACGGATCACAGCCAACTGACTCAATTCATCCAACGGCTCAAAAACTCCAAAAACTGCTCTTTGTAGTTTTCGCCTACGGCGATATGATGGTCTCCGATCTGGATGACATTTTTGGATACAGACTCTATCTGGTCCAGCGCCACGATAAAGGAACGGTGTACCCGCATGAACTTGTCAGAGGGAAGGAGCTCTTCCATGTTTTTCATGCTCGTGAGGGAGAGTAGGGGATTGGCCTTGGATCTCAGGTGGACTTTCACATAGTCCTTGTAGGCCTCCACATGGGTGATGTCTCGGAGCATCACCTTGACCAGTTGGTATTCGACTTTGAGGAAGATGTAATCCTGCTGGACCGCAGGTTCGCCGGTTTTTGGTGCCGGGGCACTGTTGACCCGGTCGAAGTACTGATAAGCCTTGGTCGCGGCGTTGAGAAAATCCTCGTAGCTGTAGGGCTTGAGGAGGTAGTCGAGGGCTTCGACCTTGTACCCTTCGATGGCAAACTGGTGGTAGGCCGTGCAGAAGATGATCCGGGTTTTGTCCGAATTCTTTTTTCCGTCCAATATTCTGGCGAGCTCCATCCCCGAGAGGTCGGGCATCTGGATATCCATAAAGATCAACTGCACCTCGTTTTGGTTGATAAATCCCAGGGCTTCGATGGCATTGGAAAACTTTGCCTCCAGCTTCAGAAAGGCCGTCTGGCTGACAAACTTGCCCAGCAGTTCGAGCGCAAGCGGCTCGTCATCGATGGCGACGCATTTGAGTATCATGAGAGGTTGATCGTCAGGTTGACCCAATACTCCTGTTTCGCTTCGTCTTTGCCAAACTTGAGCCGGTGTTTTTGGGGGTAGATCAGGCTGAGCCGGCGCTGGGTATTGGTCAGGCCGATGCCATTTTCGTGTGCTTCCGGACTGTCGGGATTGACCGGGAAGATGTGGTTTCTGGTCTCAAAAAAGAGCGTGTCACCCATGATTTCCACTTTGATCCGTATTTCGCTTTCGTGCTGGGAGCTCACCCCGTGCTTGAAGCAGTTCTCCAAAAAAGGCAGCAGCAGCATGGGGGCGATGATCAGGTCGTCTTTGGGCTCCTCGATCTCGATGTTGAGCCGGACTTTGGACGAAAGCCTCATCTTCATCAATTCGATGTAATCCTCAATGAACCGGACCTCTTTGGAAAGCAGGGTTTCGTTTTTCTGGTTTTCATACAGGACATAGCGCATCATCCGGGAGAGCTTGAGCAGGGCTTCCTGGGCCTTGTTCACGTCCAGATTGGTGAGTGCGTAGATGTTGTTGAGGGTGTTGAAGAAGAAGTGCGGGTTGATCTGCGCCTTGAGGTAGGAGAGTTCGGTGTTGACGCGCTCCCGGTCCAGCTCCCTTCGGAGACTTTCGTCCTTCTGCCACTTCTGTACCAGTGCGACCGAGGTGCTGAGGCCGATGGAGATGATATAAAGCAAGAGCTGGAAGACATCCCCGGGCAGCCATCTTTTCTTGGGGTCGAAGACTTTCTCGGGATTGAACGTCATGTGCATCGCTTTGCCATAGCCGATGAACTGCTCGAAATAGACCACCAATCCGTAAAACAACACCGCCCCTACCAGGACCACCAGGATGTACAGGTAGTTTTTGCCCTGCAGGAGCACATTGGGCACCAGGATGGAGGAGTTGGAGTAAAAAACAGTGATCAGAAAAGCGACCAAAAAGACCTGCTTCATCCAAAACTGCGTGGGGAGCGTGATTTCACCCATTCGCCAGGAAAGCGGAGAGATCAACAAAAGCACGACACAGAGCATGACCCAGCCGAGCAGGTGTACGATCAGTGAAAGGTTCTTTTTGGGGATGAAAGTTGCCATTCCGTTGGTTTTCAGTTTCCAAACTAAGGGAATTTACTTTTCACTCTCAAATCAAATCTGCCAACCAGACCATTCTGCCTATGAATACACGCTTTGGGCAGACGAAGGCGCTTTGTCGGGGCTTTGAGGGGTTTTGTCCCGGTCTTGGGGGGATTTGTCGACAGGATGTACCTGCTGGTCTATTTGATTTTTTGCAGCGAAACTTTGCATCCAATTTTGGGGTATCAATTGGCACAAGCCCTCTGTTTGAAAACAAGACCATGAAAAAACTATTCAATCTACTACTCACAATTGCCTTTTTCGGGATTCAGGCATCTTATGCCCAGCAAACCGGCGAAAGCAAAGGGCCCGCACGGGTCATCGGTGTGGCCAAAGACCTCAAAACCGGTGAACCCGTGGGCTATGCGACCGCTGCCCTATACAAAGCCGGCACCGGCGTAAGCACTTCCGGTGCCGTGGCCGATGCCGAAGGGGTGTTTTACATCACGGGATTCGCGGTGGGCGAATATGAGCTCCACCTGACTTTCATCGGCTATGAAACCGTAAAACGAACCGTCAACATCAATTCCCTGGAAGGTGACATCAACCTCGGAGAGATCGGAATGTCCGACGAAGGCGTGGCGCTGGAAGAGGTCACCGTACAAGGCCAGCGGGAACTGATCGAAGAACGGGTGGACCGGACCATCTACAAAGCCGAAAACGACAAGACCACGGCCGGCGGTGACGCAACCGACGTCCTGAGAAGGGTTCCGATGCTGTCGGTGGACTTGGACGGAAACGTCTCCATGAGAGGGAGCGGCAATATCCTGGTCTTGATCGACAACAGGCCTTCTGCGATTGCCGCATCGTCGATTGCCGACGCGCTGAGACAGATCCCGGCCGATGAGATCAAGGCCGTGGAGGTGATCACTTCCCCTTCGGCGAGATTTGACGCAGAGGGTACTTCCGGTGTGATCAACATCGTCACCAAGAAAAACAACCTGCAGGGCATGACCCTAAACATCAACTCCGGCGTAGGCATGAGAGGTTCCAACTTGGGACTTCAGGGAAGCGCAAGAAAAGGCAAGATGGGCTTTTCGCTGGGCGGCTTTGGCCGTGCCGGCTACAATATCCTCGGGAGCTTCGAAAACAAACAGGTGACCAACAACGAAAATGGCTCTGTGTCCACCTCAATCCAATCAGCCGATACGGAGCGAAGGGACATCTTTGGGCGGTACAACTTCGGCGTGGACTATGAGATCGACCAGTACAACTTCCTGACCGGTGCGGTAAACTTCGGCCTCAGAAACTCCAAAAACTGGCAGACGAACTTCCTGACCCAAAACTACCTGGATGAAGCCCTGAACGGAACCCAAAACCGCCAAACCAACACGCTCGACAATTCCAATTCAGTGGACGTGAGCCTGAACTACACCAGAACCTTTGAAAAACAGGGACGGGAGCTGAGTTTCCTGACCTTGTACAGCAGAAACAGCCGAGAGAATTCCTTTACAAACACTTTGTACGAAGAAGAAGATTTGGAGGAGGTTTTCTCCAGACTGCGAAACG
The DNA here is from genome assembly GCA_964530015.1 of uncultured Limnohabitans sp. Lineage (GTDB taxonomy): Bacteria > Bacteroidota > Bacteroidia > Cytophagales > Cyclobacteriaceae > Algoriphagus. The sequence goes on along the minus strand of CAZGYC010000038.1, from coordinate 22,261 downwards.
TGAACCCAAGCAAAAACGAGGAATTTACGGTACAGGTGGACTATGTGACTCCTTTGGACGAAAAGGGAAACCAGATCCTGGAGTACGGTGCAAAGAACATCCTGAGAAAAGCCTATTCCGATTTCGCCTACTATCTGGCGGAAGGCACGGACGGAGAATATGTTGAACTGCAGGACCCCTCCCTGAGCAACGAATTCAGCTACGACCAGAACGTGACCGCGGGGTATCTTTCCTACACCTTTGCCTTCCTGAAAAACTACACCCTGAAGCCGGGACTGAGATACGAGTACACGACGATCAACGCCGATTTCAAAACCGAATTTGAAGCGGAAATCCCTTCCTATGGGACGTTGGTGCCGAGCTTGAATGCCAGCCGCAGGCTGAAAAACGGCAATATGCTCAAGGCAGCCTACAACAGAAGAATCCAGCGCCCTTCCCTGAGATTCCTCAATCCAAACCTGGAAGCTTCTAACCCACAGCAGCTTTCCCAGGGCAATCCGGAATTGGAGCCGGAATTGACAGACAACTACGAGCTGGGCTACAGCACCTTTATCAAAGGAACGACCCTGAATTTCACCACCTTCTACAGAAACACGACGGGTTCGATCCAGCCGCTGAGAACCGTGCAGACAGACGGGGTGATCTTCACCACCTACGAAAACATCGGCCGTGAGCAGGCCATCGGCGGCAGCTTGTTTGCAAACGTCAACATCAACAACAAACTGTCCCTGAACGGCGGGTTTGACGCCTACTACGCGATGTTGGACAACGGGCTGTCCGATCCCCAGTATGCGGCCCAAAACGAAGGCTTTGTGATCGGTGGCCGGGTTTTCGGTAACTACACCCTTCCCAAAGATTGGCAAGTCCAGTTGTTCTCCTTTGCAAGAGGGCGCCAGGTTCAGCTTCAGGGCTCCTCCGGGGGATTTGCAGCCTACGGCTTGAGTTTGAACAAGCAGTTTGCAGAGAAAAAAGGATCCATCGGATTCGGTGCCGAAAACTTCCTGGCCAAGGAGTTTGTGATCAAAAACGAAATCATCACCCCGACGATCGTCCAAAACAGCACCAACGCGATCCGAAACCTAAACTTCAAAGTGAATTTCAACTACAGAATCGGCAAACTCAGCATGGATCAGCGTCCAAAAAGAAGAAGATCCATCAGCAATGACGACCTGAAGGACGGCGGCGATGGCGGAGGCCAAATGGAGAACCAAAACGCCGGAGGCGGAGCACCAGCCCGCAACAGATAAGATTCCCCCAAAGGGCCGGTCACTTTGCGACGTTTGTTCGTCCAAGCGGGCCCTTTTCAAAGAAACAAAAATAGATAGATTGGGTAACAAAAAATCCGGCCATACTAGGGCCGGACTTTTTTTTTGCCGAATGGCTAAACCCGGACAGCCCCATCCAGTCTAACCGAAGTAGATAGCATAGTGGACAATAAAAAACCCGGCTCAGGTGATGAGTCGGGCTTTTTGTTTCCGAAGGGTGTGTTTACGCTTTGTAGGTTACTTTTTTGATTGCATCCACGGTACGCTTCACGTTGGGAAGGGTTGCTTCGATGTAGCTCGGGGCGTAGCTCAGCGGAATATCCATCGAATTCACACGGATCACCGGGGAATCGAGGTAGTCAAAAGCATAGCGTTGGAAATGGTAGGTCAGTTCTGAAGAGATGGCTGCCAGGGGATTGGCTTCTTCCACAATTACAACCCGGTTGGTCTTCTTTACAGATTCCAAGCAAGTAGCATAGTCGATTGGCCGGACGGTTCTCAGGTCAATTACCTCGCACTCGATGCCTTCTTTGGCCATGACTTCCGCAGCTTCCAGAGCCACTTTCATCATCTTGCCGAAGGAAATCAGCGTGACGTCCTTTCCTTTGCGCTTGATTTCCGCGACGCCGATCGGAAGCAGGTATTCGCCCTCCGGCACTTCGCCTTTGTCGGAATACATCACCTCGGACTCCATGAAAATCACCGGATCCGGATCGCGGATCGCGGCTTTCATCAGGCCTTTGGCGTCGTAGGGATTGGATGGCACGATCACTTTCAGGCCGGGAGTGTTGGCAAACCAGTTTTCGAAGTTGGAAGAGTGGGTGGCTCCGAGCTGGCCTGCGTTTCCCGTAGGACCGCGAAACACGATCGGTACGGAATAGGCTCCGCCGGACATCGCATACATCTTTGCGGCAGAGTTGATGATCTGGTCTATGGCAACCAGAGAGAAATTGAATGTCATAAACTCGATGATCGGCTTCAGACCGTTCATCGCTGCACCCACGCCCAGTCCGGCAAAGCCCAACTCGGCAATTGGTGTGTCAATGACCCGATCCGGGCCGAATTCGTCCAACATTCCCTGGGAGACTTTGTAGGCACCGTTGTATTCGGCGACTTCCTCTCCCATCAAAAAAACGTTCTTGTCACGTCTCATTTCCTCGGACATCGCTTCTCTCAAAGCTTCCCGAAATTGTATTTCTCTCATTGCTTAAGACAAAATTTTGGCTCGTAAAAATAGAAAGGAATCGGCCAAAAGCAAAAGCCGCCCCGTTCTTTATCCGAGAACCGTCTCAGCCCAGATAAACCGTCTTGGTATTCACGAATTCCAGGATGCCCTGTCGGCCCAGCTCCCTTCCAAAACCTGATTTCTTGATCCCGCCAAAAGGAAGACCCGGCTGAGAGGCGACCATCGCGTTGAGAAACACCGCGCCGCTGTCGATTTGTGCCGCCAGGTTTTCTCCTTTTTTCAAGTCTTCGGTCCAAAGCGAAGCGCCAAGCCCGAATTCTGTGGAATTTGCCAGTTTGATGGCTTCATCCGCATTGTTTACTTTGAAGATCGTGGCAACCGGTCCGAAAAGTTCCTCGGAAAAGGCAGGTGAGTTTTCCGGGATGTCGGTGAGGACGGTGGGGACAAACGCCGCGCTTCCTTCTTTTGGCCGCTGTCCACCCAGTAAGATCTTCGCTCCGAGATCCACGGATTTTTTGACCTGTGCATACAGCTCCGCTGCCAAATCCGGCCTGGCCATGCAGGCGAAGTCGGCACTTTCGTCCAAGGGATCGGCCATCTTGAGAAGGTTCATTTTTGCGGTGAACAGTCCCAAGAACTCCTCAAAAACCGTCTCCTCGACGATAAACCGCTTGGCTGCGATGCAGCTTTGGCCCAGGTTGACCATCCGGGCTCTGACGGCGGTCTCGGCGGCTTTTTCGATATCCGCATCGGCCAAGACTATGAAGGGATCGCTGCCCCCAAGCTCCAAGAGTGATTTTTTGATGTTTTTCCCGGCCGCAGCGGCGATGGCCGCGCCTGCCTTTTCACTGCCGGTCAGTGAGACGGCTTTGATTTCCTCTTTGTCAAGCAATGCCAACGCGGATTTGGAGTCAATGAGAAAGCTCTGAAAGACACCTTCCGGAAATCCGGCTTCCCGAAAGACCGATTCGATGGCCAGGGCACATTGGGGTACATTGGAGGCATGTTTTAGGATGCCTACATTTCCTGCCATCAGGGTGGGTGCCGCAAACCGAAACACCTGCCAAAACGGGAAGTTCCAGGGCATCACGGCCAGGATAGCTCCCAGAGGCTGGTGGAGAATCTTGGCTTTTTTGCCATCGGGAAGGCTGATTTCTTCGGGAGAAAGAAAACTTTCAGCGTTTTCCGCATAGTAGTCGCAGACCCAGGCGCATTTTTCGATCTCGGCCCGTGACTCCCGGATGACCTTTCCCATCTCCACCGTGATGAGGCGGGCATAGTGTTCTTTGTTCTTTCGGAGTGTTTCGCCTGCTTTTCTCATCAGGATGGCCCGTTCGGCAACCGGAAGGTTTTTCCAGCTCCCAAAAGCCTTGCCTGCGGAGGATATTTTGGCGGAGATTTCCTGGTGCCCCAGCCGATCATATTCCTTGAGAACCTCACCGGTCCAGGGGTTGATGGATTGGATTTTGCTCATTTTTCTGTCGGTTTTCCTGCCTGCGTCCAGGCGGTGATTCCCCCATCCAACACGTAAACGTGCTTAAATCCGGCCTTTTCCATCAGGTCTGCGGCCGTTCGGCTTTTTTTGCCGGTTTTGCAGTAGAGCAGGTAGGTGTTTTTTTTGTTCAGGACTTCGATCTCCTGGGAGAAATTTTCACCCAAAAAATTGACATTCATCGAACCGGGCAGATGCCCTTCAAAGACTTCGGCTGGAGTCCTCACGTCCAATATTACGCTGTTTTTCTTTGTGGTCTTTTTCCCAAAACCTTCGACCGAAAGGACATCAATGGAGTCTTTTTTGGCGGTTTGGGCGAAAGAGCCTGCTCCGATCCCGAGAAAGACAAGCAGGTACAGAAGTTTGGTTTTCATGGATTCGGGTTGAATAAGTGGCCAAGGTCTGCCATATTGAACCGAAAATTTACCCCCTTTCGTTTCAAAATGCCCAAAAAGATCGGATTGATTTCGGATTCGCACAGCTACATCGATTCCAAGGTGCTTTCACATCTGCAGGAGGTGGATGAGATCTGGCATGCCGGAGATATCGGAAGTCTGGCTGTAATGGAGGCGCTACCGCCAAGCAAACCGGTCCGCGCGGTGTTCGGCAATATCGACGACTTGGACGCGCAGCGTGCCTATCCCGAGTGGCTGGAATTTGAAGTGGAAGGGGTGCGGATCCTGATGACCCACATCGGTGGCAAGCCGCCCCGCTATGCCAAAGGAGTGAGGGAAAAAATCAAAAACTCCGGGGCGAAGCTTTTCATCTGCGGGCATTCGCACATCTGCAAGGTGGAGTTTGACAGGGCCTTGAACTGTCTGTATATGAACCCCGGGGCGATCGGCCAGCAGGGCTTTCATCTGATGCGGACGATGTTGCTTTTCGAGCTGGAAGACGGAAAGATCCAAAACCTCAGGGTGGTCGAATTGGGAAAAAGAGGGACTTAGAATTTGCGCGTTTGCGTCCCAAGAATGGCTATTTTAGCCCGGAAATCAAATGTCGGGTGAATGTCGGGTGAAAACCGAGGCCGATACGTCCCATGCTAAAAATCAGAAAGAGAACTTGCCATGGTTAAATCAAAAAAAGCATTCATCATGAAGCAACCACAATTGGGCAAGAAGATCTCTGAACTGAGAAAAGCCAAAGGACTGACGCAGGAAGAACTCGTCGAGAAGTGCAATCTGAATGTACGGACGATCCAGCGCATCGAATCCGGGGAGGTGACTCCGAGGAGCTACACGGTCAAGGCCTTGTTTGAAGCCTTGGATTACCATTGGGAGGAGGCGAAAAACGGCTTCGCGGACGAAGCACGCAAAGTTCCCGGATACCTCTACCTCGCATTTGCCGCTGGCTTGGTCTATTTCTTTCTAGCGTTTTTTGAGATCGGGATGGAATACGAATGGATCCAGGAAGGGGAGGTTGACAATGTTAACTCCTTTTTGGCAGTCAAGGTCGGGACTTTTTTCGCCTATGCAGCTTTCATCTACGGCTGGGTTAGGCTGGAGTCGTTTGTGCCAAATGTGGTGCTGAAGATCGCACTCTGGACGATGCTTGGTGCCAATGTGATTTGGTATGCCGTGGATTGCTTCACGCTGCTTACCGGAGAGTGGGCGATCGGGGACTACTACTTGGTCAAGATAAGTTCCTTTGGGCTATGCTATGCGTTTCTCGGCATAGGCTATCTCTGTTACAAAAAGCTTTGGTCCAATATCCCCCAAATCATCGGAGCACTGGGCCTCGTGGCAGGTGTCCTGATATTTTCCGGGATCGGGCTGGTTTTTGGGCTGATTCCACTGACCCTTTTTGAAATCGGGCAATTGGGACTGATGATCTGGGCCATAAACAACATCGGGAGAAACACTTCTCCCGATGTTACTTCGCCTGAGTTTTAGAATTAAAGCGTTTCAGTTTGAGCGCTCCTAGATTTTATTATTAAAGGCGTAATTATTAAAGAAATCAGTCCGGCGGAAATTACCGTTGCAATCACATTTCCGTATTGTTTGAACTCTAGGTCGCCACATACTCTCACTCCAACAATTGCCATTGCTATTCCCAAAAATAGCAGCCAGTATTTCTTATTTATAGCTTTGTTTTCATGCGTGTGTATTTGAAGTTTTGAAATAGAAAAAGCTATTACAAGTCCGCCAATTAAGGTGCTCGAATGTTGTAGGATTTTGAAGACGGATAATTGTATTCCCAAAAAATTCACATTGCTGGTTAGTAGGGAGATTCTCTCCGCAAAGAATCCACGTTCATGAGTAAAACCGTCCCACAAAATGTGTGAACCTGCTCCAATTAAAATTGAAATTGCGACGACCAACCAATTTTTTTTAAGGTATTGGTTCCAGTTAAACCGTTCGAAAACTAAAAATCTGGATTTTAATGCCTTTGGGGAGTTTTCGATCAAACTGTCACGAACAAAGTTGTGGAAAATGTAAGCTAAAAGAATGCCCAGGGGCAAATCGAACCAAAAAATTCCGGCTATTGTGTGGCTGTATTCACTTTTCATCCTCATTCTCAAAAAATATTCAAAGTCAGGAGTCAAACTGCCAATTGCAAGTCCGGTCAACGAAAACCATTTCCGAGGAAGATAGGTGAATGGTAATACCATTGCCGGATGTGAAAATGTAAATGGCATCCCTTTTTTTTAGTTTGTTATGTGTCTTGATGTTGTTGAGAACCGACCAGCGATTCTACAACGCTTTTATGATTGAAACGCAGTTTTAGTCCTCTCCTTTACCTGCTTCAAAATCTCCGCGTTTTTTGGACTGAAAGTCTCGATTTCCAGGATTTTTGGATGAAGACTGGGTTCGTAGAAATTTTTCAGTGCCGTTTCGAGTTCCGCCTGATTTTTCACTAAGCTGTAGTCAAAGCCAAATTCCTGCGCCAAATGGGACGCATTGAGCTTTTGGCGGGTTTCAAAGAACTCCTCCAGTTCGGGCTGCCTGGCGGGGCCTTCGATCAGTCTGAAGATACCCCCTGCGTGGTTGTTGAGGATCACGATCCGGAGGTTTGGAAGTGCGTAATTGTGCCAAAACGCATTGCGGTCGTAGAAAAATGCCATATCGCCCGTGATCAACGTGACCGGCTCTTTGGTCGTAAAGGTGCATCCGACGGCGGTGCTGTTGGAACCGTCGATCCCGCTGGTTCCCCGGTTGCAGATGATTTCCTGGGGTCTTTTGCCCAGGAAATTCACATAGCGCACCGCCATGGAATTGGCCAGATGGACCTTGGAATCGGCCGGGATTTTTTTCAGGAGAAAATGCAGGGCCGGATACTCCCCGAATTCCAGAGCCGAAAAAACCCGGGGAAGCGTCTCTTGGACGGCATGTTCCAAAGCATTCCAGCGTTGGAAAAAGTCGCCGTTTTGAGGGGGAAGGTGCTCATTCAGCCAACCCAGGAATTCCACAGGGGAACAAGATAATATCCGGGTCAGATTTTGGAAAGTGTCCCTTGACTGACCGTCTGGTTGGATGTGCCAGTGGGAGGCGTCGGTTTTTCTCAGGAACTGTTTCAGTGACTTGGAAATCACCGATTGCCCGAAGGTGATGACCAGATCAGGTGCGAGATCCGCATGGAGGCTTTCCTCTCCCAGCCAATGGTCGTGGAGGCTGACGGTGCGGTCGCTCTGGAGATTGGTGATCGTGTCCGTGACGATGACGACCTGTTGATTTTTTGCAAGCAGATCCAACAGCTTTTGGATCTGTGCATTGGGCCGTTGTTGACCGGGGACAATCAGCAGACGCTTCACTTCGGAAAGCCGGTTTTTGATGTGTCTTAGGCTTTCTTCGGTAAGCTGACTTTGGCTGGAGACGGCCGTAAATTCTCTGGGATGCTCGGGGTATTCAAATTTTTCCCCTTCCGCAGGATAAAATGGCTCTCGCAGTGGGATATTGATGTGGACGGGTCCAGCCGGGAACTGCCTGGACAGGTTTATCGCCTCATTTGCGATTCTTCCCGCATGCCAGGCTTGCTCATCGTTGGTGAAGGAATCCGGAAAGCGAAAGCTTTTCTTCACATGCTTTCCAAAGACCTCCTCCTGGTAGATCGTCTGTCCGTCCCATTGGTCTATCCACTCTGGGGGTCGGTCTGCGGTCAGGATCAAAAGCGGCACCTGTTGGAAAAAAGCCTCGGCGATGGCCGGATAGTAGTTGAGAGCCGCCGATCCTGAGGTACACACCAGTACCACGGGCTGCCTGAGCTGCTGCGCCATCCCCAGGGCGACGAAGGCGGCCGAACGCTCGTCTGAGATGGTCCGGGAATGGATGTCGGGATGCCTTGTGAAGGCCAAAGTCAGGGGAGCGCAGCGAGATCCGGGAGAGAGAATCGCGTGTTGGATTCCTTTCTTGGCACACAGGGCCACTAAGTCGAGGATGGGCTGGATGATCAAAGGGTCGGTCTTTGGATGAATTTGCCGATGATCTGACACTTGAGTTCGGTTTCCTCCCATTCTTTTTCGGGATCAGAATCTTCGGTGACTCCCGCTCCTGCGTAGAGAATCGCCGTCTCTCCGTCGAAACATGCCGTTCTTAGGTTGACAAAGATCGAAGTTTCCTCCTGGATGTTTACCGGCCCGATAAATCCCGAAAAGAAGGACCGGTCAAAGCCTTCTTTCTCCTGCAAAAACTCATGGGCCTCTTTTCGCGGCATCCCGCAGACCGCCGAAGTGGGATGCAGCAAGTCCAGCATCACCGAACCTAACTGGGGGAATCCGGTTGCTTTCATGTCCACCTTGAAGTCGGAACGGAGATGAAGGAGGTTTCCCGCCATTACCGTTTTCGGACCGTGTTCCTCGTATTCCCTGAGCCGGATTTTCTTGAAACAATCCACGATATACCGACAGACCAAGGCCTGCTCCTCGATCTCCTTTTGGGTCCAGGCGGCGGATTTGAGCGGGTTTTCCCCAGAGGCAGGCTGGGTGCCAGCCAAAGCCATGGTATAGAACTGGTCTCCCTTGGTCTCGATCAATACCTCCGGACTCGCTCCAATCCAGGTGCCGACTTGGGGGATATGAAAAAAGTTGACAAATGAATTGGGATAGGCCTCCAGCATCTCAAGGAAGGTCTTGCCAAGGTCAAAATCCTCCGAAACCGGAACCTGCTTGGCTCTGGCTGGAACGACTTTTTCCAAAATCCCGGCGTCGATTGCCTCGATGCCTTGCTGGACGAGCCGGATAAAATGCTCCTTTCCGCCCGATGCGGCCTCATTGGGGCGGGAGGATTCCCGTCTTTTTCCGATCAGCCTTTTGACTTGGGATTTGATGGATTTTCCAGGCTGCCGCACGCAGGCTTTTGCCCATTCGGGCAAATCTTCCGATTCGAGCTCTTGGTCGAGCTGAAAGCTGAAGTAATGGCTTGATTTGATGAAAAAAGCTTTTTTGTCCTCCTGATCGGCAAAGGGGTGGGCGATGAAGCCGGGGGGGAGCTCCCCAAGATTCAAACTGACCCGCTCAGGGATTTCGCTTTCGTCCAGCAGAAATTCCAGTTTGCGGGACTTGGGTTTCCTCCAGACGGCAAAGGATCCACCGGAATCCAGTCCTTTCAGAAAGAGAAGGTCCAGAAATTCGGATTGGGAGGTAAGGGATGGGGTTTCGGTGTAATTCATTTTTTCTCCAGAATAGCCATGGTAATCCGGCTAATGCAGCACAACTGTTCCGATTCGTTGTAGATTTTTATTTCCCAAATTTGGGTGGATTTTCCGATATGGACAGGCTTGGCGACTCCCCTTACTTCTCCATCTTTGACGGCCCGGACATGGTTGGCGTTGATTTCCAATCCCACGCAGGCCTGCTTGGACAGGTCAAGTGTCAGCGAAGCCGCCAGACTTCCCAGCGTTTCGGCCAGGACCACATTTGCACCTCCGTGCAACAAACCCATGGGCTGGATGGTTCGGTGGTCGACCGGCATGGTGGCTTCCAGATAGTCCTCCCCGATTGCCGTGAACTTGATCCCCAGGTGGTTGATCATCGTTTCCCGCCGGGTTTGGTTCAGTTGGTCAAGAGAAGGGCTCGAAAGAAAAACCATTAAAATTTGGGTTAATTGAGGTTTATTTGGGCTTCGGACAAAAATAAAGAAACTTGAATCGAAAAAAAATTTACCTGGTCAGACACGGACAGACTGACTTTAACCTGCAGGGAGTGGTACAGGGTAGTGGAATAGACGCTCCGATCAATGAAACGGGCCTGGCCCAAGCCAACGCTTTCTTTGAATCCTATCGGGACACCGGGTTTGACCGGGCCTATCACACGGCACTGATCCGCACCCGGCAGTCCATCCAGCAGTTTATGGATTTGGGCATTCCCACCGAGGCTTTGCCCGAACTGAACGAGATCTCCTGGGGTGACTACGAGGGCACGCCCATGACTCCCGAAGAGGGGGAATACTATCGCCACATGCTGCATCAGTGGCAGCAGGGAAACCTGGACTATGCGATCGCCGGAGGGGAAAGCCCGAATGCCGTGGCCGCGAGGATGAGAGGGGGGATCGAAAAAATCCTAAACGGGCCCGGTGAGACCATCCTGGTCTGTATGCACGGTCGCGCGATGCGGATTTTTCTCAGCCTGATGCTGAATTACGACATGCGCTACATGGATCAGTTTGAACACAACAACCTGTGCCTCTATGTCCTGGAGCAACTGCCGGATGATACCTTTGTGGTGAGGAAATTCAATGACCAGGAGCACCTCGCTGCTCTGAGTCAGCTTTAGCCGCCTTGGCGGCTTTCTTCTTGGCGAGGAGGTTTTCTTCATACATCGCCAGATACTGCTGATGGAGCGCCTTGTTTTCGGTCAGGTCATACAGCCGAAAAGCAATCTGCTGAAGCTGGACTTTCTGTCCGTTTTCAAGTTCGATCAAAAACTCTCCCAGAAAACATGCGTCAAAATCGCAGGAGGGGATCTCGATCAGCAGTGCCAGTTCCGAATTGCCGGAATAGTGTTTTGTGCTGAACGCGGGGGAAAAATGGGCCTCGATGTCCTTGATGCTGGTTTTGGTCTCTTTCAGTTCCTTGCTTTTGAAAAGCACCAGAAAGGTCTTGGACTCGGGATCTTTGGCAGATACCAAGCCGCAGCCAACCAGAAACAAAAGCAGAAGCGCGAGCCTTTTCATCGTCGGCAATATAGTGGTTTTGACTCCGTCAATGCAAGGCGTTTGCCGATAAAAAAAAATCCCCGAAGGGTCACTTCGGGGATTTTTGTCCAAGGGGTCAAAGGCTTAGGCTTTTGCCGTTCTTTTTTTGGTTTTTGTTCCCTCTTCTTCGATCTCGTCTTCCACACCCGCAAGGATTCTTCCGCAGTGTTCACAGACGATGAGTTTTTTCTTTTCACGGATATCGGCCTGTCTCTGGGGAGGAACCGTGTTGAAGCAGCCTCCGCAAGCGCCTCTCTTGACCATGACCACGGCCAGGCCGTTTTTGGCGTTACCCCTGATTTTGGAGTAGGATTTCGCGAGGCGATCCTCCACCTTTTTCATGGCTTTGTCTCTCTCCGACCGCAGCTTTGATTCATCGGACTCGCTTTCGGCCACGATGGTATCCAGTTCTTCTTTTTTCAGATCCAGATCCTTCTGGCGGTCTTTCATCAAGTTGCTCAGTTCTTCCAAATCGCCTTTTTTCTGGTCGATTTTTACTCCTGACTCTGCGATTTTCTTTTTGGAAACCTGAATTTCCAAGTCCTGAAGCTCCAGTTCTTTGGTGATGGCATCGTACTCACGGTTGTTTCGCACGTTCATCTGCTGCTCCTGGTACTTTTTGATCAGCTTTTCAGAATCTTTGATGTTTTCCTTAAACCGCTTGATGTCGTCTTCGAAAGATTCGATGTCATTCTGGAATTTTTCAAGTCGTGTTTCGTAGCCTGCTATCTCATCTTCGAGGTCTTGGACTTCCTCAGGAAGCGCTCCTCTTACTTTTACGATGGCATCTAGTCTTGAATCTATAAGTTGAAGGTTGTAGATAGCTTCTAGTTTTTGTGCTACTGTACTTTCCATGTACTATCGGTAGGATGTGGGATTAGTAACTACTTTTGTCAAATAGAGTGCAATATTAGGGAAATTTTGTGACAAAAGCTCTCCCAATAATTCTTTTGTGAAAATTTCGCTCTCATAGTGCCCTATGTCACAAAGAACCAGCCGGTCCTCCGCGTCGAAAAACTCGTGGTATTTGACGTCAGCCGTCACAAACACATCCGCGCCGGATCTCTTGGCATCGGAGAGCAGAAAGATCCCCGCTCCCCCGCAGACGGCCACTTTCCGGACTTTTTTGCCTGTCAAAGCCGTGTGTTTGAGCGTCTTGAGATCCATTTTTTCCTTCAGATAATCCAAAAAGGCAAGCTCGTCCATCGGGATGTCGAGGACTCCGGTCATTCCTGCGCCGACCTCCTGGTTTTCGTTTTCCAAAGCGGAAAGGTAATAGGCGACTTCTTCGTAGGGATGGGCCTTCTTCATCGCCGAGATGATTCGGTTACTCAGGTGGGAAGGCAGGATCATCTCGATGCGGATTTCCTTTTCGACCTGCGGGACTCCGCGCTGCCCGATGTGGGGATTTGCGTGCTCAGACGGGGTAAAAGTCCCCAGGCCTTCCATTTGGAAAGAACAGTCTTTGTATTCCCCCACCTGCCCCGCACCTGCCGCAAAGACGGCATCCAGTACGGCGTCTTTGTTTTTGGCCGGCACAAAGAACACGAGCTTGTGCAGAAGCTGCTTCTTGGGTTGGAGGATCTGGGTGTGGGTGAGTCCCAGCCGGTCGCAGATCCGCTTGTTGACCCCGGTCGCGACATGGTCCAGATTGGTGTGGATGGCATAGATCGCGATGTTGTTTTTGATCGCCTTGATCACGGTGCGCTCCACGTAGTTGCGGCCTGTCAGGCTCTTCAGTCCTCTGAACACGATGGGATGGTGGGCGACGATCAGGTTGGCGCCCAAGGCGATCGCCTCCTCCACGACTGCTTCGGTACAGTCCAGTGTGCATAGGACTCCTTTCAAGGCGGCATTACTATCCCCGCAGATCAAGGTGGCATTGTCGTAGCTTTCCTGGTAGGCCGGTGGCGCCGCCTGCTCCAGGCAAGAAATCACATCCTGAATCCTGTATCCCATAATTTTTCTTTTTCTTTGGTCAAAAATAGCAATTCCTGCCAATGCCGTGGTATGCCTTTCTGCTTGCTCCTTTTGCGTTGATTTTTCGGACGATCACCGGCATCCGCAATTTGCTGTACGACCAGGGTGTCCTCAGCAGTCGTCATTCGCCCATTCCGACGCTGGTCGTCGGAAACCTGAGTGTCGGCGGGACCGGGAAGACCCCCATGGTGGAGTTTTTGATCCGAAATCTGGCTGCCGAACTCGAAGTCGTTTGCCTAAGCAGGGGCTATGGGAGAAAGACCAGGGGATTCCTCCAGGCAGACTCCCAAAGCACTGCCGGCGAGATAGGGGATGAACCGCTCCAGGTTTTCCAAAAATTCGGGGGAAAAGTGCCGGTTTTCGTGGGCGAAGACCGGGTGGCTGCGTTGGAAAAGATCTTCGGAGTTTCGGCCAGTTTTGACCTGGCGATCCTGGACGATGCCTTTCAGCATCGAAGGCTGAAAGGCGACTTTTACTGTCTCCTGACTCCGTTTTCGTCTCCGTTTTCGGATGATTTTCTTCTGCCGATGGGAAGGCTCCGCGAAAGCCGCCCCGGAGCCAGGCGGGCGGATTTTCTGATCGTGACCAAATGTCCTGACGAGCTTTCACTGGCCGCAAAGCGACAAATGGAAACGGAATTGCGGCCCTATCTGAAAGCCCACACGCCGGTGGTTTTCTCAAAGACCGGCTATGGACAGCCCTATGCGGTTGATCACGCCGAGGCCTTTTCCGGATCGGTGATCCTGCTTTCAGGCTTGGCAGATGACCGCCCTTTTGTCGCCTATTGTCGGGGCAAGTTCGAGGTGTTGGAGGTCCTGGGCTATCCCGACCACCATGACTATGGGGATGCGGAACTGGGGAAAGTGGCCCGGCTTTCGGAAAAACACCGGGGCCAAAAGCCCGTTTTACTCACTACAGAAAAAGACGCCGTCAAACTTAAATCTCTCGCAAATCGGGGATTTTTGGGGGAAATTCCGATTTTTGTGCTGCCTGTAGAGGCTAGGTTTGAATCAGAAGACAAGCAAATGCTGCTCAGCTCCATCCGGGAAAAATTCAGAAAGAAGTGATCAGAAAAGGTTTAGGCTTTGGATTTTTGCTCGCCATGCTGGCAATTCAGACACTTTTTGCACAGCGCCCTATTCCGCAGGGCCAGTCGAACGGCGGATTTGGCCAGGCAGCCCGACCTGCCAGGGAACTGGCGGATCCGGAAGAAGGGGAGGAAAGCGACGGGCGGAGGCCCCTGTTGGATGACAGCACCCGGCAAGTGTATGGCCCCAAGACCTCACTTTTCTACTTCGAAAAAGACCTGAAGCGAAACCGCCTGCAGTTGTACGAGCAGGATACGGTCCTGACGAATTTCCACAACTACGATCCCGTGGCCAAAGGAGGCTGGAAATACCAGGATCTGGGAAATATCGGGAGTGCGGCCAAGCCGGTTTTCTATGAAATCCCCGAAATGATCGGGCTCCGATCTGGATTTCACGCCTATGATCTCTACTATCACGATCCGGCAAAAAGACGGTATTTTGACACCAAATCCCCCTTTACGGAGATGTCGGCGTTTTTTGGCGGCGGCAACCGCAACATGCTGGACATCGCCTTTGCCAGAAACGTGACTCCCCGCTGGAACCTGGGCTTTGAACTGCATACCGAGCGCATCCGAAAGACCCTGAATCCAGTGGCCCGGGACGATCACATGACCGAACAAAACGCCTACACCTTCCACACGAACTATCGCTCAGAGAACGGAAAGTATTGGTTGTTGGGGGCCTTTTCCAGGATGCGGCACGTGGTTTACGAGATCGGCGGGATTATCCCTCCGGAGGTGGATCCCACCTCCCTGTATTTCACCTATGAAGATGCCAAAGTATGGCTCCACAACTCACGTGCGAGGGACCTGAGGCAAGACTATCACGTCTATCATGAATACAAGCTGGGCAATGGCCTGCAGGTGTACCATACGCTTGACAACAAAAACCAAAACGTGGTCTTCGAATCGAACCTGAACACTTCCGATTCCCTTTTTTTTAACAACCAAAGACTCAACGGGCAGGATACCACCCGCAACGAAAGTGATTTTGCAGAGTGGAAAAACGAGTTGGGGATCAAAGGATCTTATAAGGGGTTTTACTACAACGCCTTTACAAGAGTCCGAAACGGAAGAATGGAGAGCCCTTTTTTCCCGGACAAAAAGGAGGTCTTCAATGAGGTGTTTATTGGAGGTGAACTGATCGGCAAGATCTCGGAAAAATGGGCACTCAGTGCGGATGGGGAATACCTGATTCCGGGTGCGTTCCGCATTCACGGGCTGTTTGTCTCCCCCTGGCTGGAGCTGGAGTACACCAAAGCCCTCTACAAACCCACCTCCCAGCAGCAGATTTATTACGGAAACCACTACCGATGGGAAAATGACTTTTCCAACATAGGAGTGGATCAGATCAAAGGACGTATCAAGCTGGACTTCAACAAGATCAGCCTGAGACCAAACCTGACCATCAACCGAGTCAACAACTATGTGTTCTTCAACGAGGAAAGGATAGCGACCCAAGCGTCGGGGGAGGCCTACATGCTCATGCCCGGATTGGTGGCCAACATCCAGGTTGGGAAGAAATTCCGTTGGGACTCAGAGGTGATATTTACCGAGATTACGGGCGAAGGGGCGGACAATTTCCGGGTTCCGCAGCTTTATGCGAACACCCGTTTTTACTTTGACAGCCCGATGTTCAACGAGAACGTGTTTGTGCAGTTGGGAATCGACCTGAGGTATAAGTCCTCCTATCTTGCCGAGGCGTACAATCCGTCCTTTCAGCAATTTTACCTGCAAAACACCTTTGACGTTTATGCCTACCCGGTGGCGGATTTGTTTCTGGATTTTCGGATCAACCGGACCCGGGTGCTGTTCAAATACAACCACCTCAATGCGGGGATGATGAAGCAAGAAGGCTACTTTGTGACCCCAGACTACACCGGATATCGGTCTTTCCTGGATCTTGGCATCACTTGGTATTTGTTTGACTAGTGGGAATATGAGTCAAGCACCGAGGCTCTTCTACATTCGATATTCAGAATTCAGTGTTCGAAATTTTATAAATTAATAATGAATATCGAACATCGAATGTCGAACACCGAAGTTTGAAATTTCAGAAATCCGAATTCACAAATCCGAAATCCAAATGACTTGGGAAGAAAGCACCAGACAAAAAATGCTTCATCTGAAGCTGCCTACCGACCCGAGATGGGTGGGCATTGCCGAGATGCAGATCGAGGACATCCTCGTGGACCATGCGTATTGTGAGCAAAAGGCGGCCTCGTCCTGCATCAGTCTGATCCTTCGTTTCAACGACCTGGATGAATTGGTCGACACCCTGACACCCATTGTCGCAGAGGAATGGGGGCATTTTGAGCGGGTTTTGGGGCAGCTTCGCAAAAGGGGGATGAAGTTTGGCTTTCCCCGAAAAGACGAATATGTGATCAAGCTCAATGAATTTGTCAAAAAAGGCGGAAGCCGGATGCAGCAGCTCACCGAGCAACTGCTGCTGAATGCGCTGATCGAGGCCAGAAGCTGCGAGCGTTTCAAGCTTTTGTCAAAAAACATTGCCGACGAAGAGCTCCAGAAGTTCTATTACGAGCTGATGATCTCGGAAGCCGGACACTATGTGACCTTTGTCGAGCTTGCCAGGAAGTACCAGGACGCCGACAAAGTCAAGCTTCGCTGGCAGGAGTGGCTGGACTATGAGGCAGAAGTGCTGGGGAATCTGGAGATCCGGGGAGACCGGATGCACTGACGTGGAAGGGCGGCTGTCGGGTGCCCATCGGGATCGAAAACGAAAGCCCTTGGCGTTTTGGATAGCACCAGCCCATGCCTTACATCAGGGAAATCGCTTTTAACTTTCTTTGATTGAAACAGAATAATCGCGTGGTCGAAATGTGCGGCTCTTCCCGTTTTTTGGATTTAACCATTAAGCCCAATAAGCGAATTAAGAACCAATAGGTGGGCTGTAAAGGCACCAATCGTATGGGCCGGACTGGAGCGAAGCCCTTCATTTCCTGAATCCCCATCTTGGTTTAAGGTTTTACAAAAGCATTTTCACTTGTATTCAAGTAGAAAGGCGGTGATTTCTTAAAGGCGATTTCCCTGTGCCTTACATAAAAAATGTCAATCATCCCCCCAAATCTTCCGTATTTGCGTATTATTAATCCTCTTATTTGCTGAAGTTTTAAAAAGCTGTTCCAAAACGAACAATCCATGAATTTGATCGAAAATGTCCGCGAGGCGCTCAACTCCGTAAAGGTCCATTTGCTCCGCACAGTCCTCACCGGGGCCATCATTGCCATCGGGATTTCCTCCCTGGTGGGGATGCTGACCGCGATTGACGGGATCAAGGCGCAGATTGCCGAGAGTTTTGCGGGATTGGGAGCCAATTCCTTCGACATCCGAAACAGGGGATCTGCCGGTGGCGGCAGGGTGGTGCAGGAAGGAAAGACGGAAAAAACCTATCCCTTCATCACGTTCAGGGAAGCCCGAAAATTCAAAGAGGAATACGCGGCCATTGGGATTTCCACGGTTTTCACCTCTGTCACGGGCATAGCGGAGGTCAAGCGGGGATCCAAAAAAACGAACCCAAATACCAGAATCAGGGGGGCTGACGAAAACTACCTTTCCATCAAGGCGATCAAACTCGGAAAGGGCCGAAACTTCAGCAACATGGAAATAAGATACGGCAACGCAGTGGCGATCATTGGGAAAGAGATAGAGGAGACGCTTTTCACATCCGGCGAAGATCCGATCAATCAAAAAATCTCCTTTCTGGGAAGGCCCTATACCGTGGTCGGAGTCTTGGCCAAGCAGGGAGGCGTGGGGCAGGATCAGGGTGCAGACCGCCAGATCCTAATCCCGATCGAAAATGCCGCCCGCCTTGACAAAAACGGGAATTTCTACTACCGAATCACCGGGGTGGCCTCTGATCCGACAAAGATCGACTACGAGATGGGCCAGGCGACTGGGATCATGCGAAAGATCCGTCAGGACAGGGTCGCGCAGGAAGATTCCTTTGAACTGGTCAAAAGCCAGTCGGTGGCAGAAAGCCTGGAAGAAGTGGCCGGCTACCTCAGAATAGGCGGTTTTGGGATCGGGTTTATCACCCTTTTGGGAGCATCCATCGGCCTGATGAACATCATGCTGGTGTCCGTGACCGAACGGACCCGCGAAATCGGCATCCGAAAAGCACTTGGGGCCACTCCGCTCCGGATCCGCCAGCAGTTTCTGATCGAGGCGATTGTGATCTGTATCCTGGGTGGGATTTTTGGAATGCTGATGGGGCTCGGAATCGGAAACATCATCGCCAACTTTATTGGTCCGGGCGGATTTTTGGTGCCTTGGATTTGGATGTTTATTTCTTTTGCGATCTGTATTGTGGTGGGCTTGATTGCGGGGTATATCCCTGCCTACAAAGCGAGTAGACTTGACCCAATCGAGTCGCTGCGCTACGAATAGGGGGGCTTTGGGCCTCAGACAGGTGGCAGTTCTCTTGATTTTGTAGTGAGTGGTAAGTGGTAAGTCGTTCGATGTACGGTTTACCACTTACTGTTTACTACTTACCAGGGAAATCGCTTTTAACTTTCTTTGATTGAAACAGAATAATCGCAGGGTCGAAATGTGCGGCTCTTCCCGTTTTTTGGATTTAACCATTCAGTCCAATAAGAGAATTAAGAACCAAGAGGTGGGCTGTAAAGGCAACAATCGTATGGGCCGGACTGGAGCGAAGCCCTTCATTTCCTGAATCCCCATCCTGGTTTAAGGTTTTACAAAAGCATTTTCACTTGTATTCAAGTAGAAAGGCGGTGATTTCTTAAAGGCGATTTCCCTGTACTACCTACAAACTCTGGATCATTTTTCCGGAATTTGGCATATCTTCAGGCCATCAACTAAGGGGTGCCCAAAAAACAGGGCTGAGATCATACCCATCGGCAGCATGCTGCCGAGCACCTGATCCGGGTAATGCCGGCGTAGGGATCGACAATCCACTTCTCCCTTATTTGAATAATGGAAAAAAGTTATTCAAATGGAATTTTCATTCGACGCAGGATTGCTCTTGGAGCAGATCCAAAACACCGGCTTGCTGGAATGGACCGCCGTGGCCTTCGGGGTTTCCGAGGTTCTTTTGGCCCGTAAGAACAGCATTTGGCTTTATCCCACCGGGATCATCGGGATTCTTTGTGGCTCCGTCTTGCTGTTGGAGTCCAAGCTGTATGCGGAGACGCTGCTTCACTGCTATTATCTGGTGATGAGTGTCTACGGCTGGGCCAACTGGAAAAACCGCTCCGCATCCGGAGCCTCACAGATCAGCCGGAGCGGAACCAGGGATCGGGCCATCACCTTTGGAATAGCAATTTTCGGCTGGGGAT
The DNA here is from genome assembly GCA_964530015.1 of uncultured Limnohabitans sp. GTDB lineage: Bacteria > Bacteroidota > Bacteroidia > Cytophagales > Cyclobacteriaceae > Algoriphagus. Next base: position 2,806 of record CAZGYC010000038.1, on the reverse strand, counting down.
TTTTGTATTTGATGCTCATTTCTTTTACCGACTCGGATGTTCCCGTGATTGACGCGTTTGTGTCTTCCACCGCTTGGGCCGGCATGTGGCTTTTGGCCAAACGAAAGCTGGAAAACTGGATTTGGCTCAACATTTCCAACCTGGTCGCGATCCCATTGCTGTATTCCAAGCAGTTGTATATGTTCTCATTTTTAACCCTTTTCCTGTTTGTGGTAGCGATTTTCGGTTACTTGGATTGGAAAAAAGAACTCAAAAACCGCCATGAAACACTCCGAACTGTTTGATCCTGACCACGCGGCAGCCTCCGAAAAACTGGGCTGTCTTTCCGATGAATGGCTGGAAACCGTCTATCGGGAGAAGTGGTTCAAGCTTTTTGTGCCAAAAACACTGGGCGGCTTGGGGCTGAACCTGACGGACGCGCTTCGGATCGAGGAAGGGCTGGCCAAACTGGACGGAAGCTTGGGCTGGACGGTGACGCTCTGCGCTGGGGCCGGATGGTTCGTTGGGTTTATGGAAAAGGAGCTTTCCCGGGAGGTGTTTGCCGACCCGAAGGTCTGTCTGGCGGGAAGCGGTTTTGTGGGCGGAAGGGCGGATCTCGTCGGCGGGAATTACCTGATCTCCGGCAGTTGGACCTATGCGTCGGGCGCGTTGCATGCGACCCATTTCACGGCCAATTGCGAGCTGCTGGAAAACGGAAGCCCTGCTCTGGACAAGAAGGGCAATCCGATCGTCAAGGCCTTTATCCTGAAAAAAGAGGAGGTTCAAATCCTCGATGGATGGAACTACATGGGAATGATTGCCACGGGGAGTCACGCCTTCCGGACGGAAGATCTTTCGGTTCCCCGTGATCGGGCCTTTGAGATCCTGCCCGAAAAAACGACGCTCACTGATCCGGTGTTCCGCTATCCGTTTTTGCAGCTTGCCGAGGCGACCCTTGCCGTGAACATCCTGGGGATCACCCGGCATTTGATCGACTTGATCGAGGAGGCATTTTGGAAGCGTCACGAATACCGGAAGTACGGCAAAAGACATCTGAAATACTTCCAAAAAGTGCTCGAAAAGCAACAAAGGAAGCTGAAAAAGCTTAAAGCTGAGTTTTATGGGCTGATTGAAGAGTCTTCTGTGGTTTTGGAGACCAAAGGCGAAATATCTGAATCCCTGCTGAAAAAGATCAGCCGAACCAGCCGAAAACTGACCCAAACCTGCCGCAAGAGCAACGCCGGATTGTATCCTTTCGCAGGACTGGAAGCGGCCAAAACCCATACCGAACTCAATCGGGTCTGGAGGGATTTCAACACGGTCAGCCAGCACGCACTGCTGATTTTTCCTTTTTGAAAAAAAAGACATTTCCCGTCGTTTCGGTTTGTTTTTACCAAATCTTCCTTAAAATAAGCGGGGAGGATTTGACAAAATGATTGACGGAGAAGGGGATTATTTCAAAGGACGCGGGGCACAGATCCAGTCGGGCAACCGGTTTTTGGAAAACCGGGTGGTGGCGGAGCATATTGAGGGTTTGGACGAGCCGCTTTTGCTTTCTCCCAAGACAGAGGTGAGGATAGAGCACTCCAAGACCATCGTCAACCCCGTCAAAAGCCCTGATTTGGGTTTGCTGTTTTCCCTGAACCCCTACCAGGGCTGCGAGCACGGATGCATCTACTGCTATGCCCGAAATTCCCACGAATACTATGGCTACACTGCCGGGCTGGACTTTGAGACCAAGCTGATGGCCAAGCCGGATGCGCCGAAGCTGCTCGAAAAGCACCTCCTAAATCCCAATTGGAAGGTGGCACCGATCTCAGTCTCCGGCAATACCGACTGCTACCAGCCCCTGGAAACGGAAATGGGAATTACCCGGGAGCTGCTGAAGGTTTTCGCCAGGTATCGACATCCTGTGGGGATGATTACCAAAAACAGCCTGATCCTGAGGGACCTGGATTTGCTTCAGGACCTTGCCCAGGATCGGCTGGTGCAGGTGTATATTTCCATCACCACGCTGGACGAAAGCCTGAGAAGAAAGATGGAGCCGCGGACCGCAAGTGCGGTGAAGCGGCTGAAAACCATCGAGGTATTGGCCAAGGCGGGCGTTCCGGTCGCGGTGATGAATGCGCCGATTATCCCGGGTCTCAACAATCAGGAGACACCGGCGATCCTCAAAGCCGCTGCCGACCACGGGGCGCTTTCTGCTGGAATGACGGTGGTGAGGCTCAACGGGAAGCTGGAGGAGATCTTTGCCGACTGGCTGCGGAAAAACTTCCCCGACCGTTTTCAGAAGGTCATGCACCAAATCGCCGAACTGCACGGAGGCAATGTAAACGACAGCCGGTTTGGCCGAAGGATGAAGGGGGAGGGTGTCCTCGCCGAGAGCATTCAGACGCTGTTCCGCTTTGCGCGCAAGGCCCATTTTGCAGGCCGGAGTATGCCTGCGTTTGACCTGGGGAAATTCCGCCGTGGAGGCAATCTGAACTTGGGGTTTTAGCGCGGGTTTTTCGCGTTAGTTTTCGGGGCCTGCATTGATTTGGGGTAAATGGTGTTTTTGGAAGGCGGTTCCCGATGGCCTGTCAAAGCCGCCGCCGCTGCCTCGAAAGTCTTTTTCCCGTCACAGGCCCTGAAGATTTTCCCGGCTTCCCCGGCTGCAAGTTTGGGCTGACCGGTATTCCCCGTGGGCAGGCATTTTCTTTTGCGGGCAAAAGCCGGCAGGCACGGGGTCAGGGTGCCGACAGACTTCATGGCCGATAGCCAAAAACCAGGATGTTCGCCTTTCCATCCCGCGCTTCATTGGAGATGTAAAGTGTCCCGTCCGGAGCAA
>CAZGYC010000037.1:0-38845 GCA_964530015.1 uncultured Limnohabitans sp. | reverse complement strand
AGAGCGCAGGATTCATAACCCTGAGGTCGGGAGTTCAAATCTCCCTCTCGCTACAAAGGCTTTCGGAAACGGAAGCCTTTTCTTTTTTGCCTATCCTGAGCTACCCATTCCGATACTTGAAGCCAGAGCGCAGGATTCCTATCCGCTACACCACGGCGCACAGGCGCGGCGGACGGGAGTTCAAATCTCCCTCTCGTCCCGGATACTTTCGGGAGCTTTCGGAAACGGAAGCCTTTTTTGTTTTCGGAAATAAATGGATGAATTCGTAGTCTGGCTCTTTTTGAGGTTTTTTTGGGGTACGCAAAAGGGCATTCCATGCAATTGCTTTTCTCCATTCGCCATTTTGGGTAAATTCCAGAATGCCAAAACCCGACCCTGTCTCTACCTTAGCCCCACCCAAGTCTTTCCTTTCGAAACTCAAATTTCTCGGCCCGGGATTTATACTCTCAGCCTCCATCGTTGGCTCCGGAGAACTGATCGCCACTACCATCCTGGGGGCGAAAGGAGGATTTATCGCCTTCTGGGTCATTCTGGCAAGTTGCCTGATCAAGGTCGCCGTACAGTTGGAGTTTGGCAAAAATGCAATCGTCTCCGGAAAGACGCTGATGCAGGACTTCAATGGTTTTCCGGGTCTGAGATTCAAAAATGCAAACTGGGTGGTCTGGACGACTTTCTTCCTTACCTCCTTTAAAATCCTTCAGCTCGGGGGCATGGTGGGCGGAACAGCCATTGCGTTGAGTCTGATTTTTCCCCAGATTCCCATTGCCCTCAGTTCGGTTCTGGTGGGATTGACGCTTCCCTATTTCTTTGTCAACAACTATTATGCTACCATCGAAAAGGCCGCCGCCTGGATGGTTTTTGCATTTACCCTGTTTACCATCACCTCCTTTATCGCCGTCTTTTTTACGCCATTCGCTTTTGGTTGGAATCAGGTCGCCACGGGCCTCACCTTTCAGTTGCCGTCAAATCTGGTTTTTGTGGCGATCGGGGCGTTTGGGATCACGGGCGTGGCCAGTGACGAGATCATTGCCTATACGTATTGGTGTCGGGAAAAGGGCTATGCAAAATACGTCGGGACATTTGACAATACGCCTGAGTGGCACGCCCGTGCAAGGGGCTGGATCCAAGTGATGCACCTGGACGCATTTGTGGCCATGGCTATTTACACCTTGGTCACGGCGGCATTTTATCTTCTGGGAGCGGCCATATTGCACGGAAAGGAAGATATCCCCGAAGGGACCGAATTGATCATCGCGCTGGCGTCCATCTACACCGAGTCACTGGGCCCAGGCACCAAGATCGGCTATCTGATCGGGGCATTCTTCGCTTTGTATTCCAGTCTTTTCGCCACTTTGGCCTATTGGACCCGACTGTTCCCGGATGTTTTTGCGCAGATCGGTTGGATGGATCAAAAAAATCTCAACAGAACCGTCAAAATCCTGGCCTTTGGGTTTCCGACGTGCTGGATATTGACTTTTTTCTTTGTCAACCAGCCCGGGATCATGGTCTTGTCCGGCGGGGCGGTCGGCTCTGTTCTGTTATTGCTGACAGTCTATGGAGGGGTGGTTTTTCACCGAAGAAACAACACCCTTGGACTCCGGTCCAGCCCTGCCTACAACTTGGTATTTTGGCTGAGTATCCTCGCTATCCTGTCTGTTTCCGCCTACGGGATAGCCAAACTTTTCTAAACGAAAAAAGCCCTCCCGAAGGAAGGCTTTCCGCAAAACAAGGATGTGCCGACCTTATTTTACTCTTTCAACTACAGCTTTGAATGCCTCGGGATGGTTCATGGCAAGATCAGCCAAAACCTTGCGGTTAAGTTCGATTTCGGCTTTTTTCAACAGACCCATCAATTGAGAATAGGACACGCCGTGCTCTCTTGCACCGGCGTTGATACGCTGGATCCACAAGGCTCTGAACTCTCTTTTCTTCGCTTTGCGGTCCCTGTAAGCGTACTGGAGACCTTTCTCATACTTGTTTTTGGCTACCGTCCACACGTTGCTACCTCTTCCGAAGTAACCTCTTGTGGCCTTTAGTACCTTCTTTCTTCTTGCTCTGGACGCTACCGCGTTTACTGATCTAGGCATAGTTTTTTGATTTTTGACACTTGGTGTCCCGTTTGATCCGGGATCTTTTTTACCAAAGCATCTGGTGAATTAATGAACCTTGTTTAATTAAAGAGATTGGGAGAAGATCAGATCTTCAGCATGTCTCTTACCCTACCTTCGTCGGAAACATGCACCAAACCGGTTTTGGTCAGGTTGTGCTTGCGCTTGGTGGATTTTTTCGTCAGGATGTGGCTTTTGAAAGCGTGTTTCCTTTTGATTTTGCCGGTTCCCGTGAGGGCGAACCGCTTTTTTGCACTGGATTTGGTTTTTACTTTTGGCATTTTGCTGTATTTATATTGGTTGAAATTATTTTTTTCCTGCCTTGGCAGCGATAAAGATGCTCATCCGTTTTCCTTCCAACTTTGGCATTTGCTCCACCACTCCGTGGTCTTCGAGCTCCTGCGCAAATTTCAACAGCAGCATCTCTCCCCTTTCCTTGAAGACAATCGAGCGGCCGACGAAGTGTACGTAGGCCTTTACTTTTGCTCCTTCCTTCAGAAAGTTGATCGCGTGCTTCAGTTTGAAGTTGAAGTCGTGGTCATCGGTATTCGGTCCGAATCTGATTTCCTTCAAAACAACCTTGGCCGCGTTGGCCTTGATCTCCTTTTGCTTCTTCTTTTGCTCGTATTTGAACTTCGCGTAGTCGATGATTTTACATACGGGAGGCACTGCATTGGGAGAAATTTCGACAAGGTCGAGTTCGTTGTCCTGGGCAAGTTTGATGGCCTTTTCGATAGGCAAAACGGCGTTTCCGCCTTCTACGAAATCACCTACCAGTCTTACTTCGCGAACCCTTATTTTATGGTTGATCCGATAGGGCTCTTCTTGTCTTCCTCTTTGTTGCGGTTGTGGTCTTTGGCTCAAGTTAGCTTTGGTTGTTTCTTGTGAAATTGCCTGCAAATATCGGAATTATTTCCAATTCTAAAAAGCGGAATAAAATATTACGTTTTACTGCTTACTCAGAGATTCGGAGATAATCCCCTGAAAATACCGGATAAACTCTTCGATCGAAAAGCTTCCCAGGTCTCCCTGCCCGTGCTTCCGCACCGACACTTTCTGCTCTTCCTGCTCTTTTTCGCCGACTATCAGCATAAAAGGCACCTTTTTGACCTCCGAGTCACGGATCTTGCGGCCGATCTTTTCGTCCCGGTTGTCGATGTGTCCGGCAATGCCCGCTTCGTCCAAGATGCCCTTCAGCTCCTCGGCATAGGAGACATATTTTTCCGAAATGGGCAGGATATTGATCTGCTCCGGCGACAGCCATAGCGGGAAATCGCCCGCACAGTGCTCGATCAAGACCGCTACAAAGCGCTCCAAGGAGCCAAACGGTGCCCGGTGGATCATCACCGGTCGGTGCTTTTGGTTGTCCGAACCGATGTATTCGAGCTGGAACCGATCCGGTAATTGGTAATCCACTTGGATCGTGCCCAACTGCCATTTCCTGCCCAAAGCGTCCTTCACCATGAAGTCGAGCTTCGGCCCGTAAAATGCCGCCTCACCCAGTTCGGTGACAGTCTGCAACCCTTTTTCGGCCGCAGCTTCGATGATCGCAGACTCGGCCTTTTGCCAGGCTTCATCCCCACCGATATATTTCTCTTTTTTCTCAGGATCTCTCAGGGAAATCTGGGCGGTATAGTCCTCGAAACCCAAGGCCTTAAACACGTAAAGCACCAAATCGATCACCTTGATGAATTCTTCCTTCACCTGATCCGGGCGGCAGAAGATGTGTGCATCGTCTTGGGTAAATCCCCTCACCCGGGTCAACCCGTGCAACTCCCCGCTTTGCTCGTAGCGATACACCGTACCAAACTCCGCGTAGCGAATCGGCAAATCCTTGTAGGATCTTGGCTTGTGCTTGTAGATCTCGCAGTGATGCGGGCAGTTCATCGGCTTCAGCAGAAACGCCTCCCCTTCATGCGGAGTGGTGATCGGCTGAAAGGAATCCTTCCCATATTTCTCGTAGTGACCGGAAGTCTCATAAAGTGCTTTGCTCCCGATATGCGGCGTGGTGACTTGCTGATAGCCGGATTTGTCCTGGGCTTTCTTCATAAAGCTGATCAGGCGCTCACGCAGCAAAGTCCCTTTGGGAAGCCATAGCGGCAATCCCATCCCCACTTTTTCGGAGAAAGTGAAAAGCTCCAGCTCACGGCCAATCTTGCGGTGGTCCCGCTTTTTGGCCTCTTCCAGCAAAGCCAGATAGTCTTTCAGCTCTTGGGCTTTTGGAAAAGTAACGCCGTAGATACGGGTCAGCATCTTGCGCTTCTCATCCCCTCTCCAGTACGCTCCGGCGATGTTGGTCAACTTGACGGCTTTGACAAATCCGGTGTTTGGAATGTGCGGACCCCGGCAAAGATCCGTGAAATTGCCCTGCTGGTAAAAAGTGATCGAGCCATCCTCCAATCCTTCCAAGAGGTCTAGCTTGTATTCGTCGCCCTTTTCCTGAAAGTAGGCAACGGCATCTTTCTTGCTGACATCCTTGCGGATATATTCATTCTTTTCCCTGGCGAGTTCGAGCATCTTCTGCTCGATCTTCTCCAGCTCGTCCCCTTCCAGCTTGTGGTCTCCAAAGTCCACATCGTAGTAGAAACCGGTCTCGATCGGAGGTCCGATTCCGAATTTGGTTCCGGGATACAAAGCTTCCAGCGCTTCGGCCATCAAGTGTGCAGAAGAGTGCCAAAAGGTGTTTTTGCCTTCCAGATCGTTCCAGGTGAGCAATTGCAGGCTGGAGTCTGTGTCGATGGCCCGGGTCGCGTCCCACACCTGACCGTTTACTTTGGCTGCCAGGACGTTCCGTGCCAAACCCTCGCTGATACTTGCAGCAATCTGTAGCCCGGTAGTCCCTTTTTCGTACTCCCTCACGGAGCCATCCGGAAGGGTAATCTTAATTTGTTGTGACATGTGTTTGTGTTTTTTCTGCCCATACAAACAGGCAATTGGTCTAAGCTGCAAATATGCACAACCGGATAGGAAAGGAAAAATTTAGTGGGGGCGAATCCATAAAAGAAATGCTATTTCTTCACACGGTAGGCGATGTGGAAGAAATTATTGGATGGATATTGGGGTACAGTTTTCCAGAAGCTAAGTAGAGATTTAAAAACTCTTTCCAAAACTTACTCCTGCCCAATAAGGATTAAAAGACCAATTTCCCCCTGTTCTTGGCGGAAAGTCAATAATTGGCGTATAGCCAACCCTAAAAAAGAATCCTCCTTCAGGATTTTGGTATCGATATCCGACTCTAAGAGGATTGAAGGCGCCAAAAACCACTTTATCTCTAAATTCAAATGTTTCCGAATCTATTGCTAAAGTTCTACCTAAGTAAGAAGTGACTCCAAAACCCATTTCCAAATGATGATTTGACTTTCCGTAAAAGGCTGTCACCTCCAAAGGAATTGCAGGAAGCCAACTAGTCCTCGAATCTAATTTTTCATTCCTCCACATAGAAAAACCTGCACTGGCGTTCAGCTTTAGCTTCCCTTTTTGATGAAAAATCTTGCTGTAGTTGACCGCATAGATTCCAGAACTTCCTCCTACTTCAAGATAAATAGCATTTTTTGCAGTGAAAGTTTCCGCTTCGTTTTGGGCATATGCCTGAAAAGGCAGCGTAAACAACACAAGTAAAGCCCCTAAAAAACTGTCTTGGCGTGGGTTGACATACTTTCTGGTTCTTTTAAGACATGTTCTAAAAACTCTTTCCAATACTCAATCCCGCAAATATTGGTGTAAAAACCCAATCTTCTCTTCCTCCAACAGGGAGATTAAAAAACGGAGTATATCCAATCCTATAGAAAAATCCTCCCTCAGGTTTTTGGTATCTATAACCAATTCTTAAAGGAATAGCAGCACCAAAAACCACTTTATCATCTAATTCTAATGCTTCCGAATCAAAATCTAAAGTTCTATCTAGAAAGGAAGTAAACCCAAAACCTAATTCCAGATGATGATTTGACTTACCATAAAAGGCTGTTACTTCTAAAGGGATAACGGGAAGCCAAATGGTCTTGAAATCACTTATTTTATTACGCCACATAGAAAAACCTGCGCTGGCGTTCAGCTTTAGTTTCCCTTTTTGATGAAAAATGTTGCTGTAGTTGACCGCATATCGGCCGGAAGACCCACCAAATTCTACATATAGTGCATTTTTTGCCGTAAAGGACTGGGGCTCTTTCTGGGCAAAAATTTCTGAAGGCAGTGCCAAAATCAAAATAAAAGCGACTAGCAGGATCAATTTGAGGCGTCTTAGAGCAATCGACATTTTGTTTGGCTTCAGAGTTATCCCATAACTTAAGAATCAATTCTCACAAAGCCAAAGATTTAGTGGTCTTTCAATCAATTTTTCAAAAATTCAAAGAATAAACTGCGCGCTCACTTTCACATGAAACGGCTTCGCTCCCGGATTGTCCAGATAGGTCATTCGGTGGAAAAAGTCCACACGGAAAAACTTAAAGATATTTTCCACCCCATAGCCCAACTCCAGGTATGGATTCCCAAAATCCAGTCTGCCGAATGTGTTGAGCGGATTGCCATCCGGATCCACGTCCGGTACATTTTCCACATTGTAGTCCCTGACCGAGCCCCAGAGTACATTGGCATTCCCTACAAACCTCCATTTCAGGCGTTGGATCAGGGGGATCGAATTGAGCAGAAATCCCTCAAACGATTGCCTGTACCGAATGCTGAAATACTGGTCTGAGGTGAATTCCGTAAAATTCATGGTGTTGAATGCGGCTGTCGTGTAGAAAATGGTCTCGTTGCCCAGGTGGTTCTTGAGGATCGGATAAGGGACTTCTCCAAATATCTTTCCGGCATCCAGTTCATATCGCCCCACTCCCAGCAATCCCATGTTGATCCGCTGATAGACATAGAAGCTGAGCTTTTGGTACTCCAAGTCTCCTCCCAGCCAGTTCATTCCACGCGCATAGTTGACTTCAAAGATCGGCCATTTGATCGATCCCAGAGACGCCCGCTCATTGTCATTGATGATGATGATCTCATCCCGGCCATAACGGATTCCTGCGCGGATTTCGGTGGTTTCAAAGTTGGAGCGGTATTCTCTCGTGTCTTTTTCGAGGTAGTAGAAATCATACAGCGGATCAAATTGACCCGCGTTCAGTCCGGCTTTGACCAGAAATCCCTTGAAAAACTCTCGCTGCACATTCAGCCCATGGTTGGTACTGAAATACGGGCTTCGCAAAGTCCCAAACCTGCTCGCGGCAAGGAAGATGCTGTTGCTCTGGAGATTTGCGATCTCCAGACCGACTTGGTCTATTTCTTTGTTGGAGTAGGCCTGAACGGCAGTCCAACGGCTTCTGTCCAAGATCCGGGTGGCAGATGCAGCATATTTCCACTTCATATCCCCAAATCCGTAGGCCAAATACCCCTTCAGCTCCCATTTTTTGCTGAACTTGTAATTGGTCCGCAGCCCCATACCCAGCCGCACATTCTCGATGTTGTTGTAGTTGAAAAACCCCGGCCAGGGCCCGATATCGATCTTGCCGATGGGCTTGTATCCTGTGGCAAAAAACTTCAATCCTTCGGAATAGAAGCGGATGATCGGGATTTTCTTCAGCGTATCGACCATCTGCAGCACCGCCAATTCCTCGGAGCTCAGGGGATCGGGCCGGTTTTTTTCCCAAAAGCTCTCCTCCACCATCCCAAAATCCGGCTTTAGCTCCACAGCCTGGTTGAAGAATTTCGTTTGTTTGGGCTCATTGACGACGACGCTGTCCGTGGCGGTATAAAACTTCGCCAGCAGTCCGGCGGTATCGTCAGTCACTTGGGAGATTTTGATCAATACTCTGGTTTTGGAAGGAATCAGGGGGCCCGCAGCACTCGGGCGGAGCTCTTGCTGGATTTTGATCCGATCCACAAAATTCAGGTTTGCCGCTTTGGGAATCGTCAGATCCACCTGCTTGAGGGAGTAATCGTCCTTTTTGATCCAGATCGTGCCTGTAAACGCCAGATCCTGCTCCCTGCGGGGATACACCTGCAGCTTGTAGCAGGTGTCCTGCCCGACCAAAACGGAGTCCAGCAGATCGTAGTCGTAAAACGACTTCCACCCGTCCGAAATCGGGGAAACAAAGTCCTTGTTCAGGATGGAAAGCCAGTTTTTGTAGAAATTATACTCCTGAAAGACCGACCCGGTGATCTGCGAAGTCGTGGATCCGTCCGTGATTCCGACTCCGGTCACTTTGGACTTTTCGATGACTTCTTTTCGGAGCTCGGGATTGTTTCTGTAGTAAAACCTGGAAACCGTCTCGGAGAAGAAAACCGGCAGGATCTTTTCCCCCTCGTCATTGGTGAGCTGCTTGATGCTGTCCAGCACAAAAGTGACCTTTTGGACGGATTTCCTTTGCCTGAAGTCCTCCGACAGGTTGTCGATATCGATCTCAATCTTGGTGTAATTCTTCGTTTCGTAGGCTGTCAGGGACCTTTTGTCAAAGTCCTTCCGTCGTTCAGAAGCTCGTCTGATGATTTCGAAGGCCGGATTTTCGCCAGCCTCAAAGACGAAGGCGTCGAGTTCGAAAGCCGTCGGCCGAAGCTGAAAGTTGAGAACTTGGTCCGGCTGGTCGGCCAGCACTTTGGATTGGGGATTGTAGCCCAGATAGCTCACCGACAGGCTATCGCTCAGCAATTTTGCCGAGATCAGGTAGTTTCCTTCAAAATCCGTCGTAATCCCGGTGGTCGTCCCTTTCAGGATCACATTCGCAAAGGCAATGGGTGCGCCCGTTTCCGCATCCGACACTTTTCCCCTGATCGTGTATTGGGCCCAGAGGGAAGTGGAAAAAAAGCAAAAAAGGGCAATAAAAAGGAGACGAAGCATTGATCTATTCTGGCGCAACATGGCAATCGGCCGCAAGATAAATTCAAACTGTCGCTAGTTGGTTCGATCCGGATGTGAATATTTCCAAACAGCGTGCCTTTTCCCGGAATAAAAATGCGTTTGCAATGTACGTCCCGAACGTATATTTGAGGGCAAATTTCTCTTGAAGATGATATACGATGTAGTGATTGTGGGGGGCGGAATCGTGGGCCTGGCCACGGGTTTGAAAATCCAAAAATCCCGCCCTGATCTTAAAATTGCGGTTTTGGAAAAGGAAGACCAGCTCGCCAAGCACCAAACGGGAAACAACTCCGGGGTGATCCACTCGGGCCTCTACTACAAACCAGGCTCGCTCAAAGCAACCAACTGCATCAACGGATATCATGAACTGGTCCGATTTTGCGAGGAAGAAAAAATCCCCTTTGAAATCACCGGCAAAGTGGTCGTAGCCACCCGCGAGGAGCAAAAGCCGCTGTTAAAAACCCTTTGGGAGCGCGGCTTGGCAAACGGACTGGAGGGAACCCGATACATCACCCTGGAAGAGCTCAAAGTCTATGAACCCCACTGCGCCGGAGTGGCTGCCATCCATGTGCCCCAGACCGGAATCGTCGATTATTATCAGGTCGCCTTGGCCTATGGCAGAAAAATCCTGCAAAACGGCGGGCAGATTTTCCTGAACCATAAAGTATTGAAAATAAGCCAGAAGGATGGTTTGAACTACATCGAAACCTCAGGCAGGGATTTTGAATCCAAACTTGTAATCAACTGTGCCGGACTTTATTCAGACAAGGTCGCCCAGATGAACGATACCTCAGCAAATGATGTAAAAATCATCCCCTTCCGCGGTGAATACTTCAAGCTGAAAAAAGAAAAAGAATACCTGGTCAAAAACCTGATCTATCCCGTGCCTGATCCGAATTTCCCTTTCCTGGGAGTCCATTTTACGCGGATGAAAAAGGGCGGAGTCGAAGCGGGCCCCAATGCCGTGCTGGCTTTTCGAAGAGAAGGATACAAAAAGAGCCAAATCAATGTGGCTGAGCTGGCCGAATCCCTGGCCTGGCCCGGGTTCCAAAAAGTTGCGTCCAAATACTGGAAAACAGGCTTTGGCGAGTTGTATCGTTCTTTTTCCAAAGCAGCTTTTACCAAAGCCCTGCAGGAACTCATTCCCGAAATCCAGGAATCTGACCTGGTCGAAGGCGGAGCCGGAGTCCGGGCCCAGGCCTGTGACCGCACCGGTGGCCTCTTGGACGATTTTGCGATCCGTGAATCCCAATACGCCATCAATGTGCTGAATGCCCCCTCACCTGCGGCAACCAGTTCGCTTTCCATCGGGGGAACGGTTGCAGAAATGGCCCTAAGGAGGTTCCAATAGGCCTTCAACCCAGGTGGTGCGCAACCGAATCCGGGAAAAACCGGTTGGCGAAATCCACCATTTCATCCCCTCTCACCAGATCCCGTACCGTCAACTCGGAGGTGTGGTCGTGCCCCGTTGCGCCAAGCAGTTCCTTGACGGCATGGACGGTGTTTTTGTGGAAATTACAGACCCGCTCCGATTTGTCCGTGACGACCAGTCCCTTTTCCAGATGCCTGTCCTGGGTGGCGACACCGGTGGGACAGGCATTCGTATTGCAGCGAAGCGCCTGAATGCAGCCCAAGCTGAACATAAATCCCCGGGCGGAATTGCACATGTCCGCACCGAGCGCCAGATTTTTCACAATGGAAAACGCGCTGATCGCTTTTCCAGAAGCGATCAACAGGATTCGGTTTTTGAGCTGATATTTCTCCAGGGCTACTCTGGCAAAAATCAAGGCAGGCTCCAAGGGCAGTCCCACGCTGTCCGAAAACTCCAGGGGCGCAGCCCCCGTGCCGCCTTCTGCCCCATCTATCGTGATGAAATCGGGGAAAATGGCCTCTTCCACCATCGCTTGGCAGATGGCCTCAAATTCCTCCGTTCTGCCGATACACAGCTTAAAGCCAATGGGTTTGCCACCGGCAAGTTCACGCAGTTTTTTCACAAAATGCACCAATTCCTTCGGATTGGAAAAAGCCGAGTGGGAAGGTGGTGAAAGGATCGTGGTACCAGCTTCCACTCCTCTGATTTGGGCAATTTCAGGAGTGTTTTTCACGCCGGGCAACACTCCCCCATGGCCCGGTTTGGCACCTTGGGAAATCTTGATTTCAATCATCTTGACCTGCGGCAAAGCGGCTTTTTCCCGGAACTTGTCTCCGTCAAAAAAACCATGCCCATCCCTGCAGCCAAAATATCCCGTGCCGATCTGCCAGCAGATATCCCCGCCCTGCAAGTGGTGGGGTGAGATCCCACCCTCCCCTGTGTTGTGGAAAAAGTTGCCTTTTTTGGCACCCCGATTCAAAGCCATCACCGCATTTCCGCTCAGGGAACCAAAACTCATCGCAGAAATATTGAAGATCGAAGCCGAATACGGCTGGGTGCAGTCCGGCCCGCCCACCATCACCCGGAGGTCCTCTTCACGCGGGCTTTTCGCATAGATGGAATGCCGCAGCGCCACATAGTCCTCCACGTCGAGGTCTCGCTGAGTCCCGAAAGGATGCGTGTCGTTTACGCCCTTGGCCCTGCGGTAAACCAAGGCCCTGAGGTTTCTGCTGAAAGGCCGACCGCTGGTATTGGACTCGATGAAATACTGCTGGATCTCCGGACTGATGGATTCCAGCAAGTATCTGAAATGTCCGACCACCGGAAAATTCCTCAGGACCGCATGTTGCCGCTGGGTGGCATCATGCCAGCCCAACAGGCCGATCACGCAGATCAAAAACAAGATCACATAGCCGAACCGAAACGATTCGAAGTCATTCAGCCACATAAAAAACAACGTGGCCAAAAAAAGGCCCATCAAAACAACCAGTGCCAGCTTTCTCATAAAGTCGAAGGGAAAATTGATCGGGAAAATAACAATTCCCACCCAATCATGCCCCATTCAAAAACTGCAGGATCCTGAATTCCCCAAAAGTAAATTCCTGGCCGCCAAGCAAAAAGCCGGTATGCCCGCCTCTTTTGGGCATTTCCAGAAAGAGGTTGGACCGGGATTCAGCCACTGCGACCGGATAGCATTCCGGCCCCAAAAGCGGGTCATTCAGGGCGTTGACGATCAGGGTCGGGATCGGAATGTGCGCGATCCAATTGTCTGCACTGACACTTTTGTAAAAATCGGCAGCATCCCCAAACCCGTGCAGCCTCGCGGTGAACTGGGTGTCAAACGCATCAAAATCCTTCACGTTGCGCAGCAAATCCAAATCGATCAGATCAGGAAACTGAATCGCCTTTGCTTCCATTTTCTTTTTCAGCTTGCCCAAAAACCGGTTTTTGTAGAAAAGATTGGAACGGAATTTCAGCGTGGCGGCACTGGAAGCAAGGTTGCAGGGAGCGGAATAGACCGCCGCCCTGGTGATCTGTGCGGGAAGGTCCGCCCCTTTTTCGCCCAGATATTTCAGAGTCTGGGCAGCGCCCATACTGATTCCCGAGAGGAAGATCTCCCGGTGGCTCTTTTGGCCCAGGACATGCCGAACTACCGTTTCGAGATCGTAGCTCGAGCCATGGTGATAGAGGATGGGCCGGAGGTTCATCTCTCCCCCGCAGCTCCGGTTGTTCCAGACCAGCACATCCATGCCGTTTTGGTTGAAGATCTTGGCCAGTCCCATCGCATAGTGTCTCCTGGAGTCTCCCTCAAGCCCGTGCGAAACAATCAGCAGCTTTTCTCCGCCAACCTTGGACCAATCCAGGTTCAAAAAATCCCCGTCGGGCGTGTTGATCTTTTCCCTCGAATAATCCACCCCGGTCACTTTCCTCAGCAGGCTCGGGACGATGGTCTCCAGATGGCTGTTGAAAAGATAGGCGGGAGGTTTCTGATAGGCACTGGAAATGACCGGCATGGGATGGGAAATCTAAATCTTCACCCGAAAATAACACAGCGGTAACCGATGCCAAAAAATGGGCATTTACTTTCGCGGAAGAATTTTTCTTTATAGGGTTTATTTCAAAAATGGGAGCTGCCGGTGCATGCTCCTATTTTAGTTTGTCAGGCGGCCCACTTCTCCCAATGCCTCTCCCACTTTTGCCAAAAAAAACCGGAAGTGCACATCGAAAGCCGCCCCAAACCCTTCGGATTCCAGAATCTCCTTGCCCTCCTGAAGGGAAGCGGCCAACTGGTCAAACTCAAACATCGAAAGTGTCGGCTTGATCTTGTGGCGGATTTGCTGGATCCTGACCTGATCTTTTGCGAGGCATGCTTCCGTATACACGGATTGCAGCTCCGACAAGCCGCTATAAATGGCTGAGGTCAGTTCAACCCTGAATTCGTCGTCGCCTTCGGCCATTTCCAGAATCCGTTGGTTCAACTCCGGGTAACAATTGTTCATAATTCTGTTGCTTTAGCAGACTTTCCGGCAATGAATCCAGTGGACCAAGCCGCCTGAAAATTAAAGCCGCCTGTAATTCCATCGATGTTTAAGATTTCGCCGGCAAAGTACAGGTTGGGGTGATACTTGCTTTGCATGGTTTCGGGATCGACCTCCTCCAAAGAAATTCCGCCTGCTGTGACAAATTCCTCTTTGAAAGTGGTTTTTCCGCTTACCGCCAATATATAGCAAAAAAGATTTTGGACGAGCTTGTTTAGGTTCTTTTTTGTCAAATTTCCCGTCAGGGTGTTCTCTCCGATTTCAGCCCTTTCACAAAGATGCTCCCAAAGCCGCGACGGGACGTCAAAAAGAGGATGCGAGCGAAGCTTTCTGTTGGGATGGGCTTTGCCATAATTTGTCAGATGCTCCAGGTAGTCGTGTTCCCCATAGCCCGCATTCCAATTGATCAGGACACGGGCCTGGTAGTGGTGGTCGTGGAGCCACTCCGCACCGAAAGCCGAAAGCTTCAAGACGGCAGGCCCGCTGATTCCCCAGTGGGTGATCAGGACAGGCCCACGGTAATTCAATTTGGTGCCTTCTATTTTCACCAGGCCTTCCGTTACGGCGACTCCCATGAGCTCTCGGATGGGCTCGCCGGGAGTATTGAAAGTAAAAAGGGAAGGAATCGGATCTTTTATCCTGTGATTGAGTGATTTAAGAAAATGGTATCCCTCTGATTTTGGTTGACCCCCTGAGGCAACGATCACTTTGTCCACCCGAAAAGCCCCCTTTTCGGTAATCAGTTCGTAGCCGGTTTCCAGAGGGTTTAGCTCTTTGATCCCGGTGGAAAGCCTGATGGTTATTTTGGCCTTTTCGGCTTCTTTTTGCAGGCAATCGATGATGGATTGCGAGGAATCGCTGACCGGGAACACCCTTCCGTCAGGCTCAATCTTGAGTTCCACACCCCGGGATTGGAACCAATCAAAGGTGTCCGGGATGGAGAAATGCCGGAATGTCCGCTTCAAAAACTTCTCGCCCCGGGGATAGTTTTTCACCAGTTTGGAGATCTCCATTGGGCGATGGGTCACATTGCATCTGCCGCCCCCGGATACTTTTACTTTGGAAAGGAGCTTGGGTGTTTTCTCAAAAACCGTCACCTCTACGCCAGGACCACTCGCGTGAATCGCGGCGAAATATCCAGCCGCTCCTCCCCCGATTACCGCTACTTTCAATTTTTATAATCAGTTAAATTACAATCCATTGGCATCATTTTCTTTTACTGGTGAATGAACCCAATATTCCCCGGGCCAACTCACGGAACAGCGTGCGTCCCAATTGCCTGACCATCGTGTTTTTGCTGAGTTCTTCGATCAGCGATTCGTCGGCCTTGGTACGGCCGGCGGTCCTGCCTGGGGAGGAAGGGCGGGGAAGCCGGGCTTTTTCCTGGGCTTCCTGTACGCCCAGCATTTTGCGTTCGAGTATCTCAAAAGCACTGTCGTGGTCGATGTCTTTGTTGTACTTGAACACCAGGTCGGAGCTTTTTACCAACTGGTCGATCTCTGCATCGCCGAGGATGTCCATGCGGGTAATCGGCGCCCTGACCAGCGTATGGGCCAGGGGCGTGGGAATGCCTTTTTCGTTCAGGGCAGTGACCAAAGCTTCCCCGATCCCCATGGCGGTCAAAACTTGGGCGGTATCGTAAAACGGCGAATCCGGGTAGTTTTCGGCGGTTTTGGTGATGGCCTTCCGGTCTTTTGCGGTGAAAGCCCTCAAGGCGTGCTGGACTTTCAAGCCCAATTGCCCCAAAACACGCTCCGGCACATCCGTCGGCGTTTGGGTGCAGAAGAAAACCCCGACTCCCTTGGACCGGATCAGCTTGATGATCGCTTCGATCTTTTCCAAAAGATCCTTGGACGCATTCCCAAAAACCAAATGTGCCTCATCGATAAAAAGGCACAGCTTGGGCTGGTCGGCATCTCCCTGCTCCGGAAAAGTCTCGTAAATCTCCGAAAGCAGACTCAGCATGAACGTGGAAAACAGCTTGGGGCGGCTCTGGATGTCCGTCAGCCGAATCACCGAAATGACTCCCTTGCCGTCTTTGGTCCTGACAAAGTCATCCACATCAAAGGAAAGTTCTCCAAAAAAACGCTCTGCGCCCTGTTGCTCCAGTTCGATGATCTTGCGCATGATCGTGTTGACCGAGGCGGAGGAGACCTGGCCAAATTCCCTTTCGATTGCAGATTTCCCCTCGTTGGTGATGAACTGAAGCACCCGCTTGAAGTCTTTCAAATCCAACAATGGAAGATGATGGGTATCGCAATAGCGGAACACCAAAGCCACCACTCCCTGCTGGGTGCCATTCAGCTCCAATATCTGGGAAAGCAACACCGGCCCAAATTCCGAAACGGTGGCCTTCAGCCGCACTCCCTTTTCATTGGAGATGGACATCAGCTCCACCGGAAGCCCCTGGGGGGTATATTCCACCCCGATGGTTGCAGACCTTTTTAGGATAAAATCAGAGGCTTCCCCCGGTTTCGCCAGCCCCGAAAGGTCTCCCTTGAGGTCCATCAAAACGGAGGGCACGCCCTTTAGCGAAAGCTGCTCCGCAATGACCTGAAGGGTTTTGGTCTTGCCCGTGCCGGTGGCTCCGGCGATCAAACCGTGGCGGTTCATGGTCTTGAGGGGTACTTTCACCTGGGCCTGGGAAACCGTCTCTCCGCCGAGGATACCGGTTCCCAAAACGATGTAGTCTTTTTTGAAAGCCTGGCCGTCCTCCAGGTGTTTCCTGAACTGATCAATGTTGCTCATGGGGAAAAAGTTTTGGATGACAAACTACGAAAAAACCCCGAGTCTGCTCCAGGTTTTCAGTGCGGGTCCACTTTTCCCAGGCAATTAAAAGAAGCCAAAAAAGAGGTGTTTTTTGGCCCCAAAATGACCCTCCCAAAAATCCCGGAATGCCCTGCAGGAAATTTTAACTTTGAGTTGAAATGGGAGTTAAGTAGTTTTCGGGAATTAAATCGAATTGACATTGCCAGCCAGCTACCGAATCCCAGTCCTCCTCTTCTTTGTTTTCCTCCCCATGATCGGCTTCAGCCAGGTAAATCTCGGCCAAACCGACCGCTGGATGAAGGGCGCACTGGCCGCAATGGAACGAAACGACTATGCGACCGCAAATTCGATTTTCAGAAATCTGATTGATTCCGGGCTTCCCCTGCCGGACGAGATGCCCTACTACTTTTCCGAAACCCTGTACGAGCTGGGCCAGTACGACAACAGTTCCAATTTTCTGAACAAGTACCTGGAGCTGACCGGATTCAAAGGCGAAAACTACGAAGGAGCCCAGCAGTTGCAGGCAAAATTGAAAACGCCGCTTGCCGCAATCCAATCCTGCCAACTTTGTGACCGCCGCGGCTATCGCTACCAGACCTGCTTCACCTGCGACGGCTCCAAACAGATCGAACAGGTGTGTGGCTACTGCAAGTCCAAGGGAATCGTGGGATGCAGTCGCTGTGCGGCCTCCGGAATGATCAAAAAAGTCAATGTCTTCAATATCGTGGAATTTTTTGAATGCGAACGATGCTCCGGAAAGGGTCGGCTGACCTGCCCGGAATGCCAGGGATCGGGGAATGAAATCAGCGATTGCAAAACCTGCTCCGGGGCCGGAAAGATCACCTCGGACACCCTCTGCGACCACCAGCCACACGAACACGGAGTCGAAACCGTCAAGTGACCAAAACCGGATGATGGGTGATTCAGGCCTGCCCATGCAGCGCGGGGAAATTCAACCGAAAAAAATCAACCACAGAAAAAGGAGTCTTTGGTTTCGAAACGGCAGGCGTCGGCGAAACTCCAACAGGAAGCTTCCCCAATCAGCTTTTTTTGAGCGCGTGCAAAAAACATAGCCCCGCAAATCCATTTTTTTGAAAAAACATTTTTGATTTTAAACAGTGTTCAGTTATTTTTGACCGTTCAGTAAAATAACATGGGAATCTCAGATCGAAAAGAAAGGGAGAAGGAAGAGCTTAGGGACAAGATTTTGGCAGCAGCCAAATCCCTCTTTCTCCAAAAAGGCGTGGAAAAGACATCCATCCGGAACATCGCCGACCGGATCGAGTATAGTCCGGGAATTATCTACCATTATTTCAGGGACAAAAACGAGATTTTTCATGCGCTGCACCAGGGCGGGTTTCTCCAACTGATGGAGAAAATGCAGGTGTTGGCTTCGGTCCGAAACCCAATGGAGCGGCTGAAAGCGATGGGAAGCATTTATATAAGGTTTGCCATGGAAAATCCTGACATGTACGACCTTATGTTTATCAAAGAAGCTCCTCTATGCCACGTTTTCAATACTGAGCATGACAACTGGAAGGAAGGCGGAGGCACCTTCGACTACCTCAGGAAAACCGTTGTCGAGTGCGCCGACGCGGGGCATTTCAAAGGCCACGAGCTGGAGGCGCTTTCCTATTTGATTTGGTCAGCAGTCCACGGCATGGTGTCCCTGAATATCCGCAAGCGCTGCGAGGTGGTTCTTCCGGAGAAGCAGCACACGATTGTGGCAGAAGGATTGGAAGAATTCTTTAAGATCCTGGACAAGCTTTAAAAAAATTTGTCCGCGTATTAAACACTGTTTATTAAATTAACATCGGATAGTAAAATGAAAAAAACTTTTCTTCTTTTTTTGGGAACCCTGCTTTTCAATCCCTTTTCCCCAGCACCAGCCCAGAGTTTCCTGGACCGATACATCCGGGAAGGATTGGAAAACAACCTCGTTTTGCGGGAGAAAAACATTGAGCTGGAGCGGAGCTTGCTCGCACTGAAAGACGCCAGAAGTTTCTTTCTCCCTTCGGTGGATTTTGGGGCGAGCTATACCTTGGCCAGCGGGGGGCGGACGATTGGCTTCCCGGTGGGAGACCTGCTGAATCCGGTCTATTCGACCCTCAACCAACTGACCGGGACCCATGCCTTTCCCCAATTGGAAAATGTCTCCGAACAGCTCCTGCCGGACAATTTCTACGATGCGCGATTCCGCGCGTCGATGCCCATTGTCAACACAGACCTGATTTTTCAGAAGCAGATCCGGGAGAAACAGGTGTTGCTCTCTGAGTATCAACTCAAGATCTATCAGGCTAATCTCATTCAGGACATCAAGCTGGCCTATTTCGGCTTTTGTACCGCCCATACTGCCAGGGAGGTGATTCTCAGCAGCCGTGAGCTGGTAGAGCAAAACCTCCGGGACAACCAATCCCTGCTGGCCAACGGAAAAGGGCTTCCTTCCTCCGTATTGAGAGCCGAAAGCGAGGTCGAAAACATCAATGCATTGCTGATCGAGGCGGAAAGCAGGAGACGAAACGCCGCCCACTATGTCAATTTCCTGCTGAACAGACCGATGGATTCCGAGGTGCAGTTTGAGGAACACCAGCCAGATCCGATTTACCTGGCCGGACTGATGGGAGAAGACGATCTCAGCCAGCGGGACGAAATCCTGCGGATCCAAACGGCGGAGAGCATCCAGGAGACCGCCCTCAAAGCGGGCAAAAGCTATTGGGTTCCCAAAGTCAACACCTATGCCGACCTGGGCTCCCAGAGCTTTGACTGGGCCTTTGACCAGGATTCAAGATACCTGCTATGGGGCTTCAATCTCAGCCTGCCGGTATTTCAGGGCGGGAGAAACCGAAACCAGATCCATCAAAGCGAACTCGGACTGAAAGCCGTCCAAACCCAAAGAGAGCTGCTTTCGGACAAGCTGGCACTGGACCTCCAGTTGACCAAAAACGAAGTCCAGACCAATCAGGCGGCACTTCGCTCAGCCGAGAAAAAGCTCGAGTCCTCCGCGGCCTATTTCCGTCTGGTGGACCGGGGTTTTCGCGAAGGGGCCAATTCCCTGATCGAATTCATCGATGCACGAAACCAGCTCACCCAGGCATCGCTTCAGAAGACCATCAACTCCTACAACCTCCTCAAGTCCATGGCCCAGCTTGAGCGTCAACTTCGCACCCAAACCTATTAAGCTATGAGACATCTTGCCCATCTGTCCTTCATTTTGCCTGTGGCACTGCTTTTTGCCTGCGGCAAGCCTGAAAGCACACCCCAGCCCATCACAAAAGGCGAGGCGATCCCCGTCAAAGTGATCTCCCTGAAGCAGGGGAGCTTTTCCACGGCCGTTTCCGCCAGTGGTACTTTTTCCACCCATGACGAGACGCTTCTTTCCTTCAAGGTCGGCGGGATCGTTTCCAAAATCCTTGTTCAGGAAGGGGATCCCATCCACAAAGGGCAAATCCTGGCAACACTGGACCTGACTGAAGTTCAGGCCGGGCTGAACCAGTCCAAACTTGCCTACGAAAAAGCACTCCGGGACCATGAACGGGCCGGGAGACTATACCGTGACAGCGTGGCTACTTTGGAACAGTTTGAAAACAGCAAAACGGCACTCGATATCGCAGAGCAGCAGCTCAAGACGGCGGAGTTTAACCTCTCCTATTCCGAGATCCGGGCTACGCAAAATGGCTTTGTGCTTCGGAAGTTTGCCAATGCAGGCCAACTGGTCGCTTCCGGCGCCCCTGTATTCCAGATCAACGGGGCAAACCAGGGCAATTGGATGCTGAAAGCCAGCGTAAACGACCATAACTGGGGGCTGATCTCCATCGGCGACCCGGCGATGGTTTTCCCTTCCGAATCGGACAGCCTTCCCGGAAAAGTGGTCCGCAAAAGCCAGACCGCCGATCCCGTCACAGGGGCCTATTGGGTGGAAGTCTCCCCAGAGCAATCGGCCGGTCTGAAACTGGCTTCGGGCATGTTTGGGAAAGTGCTGATTCGGCCGACCCGGCAGACCGGGGGCTGGGAGATTCCCTATGAGGCCATCTTGGATGCCCAGGGAAGCGAGGGGTATGTATTTGTCACGGACGGGAAGGAGCAGGCCAAGAAGGTCAAGGTCAGGCTGGGCAAGCTTTCGCCCCACTTCGTCCAGGTTCTTTCCGGACTGGAAGGCCACCACAGGCTGATCGTCTCCGGCAGCGCCTACCTCAGCGATGGTTCCACCATTCAAATCACCGACTGATGGGAATCTCTGACTTTGCGGTGAAAAACTACCAGTTCACACTGGTGATGTTTTTGATGGCCGTGGCCGTGGGCCTGACGACTTTTTTCAACATGCCCCGAAGCGAAGATCCCGTGATCGAAGCACCGCAGTTTCCGGTGATCGTGATCTATCCCGGTGCAAGCCCCGAGGATATGGAAGAATTGGTGGTGGACCCGCTGGAGGAAGTGATCTATGGGCTGGAAAACATCAAGCGGATCAAAACGGAAATCAAGGACGGGGTTGCGGTGCTTTTTGTGGAATACAACTACAACGAGGATGTCAACGAAAAGTACCAGGAGCTGGTGCGGGAAGTCAACACCCTCCGGCCCGAACTGCCCAAGGACATCTTTTCCATCAAAGTCAACAAAGTCCGCCCCTCCGACGTCAACATCCTCCAAATCGCCCTGATCAGCGAAAACGCCTCCAGGGACAACCTGAAGAAGTACAGCGAACGACTGCAGGATGAACTGGAAAAAATCACCGAACTCAAGAAAGTCCAGATGTTCGGATTGCCGGAGCAGATCGTCCGTGTAGATCTGAAACTTGATAAGATTGCCCAAATGAATATCCCTTTGCCTGCCATTATAGGAAGCATTCAGAGTGAATTGAGCAACATTCCCGGAGGTCAGTTGGATGCGGGGAGCAAAAGCTTCAATGTGAAAACCAGCGGAAACTATACCTCCGCAGACGAAATCGGCGAAACGATCGTCTATGCTGTGCAGGGAAAAACCATCCAACTCAAGGATGTGGCCGAAATCAGGAATGATTTTGAAGAAACCAAACACATCACCCGGCTGAACGGTTACCGATCCGTCTTCGTCACCGCCGCGCTGAAAGAAGGAAACAACATCTCCAATGTCCAGGAAAAGTACCTCGATGCAATCGGGAAAGTCAAAACCGAACTGCCTGACAACATCGACCTGATCGTGTCCTTTGACCAGGCCAACTATGTCAACCAGCGGCTCAGCGGCTTGGGGATTGACTTCCTCATCGCGATCGCCTTGGTCTTTGTCACGCTGCTGCCCTTGGGCAACCGGGCTTCGATCATCGTGATGATCTCGATCCCGCTTTCTCTGGCGATAGGCTTGGTGCTGCTGAACGCATTGGGCTATGGCCTCAACCAACTCAGCATTGTCGGACTGGTAGTCGCCTTGGGGCTGTTGGTGGATGACAGCATCGTGGTCGTGGAAAACATCGAACGCTGGATCAGGGACGGATTTTCCAGGAACGAAGCGGCCCTGAAAGCCACGAAACAGATCTCCCTCTCGGTGGTTGGCTGCACCGTGACGCTGATCATTGCCTTTTTGCCTTTGGTGTTTTTGCCCGAAGGCTCGGGCGATTTTGTCCGAAGCCTTCCCATGGCAGTGATCATGAGTGTGCTTGCGTCGATGCTGGTCTCGCTGACGATCATTCCTTTCCTTTCCACCTGGTTTCTCAGGGAGAAAAGTGCGGGGCATTCCAACCGGTTTTATGACTTGTTCCAAAAAGGCATCCACAAAACCTACGCACCCCTGCTGGAAAGGGCCCTCCAAAAACCCGTCCGGACGCTGCTCCTTGCAGGCGGCATCTTCGCCCTCTCCCTGGGCTTGTTTCCGGTGATCGGCTTCAGTCTTTTCCCCCCTTCCGAAAAGCCCCAGTTTCTCGTCAACATCACCACTCCCCTCCAATCCAACCTGCATACGACCGACGAGGTGGCCAAAAAAGTAGAGGCTGAGCTCAGTTTGATTCCGGAGCTGATGAACTTCGCCACCAATGTAGGCAAGGGAAATCCGAGGATTTACTACAACGAAATCCCCGAAAATGAACGGACAGACTATTCCCAGATTTTTGTCCAGCTCGATCCAAAGACCGCCCCGCCCCGAAAAATGGAGTTGATCGCAAATCTCAAGGCAAAATTCGCCGGCTTTGCGGGAGCGAAAGTGGAAGTGAAAAACTTTGAGCAGGGCCCTCCCGTGACCGCCCCGGTCGAGGTTCGGATTTCGGGTGAAAACCTGGACACCCTGCGGAGTTTGGCAGCGCAGGTGGAGCAACTCCTCAGGGAAACCCAGGGAACGATCTATGTCAACAATCCCGTCGCCCATCTCAAAACCGACATCCGGGTGGCGATCCAAAAGGAAAAAGCCCGCCAACTCGGAGTCAATATTGCCGACGTGGACCGGACCGTGAGGCTGGCCTTGGCGGGATTGAATCTGGGTTCTTTTACCGATCCCCAGGGCTTGGAGCGGTCGATCCTGCTCACCGCTCCCAGGGCGGAAAGGGCCACATTGGCCAGTTTCGACGGGCTCTACATCAACAATCAACAGGGGGCGGGCATCCCGATTTCGCAAATCGCCAGTCTGGAGCTGGAGAGCAGCACGCTGACCATCGACCACTACAACAAAATCCGCTCGGTGTCCATTTCGGCCTTCGTGGACCAGAATTTTCTGACCGACCGCGTGATCTCCGACGTGTTGCAAAAAATGGAACAGGTCACCCTTCCTGAGGGCTATTCCTTCAAGATGGCCGGGGAATACGAGACCCGTCAGGAGTCGTTCGCAGGATTCAACACGGTGATCATTGTCACGGTTTTTCTCTTCGTGGCAGTCCTGATTTTGCTGTTCAAGACCTTCAAAAGCACCGTTATCGTGCTTTCGGTCATTCCCCTGGGGATGGTCGGAGCGCTGGTTGCGCTGTGGGTCACGGGAAATTCGCTGTCGTTTGTAGCGATCATCGGCCTGATTGCGTTAGCGGGGATAGAAGTGAAGACGTCGATCCTGTTGGTGGACTTCACCAACCAGTTGCGACAGGAAGGAAAACCTCTGGAGGCGGCCATCCGCGAAGCAGGGGAAATTCGGTTTCTCCCCATCGTGCTGACCACGATTACAGCGATAGGGGGTTTGATTCCGATCGCTTTGAGTACCAATCCGCTGATTTCGCCTTTGGCCGTAGTTTTGATAGGAGGTTTGATCAGTTCCACTTTGCTTTCACGAATCGTCACTCCGGTGATGTATAAATTACTGCCCCCTAAAATTTGAACCTAATGAACCGACACTACTCAATGCTGAAAAAAGCCGTGGAAATATTCCATTCCTATGGGATCGACCTCACGGGCCAGCGCAAAAACGCCCACTTGGTCCAACAGCTCCACATGGATCCGGTTTTCATCAACGGGCTGATCTTTGAACTGGAATTTCGACTTCAGGTGATCATCCAGGAGGAGAAGCTGAAGCGGGCTTCGACCCCCAGGGAAATCATCCAATTGCTCCTGGAGATTCCCCACCACAACTGAGGTCAAAACGACGGAAAGCTTCGGGGATTTACGATGTCGGATTTTTTGCAGCATGCCTTCAGATTTCTTCCCACATCGGTCACCGAGCATCCGACACCCAACACTGGATATTCCAAATTCCAGACCTTGGGCTGTGGCGCGAGGGTTTACCGTCAAAAGAATTTTTACAATATGCCCTATTTCATTGGTCGTTCAGAATTTTGGAAGTGACTGAGTCGCCCGGGAAAAGGCTGCTTCGATTAAACCCGGCTCGTAAATTTAAGAACCACAAATCGGCTCGCCGCCTTATTGCTGCCGAGGCAACTTTTCTTCCCCATTTCCAGTTTGTCTACTGAATTCCAGATCAAGTGATGAAAAGAAGAACTTTTCTTTCTGCAATGGCCGGCGTGATCCCTTCCGGGCTTTTGCTCTCCCATATTGACCTTAACCACAGCCCTGCCTTGGACTATACCTTCAACCCCAAGCTTCCCTACGACAAAGCTCCCTCCGACTGGAAAGGAACACCACGCCTGAGCGATGGGACGTTTCAAAACCTCCATCACCCCTTCCAGGCAAGTTTGGCGACAGCCCTCAAATGGAAACTGGACAAAAACCCCCAAGAAGAGGAAAAGAAGGCCGACAAGCGCCGCCTTGAAGTAGAAATGCAGGCCACCATCAAACCCAATGGGAAAGACCAACTGGTCTGGCTCGGACATGCCAGCTACCTGATGTACCTCTCCGGAGTGACCCTCCTCACCGACCCGGTCTGGCTGGACAACTGGGCACTGAAGCGACACGCTCCGCTCCCGATTGTGCCGGAGCAACTGGAGCGTGTGGATTATATCCTGATTTCACATGACCATCGAGATCACTGCGATGAGGCGACACTGAGGCTTCTTGGAGAACTCATGCCGGATGCAAAGATCCTTACCGGAATGAACATGAGCCCTCTCCTGCGGCCTTGGATGCCCAAAAATCCAATCCAGGAAGCCGGGTGGTTCCAGTCTTTTGACCTCAAAGAATCCCTGAGAATCACCTACGTCCCGGCCCGGCATTGGTCAAGACGCGGACTGAACGACACCAACCAGCGGCTTTGGGGTGGATACTTCGTCGAAAGTGACGAAAGGACCATCTACTTCATGAGTGACTCGGGCTATGATCCCCACTTCAAGCTGATTGCCGACACCCTGGGCGCTCCCGATTATGCCATCATGGGTGTGGGGGCCTTCAAGCCGGAGTGGTTTATGCACCCGGCGCACACGAGTCCGATGGACGCAGCCAGGGCTTTTAGGGATATGGGCGGAAAAAACTTCATCCCCATGCACTTTGGGACGTTCGATCTGTCCAATGAGCCGCTTCTGGAGCCCTTGGATTGGCTGAGAGCCAATCCCGAAGCGGTCAACGGCAGCATGATCCAACCCGTATTGGGAAGGAATTTGTTTGGCTAAACGACCGGAAATCAGGCGGTTTGGATATCAGATTTTACAGCGGCAGTTAAAAACACGGTTATACGAAATCCGAAATTGCCTCACCACTTTTTCAACTGCTGATAGACCAGATGCTGGGGAAAACCCATCACCGTGAAATAGGAACCCTCGATGCCGCTCACGCCCGTAAAACCGATCCATTCCTGGATGCCATAGGCACCGGCCTTGTCAAATGGAGCGTAGTTTCGGACGTAGTGCCAGATTTCCTCCTCATCCAAAAACCGGAAGGTCACTTTGGCCTCATCTTCCAAAGTCACGCTTTTCCTTCGATCCCTGATGGTCACCGCGGTCATCACCGTGTGGCGGGTCCCCGACAGGCTTTTGATCATCTCAAAGGCTTCTTTTTCGGAATTTGGCTTGCCCAGGATGCGGCCGTTCACGATCACCACCGTATCGGCGGCTATCAGGATTTCGTTTTCGGCCAGCACATCGGGATAGCCCTCCGCTTTGAGTTTGGACAGGTAGGCGGCGGCAAATTCGGCGGGAAGGTCCGGCGGGACGGTCTCATCCACTGGGTTCATTTTCACCACAAAATCAAGCTCCAGTCCCCGCAACAGCTCCTGCCTCCTCGGGGAATTCGAAGCCAGAATGATGCGTTTATCCTTCAGTTTGCTCAAGAAAGGCTCCATAGTCGTAATCAAATTCTTCTTGTTTGATGCTTCCAAAAAGCAGTCCACCGAGTGCTTTCGGGTAAAAATAAGTAGATTTTTGGGGCATCAAAGCCCCCGTTTTGCAAACCTCCAAAACTTGTTTCAGTTCGATTTCGCGGGTGATCACGGCAAAACTTGCCTTGCCGCTTTTCACCTCCCGTAGGCATCGGGGAAAGTTGCGTTCAAAAGCCAACCGGTCTGATTTTCGCTGCTCTTCGGGGTTTATTCCCAGGATTTTTTCAAACAGGATGCAATGCAAAACCACCAAATCGAGGTTTCGAACGGCCTCGGGCAGGTCGGGCCGCACTTCCGCAAACCGATCCGGCTTGAATTTGATGACAAAGGCTTCGTCTGAAAGGACCAGTCCAAAGGACCATTTCCTTTGGAAAGTATAATTGGCCAGTTCCTCCGGATCTCCGAAGAGGCGGACGTCAAACCATTCCCTGATCCGGTCCAAAAGCTCCGCCTCGGAAATACCCAGCCCATAAAGCAAGCGGTGGGTCGGAAGGATCTTGAGGTGGTTGCCGTGGACATTGGTCAGGTACATCAGATGATAGTCCGAACCTTTCCATCTTGCCTCCGGAAAAGCCGCCTGCTGCCGCCTGCGGTATTCGATGGCGCCCTCAAGCCGGTGGTGGCCGTCTGCCAGGATCACTTTCTTTTCCCCCAAGACAGCCACAAATCTCGCGATGACCGCCGCGTCATGAATGACGCCAAGCACCTCCCGCACGCCCTGATAATCCTCCACTTCATACAAGGGTGATGCCATCGCCGCGTCCATGTGGTGCTCCAGTTCGTCGGATTCATCCTCGTAGAGTCCGTGCGTCGGACTGGCCTGGATTTCGGTGGCCCCGAGCAGGTCGATGCGGTCATTTACGGCGGCGATGATCGTGTTTTCGTGCCGGAGGATTTCCTTTTCCTCCCAATCGTAGGCCTTGATGTGGGCGATGAAGCCCTTTCGGCAGCGTTCTTCCTGATCGCCGGGCAGGCGGAAATACTGGTAGTACACATAAATCCCCGGAAGCGGGTCTTGCCGGATGATCCCCTCCGACTTCCACTTTGCCAGGGTTTCCCGTGCATTTTGGGCGGGGTTTTCGCCTTGGGGCACAGAAAGATGGATGCTGTTCAGGGGATTTGCGTAGAGTAGCGCCCGCTGCCGGGCAGACACCACGTCAAAAAGCGGGGCGGTCAGTTCCTCCAGATTTTCGGCCAGTCGGCCGTTGTATCTCCAGGCCCGGAGCGGCAATAGCGCTGCCATCAGATCAGGCGGTTTTTCCATTGGGTGCCCGGAAGTGCTTCCAGCGGATGGGTCGAGTTTAGCCGATTGTCCTCTTTTTGGAAAAACTCAACCGCCAAAGCCGCCAGCAGCTCCCCTTCCTCCGGGGTGAAAACGGGCTCCAGCTTTTCGGGGGAAAAGTGCAGCTCGACAAACTTGGTATCGAAGCGACCGGACACAAAGGCCTCGTGCCGCAGCGCAAAGCGGCAAAAATCCAGGGTGGTCTGAATCCCGGCAATCCGGTAGTCGTCGATCGCCCGGATCATCCGTTCGATGGCATCCTGGCGGTTTTCGCCATGCGTGATCAGCTTGGCGATCATCGGATCGTAGAAGATGGGGATCTCCATCCCTTCTTCGAAGCCGTCGTCCACGCGGATGCCCGGACCCTGCGGTCTTCGGTAGGTCACCAGCCTGCCAATGTCCGGCAAAAAGTTGTTTTTTGGGTCTTCGGCATACACCCGGATCTCCACCGAGTGGCCGTTTATCTTCAGATCCTCTTGGGCGAAAGACAGCCGATTTCCCTCTGCAATGAGAATTTGCTCACGGACGAGGTCTTTGCCCGTAATCATTTCGGTCACGGGATGCTCGACCTGTAGGCGGGTGTTCATTTCCAGGAAATAGAAATTCAGCCGGTCATCGACGATGAATTCCACCGTTCCCGCTCCGTAATAGTCACAGGCTTTGGCCACGCCGACCGCTGCTTCGCCCATCGCTTTTCTCATTTCCGGGGAAACGACCGCAGAGGGAGCCTCTTCGATTACCTTTTGGTGTCGCCTTTGGATGGAGCATTCCCTTTCGAAAAGGTAAACGATATTTCCCTGCTGATCACCCAGCACCTGAATCTCGATGTGGCGGGGAGAAGTGATGTACTTCTCTATAAAAACAGCGCCGTCCCCAAACGCTGACTCCGCCTCGGACACCGCGCGCTGCATTTGCTCTTCAAAATCGGCTTCGGAGTCCACGATCCGCATCCCCTTCCCCCCGCCTCCGGCAGAGGCTTTGATCAGGATGGGATAGCCGATCTCCCGGGCCCGGACCTTTGCGGTGGAAATATCGGAAATCGCGTGGTCGGTACCCGGCACCAGGGGGATGTCATAGGCGGCCACGGCTTGCTTGGCTGCAAGTTTGGAGCCCATGATCCGGATAGATTCTGGCGACGGGCCAATGAAAATCAGCCCCGCTTCGGAGACCATTTTGGCAAATTCCGCATTTTCGGAAAGGAACCCGTAACCCGGATGGATGGCGTCCACCCCAAGTTTTTTGCAAACATTAACGAGCTTGCTGCCGAGCAAATAGGACTCCTTGGAGGGCGGTGGTCCCAAACAAACCGCCTCATCCGCAAACTTGACGTGCGGCGAAAGACGGTCGGCTTCGGAGTAAACCGCCACGGTCGCTATGCCCATCTCACGGGCTGTCCGCATGATTCTCAGGGCAATCTCGCCGCGGTTGGCCACCAATAGCTTCTTGATTTTTGTCATACTTAACTACATTTTTCTGGGTAGATCCGGGAGACTGAGACGAAATAAGGAAATTATTCCCAGCTTTCGGGCCGGGCCTTTGACAAAAACTGTTTTTTGCTTCCAAGGCATATTAATCTTATTTTTGGCGGATTTTACTGAAAAATCAACATTCGCATAACACTAAATTCAAACTGCTTTGGATCTATTTGCAAAATTAAAAACGAATATGGGCCCCTTGGGCAAACACTCTGAGTTTGCAGACGGCTATTGGTCATTTCCAAAACTGGAAGGCGAGATCGCTCCCCGGATGAAATTCAAGGGAAAAGAGGTGCTTACCTGGAGTCTCAACAACTATCTGGGACTGGCCAACCATCCCGAAGTGAGAAAGGCCGATGCCGATGCTGCCGCAAAGTGGGGATCCGCCTACCCGATGGGAGCCCGTATGATGTCCGGCCAAACCAACCTTCACGAGCAACTGGAAGATGAGCTTGCGGCGTTCGTTGGCAAAGAAAAATCCTACCTTTTGAACTACGGCTATCAGGGAATCATGTCGGTGATCGACGCGATCCTCGACCGCAAGGACGTGGTCGTCTATGACTCCGAGTGCCACGCCTGCATCATCGATGCCCTGAGAATGCACCTCGGCAAGCGCTATGTGTTTCCGCACAACGACATCGAAAACTGCGAAAAACAACTGGAACGGGCCACAAAACTCGCCGCCGAAACCGGCGGCGGTATCCTGCTGATCACCGAGGGGGTATTCGGCATGACCGGAGACCAGGGAAAACTGAAGGAAATCGTCGAGCTCAAAAAGAAATTTGATTTCAGGATTCTGGTGGACGATGCACACGGTTTCGGTACCATGGGAGAAACCGGTGCAGGCACCGGCGAAGAGCAGGGAATACAGGACCAGATCGATCTTTACTTCTCCACCTTTGCCAAGTCGATGGCCTCCATCGGGGCCTTCATTGCCGGGGATACCGATGTGATCCTTTACTTAAGGTATAACATGAGATCCCAGATTTTTGCAAAATCACTCCCCATGCTGCTGGTCGAAGGGGCCCTGAAGCGACTGGAATTGCTCAGATCCCAACCGGAACTCAAGGACAATCTTTGGAAAATCGTCCATGCGCTGCGCAAGGGCCTTCACGAAAACGGATTCAGCACCGGAAAGTCAAACTCCCCCGTCACCCCGGTGGTCCTCAACGGAACGGTCGGTGAAGCCGCGGCTTTGTCGATGGACCTGCGCGAGAATTACGGCATCTTCTGTTCAGTGGTGATTTATCCCGTTGTACCTAAGGGAATGATTATCTTGAGATTAATCCCTACGGCGGTACACAGCCTGGAAGATGTGGAAGAAACCGTAAAAGCATTTGCGGCGGTAAAGGACAAATTGGTTTCGGGGATCTACAAAAATTCCGAGCTCGCCCTTTCATTTGGAGAATAAAAAAAAAGGCAAAAAAAAAGGCCTCTGGATTGATTTGGTAAGTATTTGGACTATATTGGATCAAAATAAACTTATCATCAACCTATAAAATAAACTTTTACTATGAGCAGATTTAGTGAAGTAAAAAATCTTGTATTGAGCCTTGAAGGTGATTTCGAAAAGTTCTATGACAAGGGAAATCAGGCAGCGGGTACCCGTGTGCGAAAGGGTATGCAGGAGTTGAAAAACCTGGCGCAGGAAATTCGTACGGAAGTTCAGGACAAGAAAAACGCCGGTTGATCCCAGAAAAGAAAAAGGTGGCTTGAGCCACCTTTTTCTTTTCTGGCAATAGCAAAAAGTGGAGCCTAAAACTCCACTTTGTTGTTTTCCGGCTCCAGGTCCGCCAATCTCCTGCTCGGATCTATCTCCACGGATTTGATGGTCTTGAAATTCCTGGTCAGCACAAGGGTTTTGCTCAGATGGGTCCAGGGCCAAACCTCGGTATGGATGCGCTCCGGCTTTCCTTTTTCCGCTTCTTTTTCCCCTCTCATCATCGCCAAAGGCAGATAAATCATCTCCGAAGTCCCATCCCGGTAAGTGATCACCAAGTCGATCGGCATGGGCATCAGCCCAATCCTTTCCAGCGTGATTTCCGTGTTTTCCCCGCTCGGCCTTACCGCCTTGATCCCGTAGTTCACCGTCTTGGTGGTATAGACAAAGTACTCTTTGTACCAGTCCAGCTCCAATCCGCTTTCCTTTTCCATGATGCGGATCAGGTCATTCGCATTGGGATGGCGAAACTTCCAGGTATCGAAATAGCGCCGCATCGCCTTGTCCCGCACATCATCCCCGATCACATAACCCAACTGCGCCAGGAAAACCGCTCCCTTGGAATACGAGGAAGTACTGTAGGACGAGTTGGTCTGATAGTGGTCGGCATGGGTGGACAGCGGCTCTTCCAGCCCCGACTTTGCGAGTCTGTAGTAGCCCGCATAGGATGACCTCAGCGGATCCGGACTGGCTTGATAAATAGCCGACATGGCCAGGCTGCTTGCATAGCTCGTAAATCCCTCATCCATCCAGGGATAAAGTGCCTCATTGGAAGCCAATACCCCATGAAACCAACTGTGCGCCAGCTCGTGTACCATCACCCCCACCAGGCTGTTCAGGGGGCGCTCTCCAGTGACCAAGGTGGACATCGCGTATTCCATGCCCCCATCGCCTCCTTGGATCACGGAAAACTGTTTGTACGGATACTGGCCAAAGTTTTTGGACAGATACTCAATCGCCTTCGGAGTGTATTCCTTCAGCTTTTCCCAGGATTCGGAGGTCTTTCCCCCCGGGATATAGAGGTGATGGACCGTAATGCCCCCAGGCATCTCCACCTTGTCGTGTCTGTACTTTGGATCCGCCGCCCACATAAAGTCATGGACTTTTGGGGCCACAAAATGCCAGGTCAGTGTCTTTCCCTTTGGAGGCGCCACTTTGTCCCCTTCCCCTTCATAGCCATGTCCTATCTCGTTGGGATTTTTCAGGTAGCCTGTACCGCCCAAAACATAGGTTTTGTCAATGGTGATTTTCACGTCAAAGTCTCCCCAAATCCCATAAAACTCCCGGCCGACATAGGGATTTGCATGCCATCCCTGTTCGTCGTAGTTGGCCATCTTCGGATACCACTGCGACATGGAGTAGCGTACCCCCTCGGCATTGTCCCTGCCAGACCTGCGGATCTGGAGGGGCACCTGGCCTTCGAATTCCATCTCAAAAACCACCGTTGAGCTTGGCAAAATGGGCTCGGCAAGGTCAACCTCCAAGATAGTCTCCACTTCCCGGAATCTGACGGGCTTGCCGTTCATTTTCAGGCTTTTTGCGTGCAAAAAGCCAATTTCATCCGGTTTCAATTTGTGGATCCGGTCTCCCACCCTCCTGTCCGGATCGGAAATAGTCCGGGACCTCACATCCATCATACTCCCGGGCTGAAACGCGTTGAAGTACAGGTGGTAAAACACCCGGCTAAGGGTATCCGGCGAATTGTTGGTGTATTCGAGGCGCTGGGTTCCGGTGTACCGGTTGGTTTGGACATCCATCTGGACATCCATCTTGTAGTCAACTGCCTGCTGAAAACGGCCCGTCTGGGCAGTGGTGGCAAAGGCGGCCGCAAAAAGAAAAAGCCCAAAAAAAGGCTTTATCGTATTGATGAGCATAGTAACCGATAATTTTTTCCACAAAGAAAACGAACAGCCGCTCCCTGCCCAAACCAGCCATATAAAATTCGGCAACCTGTACCGGTTTGGGACTCCGAGGCAGTTTTTGCCCTTTGGGGCATTGGATTCTGCGCGCTTACCATAAAACTAAAGAGGCTGTCCCAACTAGAGACAGCCTCTCTGCATTACCGAATACCCTTAATCTTATCTATAGTTTGAAATGGATTCAATCAGCTCCCAACCCGGTGCTTTCAGTAAGCCAGGGATTGCGAATTTTGATAGCCGGCGATTGCCTTCGCCTCACTCATCAGATCCGCAAGCCAGCGCTGCGTAAAGCTGTCCTGTGTTGCCCTGCAAAAGACCGCATCCCTGGTCAAAGCCCACAACTTGTCCGCCACCTCAATGGACGACTCCAGGTAGTCGCTCCAGACGGGAATCACCGCCGCGGCAATCCGCGCGTTGAAATGGTCCAGCGTGTCCCGAAACAGCTCCGTTTCCCGGTTTTTGACCAATTGGACCTGAAAGAAAAACACCTCTTTGTGTCCGATCAAAAAATCAAAGTATTCCGGTTCGAAATTCCGGATCTCACGGATCTGGTAGGTCAGGGAGTTCAGCCTTCCCAAATGCTCGCCCATCAGGCAGTCGATAAAACTCTCCCGATCCCTGAAAAAATGGTAAAAACCGGATTTGTTTTTGTTCAGCCTCCTTGCCACCCGCTCAATCTGGATCGATGCGGGGCCTTCCGACGAAAAAATGGAATACCCTTCGTCCAACCAGGCCTGAATACTCCCCCGCTTCCCCTGCCCAACTTGCCTTCCCGCATTCTCAATTTTCGCTTTCATAAAAGTCCGATCAGAAACAATACCGAGGTAAAACCTTAATTAAATGTACTTAATACATTTATAAACATAGCAAAAAACTTTCCCAAAGTCAACTGGGCGAAGTTCAATTTTTGCCGGAGCAGCCAGGTTTGGCCATGCGCGGCCGATTCGTGGCTCTATTCCCCAAAAAATGGGAAGGCACGGGGATGAATTGGTTTTGCCGGGAGTCCGATGACCGGTGCCGGACGGAAATCCAAAATCTGATTTCAGCTTTCTGGCTTCAGATTTCCGACTTTTAAAAATCTTCTTTCCCCAGAATAAAATTCTGGATGAATTTTTCAGACTTGATCCAAACCAAATTTTATTTCTATTTTTGTCCAAAATCAGTTTTATGGCAAAGCAAAAATTTGCGAAAGAGTCTGTCACCATCATGACGGAAATGGTGCTTCCCAACGACACCAACACCCTGAACAACCTCATGGGTGGCCGTTTGATGCACTGGATGGACATTGTGGCTGCCATTGCCGCGCAGAAGCACTCCAACCGGATCGTGGTCACCGCCTCGGCCGACAGCATCTCCTTCAAGCAGCCCATCAATCTGGGCAACGTGGTCACACTGCGGTCCCAGGTGACGCGGGCATTCAACTCCTCGATGGAGGTTTTTATCGAAGTGACCGCCGAAGACATTCCGGCAAGGAAGAAACTGATGACGCACCGCGCCTACTTCACCTTTGTCGCCGTGGACCAAAACGGACGGCCAATCGAAATTCCGGAGCTGGTTCCGGAAACACCGGAGGAAATCGAGCATTACGAGGGAGCGCTGCGAAGAAGACAGCTCCGGCTCGTGCTGGCAAAGCGGATGAAGCCGGAAGACGCCGTCGAGCTGAAGTCGATCTTCAATCTGGATGGGAAGCAGTCTTGATTTGGGATTCCGGACTTCGGATTTTGGTTTTATTCCAATCTTCCGACTTCCGATTTCGGACTTTTGATTTCTGATTTCGGGGTTCAAACTTTGCCAAGCGGCATTTTTTGCCCAATTTCCAGCCATGGAAAACGACAGCCTAGCCGAGCTCAAATCTTTGATTGAAGAGGAAATTTACCTGATTCCCGAGGATCGGGAGGCAATCTTGTCACAGTTGGAGGCCTCCGCTGCCGGACTGTCCGGCCCAAGCCCAAACCGGGATATGCACCCGGCGGTTGCGGTTTTCCCCAAGCAGTCCGAGCCTGAACCCCAAAGCCCGGAAGAAGAACCGGTTCAAGAGCCGATTTCTGTCCGGGGAAATTTCTCCAAAGGCGTCTTGATCCTGCATGAAGAAGCCACGCTCAAACCTGAGCTGCTGGAGATGCTGGTCAAGATGCTCAATGCCTGCGGCCACTCCATGAGTGAGGTCGGACTGCTGGCTTCCGGGGACCTGGAGGGCAGAAGTTTGGAAGAATTCCGAGACCTCAATGCCCACACGGTGCTGAAATTTGGCCGGATCAGCCACCCTGTCAACGCCATCCCGGCCCGACCCTACGAGGTGTACTCCGAAAGCGAAACCGAATTCCTTTTCGCCGACGCGCTGGGTATCATCGCCGAGGACATCAGCCTGAAAAAGAAACTCTGGACCTCGCTGCAGGTCCTTTTTAACCTTACCTGACCAACCGAATGAATACCGAGCAAACCAAATGGGCCAGACGATTTAAATGGATCAGTCTGATCGAAGGACTCTCTTTTCTGATCCTCCTGGGGATCGCCATGCCGCTTAAATATGTCTTTGACCTGCCGTTGGCCGTCACGTACGTGGGGTGGGCACATGGGATTTTGTTTATCCTGTATGTGTACACCGTCTTTCCGACCGCGCGGAAACTGGACTGGGATTTTGGAAGGACGCTGTTCGCATTGATCGCCTCTGTCCTGCCGTTTGGCCCGTTTATCTTCCACAGGAATCTGAAAAAAAACCAACAGGTGCACTTCTGACCCCATGGCACTGATCAGCAAGAAGAAGCTCATCTACCCCATCAGTCCGGTTCTGAGGCGCTATCTGATCAACTATTCGCGGGAAGTGGACATCCCCGTCCACTACCACGAGCTGCTCCGCTACAACGGCTCCATCGCGCTGTACGATACCAAAGACCAGGACACGCTCTGGGAGACGGTTTTTTATGCCGAAAGCGACCGGGAGGAGATCCACCAAAACGTCAAGAAAATCTACGCCCTGCTCAAAGCCGGCGGGGACATGAGCGTGATGGAGCACCTGTTTGTGGACCGGATAGATCTCTGCGTGTATGGCAACACACAGCCCTTTCGGGTGCGGATCGTCAACCGGATCAACGACAACTTCGACTACTTTTACATCAAAAATGCGGACGCTTCCCGGGTATATGGCCTGGAGCTGGAGGACCTTTTGTCCCCAAACCGCATCAGCTACCTCGTCCACCAAAACACGCTCATAGAGGAGCACATCGCCGGAATCCCGGGCGAAAAGTTCATGAAACTCCACATGGATGACCCCCACCTCAACCCCATCCGCCTGGCAAAGGAGTTTGTCAAGTTCAACGAGCGCTGCTTTGTCCGGCTGCTGGGAGACATGCACTCCTCCAATTTTGTCGTGGACGTGACCCCGGATTTTGAGGAGACGCACTATCGGATCCGGGCGATCGACTTTGACCAGCAGGCCTATGAAGGGAAAAAATCCATCTACCTCCCCCAGTATTTCAAGGAAAACAATGCCTTGATCCAATTGGGGATGAAGTGCATCACCCCCGAATCCATGCGCCAATACCAGCGTGAAGAACGGGCGCTGATCTCCACAAGGCTGAAATCCTCCCACAAGGAAATCGAGGACATCCTGGGCTGCATGGAGCAGGACCGGCTCTCGCCTTCGGAAAATGTGGACAGCCTGAAATCCGAGCTCTCGAAACACTACAAAAACGCGGCTTTCCTCGCCTGCCGCAACATGGGCGAGATCCTGCGGCTTAGCCTCAACCAAATTGTCAGATGAAGGGAACCGGGGAGTTTTTTGGGGAAACTTCCCGAATCCTTCACCAAAAAACTTTTATATTCATCGGTGCTTTCCTTTGGAAACCGACTCAAACCGAGCGCTTGCCCAAACTGATTTTTACACATGCCCCTATTCAAAAAAAACTTTGGAAAATTCGAGTGGCTGGACATCGAAAAGCCAAAGCAAACCGAGCTCATTGATCTGACCCATCCGTTTTTCATAGACATCAACCTCCTGGACGACGCACTGGAGCACGGACACCTGCCCAAATTGGAAAAACACGGCAATTTTACCTTTGTGATATTCCGGGCATTTACCTCCGAACCCCATCTCAACCAGACGACCGTCGCCAAACTCAGCAACAAAGTCGCCTTTCTCATCAATGAAGACCACCTGATCACCATTCACCAGAAACCCTTCGGATTCCTGGAAAAGCTAAAGGGCCGGGAGTTCGATGACCCGGAGGCATTGATGCTTGCCGTGGTCTTTGAAATGCTGGCGACGTTTGAAGCGCCGGTGAACTGGCTGAGTGAAAAAATGGATGACAACGAAAAGGAAATCTTTCTCAGGAAAAACGGAAAAATCTCCATCGAGCAGCTCTATTACCAAAAAGCCAAAGCCCGGATCTGCCGAAAGCTCCTGCAGTTTTCCCACAATGTCCTCAACCAGTTGCTGGTAAAGGAGGAAAACGTCTCCAATCTCCAGGATATCAGGGAGTCGATCGTCAATTACATGCTGCAGCTCGACGAGGTGATCGAGGATGCGCAGGCCATTCTGAACACGCACCTCTCCCTCACCGCCCAGAAGAGCAATGAGGTCATGAAGCTCCTTACCGTTTTTTCGGCGTTTTTTCTGCCCCTCACCTTCATTGTCGGGGTCTATGGGATGAATTTTGCCAACATGCCGGAGCTGAAATGGCGCTGGGGGTACTATGCAACCTGGGGCGTGATGGTCGCCATCTCCGTCATCATCTTCCTGTGGTTTAAGCGAAAAAAATTCGTCTGATGCCAGCCTGCAACATGCCCGACGGATCTGTTCATTCCGGCAATTCGATTGCCCGGTTTTTCTTTTTTCAGTCCGTATGCCTGGAAGGCAAACCAAGCCCAAACAGAAGTTGCCATGGCTTCGGTGCTTGACAATCCCATCTGGCACGCCCTGAATTCGGGGAGCAAAGACCACTCGCGGGGAAACCATCGGGTCAGGTACATGCAACGGGACAAGGGGCTTTTTGTTGGGTTTCGTTCCTACACGGAGGCCGCATGGGCGGACTTGGAGGGGTGGATTGATGAGGGGGACTCCATCATCCTGTTTACGCCGGGAGAGGTGGCGATTCCGGCACCCTGGAGCACCAAATTCCACAGACCGATCAGTCAGATGGTGTTCGATTCCAAAGAAGTGCCTCCGCCTGAAAAACATCCAAGATCGGTTCCCCTTTCCGCGGCGGATGTTCCGGCCATGTCGTCCCTGACTTCCCTGACCAATCCCGGGCCTTTCTTTGCCAAAACCATTGAGCTGGGCTATTTTGGGGGAATATTTCAAGAAGGAAGACTGGCGGCGATGACCGGGCAGCGCCTGCGCCCCGACCCCTATGTGGAAGTCAGCGCAGTCTGCACCCATCCGGACTTTTTGGGAAGGGGATTTGCTTCCGAACTGGTCCGGAACCAGGTCCGAAGTATCCTCGATGAATCCAAAATCCCCTTTCTCCACGTTCACCGGGACAATTATGGCGCAGTCAGACTCTATGGGAAACTGGGCTTCAGCCTGCGCAGGGAGATGCGTGTCTATCTTTTGGAAAAGGGGTAAGCAGACCGGTTTCCGCTGTCCGATGGCACGTTTTTTTGCCGCAAATCCGACATCGTTGGGGGGGCAATCGGACAATCTTCCCCCACAAGGGCAGATTTTCAAACACTATCCCCTAACTTGAAGGAAATCAAATCATCCATCCCATGACCAACTACGAACCCACCCTCGTCGAAATCCTCGAAAAACTCCGCAAAGAAGGCTATACCGAAGATTTCAACATCCGCTTTGACAGCCTGATCTGCGACAAAGCCTGCCTGCTCCCACAGGAATTTGAGGTGGACCAGACGTTCCGGTTTGAAGGAAACACCAACCCCTCCGATGAAGCGATACTGTATGCGATCTCTTCCAAATCCGGGGACATCAAAGGCGTTTTGGTCAATTCCTATGGGGTTTATGCTGACGATCTGACGGAGGAAATGATCGGCAAACTGAAGTAGGATTTGCCTGTTTTCGGAGATGAAAACCACGCTGGATTCCCAATCGGGGCTTGTTTTGAATCCTGTTCGGCCCGAAGATCAGCCGATTTTGTATCAGTTGATGGACGAGGTGTATCGGGCCGGCTACCGGCGGATCTGGGCAGACCAGGGAGACTGGTACCTAAACCTGATCTACCATCCCCAAACCCTCCAAAAAGAACTCGGCCGGGCGACAAGCCACTATTTTTTTGTGGAACTGGAAGGCCGAAACATCGGGATCCTGAAATACGATTTCCCTTTTTCCCCACGGCAAACCGAAATCCCGGAAGCGATGAAACTCCACAGGCTCTACCTGCACCCGGAGTTTCATGGAAAAGGCCTGGCAAAGATCCTGGTCGGGCATTGCGAGAAGACCGGACGGGAACACGGGTTGAAGTCAATCTGGCTGGAAGTCATGTCCTGTCAGCCACAGGCAAAGAGATTCTACCAGAAAATGGGATTTGGGTACCTGCTGGGCTATCGGCTGGATTTCGAAATGCTCCTGCCCCAGTACCGGGGCATCGAGATCTGGAAGAAAAGCCTGGAGCAGAAATCGGCTGGATTTTAGGTCCTGAGGGCGACAAAGCAGTGCCCTAATCGGAGCCGTCTCTGCGAGGACGAGGCACGAGGACGAAGCAGTCTCATATTCATATCCCTG
>CAZGYC010000036.1:0-39991 GCA_964530015.1 uncultured Limnohabitans sp. | reverse complement strand
GTGGTGTATATTCTGGACAAGAAAAGCGAATCGATTTTGGTCTTCGATGTTGATTATAGGGCACAAGACAAACCGTCCTAAAACGGCTTTTTTTGAAACTGATTGAAAAACGGCCTTTCCAGCAAATGGAAGGGCTTTTTTATTGGGTTTAGCACCAAAAACGGCTGAATTCAAAACGTCCTTCTCTTCCATCGTCTATCATCGTGCTATCATCCTTTCTGCTAATGTAGGCCAAAACGGCCTATTCTCTTCCATTTAGGCCGTTTAAATGGCCTAGAAAGCCCTTTTAAATACCATTTTATCACCTGTTTTTTCAGAAAAGCGCGGGGTTTTCGGGTCGGATTTCACGTGTCTAAAATTGCAAAATGCCGGGTATGGGTGACGGTTAGGGTGACAGTTAGGGTGACAATTTTTAGCAAAAAATAGGCGGTACGGATGGGGATAAGTTCTAAATATGGCCTTCAACGCCCCGAATCAGGCTTTTTTAGTACCCTATAAAACCACAATTGGAAATAACACAAAACCCCGTAAACATTTGTATTTCAAATATTTACGGGGTTTTAACTTGAATTATCCGAATAAAAAGTGTGTGTGGGCGAAATTCAGAGGAAACTATCAGGAAAGGTCGGCTTCTCTCATGGGCTCTGTTTTGGTCGCCTTCTGCGGTCTCTTTGCCTCTATCAGCTGTTTTAACGCATCAATTGTTTCCTGTTGGGTTTTTATCGTGACCTCTTGCGCCGATATCACACGCTCCAATGCCTCAACGGTACGTGTGCGATATCCCTCATGCGCTTCCATGCTAGGAGAATCTACATTCTCAGGGTATTTGTAGACTTTCCTCTCCAAATCGATCACCACTCCTTCCACATTTTTAGACTGGAAGGTTGAGAGATCCTCTTCGATGAGATCATTGAATCTCACGTGAAAATGATTCACGAGCTTGTGAATAACATCCACAGGAGGAACAGTTCCGCGCTCATAACTAGCGATGTTATCTCGAGAAACGCCCAGAATCTCCCCCAGTTCAGGCTGAGTCAGCCCAAATAGCACCCGTAAGTGCTTAATATTTAGCCTTAAAAAATCCATCGTGTAAATTTTTCACGTTGTTACTTTGAATAGTGAATTAGATTCACTTTGTTTGTGTCAGTACTTACAAATGTAACCAATGAAATCAGAAATC
Source organism: uncultured Limnohabitans sp. (assembly GCA_964530015.1). Lineage (GTDB taxonomy): Bacteria > Bacteroidota > Bacteroidia > Cytophagales > Cyclobacteriaceae > Algoriphagus. The sequence continues at coordinate 38,811 of CAZGYC010000036.1, read as the reverse complement.
AAAGAAGCCAAGTATCCGGAAAATCTACCCCTTGCTGTAGAGGTATTTAAGTCCGGAATGACGCAGGAAGAACTGGCTGAGAAGATTGGATGCTCCAGGCAGACGCTGAACCAAACGCTCAACGGCCACTACAAAGGCGTGAACATAGTTCCCAAAATCAAAGAGGAACTGGGATTACAGTAAAAGTCAAAACCACTAGCACCATGCAACTCCTCCCGTACGAAATCCACGAAAATCAGATCGGTGTCCGCCTGAGCTACCTGATCAGCGACACGGACAAACGCCACCCTTATTCTGTGGGCCTCATGAGCTACGATGCCTACAAGCAGCGAGCTTCCCGGACTCCCGGATTCAGACTGAAGCCTGGTCGGGGGAAAGGCAATGAAGCCCTGATCTCTTGGAAGTGCCTCCCGCATGAATTTCAATCAATCTGCCGGGAAAAGCTCGGAAATCCGGAGGCGGACTATAACCCGCTGCTGAGATTCTTTGAAATCAATCCGGAAGCCAAGGTTTACTTCGACACCTACCAATTCGAAAACGGGGAATACCTGACCGCAAAGCAGCGAGGTCAATACACCATCAACGCCAGCGTCATGATGGCCTTGATCAAACTGAAAGTCTTCAGACAGGCTGCCCGGAAAAGCCGGGGCGGTAACCGAGGAACTTGGGATGCGCTCTCCGCTGACGTGGTCAACTTCCAAGATCACCTGAAGCAGATGGGCCACATCACCCACACGCTGCCAAGCTCCGTGAAGCGCCTGAAGTTGCGATACGAAGCCTTTCACAAGTTCTCCTTCGAATCCTTTGTCGACGGCAGAAACAACAACTCCAACGCCCAGCTGGTGACTCCTCAGATGATCGAGCTTTGGCAGAACATTTTTGCAGGACAGCCCCGACGCAAACCGACCTACATCGAGGTAGCTCTACGGTACCAGGCTTTCCTGGAGGGAACGCTCGACATCATCAGCAACAGCACCGGTGAGATGTTTGATCCGAATGCTGAGCACTACAAAGCCGCATCGGAATCCACCATCTACAACTACCAAGCTGCTTGGGCTCAGAGAGCAGGATCCCACGCCCTGAGAAGCGGCGACCGCCAAAAATTCAAGGCCGCATACGAGCCTTGGCACAAGCTGGAGCAGCCGAAGTTTGCTGGATCCATCATCTCCATCGATGATAGACAGCCACCTTTTGAATACGCTGCCGGAAAAAGAATGTGGTTTTACAATGCCATCGACTTGGGCTCCGAAGCCTTCACCTGCTGGGTCTGGGGCGAAACCAAGGAAGGGATCATTATGGAATTCTACCGCGAGATGGTTCGCCTGTACAATGTCTGGGGAATGAGCCTGCCCTACGAGCTCGAATGCGAGATGTCGCTGAACAGTATGTTTCAGGACAACCTCCTTCAGAATGGGGCCATGTTCCAGCGGGTCAGAATCGAGGCAAACAACGCCCGAGGCAAGCGAATAGAAGCCTACTACCGAAGCCTTCGCTATGACTACGAAAAGGATGAAGAGGGATGGCTTGCCCGACCTTTTGCACTGGCCGAGCGAAACCAAAAGGGCTCTGAAAAAGTCCCGACGCTCAGCAAAGACCAGATCGTGGAGACTGCTCTCCGCAATATCCAGAAATGGAACAATACCCTGCACAGCAATCAGGATCTCCACCCCGGAATGACCCGATGGGAAGTCTTCATGTCCAAGCAGCACCCCGAATTGAAGCCAACGAACTGGATCGGCATCCTTCCCTACATCGGATATGAGCAACGCAGCTCCATGCGCCTCGGCAGGATCAAGCTACAGGGCAAAGACCGAGTGGTCGGGTTCGACGGACAGGTGGCCACCGGTGAGAAGCTGCTCGGGATACTCAAGCGGGTCGAAGGCAAAGAAGTCCTAGTCAATTGGCTGGATGACAGTGAAGGGCAAGTGATGAAAGCCCATGTCTATGACCTCGAAGGAAACCTAATCTGCGACCTGCTCGGGGATCTTGCCTACAGCAGAGCCACACTGGAGCGCACGGATGAGGATGAGACGAACCGTGAGCTGATGAGCGCCTACGTCTCCACAGTCCAGGGCTACATCAAGCGGACTTCCAGAGCCATCGAATCGATCTCCATCATCGAGAAGCCAAAGCCACAGAAAGAAGGCTTTGTAATGCCGGGACTCAAGCAATACCGAAGCGAAACGGTCGAAGCAGATGCTGAGATCCTCGCCCCGGTCGAAAAGCAGGATGATCCGAGCTACTCCCGAAAATTCAACCCCAGCACTAAGTCAAGATTCTAACACACTTTTCCATGAATATCACAACCGAATTCAAAACGCAGGTAATCGACGCACTGCTTCAGCTCCGGCCAAAATTTGGCGGCTCTGACGCGGCATTTTCGAAGCAATGGAGCCTGAACGCTTCTGTCTGGTCGCAGCTGAAAAACGGCAAGACTGAAGGCCTGATCAAAGACACCCAGTGGATCAATCTGGGACGCGAGCTGAACATTCAGCTGAACCGGAAGCCTTGGAACCTGGTGAAGACCGACGTCTATCTGGCCATTGAGGCGGACGTGGTCTTTTGCCAGAATCACTCCAAGGGGATGATCCTGGTCGACGAACCGGAGATCGGCAAGACGGTCGCAGGAAAGCACCTCGCCAAGACACTCAACAACTGTTTCTACATCGACTGCTCCCAAGCCAAAAACAAAATCCTCTTCATCAAGGCATTTGCAAAAGTGCTGGGACTGGAAGCGATCGGCAAGGTGGCCGACATCAAAGAAAACATCAAGTACTACCTCCGCATGCTCGAAAAGCCGGTGGTAGTCCTCGATGAGGCCGGAGACTTGGAATATGGAGCGACGCTGGAACTGAAAGAGTTCTGGAACGCCACTGAGGACGTCTGCGGCTGGTACCTCATGGGTGCCGATGGCCTGCGCAAAAAGTGGGAGAAAGGCATCAGCTCCAAAAAGGTCGGCTATCGCGAGCTCTTCAGCCGCTACTCTTCCAAGTACATCTCCATCATCCCGACGCTCCGCGAGGACCGCATGGACTTCTATCGCAAGATGGTGTCCGAAGTATTGAAGGCCAATTCAGCCGGTTTAAAGAATCTCCCTGCCCTAGTCAACAAATGCCTGACCTCAGATTCCGAAGGACACATCGGAGGGCTGAGAAGGGCCAAAACAGTCCTCAATCTGGAGCAGAATTAAACATGGCTGAGAGAGTCAAGCGGGCTTTAACAGTCGAGCAAGTCCTCCAGCAGAAGTTTCAGCTGATAGAGTTTGAGGACAAATGGTACCAGGCCTTTGGCCATCCCGAGCGATCCGGGGTCTGGTTTATCTGGGGAAACAGCGGTAACGGCAAGACGGCCTTTACCCTCCAGCTCGCAAAGGAACTCTGCCGCTACATGCGCGGGGTGTACAACTCGCTCGAAGAGGGAGCCGGACACACGATGCAGAAAGCATTCCAGCGGGAAGCGATGGCACAGGTGAAGGGAAAGATGCTCCTGACCTGCGAAAGCATGGAGGATCTGGACACCCGCCTGAAGCGGAGGAAGGCCCCGGAGTTTGCCATCATCGACAGCTGGCAGTACACAGAATATTCCTTCAAACAGTACCTGAGGTTCAAACGGGACCACCCAGAGAAGCTGCTGATTTTCATCAGCCAGGCAGACGGGAAAAAGCCAATGGGACGGAGTGCAGTCAGCGTCATGTACGATGCTTCACTCAAAGTCTGGATCGAAGGATTAAGAGCATTTAGCAAAGGCCGCTACATCGGCCCAAACGGAGGCAGCTACACCATTCACAAAGAAGGAGCCGCCGAATATCACGGAACATCATTATGAAAGCGACAAGAACGCCCCATATCCAGCAGCAAAGAGACTTGATCCAGACCGATCAGCAGCTGACGCAGACGCTCCTCAAGTGGAGCCACGAGGACTATTGCATCCACCAGTTTGGAGAGTACTGTGCCTTTGTGGAAGCGCTCACGGAGGGATGGACAGCCGTGAGGCAGGACATCCTATACAGCCCCGTCTTTCGGGGATTTTGGAACGCCCAATGGGCATTTCGCAACCGCGAGGATTTCCTTGAGTTTGCCACGGACTGCCCGGACTATCACTATCTGAAGACCGAGTACCTCTTTGTCCACAGCCATGAGCGCCTGCTGGAGGATGAGGAATTCATGACCCGATACAGCCACATCCTGAAGCTGCTATGATCGAATTCAACAAAGCCCTTCAGGTAGTCCTCGATCACTACGGAATCGAGGAAGCGGAGCTCTTCAGCAAGTCTCAAAAGTCAGAGCTGATCATGCCCCGCAAGCTGCTCATCTACCTGATGCGACACCTGACCAACGGCGCAATAGCCAAACTGATCCATCGGTCAGAAGAGGTAGTCAGAACCTACCGCACGGAGATGAACTACGCGGTCGAGCGAAACGAGTCCATCAGAACGAATTACCAGCTCATCCTGGACAAAATCCAAAACCTCATGAATCTAAAACTGAGAAACCAACAGCTGGGAAGCCTCTACGACATGTTCGAGCAATTCCTGAGCATGAAGCCGGACAGCGTCACGCTGGAGCTTGTCTGCCTCCTGATCGAAGAGATCAAAGAGAAGTGCCGCAAAAAGCACCGGGCCGGAAAGGAAAACCTCGGCTTGGATGAAAAGCAGCTGAGAGCCTTCCTAATCTGGTACCACCACTTCGGTGGAATGTATGAAGAAAGCAATCCCTACGGTCACATGACCCTGCTGGATATGATCAATCAAATCAAACCCTTAGCCCATGCCCAAAGAATCACCCTCAGAAATCTCCAAACGGATCGAAGCCCTCAGTGAGCGAATCGAGAAAGAAAAAGACCCGGCCCTGATCCGGGCATTCACCAAGGATATGATCGCCCTGGAGTCGCAACTACAGAAACACAATCGCAAATCTAAACCCCAATAAAATGAATGAAGCAATCGCAAACAAACCAGTATCAGAGCTGACCGCTGCCGAGCTAAAGGAGCTGCTCAGGGACACTCAGCGCAGAGAGGCCGCACTAAAGGCAAAAAAGGAAAAGAAGTACCAAGAAGTCAAGAATCAACTCGTGAATGAACTGGTGCACAATGCCCTCGGTATTCAGGAAATCCTCCTGGAGTTCAAAAAGAAAGGATTCGAACGCCTGAAGGAACATTACGAGCTCATGAAAGAATTCGGCGAGGTCAAAAGTGATAGCAAAGGCAATTTTCACCTCAAGACTGAAGATGGAGAATATAAGTTGGAATTCTCTAACCACATGATCAAAGAATTCGATGAGAGGGCAGAACTGGCCGCTCAGCATCTGGAAGACTTCCTGTTGACCCTGATCAAAAAGAACGACACGTCGATCTATGAATACCTCAAAGGAGTCACCGAAAAGAAGAATGACAAGTTTGACATTAAACTGGTCGGTCGACTCTTTAAGATGGAAGACAAGTTTGATCATCCGTCCTGGAGGAAAGCCATTGAGCTGTTCAAAGCCGCTTATGTGGAAGTGGACAGCGCCCAGTATATCCGCTTTTCCAAGCAGAACGCCCAGACCGGAGCTTACGAAAACATCAACCTAAACTTCGCATCGGTATGAGAACCTGGTTCACCTGTAAGGTAAAATACGCAAAGGAAAATGAGGAGGGTTTGCTCAAATCCATCTCCGAGACCTATCTGGTCGACGCGGTGTCCTTCACCGAGGCTGAGGCGATCCTGTACGACCGCCTTGCTTCCCAGATCCGGGGCGACTTCCAAGTCACGCCGGTCGGCAAGAGCCATATCGTGGATGTATTCTTCTACGAAGATGCAGACACCTGGCACAAGTGCAAGATCCAATACTTAGTGGCAGACGGCGACTCCGGCAAAGAAAAGCTGGTGACCCAATACATGATCGTCACTGCTGACGATGTGAGGCAAGCCTACGACAGGATCCTTGAGAGCCTGAGCAATATGCTGGTGTCCTTCCGAGTGCCGAAGGTCGAACAGACCATAATAGTGGAAGTATTCCCCTACGAGAAGCCGGAGGGGGAAGAGCAGCTTCCATCCAATTTCAAACCGCTAAACCCCTCAGACGATGAAGCTTAAAATCATCCTGCTGCTTGCCTTTTTCGCTTTGGCAAGCAGCGAATCCTTCGCAGACCGCAGATCGAGACAGCAAAAAAAGAACTCTGTCTCCAAGGTCAATAAGCGAAACAAAAAGGGCCTCAAAAAGTGGGGCCTTGCGCAAGTGGTCAGATGGGAGGAGGTGACGAATGCCGGTTAAGAAAGCAGTAGGCTGGGCGGAGATCGATGAAGTGATCGCCGAATGCACCACGGCCCAAGACACCGACCGGACGGCCTTCCCGGATCGCACCTACGAAGACGGGATCCGCGCCGGGATCGAATGGGTCACCGGACTTGGAGATTCCCATCCACTGGAAAAAGACGAGTAGAGTTGTTTTTTCACCCTGCCCTCCCGCGACCGTGGGAGGGCTCTTTCCCCCACAAACCATGAAACGAATCAAATCACTTGCCGTCAAGATGCTGCGCGTCCTATTCGGCTATCCCTGCACCTGGCCCTGCTGCAAATGCGGATCTAAGTGCGGAGAGATGACAAACGAACCCTCGCTATGAAATACACTGACCTAATGCTCGACCTTGAGACCCTCGGCAAAGGTCCCGGATGCGTGATCATCTCGCTGGCAGCTGTGCCCTTTTTCAAGTCGAGCACGATAGACCTTGGTTTTCGCCAAGTCCTTCACAAGAACATCGATATCCAGAGCTGTCTGGATGCGGGATTGAAGATCGATCCCGGCACTCTGCACTGGTGGATCCAGAAGCCGGAGCTGTTCAAGAAACTCCAGCAAGAGACCTTCGAGCTGCGTGGAGCATTGGAGCGGCTGGCCTCCTTTATCCAAGCCCAATGCACCGAGGACGTGCGGGTATGGGGCAAAGGCCCATCCTTTGACAACGCCATCCTTCGCGATGCCTACGACAGATTCCAGATGAAGCTGCCGTGGCTCTACTACCGCGAGCGATGCGTCCGCACATATCTGGACGGCTACGAAAAGCTGCTCGAGAAGCACCTGCTCTTTGATGGCGTCGCACATGATCCTACCAACGACGCGATCCACCAGATCAAAAGCATCTACAAAGTCCAGTCACTGGTTTTAAACTCCGATGATCATGAGCTGGACTGAAGGAATCAACGCCCTCTGGACCTTCCTCTTTTGGCTCCTGACCCTGCTGATCAGCTACCGGGTCGGAAAGCTGGAAGGCAAAAAAATCGCCGCCCGGATGATCGGCAAAAACATCCGGGATCTCCTGACCCTCGCGCTGCTCTCCACGCTGATCGCCTGCGGCTCCACCAAACCCGCCCTGATGACTTACCTCGGCGATGTCGTCCTAGTCAATGACTGCGAGGTCTGTGTCTCTTACGGGAATGTGGGAGAAAGCAACAACAGCAAGACACTCGGATGCTTTGCCCACTACGAAGGGCACCGCTACCAGGTAGGCGACCGCTACCCAGATCCCGCCAAGCATACCACCGGCACTCCGACCGAGTGCGGCCCTTCGACTCCGCTCAGGGAGACAACCGAAAACCATTCACCAAAAAACAAATAACAATGCAAAACCAAGCCCCAGAACAAACAAAGAAAATGAAATCCGTCCGCGACGGAGTCGGCGAAGAAATGACTGTAGTCTACATCGCCGGCAAGGTCTCAGGCCTGCACCTGCCTGATGTGGAAGCCAAGTTTGGCAAGCGAGCTGAAGAGCTGAGAGCCTTAGGATATGGCGTAGTGAACCCCTGCGAGATCGTCGACGAATCCTGCACTTGGGAGGAAGCAATGAAGATCTGCATGGCGCACCTGCCATTCTGCGACTACATCGACCTGCTTCCCGACTGGCAAGAGTCCAAGGGAGCCACCTTCGAGCGGGAGGCTGCACTGAAGATGGGTATTCCAATCTTCTCGGAGACCTCCTCCCTGAATCCGGTAGCCGACATGCTGAAAACCGATTTCTAATGCTGCTCGGATTCAAGAAACAATTTGCTCCTAAGATTCTGGATGGCTCGAAGAAATTCACCATCCGGAATCCCCGGAAGGTAGAGCCAAAGATTGGCGAGACACTTCACATGTACACCGGCCTGCGCACCAAGCATACGGAAAAGATCACCTCGGAACACAAGCTTACAGGCATTCAGCTGGTGGATATCTACATCAAAATGAGGCGTAACGGAGGTGGACACATGGATATAAAGGTAGGTGGAAGGCTTCTGACTTTGGAGGAGAGCCTACCCTTTGTAGTAGCAGACGGGTTTGATACCCAGTTTGACTTCGCCAAATACTGGATCTGGGAACAAGGCGAAATGGCTGAAGATGCAATGTCTTGGGAGGTCAGCGCAACCGACCTCATCATGTATCACTGGACAGATTTACGGTTTTGATATGAAACTCGAATACGCAAAAGCCATAGCAGAGGAGCTTGTGAAGCAGCTGGCTCCACACTGCGAGCGGATCCAGATCGCAGGATCTATCCGGAGGGAAAAGCCCGAAGTAAAAGATATCGAGATCGTCGCTATCCCCAAACCCTACGAGATCGGCCTATTCGAATCAGGCATCGCCACGGTAGTGAACCGCTGGGAAAAGTTAAAGGGATCACTTCCCTGCAAGTACACGCAGCGGGTTATTAATAAGTACGCAGTCCACAGCGAAGAATCAGGATGGGCAATCCCTCCGGACTTTGAACCAATCAAACTCGACCTCTTCTTTGCCACGCCCAAGAACTGGGGTCTGATCCTCGCCATCCGCACCGGCTCAGCCGACTACTCGCACCAGGTACTCGCGATGGGCTGGGTCCGCAAGGGATACGAAAGCATCGACGGGAATCTCTTCCACAAAGCCACCCGCTGGGAGCGATCGGTACCTGAAGAAAAAGACCTCTTTGATCTGATCGGAATTAACTGGGCAGAACCTAAAGACCGGAATATCTGAGATGGAAAAGTTCATCCCTTACGAGCTTCCCAAAAAGGGGATATTCCTAGAGACCACGGATAAGTATATCGCGCCCGGTGGATGGGTTCAAAAACCCGTCGAGGCGGTGATCATCGGAGAGACAGCCCTTTTCTTCGTGACCCGAAAATTCACAACCGAATTTGGAAGATGGGAAGGAAAAGAGGTCATCACCTATCAGGAGGAGATTTATGTAGGATATCACAAATCACGTCTTCAGAGCTGGCAGGATCATCAACTAGAACTCTTTACCAATGGGAAAGAAATGGAGCCCGGAAGCCATCCAGCGTAACCGGAGAAAGCGGAAAGCAGCTCGGGCATTTAAGAAGTCCCCGCTCACTGCCTGGCTCGATATGCAGCATCTCTACGAAGGAGACTACGAGACGTTTTGGAGGGATGCCAACCGGCAAATCAGAGCAAGAAAGAAAGGCCCGAAGACCTTCGAAAAGCAACGCTGGGGAAGGGAACTCAGGGAGATACTGGAAAACCGGATCAAAGCAGGAATCCCCATCAAGTACTCGGAGATCGAGCGGGCCAAACGGATGCTCAGCCCCGGAGACTATCAGATCGGGATTTTATTGGGAGACAGCTACGTGAGCTTCACGCTCTCAAAAAAGCTGTCCAAAACCAAGATTCAAGAATTCATGGGCAACGTGTCTCAATTCAACACCAAAAAACAGATCAATGACTACATCGACAAATTCTTCCAGGAAACCAGAATCCTCTAAACGCAACTACCCCCAATTCTTTACCCTGATCCGCCAATTCCGCATGGATAAGGAAGAGGTCGCACTGGCCAGCTCAGGAGGCCGCACAGCCAGCCTGAGGGGCCTCACGGACGAAGAGTGGCAAGAGATCATGGAGCAGCTGACGGCCATGCAAAAGGGCAACAAATGGAACCCTCCGCCCGGAGACGTACAGCGCAAGAAGATGATCAGCATCGCCCGGCAGATGAACTGGCAGCTGGTCGAAGGAAAGGACAAAGGAATCGTCCAGATCATGGCAAGGCTCGACGCATGGGCCCATCAGCAGAAGTACAAAAAGGAGCTGATGAAGCACACGGTACAGGAGCTTAATGTCCTGGTTTCAATATTCGAAGAGAAAGTATATAAGAGCTATTTAGAAGACCTCAACAAATGAAAACAGTAGGAATAGTAACAGATAATTACAAGCTGGAGAAGTTCAAGAGAGAACTTACCGATAAGGGATTCACCGATTTTGAGGTAGTGCCATTCACTACTCTGACTTCCAATATCAAGGTGAAGCTTGAGGAAAAGCAGGTCAAGGAAATCCACAAAATGTGCCTGGAAGTTGATCTCTACTTTAAACGGTCGAACTGATGAAAAAGCGACCGTTTGTAATCCGAATGAAAAAGGAAGTGAGACACCCCTATCCTTTTAAAAGACTTCAGGCCTCCGCTTTTCCTGAAATCTGGGTTGAGCATATAAAAGAGTTAACCACTTTCCATGTAGCCCAGACCTATACGCCTGTTGCAGATGCCCAAAGAAGAAAATTGACAATCGAGGACTTGAAGGAGCTGAAGAGTAGGTTTGATAAAATAAATTTCCCAAAATGGACGGAGTACTATTTTCCACCGCATCGTCTAGTAATGGAAGTGTCAAGGGAAGACATTGAGAAGGCCACCGGGCGCCCCAGAATCAACAGATCCCCGTTGCCTCTGATCGTGGATAATCATTTGGATGACGATGATTCCAAGTTTGGGCCGTGCATGGGCTGTGATCTGCCGGACGCATGCGAGGACTTCGGGTGTGCGATCGAGCAGGGACTGAGAGAGCCAGACGACTTGTAAGATGAAAACAACCTACGAACTCACCTCCGAAGCGCGTCAGGGAGCCGCAAGACTGACCTTTGAAGATCAGCATTTCATTGCTGTTGAAATCGAATTTAAACCGCCTTTAGACGCGGAGAAAACGCACCAGCTCCTCCGGGCTCTCCCCGCCGTCGAGATCAACATACACCACTTGACCCGCTTGGGTTTGACCCTGAAGAAAGTAGCCAATCCCATTGCTCCCAATGAGAAACTGGCTCTATTCTGTCGCGTCTACGAGAAGCACAAGGGCTTGAAGTATAAGGTCAGCGCTGCCGACTCCGGGAAGATCAAGCAGATCAACCCGACCGAGGAGCAGCTGCACGCGTACTTCAGATCAGAAAACTTCCTCTTCAAGGGAAAGCAGTCGATCGCCAACCTGGTCAAGTACTGGAATGAGTTCCGGGCCGATCAGGCCGGAGCCGGAAAGAAGCAATACCCCAACGACTGGCAGCCTGACCTCCTGAAGAAACTCAGCCCACAGGAGACGATCCACTACTACGCGCACCTGAAGAGCCTCGGCCTCGAGCCGGTGAAGGCAGGTGGGCAAGTGGTCGGCTTCAAGTAGTGACACAAATAGACAGTGACAATATGTGACAACGGGTGATTAAGTCAGGGAGATAAAGATATCTTGCCCCCGTGTCAAAAGATGGCGCATGCGGTGAATCCCCCGCATTCTTTATCCCCCCAAAAAACCTGCTTCATGAGTGAGAGTCTAGTCCAATTACCCGCTGATGGCAAGTCAGATGAAAAACTTAACACACACATGCCCCTCAGCTATGATCTTCGAGCGCTCGAAGAGCTTTTTGTCGAAGTCCTAGAGCCTGCGTCACTGGCCATCTTCCTGGATGAGATTGAGGAGCGGTACATCAGCTACCTGCTCCGCTATCCCGATCAACCAGGCACCACGGCAGAGCATCAGGTCTACTACCTCCGAAAGCTCCGCAAAGCGCTCGAACAGGTCAAGCGACTAGCTTAAACAACAGGGAGGCGACTGGCCTCCCTCTACAAAACATTTGGAATTCTCATTTTTTCAGTATATTAGCAACGTCAAGTCTTTTTATTCCAAGGGTGGACATCCGCCCGCTGCGTTGCTTCAGGGCTATTTTTATGCCCTTTTGATAAGGCGGTGCCTAACCCCGTGCATTGGTTGTAATGGCCAAGGCAGCCCTTGGAAGAGGACTTGACAACGGGAAGTGGGCACCGTTCTTGTTTTTGTCCATACCAATGTCAAAAAATCTTCTATCATGTCACATTCAAATCAAAGCCCAGCTCAGGGGCAAAAAGAGCGAAGGATTACATCCTTAGAAATCGCTTCAATTTCCTTCAAGAACCATAAGGAATTATTGCGATCAATTAGAAATCAAGAACTTGGCTGGGAGAAAGTAACTGGGCGCAAATTTGCGCTCAGTGAATACACCGATTCAAGTGGAAGAAAGCTCCCAATGTACGACTTCAACCAAGCGGAAAGCCTCTACATTGCATCGAAGTTTGACGATGTAGTGAGGGCAAAACTGGTAGTTCGTTGGATGGAGCTGGAAGAGCAATCCAGAAAAAAGAAAATCACTTTGCGTGAAGACGAGAAGCAGCTTCTTGTTCTTTTGGATGAAAACCTAATCTCGGGTGATCAGAGACTGATCGCGGAGAGCCTGGGAGTGGCGAGGCGTACGGTCAGCTCCGTGAAGTGTGGCCGCACCAGATCGTCCCGGATCATGGCCGCACTGGTAGACCGAGCGGTCATCAACAAGACGCTGGGTCGCCAGCTGGTGATCGGGTATTCTTCCGAATTTATAAACTTGGCAGTGCGTAAGCTGGAAGGAGGGTCAAATGGCTAAGCTGATTATAGACGTGCAGCCCATGCACCAGCTGTTTCATGAGGTGCTTGAGCCAAGCACCTTGGTGGAATACCTCATTGAGATCGAGGAGCAGTACACCAGCTATGTGATCCAGGATCAAGCTGCGCCACGGCTCAAAAGTGACAATCAGATTTACTATCTTCGGGAGCTGCGCAAGGCTATATCCCGCATACCTGTAGCCCTGTCGGCGTGATTCAATTGAAAAGGAGCCTGTGCCAGGGCTCCTTTTTGCGTAAAATACCCTGTACAGGGTATAGAAATGATAAAATCAAGTCCTAGTTTCAATCTGTTAAATTTTAAAGCTATGAAAAAGTCAATTTTTGTTTTGCTAATTGTGCTGTTCACTGGCTGTGGCCAGTCCCAAACAGCAAGGTTAAATGGTGTCTTTGTTGAGGTTATTCCTGGTTTAACTGCTTCGGATGTTCATGGGAATTTCACCAACAAGGGATTTGTTTTAGAAAAACTAATTGATTCAGATTACTCTGAATGGACGGTGGCGAAAGAAAATTCGAGTTTTAAACAGACTGTAAAAGCAATTGGAGTCAGCCCATCGCAGATAGTGAATGTAATTGCAGAAAGTATGGATTTTGATTCTGACGAAGGCAGGGCCGCCGATTTTTTGGGATATGTTGCATCTATTCCTTATAAAGGATCTAAACCGGCAGAGGCTAGAAAGTGGGTTGAGGATCATATTAACGAAGAATCGTCAACAGATATAGGAGGAGTCATTTTCAAGATTTCAGGAAATGATAAAGTCAGGATACTTGCAATTGAAAAAAGTAAGTATTAGAAATACTCAAGGATTCCTTGAAACTTCCTTGAAACTTCTTTGTACCCTGCCGTAATGGCAGGGTATTTTTGTTTGTGCCCTACGTTCGTGACAACTACATCAAATCCGCCCAGTACATCCGGGAGGTTTACCTCAAGGTCAAAGAGGAGGACATCCCCGACACCCGGATTGTCAAGAACGTCTTCCCGAAGTTCAATATCTTCATCGGGTACCGGCAGTGGATGAACATCAAGTCGATGCGGATCAACCGCAGCGAAGAGGTGAACACCAATCAGCTCACATTGTTTTCATAAGGTTATAGTGGTTAAATGACGGAAAGCCCCGAGGCCCTAGCTTCGGGGATTTTTTATTGCTTCATCCCGCGATAGTCCGAGTTATTGCATGTTTGAAGACAAAAAAAGCCCCGACCCAACAGGTCGGGGCTTTTTGCAATCCATAGCCCTAGTTCAAAGATTTTAGCCTACTGCGGCTTCATCGTGAAACTCACAATAGAAAGTCATGTCCATTATCTTGATCTGATCCGGGCGAGCCATCTCCACTTGACTGATCCGCTTGAGTCTGGACAGGCCCGGCTGCGAATAACCCTGAAGGGCCTTGTACACCTCCCGAGCGATCCGATAGTAGTCGAGCGCTTTGGCGCGTACCGGCTCGGGAGCCTTGGCGGAGGCACTTCCCTTGAAGTCGAATCCCAGCCGGATCCCGATCGTACACTGGCACTTTTGGAGCTTCTGTCCGAGGTCTTCCGTGCGTGGGAGGTCGATGCTGATCAGGGCACAGGGGAATTGCACAGCCGGGCGGGTTTCGGATTCCAGCTGTCCAAAGTTCAGATCCACCCAAGCTATGTCTGGCAGTACCTTCAGTTTGTCCTGGATGAGCGTAAAGAAGTCTTCTAAGTTCATGTTAATATGAATTTTTAGGTTTGGCAGCCGCTGCGATGCGGGTCATGATGCGTTCATTAAGTTCGAAGGCGTAGCCCAGGAATTGCCGCTTTGGCATGTTCACAGTGAAAGCTTTGAAGCTGAGTCCCCGGCCCGCTGTGGTTCCTTTTTTGTATAACCCCAAGCCTCCGAAGGCTTTGGATTTTGCGCCTTTCTTATATCGGTTGCGGACAAAGGTCTCCGTCCGTGCTCCCCGGTTGATCGTGCCGCCTTCGTTGTGAATCTTGGCGTACGGGATCTTTGAGTTACCGGCGCTGATCACCACTTTGGAAGCGGTGGTCTCCGTGTCCCGGATCGAGTTCATGAGCTTGGAGCTGCGGATCATCATCGAGCCGCGTTTTGGCTTGTAGCTCTTGCTCAGGGCTGGCCACGGCTTCCCGTCAAAGCCTTTCTTTTGGAAGGCTTCTTTGTAGTACTCCACGGAAGTCTTGGAGATGATAGCCGGGATCTGCTTATCAAAGAACGGTCGCTGCCGCTGGAAGAACTGGTTGATCATTGCCTCGGGACTCTTCATCGGATCAGCATTCCTTTCCGTTTGGACTCGATACTTTTCACTTTGCTCCAAGAGACCAGGTTAAGCTCCAGTTCGGACAGCTCTGCGATCACCTGGAAGGCCTGCCCCTCGTAATAGGTCAGGTAGGTGAGCTGATAGCCGCCCTTGGTGACCTTCGCCCACAGCTCGGAAGGATTGGCCAGCGTGTCCTTCACCGCTTCCAGCAGCTGGATTCCTTTGGTGGCATCGAGCGGGAAGTTCAAGGCCCGTTTGTTGTAATCGGTCATCACGGACTTCCCGTTGAGCGTGTCCAGATCCCCGACAAATTGCCCGATCGTTTCCTGGAAATCCGGAAGCTTCCGGGTGGCTTTTTCGAGCAGCTCAGCGGCGGGCTTCAGGCTGTAGTCCTTCGGCTCCAGCTCATTGATCATGCGGGTGGACTCGGTCAGATTCCTGCCGGTGATGTATTGCTGATTGGCAGTGAATACCTCACCGGTGACGGCACGGTTTACGCCAAAGCCTCCCTTGACAGCACGATCCCAGTCTTCGGTGCCGAAGTACGCATCGGCCTTATCCTGCATCGCCTGCATGCTGATTCCCTGTACCTCTTCCCGTGTCCGGGCTACGATGTAGCAGCGGCAATTCCATCCGTTTGGAGGGAATATCTTTCCCCATCTCGGGTCGTTGGCCGGGAGGATCAAGCCCTCCAAGGCCGCATGCTCTTCCCTGACAGCAGCGTCTCCGGCAGTGCGGTACTCCCAGAATGGGAAGATATCCACGTCCCGCATGAGGCTGTGATAGGTGGCCGCTGATTCACCGACCAGGACAGCGGTGTCAAACTCCGTCCGGAGCCAGCGGGTATTGAAGACATCCCCGATCCGGTTGGCATTCATCCGGAAGATGTCAAAGCTCGGAGCGTCCCGGAATGCCTGATTCAAGCTTTGGACTTGTGCCAGTGTTTTCCCGGCTGAGAACCGGAACAGGTTCATCTCGAATGAAGCCAGCAAGTGCGGCGAGTCAACGCTATAGGCGAACTCACTCACTGCAAGCTTGATCTTTCTCCTGTCGAGCTTTCTGTTGAAGCCCTTGGTGAGTGTATTGGCGGTACCTTGGAAGGTCTCCGGATCAAACGTCAGCTCTCCACTGGCCGCTTCGACCCGCTGGATGAGCGGGCTACTTTTTGGGGCGTCTTTTGGAAGGGAAAGCTTTGCCGTGTGGTGAGCTCCGCAGCATGCCCCGTCTAGCGGGGCCTCCGGAAAAAAATCAGGATCCCCTTCTTTTCCCCTGGCACCCAACGCCAAGGCAAGCGTGGTGGCTAAGTCGGTTTGAACTTTGGCACCGGTGATTTCTACACCAAACTTCTCTTTCAGCCACTCCGGATCAAAGTCAAAGAAACCCAATAGGCCCTGAACGAATTTCCAAAGCTGAGCCAGATCCTCGGCTTCATCAAATTCGAAGGAGAGGCCTTCTTTCAAAACTCCGTGCTTCACCAGCGCCGGGATGATCGTTTCGTTCCAAGCCTCCTCCAACATAGCCATGTCGGACTGAACTAGAAGCCAAAGCATTTCCATGCTAACCTCATCCTTTGCCCTGTTCCCGTTTTGGGTGTCCTGCCCGATCATCCCGCCTGATATCAGGTTGCATATCTTTGCCCCGCAATGCTTGAGAAAGTTGTTGTAAACGTCCCCGTTTGTGCTCACGCCTTTGGCAAATTCAAACTCTTCAGTCTCATCAATGATGAACCAGGCAGCGGAGCCCATGTCGCGCATCATGGCCTCGGCCCGCTTGAGCATAGTCGCGTCCTGGGTGTTGGTCTTCATGACCCTTGGAGGGATGCCGTAGATCTCGCCCAACTCTGACCAGCTGGCTTCCATGAATCGGGAAAACAGAGCCATCGGAACCATCTTGTTCATCAGTCCTAAATTCTCAGAGTTGAACTCCAAGATCCAAGTGCCGAATTCAGGCAAGTCCCGATACTTGATGAACTTGGAAGGATCCCCGTACTCCGGATAGAACATGCCCGTCTGGGGTACGACGTTGTACCTGGGTACCAGATCAAATCGGAGTTTCATTTCATCCCCGACCTTTTTGAACTTGAACTCGCCCAGGTTATAACCGAACAGAATCGAGTCCAGAGCCGCATTGGAAAGCTTGCGGTAAAGGGGGTGCTTTTTGAGGATCTTAGTTTGCTCCTCATCGATCTCACCGCTGGCTTTCTTAAGCGAAAAAGTGGAGCTGAAGATTTGATTCTTGCGATTGTTCCACTGGGATGAAATCAGGGCATCCAGATCACACTCATCATAGGTCAGCTGAAGCTGCCAGTTTTGCGGATGCTCCGCCATGCGGGCCATGTTCAGACCGGTGTTCCAAGTCTTGATGTCCTGCCGGGTGCGGCTGATGGATTTGGGATTCCAGGGAAGATAGCGCTTGCCTACGCTGGAATTGGTTTGGGTTTCGGCCATGATTAGAATCCTGAATGGTTAAACTTTGGATTGGAGCCGGAGCGGAACGGCTTGTCAGAGACTTCCTCCTCCAGGAGTGGCCAGCCCGGCTGAATGTTTTCCCGGATGTCCTTCAGCTCTTTGAGAGCCGCAGTGTACCGGATCTCAGCGAGACCAAGATCCACGGTAGCGTTGGACACAGCGATGAAGTGCCACTTGGCAATGTCCTTCACATAGACTACCAGGTTGGCGTATAGCTTCTTTTCCTCTGAGTCTTCGGTCGCGAAGATGGCGGCGGTGTCGTAGCGGGCGAGGTACTGCGAAGCCTGAAGGATAGCCGAATCAATGGCATCCTGTACTTTGGTGTCATCGTCGCGGCTGATGACATCCATGCCCTCCGGATAGATGTGGGTGGCGAGATCGAGAATGGTGATTAGAGGCATATCAATAATGGTTGTTTGTACGCTGGCCCACGACGTAGGTGGATTCGCGGTGAGCTGTGCGGCGGTTGACATTGGTGAAGGCTCCATGTACGGCATCGGGGCCGTCATCGTGCGCCTGTGAGCCTTTTTCGAAGGCCAGGAATTGATTGATCAGTTCGAGCTGATCCACCGTCTGGTAGTC
The DNA here is from genome assembly GCA_964530015.1 of uncultured Limnohabitans sp. GTDB lineage: Bacteria > Bacteroidota > Bacteroidia > Cytophagales > Cyclobacteriaceae > Algoriphagus. Next base: position 20,861 of record CAZGYC010000036.1, on the reverse strand, counting down.
GTCATTGAAGAATACCATGTGTGCTTCGAAGAACCCAAGCAGGGATTCGATCCGGTCAAACTTGTCACCTTTGGTGCTTTTGTCCGGACGCACCGGAATGTGATAGCCCCGATCGTCTCCGACCATCATGAAGTCGTTGGTGAACTCATCCATCGCAAAGAGCCCCTCTACCAGGTATCGGATATTTTGCTTGCCCAGATCGAGCATCTCGTACATGTCATAGAGCCAGTTGGCCACGTCGGCCCGGCTTTTTTGACGGAGATAGACCAACAGGATATGAAACTCACGGCCCTTTTTGCCTACCAGCACCATGCCCTTGAAGTCACCGTTTGCCTTGTAGGACAAATCCCCATAGAAGCAAAGCGCCTCGTAGTCCCTCATGAAATAGGGAGACTTGTACAGCATGTCTTTGGACTTGAAGACCTTCCCTTCCTCGATGTGGACGTGCATGTACTCCCGCATAAAGGAGCGATAGGGCATGTTGTCGTACTTATCCCGCCAGAAGTCAGCGCCGCCCCGCTCTGGCCACTCGGGCTCAAAGTCTGTCAGGTTCTTCACGGCACATACCCGGAAGACCTCAAAGAGCGTCCGGGACTTGCGACCGGTCAACGGTTGCTTTTGCAGCTGCTCCAAGAAATAGACCCTGAGCCGGTTGGTGATGGAGTTGCGGTGGAAGTTGTTGTTGGCATAGATGAATCGATCCGTGGCATCCACGTCCGAGTCAAAGCAACCCCACACATCCTCGGTGAGAAAATCCAAGGCTTCCCGCATCAGACGGTCATTGTTGACGTGCTTTTTGGAGTCCACGTCATCTACCACGATGTAGTCAGGACGCTCGGCATCCTGTCTGGATCCACGCGGATCCTGACCAAATCCCAGGGAGATAAACCGGACTCCATCGGTGGTCATGAAGTCACCGGAAGACCAGTCACCATGCTGCACCTTTTCGCCATAGTCGTTTTTCAGGCGGTTGTTGTGTGTTAGCTGAGACTGGATACCACCGAGGAGTTTATTGGCTTTCTCTTCGGTTTGGCCGATCAGGAGCATGAATCGCAAGTCACCCAATGCCAGATACAGGTACAGTGGAATCCCCATGTCGATGTGGACTGACTTACCTGCACCCCGGTACATCTCCGCCAGGAGCCGGATGCTTTTGTTTTCGACAATCAGCTGAGCAAGTCGCCGGTGGAACCAAGCCGACTTCTTTTTGGCAAAGTTGGGGAAGTAGTACTCGAACCACGCCACGTAGTCCTTTTCCAGACGGCGGATCCGCTTGTTTTTAAGCTCCGGGGACTCGTGGATGTCAATGGTGGTCGCTTTGGAAATGCGAGCGCAATGCTTGTCATAGTCAGCGAGCAGCTTGAGATATTTTCGGTTCTCAATGCTCATCAGCCTTCCAGGTTAATGCGGTGAATGAGGAACTGCTTGTGCCAGTGGATGCACTTCAATGCAAACTCGGGATCTTCCTCCGAGATGAAGTTGTCCAGGTCTTTGAGGATTTTGGACACGACGATGGGATCCGCTTTCTTCTCCACTTTGTCCAGGGCAGACATGAGCTTGGAGATGCCATCGGCTGGAAGCTTTGCTGGCTTTCCCTGAGCGAGGGAGAGCAACTCTGTCTGGAGCAGCTGCTTGATCTTGACGGGAGAGGCATGATAATTCGTCCGGTCATTTTCCCAGTCATCCTTGATAGACCAATCCCCGATGGTCTTCTCAGTCACGCCAAACAGCTCCGCCACTTCCTTCTTGGTCGCGTCGAAATTGTCGACATAGTAGTCTCGGGCCTGCTGCCTGATTTTGTCTTTTTTCCCGGCCATTGCGCTTTGTTTAGGCCAAAACTGGGTGAAATCGGGTCGTGCGTGAAATAAGAGCGCAAGGGTTGCACAACTATTTCCCCCTCAATCAGATAGCCTCAATCTTTGGGTCTCACAAGGGCAAAAACCTTCTAAGCGACCGAATGGCAACCTGGACATTAAATGATGAGACAAAAGTCAACAGCTACGGATTCCGTCTGCTAAACTCCGGGCTTGACCTGGAGAGATTCAGAGAGAATCCAATGATGCTGGCGATGCACCGTGATTGGGATCTGAACGCTGTCATCGGTCGCTGGAAGAACATCAGAATCGAAGGCCATCTCCTGCTTGCAGAGGATGAATTCGATATGGAAGATGCCGAAGCCAAGAAAATTGCAGGCAAAGCAGCTCGGGGATTCCTGAAAGGCTGTTCCCTCGGATTTCTCTTCCTCGCAGAACATTTCATTAAAGCATTGGACGGCGTTTTTGAGCTTCAGAAATCCGAGCCCTATGAGGGAAGCATCGTGGTGATTCCTTCCAATAAAAACGCTGTCCGGCTTTACTCTGCCCCGGGTGTACTGATGACACCTGATGAAATCAAGCTGAAACTGTCTGCGATGTCTGCCCCGGTCACTGTGCCAACTAACGAAAAACCAAAACCAAATTTTAACATGGAAAAATTCACGCTATCAGGCGCAGCCCTTGGAGTGCTGCTCGCCGCTGGTCTGAGCAACCAGAATGATCCGGAGGCGGTCAATGCCACGATCGCAAAGCTCGGGGCTGATCTTAAGACTGCCCAGGAAAATGAAAGCACCGCGAAGCAGGCACTTCAGACGATGAAGGATGCACAGTTGACCGCTGCCAAATCCAATGCCACTGCAATGGTGGATGCTGCGGTGACAGCCGGTAAGCTGACTGCGGACAAAAGAGAATCCTTCATCACCCTGGGGATCTCTGATCCTGGGATGCTGACCACGGTACTGGAATCCATGCCGGGCAAAACCACGCTCGGTTCTAAAGTGACCGGCAGTCCTGCGGGAGCATCAGATGATCCAAAGAACCTGGATGAATTTGAAAAACTGCCATTGGCGAAGCAGCTGGCTTTCCGGGACGGAAATCCGGAGGGATACAAGGCGCTGTTTTCTTAAGACGGGAGACCGAAGACAGGAGACGGAAGAGAATTAGGCCCCAGCTTAATCAGGCTTTAAACAATCATTAAACAGCAATAATATGCCAGCAAATTTTCCAGAGGTATGGAGATCCCGTGTGGAGACCAACCTCAGAGCAACCGACGAAGCCCCTTGGCTGGACGGTGTAGAAGAGCTCGACACGGAAGTGATCGAGATGGGTTCCGGCTCAGCCGGGGAGACCAACGTGATCCATATTCCAACCTCAGACTTTGAGCCGGATGTATTGATCAACAACAGTACTTATCCAATTGCGCTTCAGGCCTACACGGATTCTGAAGTGACAATCAGCCTGGACAAGTACCAAACAAAGGTGACCACCTTGTCTGATGATCAGATCATCGGCGCGGCTTATCCGCGAATTGACAATGCGACCAGAAGTCATTCTTCCAGTATTCTGAAGTCCAAGTACGCCAAAGCGATCCACGCACTTGCTCCTTCGGCCAATGGTGCCAATACCCCGGTGATCGCCACCACAGGAGCTATTGACGGCGGAGGTGCCTACGGAAGAAAGCTCTTCACCTACAAGGACCTGGTAGCGATGAAGAAGAAATTCGACATCCTTCAGGTGCCGATGATCGGTCGAAGAATCGTGCTTTGCACGGATCACTGGAATGACCTGCTTTTGGATCGTGACAGATTCGGGGATAATTTCTCCAACTACCGCACCGGTGCAGCAGCTCCGATGGTGGCGGGATTTGAGATCCACCAGTATGTAGCCAACCCGTACTTCGATGATGAAAACGCAAAGCTGGCTTATGGCGCAGTACCTACTGCGACAGACTTCCAGGCATCCGTAGCCTTCTATGTGCCGAACATCGCCAAGAAGACCGGTATGACCAAGCAGTACTTTGCTTCAGCGGCAACTGACCCTGAAAACCAGACTAATAAGCTGAACTATCGCCACTACTTCATCTGCGTGCCTAAGCGCGCGAAGTACATCGGCGCGATCTGCTCAGCCAACACAGTCGATCCAGGGTAATCGGTTAGGCTAATGTGGGGAAAACTGTTCATGTGGCTGATGTCCATCTTCGGCAGTCTCGGAAGAGCGTGGAACGATCAGCTGCACCACATGGGATATGAGGATATGGGGGCACTGGCTAGAAGCCTGGCCCCCTCCCTCAAATACCAAAACCTGACCCTGATCACCCTGATAGCCTCCAATATCTCAGTTCCGATCATCAAGATTTTCGGATTGAATAACCTGGCTTTTCTGGGTTTGCTCATCACGTTTGCTCTTGAACTGATCACTGGAAGATGGGCGGCTAAAGTCCGAAAGGAGGAAATAGTAAGCTCTAAAGGCATCCGGTTTTCCTTCAAAGTCGCTTTCTACCTGGCGATCATCTTCATGAGCTTTCAATTGGCTCAGAGTTACAAAGAGCTGGGCAATTCACTTGGAGAGGTCGTGTTTGATTACGCTCACTTATTCTTTGTGGCGGAAATCACTTATGAAAACTGGATCAGCATCAAGGAGAATATCGGGGACTTGAAGAATTCCCAATGGCTGGATCGGTTTAGGGAAAAACTCAAAGAGAAGCTGTGAGACGCATCGATTTCATCTTCATCCACTGCTCTGCCGGGCATGCTGACTTGGAAGGCGTGAAAAAGTGGTGGTTTGGAGCCAAGCCCAACGGCATGGGCTGGAAGACCGGAGGCTATCACAAGTGGGTGGACTATGACGGTATGATCACGGATGTGTATCCGCTCAATACGGTCACTAACGGTGTCCAGGGTAGGAACTCCAATTCGGTGCATATCTGCTATCGGGGCGGAGTGCAAAAGAAAAACGTGAAGGTGTCGGAAGATACCCGCACGGAGCTGCAAAAGGTCGGAATCCTGGAAGCAATCCGGGAAGTACTCGAAGAGCTGAAGGCCACCCAAGAGGTGAGCCACATCAAGATACTTGGTCACCGGGACGCGAGCAAAGACCAAAACGGGAACGGGGTCATCGAATCCTGGGAGAGAATCAAGGACTGCCCAAGCTTCGAAGCAAAGGCAGAGTATGCAGGAGTGAAGTGAGCAGTTGGCATTGGGCAGTTGTCAGTGTACAGTGAGCAGTAAACAGTAAAGTATAAACCAAAACCCCATAAAAATGAAAAAGTATCTCTTTGGGCTATTCATGGCCCTGTTTCTAACGGTCGGATTCGAAGTGAATTCAACCCCCCTTGCCCCCCTAGAGGGGGGAGTCGCCTCAAAAGAACTGTCAATTGGCACAGTAGAATTAAAGGCTGTATCCTTTGAAGCTATGGCTTCACTTGAAGTTTACCGCAACCTTGGATATCAGCTGCCATCGCTGGCCACTCTGGAAGAGGCTTTAGTCCTTAAGGTTCCCGTCTATTCGGTATCGCTGCCAGATGAAAACAAGATCGTCTTGGTACGTGATCCGAAGGGATTCCATGAGCAGGCTCTTAAGCATAAGATGGAATACATCGCCATCAAGCCTACTCTGAAGAGTGAGTATTGGGAATTTGTCCCGGTGTTTTCACTTGAAAAATCGGTCAGCTTCAATCCTAAAACCTCGGTGGAGAATGCCTCAGAGGAAGAGATGGAGCTATTGAGGATCGTGCCGGTCGCTGACTTTATCCGCTATAACTAATGCGTATCCTAGTCACTGGGGCGGGGGTAGCGGCTACTCTACTGGTCATGTCATGCTCTGTAAAGAAGTTAGTGACTTCCGAACAGACAATGCAGGCCAGCCGAACAGAGGAAAAAGTCATTGAGGCAAGTCTGTCCAGGAAACTGGATTGGGAGTACCTGGGTGATTCTCTGAGTGGAAGAGTGCCGCTCCCTTACACAGTGCCGAAGCCTGCAAGCTATCAGATCTATGCCGGAGGCGTGACGCTCGATGTGACTTTGAGGGATTCGACACTGGAATACCGATCGGTGGCCAAGCCGGTCGCACGATCCCGGTTGATACAGGAAGACAGCGCTCACTCCATCACCCAGGTAAACGAGGAAATCCTGGTGCAAGAAAAGCAGAGTGAAGTGAAAAAACGGGTCGGACTTCCCTGGTGGATTTGGCCGATTCTGATCCTGGTGATCGCTCTTGCAATCCTCGCATTCTTACGAAAATTCAAATTTCCATTTTAATGAAAATTCTAACCAAAGAGGAACTACTCGGGAAAGCCAAACGGGTGTTTGGGATCTATCCCGCTGCCAAAGAGTTTCACTTCACGGCGGATGGCCAGGCTTTCACGGAGAAGTCCAATGCGGTCAACCACGCGAATACACTTGAGGTAAAGGACACGGTGAAGATCACCAAGTCTATGTCTGAATCCGGATCAATCGAGGTACCCGCCAATCCAGAACCTGCGAAGGCGGATCCAGCCGGTGCCAAAAATGAATTCCAGAAGCTGGGTGCCAAATCCGAGTCGGGTTTGGATGATGCAGGAGAAGCTGCCGAAAAGGCCGCACTCGCTGCAAAACACGAGGAGCTTTCCGGTAAAAAGCCAGCTGCCAACATGAAGCTGGACACGATGAAAGCCAAAGTGCAAGAGCTGGAAGATGCAAAGGCCGCTGAAGATGCTGCCGCTGCTGAAGCTGCCCCAAATGCAGCCAAAGGCTCAACTGAAGGAGACAACCAAAACGAACAGAAATAATGGCAGCAGTAACCTACGGCGCAAGCAAAATTGAACTGGGCACATTTAGCGCAGTGGACGGGAGTACTTCAGATTTTGCTGAAGTCCCGGTGTACAAGGACACCTTCACCATGACAGAGGCCGAGCCTAACAAGACTCAGCACTATGAGCAAGGGAGATCCAATCCAAGACTGGAGCGATTCAACGCGAATCCCCTGGACATTGTATTCCAGATCATGGACACCGATCCGGATGTATTGGTGCAATTCCTCGGAGGCTCCGTGGCAACGGTGGATCTGAAGAAAGTGTGGAGTGCTCCCAAGACGAAGTCAGAATTGACCAAGGCCCTGCGGATCACCTGTGAGGACGGCAGTATCATCACCGTGCCGAAGTTTAACTTCTATGCACGTCCGAACCTGACGATCACTGATGCCAATATCAACCTGATTGATATCTCCGGCTCTGTGAACGACACCGGGTTTGCACTGGTGCCAGATATCACCTGGAGAGAAGCGTAAGCGATGGGTGCAGAGCTTCACGCAGCCTATGCAGTGATGGAAAGAGGGGTCAGGGCGAAGGTCAGAGCCCCTCTTTTTTTACGCCTCATAGGTATCAAAACCATCCCAATCACGCTCAAAAAACTCTACGCAGGGACACTCTTCCGGGTGTCAGCGATCTATCTCAGTACCGGGATCACCGAGGAAGACCTCAAAGAAACCAGCACCGAACACGCACTCGAACTCATGCACAAGCATGGGGATGCGATCTACCAGGCTGTGGCCTGCGCCCTGATCAATTCGAAGCTGCTCGGAAGGCTTTTCACTACGCCTCTGGCCCGCTACCTAAAGGAGAACCTGACCTGGAAAGAGACACTGATCCTACTGGAGATCTGTCTGGTGTATAACGGGGTGTCGGATTTTATGAATACTACCAGATTGGTCAGGGCACTAAAAATAACCGATCCAAATCTGGGTCAAAAGGAAAGCAAAAAGGGGAGTTAAAGCCGAAAGGTCTTCATAGCCCTGCGGGGATCATCTACCTCATCTGCGAAAAGACCGGCTGGAGCTGGGACTACGTGATGTGGGGAGTCTCCTGGAACCTCATCCTCTGGGGTATGGCTGATCAGCCGGGATTCGATGAACAGGAAGAGGAAGTAAAGAAAGCAAGTCCATCTGAAGGAAAGGAGTTTATCAACCAATGGAAACAACGCTCGGGCCGATCAACGTAACGTATCTCATCAACAATGATGACTTCACCCGCAATACCAATAAGGTAAAGACGGACATCAAAGGTGTGACCGCTACCGCTACGGAAGAGGCTGCCAAGATGGATCAGCTCTACCGGAATCTGGGGACGGCTATCGCGGGTTACTTTTCGATCCAGGCAGCTGGCGGACTGGTGAAGGATATCGCCCTGATCCGGGGTGAATTTCAGCAGTTGGAGATTTCCCTTCAGACCATTCTGGGGAGCAAGGAAAAAGCCGACCGGCTGCTGGCCGAAGTGGTGCAGCTGGCCGCCAAGACTCCTTTCTCCCTTCAGGAAGTCGGTCAGGGTACGAAGCAACTTTTGGCGTATGGCTTTGGAGCCGGGCAAGTCACGGACACCCTGAGAAGATTGGGCGATGTGGCGGCTGGCCTGTCTATTCCACTTGGGGACTTGACTTACCTCTATGGTACCACCCGAACTCAGGGTAGACTTTTTGCAAAAGACTTTCAGCAATTCCTGGGACGCGGTATCCCTATTACAGCCGAATTGGCTAAACAGTTTGGAGTGTTGGAATCAGAGGTTACCGATCTTGTTTCCGCTGGGAAAGTCGGTTTCAAAGAGGTTGAAATGGCTATCAATGCGCTCACAAATGAGGGCGGAACATTCTTCAATCTCATGGAGAAACAATCTGCCTCAATCACCGGCAAGGTCTCCAACTTGGGAGATGCCTTCGACCGGATGTACAACAGCATCGGACAGAGCAATGAAGGCGTGATCTCCGATACGCTGGATACGCTGATCCTGCTGGTGGATAATTATCAGGATGTGCTGGATATCCTCGAAGTGCTGGCGATCACCTACGGCACGTATCGTGCGGCACTGATCCTGACCTCGGTCGCATCCAAGACACTGGCCGCTGCCAATGCAGGCCTGACGGTGACTACGATCCTTCAGCAAAAATGGACGCTACTGGCCGCAAGAGCACAGGCGATTCTAAACACGACCATGCTGGCCAATCCCTTTGTGGCCGCTGCCACTGCACTCTCTGCGGTGGTAGCTGCCCTGATTGTGTTCAACAAAAACAACGAGGAGGCGGTCGAGATCTCCGAGGACTTCAAGAATGCCGTCCGGGATGAAATCAAGGCTTCGGATGACCTGTTTAAAGCCCTCAAAAAAACCAATGATGGCACTGCCGAACGTGCGGAAGCGATCGAAAAGATCAATACCACCTACAAGGACTACCTGCCCAAGCAGCTGACCGAAGTCAGCAACCTGGAGGATATCGAAAAGGCCCAAAAGGCGGTGAACACTGCGATCGGGGAAAGCATCTTTTTGCGAAGCCAAGAGGCCGATCTCTCCCGGATGCGTGAGGGTACCCAAGCCTATGCGGATGAGTTTGCCGATGCGATCAGCGACATCATCAAGGATGCGGGAGTATCCAGTGCCGTCGGCGGTCAACTCTCTGCGGAGTTTGAAAAGGCACTGAATGAGCTGGCGGAATTCAGCGAACAACCGATTGCCCAGGTGCAGGAACGCCTAAGCAAAGTACTCCGGGAATTTGGGGTGGATTTCTCGATTTTCGGTTCCGGGAGCGATATCAGTTCGCTCAATTTTCAGGATCTGATCAAAGACACCCAAGCCTATGCCGGAGCCCTGAATCGGGAAAAAGTAGCGACCGATAATCTGGGAGAGGCAAAGCAGGCCTATCTCAAGCAGTTGGGATTGGTGAATGAAGAGCAGGATAATAGTACTGATGTCGTTGAAAAGGAGATTATTGGCCTTAAAAAACTGAAGGAAGAACTGGCAGACCTTCAATTGAAGAGGGAAACGATTGGTGAGACAGACACTGTGAACCTAGCCGCTAATGAACAAGCTCAAATTGCCCTTCAAAAAAGAATAGCTGCTCTGGAAGTCCAAACCCTGAAACAAAGGGAGTCTGAGACCAAAAAAACAGAACTACAGCTCCTGAAGGAGAAGCTGGATGAAAAGAAAGCGGCTTATCAGGACTATTACACAGCGATTGAGGTATTGGGCAAGGAGACTGCCGATGTGCAGTTTGCTGACCTGAGAAAAGAGGCAGATACCTATGTGGATTATCTGAACAAGGTGAAGAGCGGGATCGATCCAAGTAAATCCGATGCCGGGCGAAAGCAGATCCTGGTGGAGCGAGAGCTTCAGGTGGCCACCGGTGCCCTGAGCCCGCTCGAAGTCCTAAAAAAGGAAGTCGAGGACATGAAGCAGGTGTATGCGGACTTCGAAGACTACAAAGCCAAGTTCGGAGAGCAAAAGGCCAAAGAGCAGTTTGATAAGCAGCTGAGCCAGTATGAGTCCTATCTGGGCTTTTTGAAACAAAAGACGCTGGACAATCAGGGAGCTTTCACCGGAGTGATGGGGAATACGGCTACCGAGGGACAGCGTGAAATCGTGAAGTTTCTCAATGAAGAGACTACGGAAGCGGTGCGAAAGCAAGAGCAAAGCTTCCTTGATCTGCTGGCCAAATACCAGGACTACAATGCGGAGCGGCTTAGACTGGAGCAAAACTATCAAGCGGAAAGAAAGGCTCTGGAGGATGCGGGGAAGTTTGACGAACTGGGCGAGCTGGAGCGGAAGTACCAGGAGGAAGTGGATGCGCTGAACGATGCGAATCTCGAACGGCTGGACAGCTACAAGGAACTCTATGCGGGTACCGAGCGACTGACTACCAGTGCGGCAAGACGGCTGATCCAGATCGCCAAAACCCTCCTGAGTACTCAGGACATGAGTGCGGAAAAGGCAAAGGAAATAGGCGAATTCATCCGAAGCCTTGAGCGGGAGATCAATAAGCTGGACTTGCAGGACTATGCCCGATTGGGGCAGGCACTTGGTAATCTGGGCGGGGCATTGATGCAGTTTGGTGAAGACGTTGGCAACAGTAAGATTGCCGGGATTGGAGCCCTTTTCAACGGGCTTGCTTCCGGAGTGAATAATTTACTTGGGGCTTTTGAGAAAGACATCAGAAACATCGATCGGGTTGTAATAGGCCTCAACGGGTTCATCTCAATAGTTGAGGTCTTAGGATCTGCTGCCCGACAAAGAAGAGAAGCAGAGGAAGCTTACTATGCCTCAATTATTGGATTCCAACAGCAATACAATCTGACCCTGAATGAGCAGCTCCGGCTCCAAAGCATGCTTGGAGAGTCAGTTTTCCTGACGGACTACGAAGGGAGAATTCGTGACGGGCTGTCAGCTCTAACCGATGCGTCTAAAAAATACGATGAGGCCATATCAAAGCTTGGAGAAGGTAGAGCGATCGTTGGGCAACGAAACGCCATTGATTGGGGAAATGTAGGAAAGGCCGCAGCGGGTGGAGCTGCAATCGGGTCAATAATTCCAGGTATAGGTACTGGTATTGGAGCAGCGATCGGTGCGATTGGGGGGGCATTAGCTGGGATTTTTGGCGGCAAAAAGAAGGAGAATGTCCTAATACCTCTTTTGGAGGAATACCCGGAATTATTGAAAGATACTGAAGACGGGGTTGTAAAATTTGACAAGGCACTCGCTCAGGCATTGATTACAGGCAATTTGGTTGATGAACAAACCAAGGATATCCTGCAAAATATCATTGAGTGGGAAGATGCTATGGAGGCTGCAAAGCAGCAGATAACAGATGTGGTGTCTGATCTAGTAGGCCAATTAGGAGGTGATGTCAGAAATGCACTTGTCAAGGCATTTGAAGATGGCACCGATGCCGCAATAGCGATGGGTGATGAGGTAGAGAAGGTATTGGAAGACATTGTTGCTCAACTTCTATTCAGTAGCATATTCAACGAAGTTTTTAAAGAGCTTCAGAATGATTTGATAGCAGCGCTGGCCTCCGGAGACATCAATGAGACCACGAAGGTCTTCAAGGATTTCTTCGAGAACGCAAAGGACCTGTCAGACACCTATTACGATCAGTTGGCGGCGGCGCAGGCCGGAGCGGATGAGGCGGGCTTTGACATCTTCAAGCCGGACAATGCACAGGATGCGCAAAAAGGACTGACGGGATCGATCGAGCGGATGAGTGAGCAAACGGGGACTGAGCTGGCCGGGCTCTTCCGTGGATTCTACGACGTGAGCAAGCGTAATCAGGTCACCGGTGAGAGCATCCTTGCGATCGAGCGGCAGCATTACCAGGCGACGCTGGAGGGCCTGACCTACTGGGCGGCAATCGAGCGGAATACGGCTCAGACCGTGGACCGACTGGACGATGCGCTGGTGGAGCTGAAGGAGATCAAGAATAACACGAAGGGAAGCCCTGACGGTAGAGACTTTGGAATAGACGGATAATGGAATATTACATCAACGGAACGGCACTGTCCACATTCGGGATCATCCCCAGCCAAGCCAAGGCGAAGGGAAGCAATCTGGCTGTTTCCGGTCAGTTGGATTTTCCGCGCAGGATCAATAAAACCGAGCACCCTTGGGGTGATCAGGACGGGGTGGAGCCCTACGTGTCTGCCGGAGAGATCCAGTTCGCAGGGCGGGATATTGATTTTCATTTTTTGATCGAGGCGGCGGATGTGAATGCGGCCTATGCGCTGCTGTTTGCTTTCTATGACTTTATCGAAGGGCTGACTGATCTGGCGGCACTCAGCTGCGACTTTGGGACTTGGAATGTCCTGGTACGGGATGAGATACAGGTTCAGGATCTGGGACGTGGAGCCTTGGCGGGGGTGGTTCCCTTCCGGGAGCCGGTGGCCGACCTGAGCGGGACTATCCCAACCGAGCCGGATCCTGATGTGCTGGAAGGAATCGACGGCGTGAGCTGGAGCAGCTTGGGCTTTGCCCTGGTGGACTTCCGCCAGCTGGGGATATCACGTGCCTCGCTGGAAGGTATGCTGAACAGACCGAAGCCGAAGGCCGGTGAATCGAATGGGTACCTGAGCGAAGGATACCAGGTCACCAAGACAGGCCCCCGGAAATACAAGCTGGTCGGCGCTGTGGAAGCGGTGGATTATGCAGGGCTGAAAGAGATCATCAGCGGACTGTATGCGCTCTTCGCAGCTGAAGGAACGCGGGTGCTGTACCTCACCGATAACCTGATCCGGATTGTCTTCTGTGAGGAAGGGTTTGAGATCGATCAGATAGTCGAAGACTACAAGGCCACTGCCCGGATCACGATCAACTTCACTGAGGCGACGGAATATGTGACCTCTGAAAACTGGCAATTCCTGGGAGATACTGTGGGGAATTATGTGGGTACCACCGAAGGGGCAAAAATACTGATACGAATATGAGCGGGATAGTTGCATTTGATGATCTCTTTCCACTGAAAGCCGATCCGACCACTTTGGATCGGGTATTTGGCTTTGACTCGGAGGATGGCAAGAGCCGGGGCTTTACGATCCAATCCATTTTGGATTTGATTGCTGAGACTCCAGTGACCTGGGGAGAGATCACCGGAAAGCCGCTGGTTTTCCCGGCTGAGGCTCATACCCTGGGAAGTCATTCCAATGTGGCCTCCAGTGTGGACAGTGCCGGGGATGGTACTTTCCTCAAAAAGGTGGGCGGTCAGGTTCAGGCTGTAGCGGTGGACTTCTATGGGGTCACCAATCCTCCTCCTCCTGATCCATCGGTGCCCGATCCGGTGAGAGGGATCACTGCAACTCTGATCACTCAATGGAATAGTGCCTTTGGCTGGGGCAATCACGCCGGGCAATATCGGCCTATTGCCTGGGTGCCAGCCTGGGGAGATGTCACCGGAAAGCCATTGGTTTTCCCGGCTGAGGGTCATACCCTGGGAAGCCATAGCGATGCGGCGGCACTTGCGGCGGCTACTGAGGGACAACTGGTGAGAAAGGCCGCTATAGGCTGGGGTGTATTTACTCCGGACTATTACAGCGCAAGCAATCCGCCTCCTCCAGATGCCTCAGTGCCGGACTTTGTGAGGGACTTTACTCCAGGACAGTTTGCTGGGTATGAGGAGAAGCTGAGTGAGTTTGTAGGCTTGCCAAATGGAGCTATCCCGGCTATCCTGGGAGGCGTTCCGGTGAGCTCTGAGATCATTGGCATCTATACAGAAAATCCTTTTGATCCGGTTGAAGAAACTGAGGACTATGAGGCTTGGGTGGCTGAGCTCTTGTACCTGATCTCTACCAAGCGGATCAAAGGGCCGGACGGGGTGGATGCGGATGATTATGCAACGCTTGGGCAAAGTCTTGTTTTGTTTTATCAAAAGACAGAATCCGACCCCCTTCCATCCACAGGCTCAGTGATCGAATTTGACCGACCTCGAACCTATGGAGAGCCTGCAAGCCCAATTACCACAGCTACATTGACCGAGGATAATGATCCTTTTCGGAAAGTGACTCAGGTGATATTCCACCAGGCGGCAAGTTTTAATCCCCCTGCCACATGGGAAAAATCAACTGGATCAGATGAATATGATCCTGCTAAGATCAATGTGATCTATGTTGAGGCATTTTCAGCCACTTACAAACGCTATATCATTGACCATGATGAATAATAAAAGGAGATCGGCTTTTTTTAGGAGGAATTCTACTGGCGATATTTTCGCCAATGCTTATATAATTGAAATCGACACCAGAAACACTGAGACTGGGAGCTCAGCTTCAAATCAGTTTAGGTTTAGAGTAGGGACGGGCGGGTCTTGCAATTTATGGGTAAGCTGGGGGGATGGGGTTATAGAAAATTTTACTACCATTCCGTTCGGTGGAATAGTTCACGCCTATTCTACTGGTGGGATTTATGACGTAAAATTTGTCGGAACTATTCCGAACACCATCGGAACCGGAAATTCAGGAAGCCAAGACCGCTTAAAATGGTTGGATATTAAACAATGGGGAACTGATTTAATAACCCCTACAACTTCCTCGTGGGGCTATTGGTCTGCAATAAATTTAAAGGTTACAGCTACCGATCAGCCTACAAATAAAACTTCAATAAATTTTAGAGATTGTACGTCCCTCACAGCACTAAACTGGGCTCACTGGGACATGAGCAACACAACAACCATAAATTTTTATGGGTGTACAGCTTTAGGAACCTGCGATTTTTCAGGATGGGATTTGAGCAACTGTACCAGTGTTAATTTTAGAAGTGTTAACCTTACCAATGTAAATCTCTCTAATTGGATAATAGGCTCCACTTTAGGAAGTGGCTCTTTTCAACAGTGCACCTTCGCCTCCGCAACCGGACTGGACTCGTGGGACATTACCCTTTTAAGAAATATGAGCGGCTTTTTCATAAATGCCAATCTTGGGACTACAAATATTTCGTCATGGGACGTTTCATTGGTAGAATATTTCAATAGTACATTCTCGGGAACAAGCATGGGAAGCACTAGCCTCACCACGTGGGACATGGGCTCAGCTTTGTCGATTAATAACATGCTTCGAAGCTCAAATGCCTTCACCAATGCAAACCCAACAAGTGTGGCCGGCTGGAACGTTTCAAGTGTGGTCGATTTTACACAATTCTCCTACATAACCTCTGGAACTGTGAACGTCACAAGCTGGGACACTTCCAGCGGTGTAGATTTTTCATATTTTGGCGCGAGATCAAATACAAGAAACCAAAACCTCACGCTTTTAGATTTTTCAAATGCCCAAATAATGGACAACTTCTATGCGCACAACGTGACGATCACCACTGCTTTACCATACGACGCGGGCCAATTCAATATGTCTAACGTCACTTCAGCAGTTAACATGTTTGGAAATAATACACTTTCTTCCGCTCAGTATGACGCGATTTTAGTGGGATGGGCAGCCCAAAGCTTACAAAGCGGAGTCGTTTTCTCTGGAGGAAATTCAAAATATAGCCCAACCGGAGCAGCGGCACGGGCAATTTTAACGGGTACTTATGGGTGGACAATAACAGATGGTGGGCCTGTTTAAATAATAAAAAAATGCAAACAATATCAATCAATCAAAAAGACCTTTTGCTCGACATCCTCGAAGCTGAAAAGCACGAAATCAGCTTTGAAGATGAGGTTTATGGCACCAAGAAAGTGATCGAATGCGAGGAGATTCTGATCCGGCCTAAGTCGAAGCTGATCCGGGTAAAGTGGGCAGCCTACGACGAAACAGTCAACGGCTTGCGGATCAATCGTCAGGAACTGGCTCCGGTGATTTCCACAGTTGAGGACTTTGATTTCTTTGTCCAGCTTTTTGGGACTCCAATCAAAAAATTTAGCCTCAATGGGCTATTTCGCCAGGTGATGGCTCGGTTTGATTTGGAGAGTTATGCCATTTATGATGCTTTAGGAAATTTGATCGAAAATCAGCCTGTGGCTTTTCCTGAACTCGAAAACCCTTTTGAAAATGAATAATCCGACACCGCCCCAAAAAGCTCTCATGATGTCAGAGGCTGAGTGGCAAAAAGTGAAGTATTGGCTCAAGCAATTCCCTGGAGTGTTTTGCATTCCGGTGATTGAGCTCTTGGAGCGATACCTAAAGCCGATTCCTTCGGTTCCTTCTGGGTCTCCTGACCCATCGGCCCTCATATCTGAGGAAAATAAAATTGGATTGGAGCCAAATGACTCCAGCAATCAGAAGGATCAAAAGTAAAACCACGTACCAAGGCATTCCCTAAACTACTTAAAAATGGATACCCTAGCAATCAAGCGAGATGAATTGACCACTGTGGCCACTGTGAAAATAGGGGCTGACACCTCTTTGACTTACCAGCTCATGGGTGAGTACAAGGTGGATGCTCAGTGGGTCAGTCCTACTCCCATTGCCTTGGCTCTGGGTGATTACATTGAGATTGGGGTGGAAAAGTTCTATCTCAATATCCTGCCTCAGGTGGTGAAGGTCAATAATTTCACCTATCGCTATCAGGCTATTTTTGAGGCTGAGCTTTACAAGCTTTTTAACAAAATCCTCATGGATGAGGGAGCGGCGGAGTTTACCTATTTCGGCACTCCGGCGGAGTATATCCAGCTGATCCTTGATAATATGAATGCCATTGATCCGGGCTGGACTATGGATGTGGTGGCGGATTTAAACCCTATTTCAATCCCTTTTAACGGGGAGTCATGCAGACAGGCTCTGAGCCGGATCATGGAGGAGTTTGGGCTGGAGTTTCGCTTGGTTCAAAAGGAGATCATTGTCAGGGCTGATGTGGGATTTAGCTCACTTTATGTCCTGGAATATGGCCGGGGAAAAGGGCTCTATGAGTTGACTAGGACTAGTGTGGTGGAAAAAGGAGTTATCACCAGGCTGTTTGCTTTTGGAGGTGAGAAAAACCTGGCTTTTGATTATCGGAGTGGCTCCAGGAGATTGGTATTTGAGACAGGTGATCCGGCTGTGAGATACCTAGAGGCTAATGTGGCTAATTACGGGATCAAAGAGGGCACTGTCACCTTTGATGATATCTATCCTCAGCGGACTGGATCGGTGACCGCTACAGCGGATAAAAACACGATCACTGATGCCTCTTTGGACTTTGATCTAAACTCCTATCTCCTGGAGGGAGTGGTGGCAAAGGTGGTCTTTAAAACCGGGTCACTGGCTGGTCAGGAGTTTGAATTCAAGAGCTACAATCACGCTACCAAAACCATTGTTTTTTTTGATCGGGTTGAGGCCAATGACATGACATTTCCAAAGGCTCCCAGCTTTATCCCGGAGATTGGGGATGAGTACACGCTCATCAATATCAAGATGCCTGAGACCTATATCACAGCGGCTGAGGCTGAGCTCCTAGCGGCGGCCACTGAGCACCTGGATACGGTGAAAGTGCCAAGGGTGACCTATACACTGAATATCGATGAGAAGTTTATCCGGGTGAATGGGGTGGAGATTGCCTGTGGCATGAGGGTGACTGTGAAGGATACAGCCTTAGGGCTGGATGATCTGATCCGTATCTATTCCATCCAGTTTCCTCTTGTGAATCCGGCTAAGATCACCGCTCAGATTGCTGATACAATTCCTGTGAGCACTGTGGAGCGGATCATCAAGGATACCAGCAAAGGCAAAAAGGACATTGTAAACCTGGACAGGACTCAGGCTGAGCTTTATCGGGAAAATGCGAAGCGGTTTAGAGACTTTGAGAAATATTACTTTGATCCTGATGGGCTTTTTGATGGGACTTTCATCAAGCCTGGCACTGTGGCCACCGGAGCGGTGGCAGTGGGTACCAAGTCTCAAAATTTCGGGCTCAATGGGGTAGAGATCGAGGCGAACTATGAGGGTGATCCCAATAGGCTCAGAATCTCAGGAGGTCAGCTGATCCATTTTGAAATTGAAATCGAGGGATTGGGATATACCTGGGCGATTGATCCAGCCATATTCAATGCGCTCACTCCGGCCAGCCTCTACTATGTCTATGCCCGATGCAATAAGGCCGCTCTCTCCGGTACCTGGAAAGTAAGCACTGACCGAATACTCACAGAGGATGAGCCGGGCTGGTACCACTTTTGGCTTGGGATGCTGTATCCTGTTGCCACTGATGGCAGTGAAAAGAGGTACTTCATGTTTACCAAGGGGATGACCTTTATCATTGGGGATACGATCACCACAGGGATCATCAAAGACCTATCAGGGCTCAATTTCTTTGATTTGACACAGGGAGTGTTTAATCTGGGTGATGAGGTCAATGGGATGGATTGGGGCGTGACAGAGGCTGGGAAATTGACCATACGGGGTGCAATCATTGCCAATGCGATCTTTGCCGATGAGGGGGTAATACAGAACCTCCGGGTGTCCAGCCTTAAGACTGCCAATGAGGGCAAGCGGCTTGAGATACTGGCTGATGATGGAGGTGATCCAGCGACTCCATTGCACAATCTGAAATTCTATGATGCTGATGGGAATTTGGCTCTCACACTGGATACCAATGTGGATGCTGGGAGCTCATCCGCCGCCTCAGCTGGGATCAAGATTGAAAAAAATGGATCAAGCAGAAAGGGGCTGTTTACCCAAAATGGGATGATGTCAAGTGGGTCATTTTTGACTGATGATTCATTGCCTACCAATCAGCATTATGCATCGATCATCGGAGTGCTGAAAGAGAAGTTTTTCACCATTGGAGGGATCAGAGCTGGTGTGATCGGGATGGATGCCACAAGTCATACCACAAACAATCCAAGCTATGGAGGGTGGTTTAACACCCTGTTTGCTGGTGGCTTGAATTTGGCAGTTAGGCAAGTCACAGGCAACTATACTTGCACTGATGAGGACTTTTTTATCAGTGTTTATGGAGGCACAATCATGAAGCTTCCAGCTAATCCAAGGCCAGGCAGGGTAATATTCATCAGGAGAAATACCACTACTGATCTGTGGGTGGATGGAAATGGCATATCTCTCATGGCTCCCGGCCTTGTTTCAGAAGTACAGATGGGAAGTGACTCAGGCAGAGGTAACCTGATTGTGTGCATTTACGATGGGACGAATTGGACATTTAACCGCCAAGGGATGTAGTGAAAAGAACCCCCGGCCATCCCTGTTAAAGTTCCCGCAATAACAAAGAATAAAGCATGCATACGCACACGACCGGAGGTAGGTCAAAGGCTGCATTTGCATGCTTTGTTATTGCGGGAACTCAAATATAACAGGAAAAATGGCACAAAAAGAACTCAATACTCCGATCAGCTACTACGGAGGTAAGCAAAATTTAGTCAGCACGATCATCCCCCTATTTCCGGATCATCAAACCTATGTAGAGCCGTTTGTGGGCGGTGGAGCGATCTTCTGGGTGAAGCATCCAAGCCCATGCGAGGTGGTCAATGACTACAACCGGGAGCTGATCAACTTCTATGAGATCGTGCAGAATGAGTTTGTGGAGCTGGAGAAAATGATCCGGATCAGCCTGCACAGCCGGTCGCTGCATAACGACGCGACTGTGATCTACAACAATCCCCACATGTTCAGCAGGATCCAGAGGGCTTGGGCTGTGTGGGTCCTCTCATCCCAGAGCTTCTCAGCGATGCTGGACGGCACCTGGGGCTATGATCGATCCAAGGGAACTACCTCCAAAAAGATCACTAAAAAGCGGGATAGCTTCACGATTGACTACTCGATAAGGCTTCAGAACGTGCAAATCGAATGCACAGACGCGCTCAGAGTGATCAATAACAGGGACTATAAAGACGCTTTCTTCTACTGTGATCCGCCTTACTTCAACTCAGACTGTGGGCATTACGATGGGTATTCACAAGATGACTTTGAGAACCTCCTGAAGACGCTGAGCAGGCTTGAGGGGAAGTTTCTGATGTCGAGCTATCCAAGTGAGGTGCTGAAGGAATACAGCCTTAAAATGGGCTGGAAAACGCGGAATATCGAACAGTCTGTGAGTGTGGCAAATGGCACAGGAAAGCCCGGAAAAAAGAAGATCGAGGTGCTGACAGCGAACTACGACCTGAGCAATCCAAAAGAGGATTTGAGGTTGTTTTAAAGGGGGATTAAAAGGGGTTTAATTGGTATATTGAGGGAAATCAAACCATCAATCAAATGATCACAGAGCATAAGCAGGGAGTTGTTGACTTTATTGGAAGTGTCTTTTTGTACGAAATGTGTGAATTGGTCTCCTACAAAGAGGCTCCCTACATCAAGTTTCTGATATTAATCCAAGGAATCGAGTTTCTTGGAGCCTGTCAGGACAGCAAGCCTTTTGACTCTGAAGAAAGAGGTTTATCGAAGAAAAGATTCAGGAAAGGAATGTTATTACTCGGCAAAAAATACGAGGAATTCTTAGATGATGTGAATGAAATAAGCTTTTACAGGGATTTTAGATGTCCAATGATTCATCAATTCAAGCACAATCAATCAAAAATCACCTTGGCAACCAGGGTTGGCGTGAATGATCAAGAACTTCATTTAAAGAAGAATGAAAACGGACAAATGTATATTGTTCTCGAAGACTTTTATGCTGATATAGAAGAGGCTGCCTTCAATTTGATAAGCAAAATTGAGGCTGGTGAATACACTTTAGAGAAGTTGTCAGAACCTTACCTAACTGTTCACAAGATTGCAGAAATGCAGATTATTTCCTCGTAAAGGTGTCAAATTTCAGAGGACGTTTGGATTTGAAGTTGTGGACGTTTTGTTTTGGCGATTATATGATTCTCAGGAATTTATTAGAAAAATAAAACTTCAACTTCCAGAGGAAAAGAT
>CAZGYC010000035.1:25465-40078 GCA_964530015.1 uncultured Limnohabitans sp. | reverse complement strand
AGAAACCCGAGATACTTGGTATAATATAATCACCGATGAGCGCCGAGTCAGAAAAGAAAGACTTACTTAACCTAATCAGTCAGGCCCTAATGGGTACTGACAAATACGAGAGCCTGAACGCAGCTAAGGCTTCAGACGTCCGCACCGTAATGCGTGATTTCTTAATCCTTACTGCCGATTTAGACCAGGTTTATCGTAATATACAAAATGACCAGCTGTCTCACTATCAGGTTAGAGCCCTTAACTTCCTCCTAGAACACGATTCTGTCAAAGAGGGGATGATTCAGAACTACGCAGAACTGGTTGACGTAGACCAAAACGACCAGGTATCTCGTACTGAAGGCTACAAGCTCTTCATGGTTATCGAAGAGTACAAGAAGTATCTGCAGAAGAAGCAATTAGATTCTGAACAACCAGACGACCTAACAGATGCAGCGCTCAAAGAGATGGGCGACTATAAGGCATCGATTGATTACCTTGATACCCACCGACGTGTGCAGGAACGACTCAATATTAAAGATGGTCGCCGCCGCCACGACGCAGCACCTTCGCCAATCGCTCCGTGGCAATGTAGAATCGGCGCATCAACCTTCTACGTACCTCCGACTAGCATATCAGTCAATCAAACTTATGAGACCTCATCTTTAGGAGGTGCGGCACTTCGCCAACCAAACTCCCCTAAGATGAATATGGGGCACGCAGAGACCATCATCACGATGACTCTATATTTCCCGACGCACGAAACCATCTGGGGCTTTGATGGAGATAAAGCTGAATGGCAATTCCATAATTGGGACCCCACCTCTCAATTCAACACCAGTCCAGACGACGAAGTATCCGACCAGATTATTGACAAGTACCTCTCTTCGCTTCGTGGCTTAATAACACAGTTCAAATATACCCCATTCCTACCTGTAGATAACGTATATCTAAACAGAAGCCACGACATCGACGCAGTAGCCCTTAAGAGTATGACTCTGTCTACGGTACAGGGTTTCCCATTTGTAATCGCCGCAACTCTACAAATGGCAAAATTTAACTACAATCCCTATATGCCGATGATTGACCATTTCGACCAGGCAATCCATTGGGGCAAATTCAGGTGCTATTCCGATGATACCGAAGTCCTGACTCGTGAGGGTTGGAAACTATTTAAAGAAGTAGATATAGAACGAGACCTATTTGCTACAAGAAGCCCTGAAAAGAAGTTCGAATGGCAGAAGGCAACTGACTATACGTGCGATTATTATTCCGGAGAGCTTATTCATTTCAAGGGCAGATCAATAGACCTTATGGTGACGCCCAACCACCGCATGCTGGTAATGAAAGAGGGTCGTAAGAGAGTGCGACCAGGTTCGGATGAGAGATATGGTGATGAAGAGGTCTTTATAGAAGCCAGGGATTTAATATCAAAATCGACTCTACATAAATTCCTGCCAGCAACGTCCATTTGGGAGGGGACACCCATAGAGGAATTTAAGCTTGAGAAGAAACACCCACAAAGCTATGCTTTCGAATGTAGTGGCGATGATTATGCTGCTTTCATGGGGATGTATTTATCCGAAGGCTCTGTATCCAAGGGATTGAAATGCAACCATAGAAATAGAGTGTCCATTTCCCAATACGAGAAAAGTAAGGGATTTGGCCCATTTAAAGAATTATTGACACGTATTATAGGAAGAACCCCATGCCATGATGGTATAAATTTCGAGTTTAGCAATGGTGGGTTAGCAGATTTCCTTCGTCCGTTTGGATATTCTTACGAAAAATATATCCCCGATGACATAATGAATGCGTCGATTGAACAACTCCAGATATTCTGGGATTATTACCTATTAGGAGATGGCAACACCGACCGGAAAGTGGAGAGTATAAGTAGCACTTCAAGAATAATGGCCGACCAATTGCAAGAGATTGCTCAAAAGCTTGGCTATTCAGCTATGGTTAGATACCAACCTGAAACTATCGGAGGGCAAATCTTAGGTAGAGATATAACGGGCTCTCGTCCACGTTATAAAGTGGCCATTAGGAATACGCAGAATCAGAGTATTCCAGGGCATAGCTTAGTCCCGTATAACGGTAATGTTTTCTGCGTTTCAGTACCTAATAGCACCCTTTACGTAAGACGTAATAGGAAACCCTCCTGGTGTGGAAACTCCATGCTTGGCCGAGGCGCAATCCATTTAGACCAAAGGGTAAACAAGTCTTTCCTGCAAGAAGTAGTAGAAACTTCTTACGCTGGATATGGACCTAACGGCCCGGAGTACAACGAGAATACCGTAGTTAGAGACGAACAACTTAGGATGCCTCTAAATAAAGCCAGGGATATCTCTGATGGTAGAAACTTTGATATCTATTACCCGGTAGGGACACCTTCTAAGATATTCACCGCTGATACATCAGACTTCCGTCAACCCGGTGAAGATGAGGTATTCGGACAAGACTATTGGGACTTCATCCTTTCTGACCTTGGTTTTGATTTAGTCGACCGGCCGGAGTTCAACTTCTTCGAATTCGACACCCGCAGGAGAGCAAGCACTAACGAAAGAGACGTGCTACTTTCTTACTTAGATGCCAACAAACTAATCTGGGAGACGATGACAAGTCCCCAACAATCTAAGTTCTTAGAAGAAGCAATAGCGAAGGGGAAGAAAGAAGGAACTATATACCCAGAAAACGAACAGGCTATACGAGCCCGTTATCGGATGGAATGGTTCTATGTTCTGTTCGACAATATCTTAGCTAATGACCCAATCTTCCAAAAAGTTAAAGCATCAAGAGATGCTAAGAAGACTGAGTATATTATTAAAGAATGGGAAGTGCCGATGGCCAAAGTCGCCATCGACTGGTCAAGATGCATCGTTGAAGGTGTGGCAGTCAGTATGTCAAACACCTTTGCTAAACTGCAATTACAGCTACAAGAAGAACCCACTTATCAACACATAGGTGGCGGCGACTCTGGCATCGATGTCCAGATGATTGTTCTGGGCGATGACAACTTAATCAAACTTCGCCGCGTATTCCAACACATCAATGGTCTCGCCAGGCTAGAACGTCAACACGGTGTCTTAGGTTTCTTAGGTTTCCGCAACATTCTCACAGCCTTAAGCGGCCTTAAATATGGACTCCCAACTGAGTTCTCGGTCGAAACAATCCCCGGGTATCCAGATTGCTATAGGGTAAGGCTTTCTTTCGTTGACTTCGACGTTATGCAGCAGCAACGAGAGAAACTGGATTCCAGTCAGCAACAGCAGCTAATCGACGAATTCGGTAAAGCAAACCCATTCTTGCGTATCAAGCAACAGTGGTCAGAAGTTAATTGTTATCCCGAGTTCCCACTCGACGTCAGAGATGACGACGGAAAGATTATCGGACATCTCGACCCGGACTGGTACTTCCGCTCCTTCACGCAAAACAACGAAGACCTATTGCACTGGGGTGTATCAAGTCGAGTTGTAGCCTTAGTGCAAGAGTATGCCGAACTACAGACAATAATCAACAGAGGGGCATCTTCAAGCACCCAAGTTAACTATCACGTCCGCCTTGCTGAGATTGAAAAGGAACTTCGCCAGGCCGCACAAAACAAAGACCCATTCCCACCCGGGTGGCAAATAGGCGATGATGGTAAGTTAACACTAATAGAAGATGAAAACAGAACAGATAACGATAACAGAGAGTATCGTTATTACTTGGGAGCTTACGGCGAAGACCAAAGCTCAATTGCTATTTTAGATATGTTCCCCGGCGGCTACTTTAAACTTGGCACGCAGAAGAAAGGCTCATCCAACGTAGAATATATAACTGGTCTTTGCCACCTATCCGAAGATAACCCCTCTAAAAACCTCGCCGCAATCCCACCATTGGAAGGTACTTCAAGGGCATCAGATTCCCAGAAAGAATATTTGGATGAATCTGACAACCCGCAGCAACAGTACCAATCCATAATGCAAGACTGGGATTATAGATCCCAACGTGGCAGAATGATTAAAGCCTTCCCTACCTATATGCTTTGGCTTATAGACGAAGGTGGTCGTTTTGCGGGGATGAAACTGTTCGATAACCTATATGGATTAAACTCTATATTA
Source organism: uncultured Limnohabitans sp. (assembly GCA_964530015.1). Classification (GTDB taxonomy): domain Bacteria; phylum Bacteroidota; class Bacteroidia; order Cytophagales; family Cyclobacteriaceae; genus Algoriphagus. Next base: position 35,993 of record CAZGYC010000035.1, on the reverse strand, counting down.
GATTTCTCGGTTTCCCAATCTGCCGAAGACCCGATGAGCGATACATTGGTATTGCGGCTCAGCAACATCTATCAAAAACTAACACGGTCTTATTCAGAGTCCATTATAAGCGAAGATGACCCACTCGCCGAAACACCAATCGGCATTGCAATCAAAACTGCCGAGAATAGACTAAACAATCTGAATAGCGGGTTGTTTGACAGTATCGTGGAGATTGATCACATCAGGTTAAAGCCAGGTGTCAGAGTCCACCTTCGCGGCGGTTTCAGCAATAACCCCAACAGCCTACAAACCCTGTTCAACGGCACTATCACCGAAGTCCAAGCTGGCGAGATAATGACGGTTGTCGCCCAATCGGACAGCGTTGAGCTGAGTTCGTTCGTGAACAGCAATAATCAGTCTGGACACAGTGGACGCGTTGATGGTTCGATGGGCAATTTTTGGTTGTCTGAACCACGAGACTTAATCGTACGACTACTATCCATAGGTTCATCTAACTTCAAGGAATGGTTGTCTTGGGGCTCTAGGGGTGTGTTCTTCTCGGAGTCAAGATTCGGCATCCGCCACTTCGGTAGTATATTATATGAACCGATGACCCAGAGTGAAAAGACTGGGCAGTTCAACCTACAAACAAATGCTAATGCCGCAGCTAATATGCGGGGTCAGGGGACTTCTGGCGCTAACTTCTCAAGCCTTGTAGGTGAAGTAGATAAGATCACCGAGATTACCAGTATCGCTGACCTCGTCACCCCCACCACTTACCTATCACCCATGGTTGGCATCACTCAAGCTATGTGGCGTTCTCAGTTTGCCAAGCGTGATTATGAGGTGTTCCGGCGAAATATATACCCAGGCAATGGTACTGGCATTGCCCAGTTTATGGGTGGGGATTTAATTGATGCGGGGATAATCGTTTCTAAAGCTCAGGCTTCAGAAGATGAAAACGAAATGACAGACCCACTGTTGACTACACCGGAAACTGCAAGTCAACAGAATAGCAACTGGTCCACAGAAGAGCTGACCGGTTGGGCACGAGAAGCTGCAGGTCAACTTGCCGCAAGAAACAACAGAGCTACAATAGATGCTTTCTGGAAAGACTACTTCGATAAAGCTGGTTTAGACCAAACTGAATTAGAAGATATGTTAGAAAGAAGCAGTGTTAATTCTGGTTCTATAGACATAGATGTAGACGATGGCGGCGGCATTGGTTTTGGTGGTCTTATCGGAAGTATCTTGAATGTTGGATGGGATGTACTGACATTAGACTTAGGTGTAGAAAACGAGTTCCTGCAATTAGCAACTGGCTTCGGCAATCCATTCTCTATAATGGAAGCTCAGTGGAAAGTTGGAAATGGTGTTATTAATGGATTGCGGCGGTTCTCCGCTTCTCCATTAGGTGCGGCGTTAGGCTTAGGCCAAGTCGTTAGGGATGAGGATGTAGCTGGATTTGATGAAGTATCATTCCGTGCTCAGACTTATATGAAAACGGTCTGGGACCTTTTTGAGGTCTGCGCCGCATTGCTACCTAACTACATCGTAGCCGTAAGGCCCTTCGAAGACCGCTCCACTCTATTCTATGGTAAGCCACACTGGCTTTACACATCAGGAGTCATCCCTGTCACGACTGGCGTGCAAACGGTCAAACAAGCACGGCTTGAAGCTCCAGATAGCGCGCAGAGCGCTCTCACAGCCCAAGTAGGTCAGACTGGGGAAGAGCTTGAAAGATTTATTAACACAGTAGAAAGTGTTGCTGATTTCCGCGACATCTCCAAATTCCTGGCTAACAACATAGACCCCTACGCTGTAGGCAGTACTGAAAGCGTAGAGAACCTCGTCACCCTTGAGCAGATAAAAGCTCTGAAAGACAACTCGGACCTTAAGGCTGACCAAGATATTCAGTTCTTAGACATCTTCGGCTCTATAGATTATTCTACTTTGACCGAGTACGAGATAACTGAGTTAATAAAGTATTCTCCCTATATCAAGCCTGGGCTGGAGTTGCACATCGAAGACCTTGGAGACTATAGTGATTCTGGGTTAGTGGAAGCTTTCGAAGAAATTAGCCAAGACTTAGAAGATGACGGGTCAATAACAGACAGGCAAGACTATTATAAGGCTTTCGTCAAGGCTTATGTCGACCACAAAAAAGCCAAGGGCACAAGCACTGGCCAGAATCTCGACGCAATCAAAGATATAGATAAACTCGTAGAGGAAATCAACGCTGACGAAACTATAACGACAGACCAAAAGGGTGGATTATTAACACTTCTTAATACAGACCCAATTACATTCGCTTATCACTTCGGTTGGAAGTATTCAAGAACCACGATATGGATTGGCACAGACGCCAATGTCGGCTATGATGCGATTGGAGACCTGGCACGTAAGAACTACGACGAACTTTACTCCCCCCAGGTTAATTCGTTAGGTGGTGGCGATGGTCGCTCTATAGAAGACGCTCAGGATATCTGGTTTGACTTCAGAACCGTATTCAGATACAGGACAGAAAACCAAGATAAGTTCCAGGAATACTTCCCACTCGATGCAGACAAAGATAACTATGAACCCTTAATGGATTTGTTTATGCGGTTCTTATGGTCGGACCCGTTTAACAGAGCTTGGGTAGTTATTAAACCGCCTAAGAAAAGGGGGCCTTTAGGCGATAGCGTGCCTGGGTTGCCAAGTACTCCGAATATATTTAAGGGTAGAGATTTTCTTACTGGAAAGAGCGTCGAAATTGATGTAGGTTCTAAAGAGTGGGAATGGGACAGTCTTACTGCTGCTTGGGAAGAATTCTTGAAGAACCAAGATGTATCTTTCGGCCCTAACAACATACCTATCTCACCCAAGACTAAAGCCTGGATGAAGGCTAATCAGACACAGGGTGCAGACGCAGATAACTGGATAGAAGCAGGCGTAGATACAGTCAACGATTTCTTTGATGAAAACGTAGGCCCAATACTTGGTCTGTTAGGAGATGCAGTCACAGGTCTCGTCGCCACGATTCGACTTTCTCTTATGCAGTTAAGCTCTGGGTTATCAATGGCCGGAGAACAACAACGTCAAGCAAACCTACTAAATGCTTCCCTTAATGACTCTATTTATTTTCAGTTAGGAGAAGAAGGTTCACTCCTGCGTGCCGTAGACAACTGCTTTACCCGTGAGTACAACGAACCCGTAGTAGAGATTAGAGAACCCTTCCAACGCCTACATATGGTTAACTCATTCTCTGATATCTTAAGCAATCAGATTAGAGAGAATCTCAACGGTGTTTCGACGGTTGTCACATGTGTCTCGAACGGCAAGAATCCCGTGACGGTCCACATGGATAAAGGTGTTCCGCCCGAACGCCAAGTCGAAAAGGTTGTAGAGTCAGGGCTATATTGGGATAACGCTGTGGGTAATGGTTTCTTCGGCGCACTCCAACCACTCATTCACCCTCTTGAAACAGCACGTGGTTTAGTAAAGGGCATCACGGGTACTTCAGATCAGCTCTCCGCAAGGAGAGTAGCACTGTACCATCTAAAGAATAGCGTCAAGAAGATTTACGACGGAGAGATTATACTACTTGGCAGTCCAGACATTCGCCCTTGGGACCTTCTGTATTGTGTCGATAACTATACCCGGATGTTTGGCATGGTCGAAGTGGCCCAAGTCATCCACCACTTTACTCCAGAGACCGGGTTCATAACATCTATCACTCCCGCCGCCCTCGTCACAGTCAACGACCCAGCACGTTGGTCCATGCTTTCTTATCTATCTAATAAGATGGCTAATGTAGGGATGAGAGATGAAACGAGAGCATTATTGGGCGTGAAGACTGAGCGGCTAATCGAAAAAGGCCTTGACACGATAAGCGAAGAAGACCTCTATAATCAGCTGTCTAATCACGTAGAAGGTTCAGTGCAGTGGACTCAAGGTAGTACTACTTTAGTTAGAGACCTGGGTGCCGTGTGGGCAGGCGGCGGAGTTAAAGGTCTCACTGCCAGAGACGACGCTTTCAACAAGGCGATGAATGCCGAAATAGTATTAGGTACGTTTAAAAATGTCGCCCCTATAGTAGTGGGTGGAGTGACGACAATCGCTACGGGCGGCAATGTCGCGGCGGGTGCAGTTGCGGCGGGCGCCGGTTGGGCTGTAGGCCAGCTTGCTTGGGAAGCTTGGGATTACGTAAAAGATAACTTGCTTGATCAACAAGGCGTTATGATTAGCTTCTTGAATAAAGATGGCCAGCCAATGGATGCGGGCCTAAGTTATTTCCAGGGATGCGCCGTAGGTAGCAATCATAGCTTATCTCTATTCCCGAATGTATTTGGTATTCCGGGGAACACTGTAAAGATTAACTATCGTGATTCGGGCGGACACTACAGAATCACCCTTGATGACTTAATGGGCAAGCTAGGTTGGACAGAGGTAGAGACTACCGCAATTTACAAAGATGCCTCTATGTTCATAAACCAAGTCAATACCAGAGTCCTTGAGATTACAAACAGAGGTGCTTCTGAGGGTATCGAAAATGATGATTTCTATTACTTCATAGCCAGAGTGCTTGAGCCAGATGGAGAGCTAGTCGAATCGTTGGGCCCCAGTCATAAAGAGAACGGCGTGATTGACGGCGATACCCTACACGTTGTAGTGGTGAATCCCGGCAACTCAGCTTTGTCTAACGGTGAATTCGTTAAGATTCGTGTTGGCTCGGTTAACACTTCTGAATTACAATATAAGAACAACCCCTACACAGACTTCAACGAGGTGGTTCTTAATCCATCTAATGATTCAGGCAGGATGGCTTACGAATATCTTTACAACAGATTCAAGAATGCTACTTCTTCAGAAAAGATTGTAGCAATCAGAGTTCGCAAGACAGAACCTAAAGACACCTATGGCCGTACTATTGGTATTATATTCCACAATGTTAGGAACGGCGTAATCGGGACCGATAGAGTTAAAGCCCTCGAAAGCTATGCCTCAAGGAACCCGCCGCTACCACTACAATCTTATATGGAAGATGGTAAGCCTTATACCCTTAACTGGGAACTAGTAATGGCTGGCTATGGCAATGTGGATATGAGAGACAGCCTATGGGATAACGACTGGTCCGAACGAGCAGTAGAGGAGTTCTGACGATGGCCAAACCTAGAAAAGAAGACTTGTTAACAGAAGGGTCTTTCTTTGATTTCGTTTCTAAAGGTCAGACTTACAACTCTGAGACCGGGCCACGTACAACCGCTGCAATCAATGGCACGCAACAATACGCCGCAACCACGCACACTGTCTCGGAGATTCTGCAAGGTGGATTAATCCAAAGCAACCCAGCTGACAGCTTGTTAGTTTTAAACAAAGCACTAACAGATAAGCTTCAATGGTTAGAAGATGAAGGTGTAAGTTCTTTTAGCGTGTTCAGTGGCGACACACCTACCAGTTTAGCTCCTGGAGCGGGGCAAGGTTCCAATGGACTACCTCCAGGTGCCGATGGTGGCGGCGGGACACTTAACGAATCTTGGGTGCGTTCACTGCCTCTTAAGCACGAAAACGGCGCAATCATCTGGCAAGGTGAAGGTAAAGCCTCTGTAGAGATGCACCTTGGTACCAGCGATAATATAGATACAGACATCGCCCAACATAAGCAATTAGAGGCTCTGCCCATCTCTCTTCGCCACCCCTATTACATGGACCGTATTGGGGGGATACAGGGTGGCGAAGAACATAAGCCAGGGAATCCCGCCGACCCTACCACGACACGGATGGGGGAAAACTATAGGACAGCTGGTGCTGGTGGGGCTTTCGGATATCTGGACCCTGAATCTGAACAGTGGTATTGTTTGCCGCATTATGCGCAAATCAGTATTCCGGGCGGAACCGTAGCTATAAGCGAATTGGAAGTGGGCCAAGCAGTCTATTCTTATGAATTAGAAACAGGCTTGATGATTATAAGTCCAGTTATTCGCAAGGAGCAAACCGGCGTCAAACGTATCTATCATATCAAGACGAAGAGTCGTACTCTTGAAGCTACTGGGGACCATAAGGTTTTTGTAATACGAGAACGTGGTACGTCTTATGAATGGGTACAAGTCCTAGATTTGCGGATAGGTGATTTTGTAGTCCTACTAAATGACAAGAGTCTTAAGATTGCATTAGAGCGAATAAAATCGGTTGCCTTAGGAGAGTTAGAAGAGACTTGGGATATCGAAGTACAAGATTCCAATTGCTTCTTCTCAGAGGGAATCCTTGTCCATAACTGTTCTATGGCTTGGCCATATAAGGGCTCTGCGGTGGCGGGCTTTCGTAAGGCTAACAGAAACGATATTGCTGACATAGCCTCAAATCTAACTCAGAGCAATTATAAAGGCAAGAGGATTCTAGTGTATTCCAAGGACACTAAAAAAGGTGTTGTTTGCACTCCTGGAGATTGGGGGCCACATCCATATTATTCTAACGGCACAGATTCTAAGATGTCTCAAATTAACGGATTTTATATGGGCATCTCCCCTGACGTAGTAGAGACCCTGGGGATAGAAAGGGGCGGAATGATAATGCATCGCTTTATGCCAGATGATACCCCTCTCGGCCCATATAGCGCACAAAATGAAACTCAAGGTGGTTGGTTTAATAATCCATTTGGAGAATGGGTAGGTGAAATAGGTGCGGCGATTGGCAACCGGGTGACCAATACCCTGGAGGAGATGCAATACGCTGGGAACAAAATAGCGAACCATCCAAACTTAGTCGGGAATTCAACCAACCTGCGAAATTCGCTTGTGAACGGATTCCCATCTCAAACGTCAACTCCTGCCGCATATCTTCCAGCTTGGTTCCCCGAAGTCAACCGTGGTTTCTATATGCCGTCGTTGTTAAACTACCTTTGGTTGATATTAGAATCAGACTGTCAATTAGATGGCTCTTGGGGTATGGGCTATTATCATCGTAATAAGATTGGCGGCTCATCATCACTTTCAAACCACGCACGAGGCGGAGCATTAGACATCGGTGGCCTTGGATATGGTGAAACGGTTGGCCATTCCAGCCCCAAGTGGCGTTCATATTGCGACAGGCTATTTAACACTCTTTCAACGATGCCAAGAGAAGCAAGGCCCCAAGAAGTCGGATGCTCTTATGCTTATATGTACTCTAATGATTTTAAAGTATATAGAGACGGAAACCCAAACCACTTGCATATAGGATTCGGCCAAGACCAAGTGGGGCAGCTACTGTCGGTTCTGAAGCCAGGTAGCACCCAAGGCGTAGCCGGGTCGGGGAAACGATAGCCATGGACAAAAAGAATATTGAAGAGTGCGTTAAAGGATTAGTCCAATCAGACAGGACTCAACATCCATCAGGCGTGCTAGGTGTCGTAGCGTCTTTCGACAGGTACACGAATACAGCCACCGTTATAGTGTCAGCATCAGACTCAGATGTTGTAGAAGAAATCTTGTATAAGGTTCCTTGCCCGGTACTATTAGGGGTGCAGTCTGTTGCGCCGGAACCCGGACGCCCCTGTTATGTTGCTTTCAAGGGTGGGAACAAGAATCAAGCCCTCATTACTCATTTCTACAATCATATGTACGACGAAACCGATTATGGTCGTCAAACCCAAGCAGACGTCGCACTTCCCAGCTACCTACTAAATCTATAGATGACAGTAAAAGCAAGTACTACTAACGACAGATTCGACCTACATGATGTCGGCTTAACACATCCTGATAACAATAGCTTCGTTAAGATTGATGGTTCCGGCCGCATCTACTTAATGGCGGGACCTAATATGGGTATTGTATTAGACCCAGTAAGCCAGACCGTTTCTTTGATAGGGGATACTATAAAGGTAGTCTCTAAAGAAGACGAAGGATTCAAATGGAATAATGTGAGCTTCAACCCAAGAGCTGTCAGCTATGCCGAACCCACTTTCACTTATTCTAAAGAAGTAATCAATCATCTATACGACGACGTAGACAGGTTCTTACAATGAGTAGCGACGCATATCTAAGCCTAGAAGGGGACCTGATGCTGGACTCTTCCGGCGATATTGCCCTTGTCGATACTCCCTGGCGAGCGATGTCTCAGCAAGCTTACATCAGGTTGAAGACTACGATAGGAGACTACCTACTATACCCTGGTCTCGGCGCAGATCTAGAACGTCTAATCGGGATGCCTAATACCCCGGAAACTGGTGAGTACGGTAAAAACCTGATAATGTCAGCGTTAAAAAGAGAGTCTGTGTTATCAAGCTATGGCATTGACATCAAGGCTATCCCAGTAAGTTATCAATCGATTTCCTTCCAAATCTATATAACCGCAGGTAGTCGTACTGAATTAATACTAACTATAGAACAGAACTTGGGAAGCGAAGACGCCCAAGGTGAGTTGGAGGCATAACGTGCCAGTCTATTTAAAGAAGTCGCATTCAGAGGTGTTATCTGAGGCGCTGGAAAAGCTAACGCAGACGACAACCATTACAAGTGTTGGCCCAGGTTCAGTTGCTCGTTCAATCGCAGAATCTATCACCTCAGAAATTGGTGACCTATATGATGTATTAGATTTTAATATCACCCAGACCTATATCTCTACCGCCACCGGCTCTGCGCTTAACGCTTTAGGCGCATTATATGGAATAGAGCGCAAACAAGTATCGGACCTGGCTGTGGTCGATAAGTCTTTAGGTTCATTCTTATTCTATATTGATAACGCTTTATCTGTAGATGTTGTGATTCCGCGCGGAACCAACGTGTACACGTCCGTCACGAGCTACGTAGGGAGACAACATAGCTTCTCTACAACCACAGAGAATGTCATAATCGCCGGAAGAACCAGAACGTATGCTTCTCTTACCCCTAACTTCGTAGATACAGTTTATACAGCTGGTGCGAATACCTTAGTATTCAACGATGCTAACATCCCCGGTATAACTCTACGATGCACAAACCCTAAGGGTATTGCGCCCCTACCAGGATACGAGACGGACGACGACTATAGACTTCGTCTGATGAAATCCATTCGAGTGACCGCCGCAGGCACTATCGAAGCAGTAAGGTTTGCGGGCCTTGGAGTAGCCAATGTCCGTGATATCAAAATAACTCAAGCTCCATATGGGATGGGTTCTTTCGAAGCTATCATTGTGCCCGAACAAAACAATAACGTACAACAGACTCTTGTTTTAGCCAAGACTGCAATGGACACAGTAAAGCCACTCGGCGTAAGAATGTTTACGAGGACTCCTACAATACTGCCGATGGATATTAACGTTAGCCTATTTATCCCTGGTGCTAATGCTACTCAAATCTCAGACACAGTAATCTCTCGTGCCGTAGTAGGGATTAGGCGGTACCTGGAAGGCTTGATGCCAGGAAATCCCTTAGTCTATAACCGGTTGATTCAAATCATTATAGACTCATCTGAATTAGTGAGAGATGTTTCAATCAACTCAATCACAATTAACGGTTCGCCGCAGCTAAACAAAAACTACCAACCTAAAGATGACGAACAAATAACTTCTGGCAATATAGTAGTAAACATCGGCAGCACCTGATATACTTTAGTCATCCCCTATAGGAAGAGTTGCATATATGCGAATCTGTTTGATCGATATCGAAACGAGACCATCGTTAGGCTACATATGGTCTCTATGGGACCAGAACGTATCTCTCTCACAACTCCAAGAAGTCGGCGAGGTAATTTGCTTTGCGGCCAAGTGGTTGGATGGCAAGAAGATTTACTTCAAGTCAGTTTACCATCACTCTAAAGAAGAAATGATTCAGGCTGCCTGGGACTTGATGGATGAAGCCGATGCTATAGTCCATTATAACGGCAAGTCCTTTGACATGAAGCATCTGCAGCGGGAATTCCTTCTCGCCGGATTGACACCTCCTTCGCCGCATAAAGACATTGATCTGCTGACCGTCACGAAATCCAAGTTCAAGTTTGTATCCAACAAATTAGACCACGTAGCAGACCAGTTGGGTATTGGCACAAAGACTCAACATAGCGGCTTCCAACTATGGAAAGATTGTATGGCCAATGACAAAAAGGCCTGGTCGCTAATGAAGGAATATAATATCAACGACGTACTATTAACAGAGGAAGTGTATTACAAGCTTCGCCCCTGGATTAACACACATCCCAATATTCCACTGTACGATGGAAATAGCGAGCCAGCTTGTAAGAAGTGCGGTTCAGAAGATATCCAGTTTAGAGGATACGCCTACACTGCTACTGTTAGATATCACCAGTTTGTATGTAAGGATTGCGGCGGATGGGATAAACTTCCTGTCAGACAAGCCGAACTTTACAATGCTTTGATTGGGGCATAAGACCAGGAACCGAGGCTATTGAAGCTATTAGAATCCACCCCCTCAACTTATAGAACCTGGCAAGCCGTGCTTCAGCCTACTCGTGGTCAAGAAGCCAAGCTGAACGAGCTTCTTAAGCTTAATTGCGAATTGTATAACGCAGCACTTGAAGAGCGGGAGTGGGTTTGGAAATGGGAGAAACGTTCCGTTTCTTACTACGACCAACAGAATCAGCTTACAGGTTT
>CAZGYC010000035.1:0-25365 GCA_964530015.1 uncultured Limnohabitans sp. | reverse complement strand
CAGGTTTTGCCCAACGCCTTGAGCGTGAAGCTACAAAGGTTAAGTAGCATGTCCAAGCTCTATAAATTAAGATTCAGAAATTCAGACTTCACAACCAAGCAGAGTACCAAATGGTACACTGGCGTAATTGACCTATACGTCAACGACCAGTATATTAACTATTCTGCACGTCAGTCTGAATATGGAACTGACTTATTAGGTGATGGTACTTATACTGGGGCTAATCGATTTGACGATGCCACTTCTGAGATTGGTTATGTTTCTGGCGGAAGATTTGTAGACACTTCTGGTCGCATCGACATTGTTTCTTGGCAGGGTTCTTTCACACAGCCAGCAGGTGGGGATACAGCTTTAAGGCTATCTGTTTATAGCACAGACCTAGACGACGCTACTCCGGCATACCAACACGCAACTCCTGGCTTAGTTGGGGATTGGGCCGAGAAACCCTCTCTTGCACCCGGGGAATTAGTTCTAAATATTGGTTCTCATCGATACGTTTATTTCGGTATCGAGATGGATTCAGAGTCTGCTATTGATCCGGCTGGTGAAGTAGAAGTTATTATCTCAGTTGAGATTAATCCTCCAGTTGTGAATAGTTGGTTCGCTGGTACTCGTCGTGCGCTCGATAAGTTTCCCGAGTGGATGGCGATGCGGGAGTATGATCCGATTAACTTGGAAAGTACTGTCTACGTATTACAAGATAATGACGGTAATCCTATCTTGGATATGCAAGGCAATCCTATTACCACCGGTGTCGGCAAAGCCAGTCCCGATAGTGTAGGTGGGCAATTCATTAACGCAGTAGCTGGGGAATGGATTACTGACCTGCGTGCGAAGATTTCCTATCAAGAGTTCCAGCGTTATATCGAAAACGTTGACTTGTCTCAGAAAGCTTGGATCTGGCGCACCTCAAACGTCCCGCCAGATGTATTCTCCGTCAAGCACCTGACGATGCAACTTACCTACACCGCCTCAATCAGCGAATTCTATGAAGCACCGGCTACAGCACACGTCTTTTTTCACAACCCAACAACTAATGAGATTTATACTCTCCAAAAGTACCCTCACGACACACTACTAATTAACGGTGAGCCTGTAGTCCAAGAAGCCTATCAAGTCTGGAATGCTTTAGACGATATTGGTGTAGCGGTAGACTTATTTAGGGATCAGCTGGAATCTAATTACTCGTATCGCAAACGAGTTCTTGATGTCTATAAGTCTTCACCTGGTGTTTCCGGCGAACGGTTTAAGAAAGCTATCCGTCGTGAACTGAATCTTTGGCGGTATTTTGGCCAAGGTGCAACTTTCGATGATTTCGGCGCCACCCCAGAAATACTAACTATAGAAGACATAGAAACAGCTACGCCATACTTTAATGCAGACGGCAATCCCAAGCCAGCCTTCTATACCCTTATTGATAGGTTAGCTCGACAATATCCAATGACTTGGGGTCTATTTAGATATGGCGAAGCCTTGTGGGATACCGATGGCCTGTATCACAAAGGCTTCACGACTATCCCCAAGCAGTTTGATGCAACACCTGCAACCTTAGACAAATACCAATCCGGCGTTGGGGATATCAACGACCTGTATGTCTTTGACCCAGACTTCTATCAACCAGACCAAACGTTCGACCTGACGATTACCGCTCGTGGCCGCAAACCAACTATAGCTCCTACTCTCACTGAAATACCTATTGACGTGACGGTGGTCGGCATTGCGAAAGAAGCAACCGTCTCTTATGGTTCGCAGAACACCAAGTTCCACCTTAAAGTAGCAGCTAACGGTATTACTTATTACTCCAACATCTCTTTATCTTCGGTGTATTACGGCGGTGACCCAGACGCCATAAGCCTTTATAACTCCACTCCTTCTGGTACTTGGCCACCACCCACCAACGTAGACAACTCTATTGGTTATTTCGATTGGATTGGCCCGGATGATTATACCAGTGGGGCTTTGCAATGGTATAACGAAGCTGACAACGTACCTCTTCAAGGTCAGATAGGACTTGCTAATATAGATTCGGTAAGTCTTTTCGCCGGACACAAAGATACCACCACCGGCTCAGTATCTAACATACCTGCCACACCCTTCTATAATGCTAAATTCGTATCGAGACCCAACACACTCGGTAATGCTGCGGCAACACCAAACTTCTTTACAGCTACACCGCCCTACGGATTCGCTGATAACGACTATAGAATCCAGTACAAGTATTACGATTACTTTGCTCAATCAGATGTAGTCGAAGGATTCAGGTCTATTCCTCAGCCTATCTCCGGAGTTATTAATCAAGGCGACACAAACAAATCTCTCGTAGTTAGTGTCGGTAATTTTGACTTCCCGACATACGATGGCCCAACATCTGCTGCTCACAAGATAGAAATTCAACTTTCAGAAGTCAATGGAGCTGGAGCTTACGGGGCTTATACGAAGAGTGGAATGTTTATTCCTGCGGCATCCATTTTCGTTAACGGTTCAAACTCTTGGGTTAATGGAGTATTGAGTCTGAGCGTATCTCCCGTAGCAGTAGGTGGCCGGGTCACCCTCGCCTTCACTTGCACAAGCGCTACTGGCTATCCGGAAAATAAGCAGGTTTGGCAGAGTTTTAAGAACACCTACACTCCTATCGCCAACCAAAAGATTAATGAACACGGTCCATATCGATACGGTCAGGCTCCCCAGGTTGGCAATAAAGATAATACTGTAAAGGTATTCAGGCTTAACTACACCGACTTCGGTTTAACCGGGATAGACGAACAGATTACCTGGATTGGCATTGAGTCAGTAAATAATAACAACGTATTAGTTTGGACTGACACCAACTCAGTTATCCCACTCGATATCGCCGCAACACCTTCAACGCAACCTCCAGCTACTTACCCAGCAGGGGCATTAACCGAGAGCATCAGCCAGATTACCGGTAAGAAGGTCCTTAGTCCTCTTCGTGTTTCGGCGAAAGTCAAGAATAATCTTAATCCACAATGGAACCCATATTTACACCACGGTTGGTTCTACGAAGACCAGAAAGAATACTATCTCTACGCCGAAGCCCAGACAGCAACAGTGGGGTCAAGCCAAGCTTTAATCGAATTAGCTGTAAACGGTACGCCGACTCAAGCTTATCAGGGTGCGCCTATTTCGGTTTGGGCGGCAACACCGTATCAAAAAGACCTAAGGCAGATTCCCAATATCTTTGGAGCTACTCCACCAGATAGTTTCCGTATTACTGAAACTAAAAAGGGCTCTGGATTCAATAAGCTCTACGCCGGATATAAAAACATCTCAGCCATCACAGTATTCGACATCACTGCTGATGCCGCCGTGTCTTTGACCAGTCCCACTTCGCTAACGAACGAAATCACAACCACAGCACCTACCAATAGGGACCACGAATACACGGTCTCCTATAAAGTCAATGATTCCTTTTACGCCGATAGTACTACCGAGCCCGGTAAGACAAAAGTCTATTTCTCCGCAACCCCGGGAACTTACAATAACTACATCATTACCTGGGAGAACTCACCACATCTCCCAGCAACACCAATCGAAATCCCACTTAACCCATTGTACTCCTCAATGGATGAAGGATTCATCTATATCGACCAGGACGAAAAAGACCTTAGCTATTTAGAACTGTCTATTTCACCATCGGCTATTATGGCTACGCCTGGCGATTTCTCGATGGTGTCGGTGTACGCCTATGACATAAATGGCAACCCCAAGCCAAACGTCAAGTTCGCTATAAATAACTTCGCCGGACTTACCCCCTCCGTTGCCACGCCTCAATATATTACAGATGCTTTTGGATACGCATCGTTCTACTTAGATTCAAATAACTCAGCAGTATCTGGTAGAGTAAGGGTAAACGCCAAGAAGGATAATACAGGGGGATACTTCTTACCTCCTGGTAGCTGGAGCCCCGGCCAAGACCCAGCGACGCCTATGATGACTGAGGTTAATAACTCAGCTTCCCCAGACTATATAAGCGCAGAGACCTTTGTAGACGTCTCGACTATCCCATCTGCTAAATATAAGATTTCAGCAACGATGGATTCCAATCAGATTCTTGCCGATGGGTCTTCTGCAACGTTCGTATTTGGATACGTGAGAGACACGAAGGATACAGGCGTCCCGTATGCGGTAGTCCACTGGCGTAAAGGCCGAGACATAAAGACGGTACTAAATGACCTGCCGCAATCATCTTCTCTCGCCACACCAGGAAGCACAAGCAATGCTGGTCGTGTTATAGCAGATGCTCAAGGTAGATTCGCAATCGGGCCATTCGTATCACAAACTATCCCTGGCTATTGGGTATTGTCGGTAGAGTCTACTTCAGCCTCTCCAGTATTTACTCCTCAATTTAATCAAGTTGGAGATATAACCTATTGGTATGAGTATTTAAACCTTACTAATATATTAGACCCTGCTTCACTTTTACCCTACTTCTCAACCCAGCAGGCGACTCCTTCTTATCAATTCCCGGACTTCTTTTCCACGCCTAACTATCCTGTGACGGTAGATGAGCAAAACTATATGGGCACCCCATCTACGGCGACACCAAATTGGCTTCCCCCAACCTGGTATCCAATCGCACGATATGACCAATATCAATTAGGCCTTATGGGAACTGGATATTACAACATCACCCAAGCCACACCGCCGTTCAACGACCAAGTAGAGAGCTGAGTTGAAGCCGTTCAGAAACGAAAGAACTCCAAATAACAAAGAGCTTCCTATCCGTAGAGGTACGATGGTGCCTGATGGGAGTGTTAATCTCGCGTGGTCTAAATCACCAAGCTTAGACCCTTCTAACAATCTCTTAGTTCTTAACTCTACTACTTCAGAAGGTCCAGCTAAGACCAATCTTTCACTTGCCTATGCTGACCCGCTTGGCATCTTACAAGACGCTGATGGTAATCAAACTTGGCCGGAAGAATTTCCGATTATCTCAGATGAGTTCTTGTCGGTAGAGCGGGTACAAGATGTTGCTCAAATCCTACCATACATCCACTCTTCAAGATATCTACATTTAGATTATGTAGGGATGGCTTATACCGGCTCGATGACAGAGCTATTGCCACAGCCGGAAGTTAAAGTAGTTGATAAAAACGGTGAAGACTACGTAGATAAAGACGGTAAACCTAAGTATAAGATTTATGCTGTTAGTGTTCCGGTGGAGCGTCCAAGCTCTTCAAGAGACGCCGCTTATAGGCTTTTAGTCTTTTTGAACATGGACCCGGAAGAAGACGAACTCTTCTTAACCTATCATAAAGTAGAGATTGATCATCTAACAGACCAGATTAGAGATGAACAACTCGGGTACCGCGAACCGATCAATGCAGTCGAATATTTCCGATACTATTCAGAGGAAGCTGAAGTATTAGACCAGAGTTCTTATCGCAAGAAGAAGTACTCTACCCAGCCAGTAGATATTAAAGACCAGGTAATTGGCCGTACGCAACCCTCTTATAAAGGTTGGACCATTCAAGTCCCCAAGAAGGCTGTGCCTGATCCACGCAACTTCCAGATATTTAGATGGAGAGTAGCGTGTGAGTATTCGCGCCAAATAGACCCACAAGAAGCTCAACGCAATGACTCTCAACGAAGCGTCTTAAACGTTGGTGTCGTCACGTTCAACGCTGATGCAGGCCATACTCAAACCAGGGCTAACTATCTATTTTCGCAGCTAAATAAATCAGGCTACAACGTAAGTGGATTAACTTTTCAGAACCCATTAAAAGAAAACGACCCAGCCTATAACAACGTAGTCAAAGATGAAACAGCATCTTATTGGCACGTGCCGATTAATGATATAGCTGCAGCGGATTTAGATAAGTTTGATGTATTAGTTTGGGCGCCGTCTAACCCCGCTCTTTCATTAGCCGGAGCTACCTTAGCTAAAATAGAGTACTTCGTAAAAGACCGTGGTGGCACTTTCATTATCGAGACTTGCTCTCGGACTTTAGCAACTGGCATCGATGGATTGACATTTTCGCCAGTACACCCTAACTTAACGAATACAGGCATTGCAGACGGCATCAAGGTTAGTACCACCCAATATTACGAAGAGCAATCTGCCACACCTAGCAACAGTGCATATGGGCTTTGGGACCAATGGCCTCCTAAGATGGAGAACCTATGGACCAATCAGACTCATTCGTCCGAGCTTCTGCAGAACCTAAATTTCTTAGGGGCTTGGGACCTTAACCTGCCAACGGAAAGAATCCCCACCGGATATTCCACCTTAGCTAATGCCGCTGATTTACACGGACAATATATAAACATCTCGAACACGGACAACTGGGAAACAATCCTAGACGCTGAATTCAAGTCTTCCGCTGCGAGACTACCCGTTTTGGTTCGCCGCAAATACCCTTCAGGTGGTAGCTTCTATGTATCAACAGCTTCCATTTTCGAAGACCACATAATCCAGACCAGCACTGTACCAGACGGTCATTCCGTAGGCTTAACCGTAAACACCGTAAACACTCTCCAGTATGCTAAGTTCTCTGAGTTCTCCACAATCCTAAAGAACGCTTATAACTTCTCCATTAACTCCATCAATATGGAGGGGGAAATCAAACTGCGGATGAACGTCTTCACATTGGCGACAGCTTTTAGGACTGCATCCAACGGTCAGAATACATCCGAGATTGGCTATAACGCTGACTTTGAACGTAATACAACTACGCTTTACTCGGATTGGCAGTCCTCTTGGGTTATAAACGCTCACGACGGAGTGCTAACCGAGGAGGAAAAGGCTAAATACAACTTCGCTCTTCTTCCAAAGAAAGCTGATGACCCCAATCCTGTCTGGATGAGGATGTTGGCACAGAAGACTGTCTCAGATATTATGGCTGAGAAGATTCATGAGATAGACCCAGAAAATCAAAACGCCCTGTTTAAAAGCGAGGATGCATTAAATCGCAGGTACATACTCATTATCACGAACCCGGAAGTAGAGACTTATACCTACGACCAAATAAGCGATAACACCGTACCAGCGGCCTGGACCTATTCTTATTCTCCAAGATTCGAAGTGCCTGTAGGTATTGGCGCTTACGAAGTCAGAGAGGATGTAGTAGCAGCTACCGGTGTCGGTTCCTCGAAGCAAATCTTCCCGCCGCGTCCCTATAAGATCCGTGCCACTGCGAACTATGTCTCTACTACCTCTAAAGCTCAATCTGTTGACGTAAGGATTAAGCTCACGGGTAAAGGTCGTCGTGTCTACAAGCTACCTGATGAATATATCTATAACCCACCACCGCCTTACACTGCGGGCTGGTATGTAGATAAGCTGCTAAGATGGGCTCCGGATTCGGGCGCACAAGTACAATATACCCCTTATACTCACCAAGCTCAAATAGCCACTCTCCCAATAGGTCTTGAGACTTGGACGGACGCCAACTACTCCCGTGCCCTTGGTGCTAGCAACTGGCCGTATTGGGGTATGCGTGGCCAGGTGAAAGAAGGGTCTTCAGGTTTAGCTGTCGGCTTAGTACAACAGATGATTAACCAGGCAATCTTCTTCAACTGGATTCCTGGGCCCTATATGCCAGAAGACTCATACTACAGCAATGCCTTAGGTTGGAAAGTCATCCAGTTCCAACAGAGACTAGGGGCGCTTTACATAGATGGCATTGTGGATGCTGAAACCTGGTCTTTGTTCGGGTACTTGATGCTTAATATCTCTGGTGTCCCCGGCGCTCTTCAAAAACACGTCGCCGAAGGAACCGGTATCGGCACGATGATGAAGATGGCAATGCAATATATGCCTCTACAAAACGCCTCCGCCGCTGGTAATACAAAAGACTATACACGACAGACCCTATCTGTAGGCGGGCCTCCTTTTATTAGAGAAGCCTTCTCTATTACTTTTTCGCCGCAATTCAGCGACTGGGCTGTTAACAACAACTTTGAATTATACGCATTAGCCGTTAATCCGTTTGTCCCTCACGAAGATAAATCTAAGTCGATGACTATCGATTGGTTGGATGTCGGTGCGCCCCATACGTTGCGTGGATACAACTTCTCTACAGCATCTCACGGCTCAATCAGCGTTCCCTGCGTAGCTGGTAAGTATACAGTTATTCCATTCAACAACCAAAAAGCCTCCCGGGTCACCTTCGGTATCCGTAACGATGGCGCAACTGGGTATGGTACAACTAGGTCTTTGGGTATTGCTGATATCGGGGTCTACGCCAAGAAGTACGTGCGCAACAGCGTCCCACCTCTTCCTGGTAGCACGACTATAATACCGGGCAAGACAATCATCGAACCTTTTAATATCGAAGTCACGTTCAACACGACTTTAGTTTCAGGTATACCAAAGAATGTCGGGGTGACGAATCTCGGTAATAACTATTGGTTGAATGGCGCGAAGATTACAACCATCGATGGAGCCTATAACCCAGCAGACGCTGCTTACCCGCGTCAGATTACAGACATCACATTCGACGGCTATGAGATTCAACCAAGTACTTGGAATACAGATATCCAAGTACAGAATCTAAATCAATACGTAAATACTAATGAATTAGCTAACTCTTATTATTCATTAGTCTATAACCCAACTAACACCGCAGTTACAGGCACCAACTATATTGCGGGACCCAAGATTGGTGATGGTTCAACAGATTACCATATCCGTTCAACTGACGGGGCAGTAGAACCATTCAAGCGTTCTTATGGCTGGGTCACTAAAGACCAAGGGATTATATTAGTTTGCGACGAAAATGGAAAGCCATTCGGTTTCCCGCCCGGGGCACCACGGGAAGGTAAGGACACCGAAACACACTTCACTCGTTTGACGATGGACAGCTGGAATACGGACCAGATGCTATTCTATGGCTTCTACGACGTTAATAAGCAAGAGTTCTTAACTAACAGCCTCGGTGAACCAGACATCTCTTATTACGAATATGTCCGACGTGGGCCAGAGAATGTCTTTATGGCTGTACAGACTAGCTACGAAGTAGATACTCAATCCGGTCTTCCCGCCACGACAGACCCCGTAGTAAGACCCTTCAAATGGGCAATGCCGGTCTACGGAGTCAAGCTTCGCAACGAGACCTCTATCAAACTACGCAATCCATCTAAAGAACTCAGTATCAATGATGTTTGGCCTATTCTTGTTTCGACTGGTTCTTTCTCCAAACAGGTTTCGATACCCTACGCTCAAGCAATCAAGGCTACGAACTGGGTCCGCCAGTATCCAGACAGCTCATTGACAGCCCACTATATTATCAACGAAGCGCTGAAAGGTCCTTGGTCTAAACTATTGGGTAGGCCTTATGTCGATATCAAAGACGAGCAACCTCGTCTATTATCTGAAGATACTCTTGTGGTTAACCACTGGCCGATTGCCAGTATCCAAGAACCAACAGTTCGCCGCAGCCCCTCTGACCCTTACACTGCCCTATTCACCGTTTACACACGTACTGCAATAGGCCAACCTTGGGTTGAACTGGAAAAGAAGGACATCTTAGAATACAATCTCAACACCGGGACCATAGTCCTAAAGGCTGCGCTGCGAGAAATAGACCCTAGATTGGTAAAGGTCAGCTATACAGCGAGAGACTACACCTATCAAATCAGGAATGATGGTAAGGGCCGCATTAACCTGAACCCCTACATGATTCGAAGGGACCGTCCAGAATGGCTTGATAGGCCCCTGTACGTCTATCTAAAGCCCGCATTCGTAGTAGACAATACAACCAAGGCGGTTATCGCAGAATCCAAGACCTTAAACGTAATTAATATCTCTGAGACTAATACAATGTTTAGTCCTATCGCAGAAGATTACGACCCAACAGCACATCCATTGGGCATTATTATAGTCTTGAGTAAAGTAGATATAGAAGATCTGACTATCTTAGACACGAGAGTAAGAGGTGGCGGCGCCAAACACCACTTACCTCTTTCCGAATTAGATGCTGAAGCTGACTCTTACTGGGATAGTCCAACAGAAAAGCCTTATAGTTATCAACGTGGTGGATTCGTAATCCTGCAGCTACCCAAAGAAATAATCCAGCAATACCCAACAGAAGAAGAGCTACGAGTAGTAATAGATAGAAACATCACTAACGGTGTAGCTTATGAAGTCCAAGACTATGATGGTAATAGCCTATACGACAACACCGATTATACCCAAGTAGATTCGACGCTCGACTATATAGCAGAGCTACGAAGTCACAACTTCGCTTATAACAAAGTTGTTCCAAAAGCCGAACTCATCACAATGGGAGCTGATCTCACCGGCACTGGCAAATGGACAGGCGGTGTGCTGGCACCTAATGGCAAGATTTATTGTGCGCCCTCCAATGCCGATGATGTGTTGGTAATAGATACCCTAAAAGGCACTGCAGAACGGAAGACGATGGGGCAGAGCTTCTCTGGGACAACGCTCTATGCAAGCGCTGTATTAGCTCCTGACGGAAAGATCTATTGTATTCCATATTCAGCTACTGATATTTTGATCATCGACCCGACTAACGATACCGCAATTACATCTAATATGGGGGCTTCGCTTACCGGGGCCAGCAAGTGGGGCAGTGGCGTCTTGGCTTCAGACGGCAAGATATATTGTTCACCCCTATCTTCTAACGACGTCTTAGTAATCGATCCAGCCAACAACACCGCAGTCCGGACAGCTTTCGGGCTTACTCTCACCGGCACTCCTAAGTACAGAAGCATATCACGAGGTATTGATAATAAGCTATACTGTATACCTTTCACCGCCACGTCCATACTTGTGATCAATCCGGCTAACGGTACAGCGGCGCTTTCGACTATGGACGCATCTTTGTCCGGCGCTACAAAGTGGAATGGCAATGCTTTGGGCGCAGATGGGAAAATATACTCGATCCCATCAACTTCTACGAACATTCTAATAATAGATACCACGACCGGGACAGCGACTCGCTCTGCAATGGGGGCTAATCTAACCGGTACCGGTAAATGGACGAGTGCCACAACCGGGGTAGATGGCAAGATTTATGCCGCTCCAAACGATGCTACCGATATTTTGGTCATTGACCCCATTAACCAAACTGCTATCCGTAGTAATTTCGGAATCAGTCTTTCAGGCACAGGCAAATGGACAGGGGCGGTGCTAGGCGCCGACGGTTCGATTTACGGAATCCCTTCAAATGCTACCAACATTTTAAAGATTTCATTCGAAAACGTAGAGCCATACACTTACGCTACTTCCATCCATCCAGCGATCAACAAGTACTAAGATGAAAAACTTTTTATCAGACTACATATTCTCCACGGCTTCCAAGTCGCAGGAAAAGATTCAGAACATACTGGCCGCATCCCAAGCTTCAAAAGAAGACCTTGACCAGATTGCAGATAGGATTAGCAATATCGCTACACGTAGCCCTATAACAGTACGCCCTGAATCTTACGGTGGACTTATTACCAACACTGGTTTAGACTCAGTGCAGCGTGATACTGATATACGTATGCGTGAGCTGTATGATGACTCTAATCTTGTGAGCCTATTACTTGATACTAATACCGAGATTCTTTCCGGCGAAGTCAAAAAGCAAAGAGACCAACTACTAACATTCGAAAAGTTTATTGAAAACTATTCCTTTATGTTAGCAGATGGTGGATTCTACGATTACGCTTATACGGAATCCTTTAACGATGAGATTCAGAAGGAAACATCTTCGCTTTTATCAGGTATGTTGTACGACAGAAGCGGGAAGTCTTTCGACGAACAAGCCGAGAGCCTGCACGTAGACCAGGGTACCGGGTCTTTAGTGATGGACCCAGGGTTTCAGGTAACTTACCCTTTCAATCCAACTATATCGAAGAACAACGCAGCAGCATATATAACTTCTGATACAGGTATTGATAAGGTTAACTCGAACAGCACTGGTGAAGGTTGGAGGGTTGCCGTGTCTTCGCCGCGGCCCATATCATCAGCCCTTTATCCGGGACTTGAAAAAGGATGCCAATTCGAAGTAGAGATGTTCTTAAACGAACCAGCTTTATGTGATTCGATCTCTATATTCCCGATGGCTGATTTGCCTATACAAATACTTTCGCTTAAAGTATACAGTGAAGGCAATACTGAGTTCCAAGAGTTTGTTAACAGCTCCGTTAGACTAGACCGTAATATGACATTCTACTTTGCACGACAGAATGTAGCACGTATAGCACTCGTAATCAATCAGCCGGTTTACACAAGAGGTAAATTGCCTCCAGTCCAATCTGAAATAGACTATAAAGAAGCTGTAGTAGCTCAACCTTACTTCTCTCAAGATAAGAAGTCAATCGTAGACGTACGAACTAATAGTGCATTCCGTCGTATCTTTAAGAAGTGGTCTTTATTTAACGACTCGCCTAAGGTGTCGATGAAGATTCCTGCTGCGCAAATAGATAAGTACTCACCAGATAAACTGAACTCTAAAGAAGCTCTGTCTTACGAAAAGGACCAGTACAATCTTTATTCAAGATTTAAGGTCGATTCAAAGAAGCAATCCATCTTTGTTCGTTGGATGATTCAGAAGATGTTCAAAGATCAGCCAGATTTGCTTGATCGCTTTTCTATTCATCGCCGCGGCCCCTACACACCTAATGCTAATATAACTACAGTATTAGACGAAGAACAGCCAACTACGGATTTAGAATCTCTAAACTACGAATATACCTTAGGTATACGTTCTTTAAGATTAGGGATATCAGACCGCCCAACAAGAGGCGTATTTATATCTAAACCAGTACCAGCCCCAGTCCAAGGTGGGGTAGTCAGAATCCGTGTCGAAGATGTCAATTACTACTTAGCTCAATCTTATTTAGATAACAAGTTCGTCACGAGCATCGAGTATTCAATCACTAATCGATCCAATCCGACTAAAGAAGAAGACTGGATTCCGATTGTCCCATCTAATTATAAAGACGAAATTATAAACGAACGTCTGTTTCCACAATCTTCTGGGTATGCACCGTTTAGGTTCGGCGCAAAGAACTCCGATAGTATTACCGTTTATAAAAACGGTGTCCAGATTATCAAGGATAGCTTGGTATTTGTTCAGTCAGATGATTTAGCTTCGATTCGTGGCGTTCGTATCCCTTCTTCGGAATTCTCCTTAAACCAAGATGATGTTTACACGGTTGGATATTTGCCGCAAGGAGACAAAACGACAATAGTCTTTTCTGATTATGGATTCAAAGATAAGTCATTAGCATCAGCTTTCGATGACAATGGTGCGGGTGAGTTATTCTCTGGTTCCGGCGTTTCCAATAGCATCACCCTGCGAAACTACCCCTATGTTGATTACCAACGGATCGAATTAGAGGGAACTTATTCTCAAACAACTGGTTTAGTTAGCGACTATCAGCCTATCAGTATCGTATTATCAGACGGTACTATTGTACATAACTATACGAACTACAACGGGTTGATTCAAAATGAGCTTAGAGCTGACGATGTTAACTATGCATTCGTCCACTCTAATGCCAACATTGTATTCAACAAAGCTATCAACCAACCATTCAGAGTCTATTACCAGTATGAGCCTTCTTATCTAAGGTACAGAATTATATTCAGGGTGAATGTGGCGGAAAGAACCTCTCCACAAGTAGATAGTATCACCATCAAGACTAAGATGGGCTCTTCAATTCTCGGTCTAAACAACAAGCGAGTTTAATTCAGTGCAAGCAGCGCCTTCTAATAAAGCTTATTCGCAAGCTCTAGTTAAGCTAAAAGAACTCGCCCGGAAATACTCTACGGTTAAGACCCGTGATGTTGATACCCTGGCTGCTGAAGTGCAGAATACGCTGCAAGAGTTAGCTACTATTAACGATACGTCTATGACGTTGAAATATAGCGAAGTCATGTTTGGTTCAGTCCCAAGTTCGTTCGATATGAACGTGTTCTTGCAGTCTCTCAGCCAAGATATCAACGTTCTGATCGATGAGTTAGATATCCTAAAGGCATCCTCGGTACATACTCATAACTTTATCAAGACCGAACTGCTAAAGTCCCAGGAACAAAACGACAGGCTACATAATAAGATTAAGACTCTGCAGTTGTTTGGTTCGGGCGAAGATTCTTCTATCCTCTATGTGGGAGACTATTTCTATAACGACGACTATATCGATTGGGACCTTACTCCCAGCGATGCAAGAGTAGATCTAATCAAAGGCGACCAGATTACTCTCGGCGTTTTAACCCAGTCGCAGGCAATCGGCAGCAATGCTAAGCTGGAAATTGTCCAAGGTTCCAACGGTATCCCTGGTAATAACCAAGAGGTTTTCGACTCGACTGAACCCATCACTTTCGTAAAAGAAGCTTATAGAGATACTATCACTCAACAGCTAAAGGGTATAATCGACCAGGAACCCAATACGGTATTCGAATTCGAGAAGTATGAAGTAAGTTCGGCTGAACGTGAAAAAGCAAAGAACTTCAACTTTGCCTATAGCCTGACTGGCTCCAAGGAAACAGGATACCTGAACGACTTAGCTACCGGGACGGTGGTTAGCTGGGCTGACGGCGTTGTTGATTCGCTTAAACTAAATCTCATAATCGACCTTACTACCCCCAAGATTCTTAATGCGATCACCTTCAATCCTTACGGTTTGCCGGACAATCTAAACGGACCGCTGTTAATTAAATCGGTAAGTATTTCAACGGACAAGAATACTTGGATAGACTTGGCCCCTAATAATATTTGGGTGGCTAATGGGGTAGACCAAAACACAGTCAATATCGAATCTAACAACATCATAATCGGTACAGCGATGTTCAAGGTCGACGCTGAACTCACTCAATATATCCGCTTCAACATAGAACAGCCACGTTCTAACGATGTTAAGATTGGGCATCTCTACTACATCGATAAGAATACCCCCGATGCCGACCTTCCTATTGCGACACGTCATCAAGGCGCAGTCCCTCCTGTAGATAAGATATGGGCAGAAAAGGACCCTAAGGGCACTTACCAAAACTCTCTTGTACAAAAGCGAGAAGCTTTTAATGGTAAGCGCTGGGCAATAGGGATTAGAGACATCGCCGCATACACAGCAACTTACAAAGCCACCTCTACAATGGTATCTAAACGATTCTATGTGCCAGGTGGCGTGGATAGGGTTAGTCTTGAAGCCGATGTGCTTATGCCGGAAGGTTTCGAATCAGATACTGCTTGGGTTAAGTTCTATGTCAGCCCCGATGATGGTGCTACCTGGCACCAAATCTCACGAATCCAGGATGATTATTTAGGCATACCCGAAATTATTGCATATAATGATAATACACCGCAAGAATTAAGGCTTCCTGGTGTACAATATTATGAGACGACAACCACTCCAACTTCGTTGCGAGTCAAAATAGAAATAGATAGGCCTACTGGAAACGATACCTTGACACCAAGCGTTAGTTCATATAAACTAAAGATTAAGCACCGGGCAGCCCAATGAGCATCCGCCAATTACAGACCCGACATTTCTTAGAATATATCGTCTCTTCTTATTTGGCGTACGGCAAAAAGCCTACTGATTCAGAAATCTTCCAAGCACTAAACTATTATTTCTCCAATCAGACTGCTGGAACCCCAGTCAAGCTGACTCCTAACCTATTCCGTCAGTCTCCCACGTCTAATGTCGAAGATATCAATGACTTTATGGCGGCGATTAACGTCAATCTCGCCACACTCTTCCAGCAGGTAGACGAACACCTTGCTCAAAATATGCTGCTAACCACAGCTCTTCTGGCACAATTGAGAACCGTCAGAACCCAGCGTAAGGTTTTAGAAGACAAGGTGGATGACTTAACGTTGTCTCTTTATAACGCAGATGGTTATTTCTATTCTGTGTCTGATGATTTTTATGACACAGCTTATGTTGATTTCGCTTATACGGACGCTTTTGTCGATGTAGAGTCTGACATTGTGTCGATTCCGGCCAACTCAAGCAAGACGAGATTACTTAACTTAGATGGGCTTACAAACCCCTCAGTGCAAATGCGTTCTCGTAGCAATCAAAATAAAGAAGTAGCTTTTACTCAAGAGACAGAGTTCTCTTATGCAGTAGATGGATTGACTAACACAGCTTGGTACCTGAAGGCTAGAGTGGTAGAGCCATCAGACGGTGTCGTCGCACGGATTCAGATTCCGGTTGGGACACGTTCAAGCGGTATAAAGATTACTCAATTTACATTCATTCCCCACGGCGTAAAACCAGTACAATGTTCTGTTCAAAAGAAGTTGATAGAAGATGCACAAACTTCTACGATAGAACCATTTTCTAACTACATTAAGACCTCTGCCGACAAGATGACTTTTGTTAATGAGACTCCTGATAACGGGATCGACTCAATCATCTTAGAGTGTACTAAAGTAGCCCCGGATTATTACGAAGACAATATAGACGGGACTCGTTCTGGAGTCTATATCTTCGGCGCCAAAGAGATAATGTTGACAGAACACGCCTATGATAGCCAGGCCACTTTCGTCTCTTGGCCGCTTTACATTAACTCAGCACTTTCTAACGAAACAGCCATAGATGCTGTATCTCTAACTGTGTCTGATTCAGTACCAGTAAACACTAATATCAAATACTATATTGCATCAGACAATGAAAATGCAACACTGTTATCAGATTTTGAATGGCAACAGATTACCCCGGTGAACGGAACTAATTCCGATGGAGCCAAGATAGTTAAACTAGGCGGCGCCACAAGAAAACAAGCCTACATCAGAGCTACATCAAGAACTACTACTGACCTACAACTCATTGAGGTTAATACCGAGACAAGAGATTTAGACCTAAAGAACCCAACAGATGGTTTCTTCCCAGACTTTTGGGTATATAGAATTGCTAATCTCACAGAAGACTTCTTAAGCAACACGATTACTCTAGAAGAAGGCATTAATACAACTAGAATCTATCACACCGCTCTATCTACAGAAAACATCACTAACACATTCGAGTTCTGGAAAGCAAAGCTCGAAGTGCCATCAAGCTATATCTCTACCTACGGTGAAATAGATACGGGCAACGAATTCTTCTACGGCGGCGACATTGGCGAAAACGGCAGAAGCGTTTATGTGGAAACGTTCCTTTACGCTGACCAAGACGTTCCCATCGTTCTAAAAGAGATTGTGAAATCTAACCCTAACTCTCAACTTTGGAACGTAAGAGCGTTCTTAAACGGTAGAGAGATTGCCAACATGCCACTGGGGCTAAACAAGGTAGTGGCACCACTGAAGTTTAACTACGGTAAGAATAGCATTGTATTTGCAATCAATATCCCGGGCGTTTCTGGCGCATCCCTATCACCTTACATTGGTTCTTTAGCATTCGATATAGCAGAATACGGGACAATCAAACTTTCCGATATGACCTATGTTGACCCATACAAGTTCCAAGATGATGGTTATCGCGACGCCACAAATACCTCACCTAACAAATGGTTTACAATCCATAACAACGAATTGGTGACCCGCACCAAAACAACCAATAACTACAGACTAAGATATGCTGTAGAATCAGGTAATGCTCCCCAAGCAGTAAGACTACGTGCTGACCTATCAAGGTTCGAAGAAGATAATACCATCACTCCTATATTAGACTCTTATAGAGTACGATTCAGCTACGGCGGCTAAACAATGCCCGCCACACCTTATTACTCTACGATATTAGAGAATGGGTATAACCCCCAGTTTGAGAATCGTTCTATTTTCCTGCAACCGAATACGAATAGAGACCGAGCCGCTTACCGCTCGCCGCTACAATCAGAGTCAATAAATCTTATAGAAGGGCAAACTGTAGAAGACATAGCTAATTTGTTTGATATTTATGAACAATTAAATGACAAACTTCAAGAAGGTTTGTTCTACCTAGCATCATTTGTATCTCAAGACAGTTTCTGGGATTATGTGGATTGGGGCGACAGTCTACAGGAATATGTAGGCAGATTAAAAGCCGTTAGAACCGCAGTAGATAAATTAGTAGCTGGTCAATTATGAGTCCGCCGCAAGTTCCCCTCAGTAAAAAGTTCCAAGGCCTATGGTATGCTGGGTTAGGTAGCAGCGCTGGCATACCTAACTTAGGAACTGCCGGAAGCGCATTGAATGCAACTAATAGCGGCTTACAGAAAGTAGACGGACCAGGAATATGGTTTCCGCCCATCAATGCACAAACCGGAAACGTAATGCCCCTATCAAGTTTGATAGCTGCAGAGATTAATAATTCTTCCGAGATAACAATCGAATTTGAAATATTGGTGGATACTACTAAGTTAACTGGTGGAAGCAGCAGGGTTTTAACGGGTAGTTGGATTATACAGTTCGCCAGTGCAACTGGCAGCAACTTCAACTTTGGCGTAAGAAACGCTGCCGGAAACTGGGTTTATACCACGGGCGCCAGTCCACCAGGTGGGCCATCGGGTCGGTTTAAGTGTTCTATTCTGAGACTGCAGCAACTGCTGTATGTAGAAAAATGGGTCAATGGTGAATGGGTAAGATTCGGTAGCTCCGTGCCAGGGGTGACCTGGGATGGCACGTTTTTTCAAACAACTTCAAGCCTAACTATAGGTGGGCAATCTAATAACCTAGAATTTTCCTGTGGGATATTACGGTATTTCAAGACCCATATAGATGGTGTATATATTAACAAATACAGCTTTGATGAAACTCATCTAAATAACCCCGCCGCAACCACAGTGAACACTATAACCGTTAATAGGTCCGCCGCAGGCCCCGTCACGACCATTGTTCCAGCAGGTAAGACAGTTTACATTAACCCAGATGAAACAAATAGCAGTAATTACATCGACATTACAGATAACTCTGTATTCGATGTAAATAACGAATGGGGAGGATTCGAATTTAGTGGAGCAGCAGGTAATTACCTTCGTGTTCCCGACGCTGCTCCATTGGACATTACTGGAGACATTGAGATTGTAACTAGAGTTTCTGCGGGTGATTGGAGTCCTGCAGGGCAGCAGGCTTTTGTTAGTAAGTCCGCTTCTTACGGCTTAGGTGTAAACTTAGGTGGACCTACCGTTATAGTTGCGGTTTTCTACTTCACAGACGCACCAGCCACTCCGATATTTGGTGCTAGCTCCGCAGTTCCTTTCGTGGACGGAACTAGTTACTGGGTTAAAATGACCCGAGTTCAGGCTACCGGGGTAACTTCTTTCTTCTATGCTGCTGATAGCGAAACAGAGCCCACTTCTTGGACAGCCGCAGGGACTCCTGTTGTTGGCGCAACTAAAACTATTGTAAGTGGGACTGATCTCCTTACTTTAGGTGCGTTAAATAACGCTGGCGCCTGGCAACTCGTTGGGAGTATTAAGCGAGGTATTGTTCGTAATGGAATTGGTGGTTCAGTAGTATTCGATACAGGTGGTGCAGACGTTCCCACTAATTTGAATGCTACGTCTTACACTTGTACTACTGGGCAGACCGTTACAATAAATAGAACGGATGGCGAGCCTCTTTCAATTCTGCCTAAGAGTGGATTTAACTTCACTGGCTCAACAGGAAACCTAGTCACTGTCCCTGATTCTCTTGAATTAGACATTTCTGGAGACCTAGAGTTAGTATTTAGAGTATCTTTGGCTGACTGGACTCCCATTTCTGCAAATTACATTGTATCTAAATGGGGGAATTCCGCAAACAGGGCTTATAATCTGGTAGTAACATCTAGCGGAACTTTACGTCTTAGCGCTTCCCCCGACGGGAATGCTTCTATTGTAGCTAACTCATCTGCCGCTGTACCTTTTTCTGATGGAGAGGCAGGTTGGGTTAAAGTTGTTAGAGCGGCTTCTACTGGAATAGTGCAATTTTTCACCAGCGTGGATATGACTAACGAGCCTGTTAGTTGGACTAAGTTAGGTGCAGATATTGTTAGTGTTCCTGGTAATATATTTAATTCTAATGCTGTTCTAAGCCTTGGAGATGATACAGGCTCGGGAGGACCAGATCCTCTTAAAGGTACAATCATGCGAGCAATTGTTCGTAACGGTATTGGGATTAATACAGTCTTTGATACCGGTGGAGACGACATCCCGACTAACAAAGATGCTACTTCATACGTTTGTAGAACAGGTCAGACTGTAACAATCACACGAGCAGGTAGCGGTACTAAGATTGTTCCTCGTACTGGTGAAGATGCTGTATTGATATATTCTGGTCAAGTAGGTAATACAACAGCAGGATATCCCTGGGTGTGGGGTCCTCATGGTAGTGGGGGTGAATTTAGATTTATTAGGGTTCCGCAAATTAACCCTGGGCAGCTATTTTCGGGTTTGACCTCGGCGACCCCTCCGTATAATCTATACCCAACCTCGGATACACTAGGCAGCCAACACAGGCCCCTGGTAGGTATCGCTATTTGGGATAAGTCTTCTTACACGTTTAAACATTTTAGAGTCGATACGTCAGGACAATATAGTAGCACTATCGCAGACACAACAGGTTTAGGCACCTTTAAACCTGCAACTATACGAGCCGGTTTGAATATGCCGGGTACAGTTTCGGCATTGGGGTTCTATAAGGGAGTAGGTATTGCTCCAACTGATGAAGAAGCACTTGATTGGGCACAGCAATTCTTGGCATTATCAAATGAAGAGTATTTTGCGGCGGCTGATACATCTCCTAACCCGACCTTTGAATCAAGGTATCAATTCTATCAGCCAGACACCAGTAGAGATAGAGCCGCTTTCATGGCTCCTATGGAGTCAGAAGATATCAACCTATCCCAAGGTCAAGTTTCTCAAGATATAGCAATACTATTTCAAAAGTACGATATACTTGTAGATAAGAAGAATTCGTATTTGGCCGCACTCACCCAAACCGGCTTCGATGACTATCAAGCTACTCCAGAGATTTTAGCGACATATGCGCTACGAGTCAAACAAATCAGAAATACACTGACAGTACTCAAGAAGGTTCTCAATGCCTAATAAAACTCCGAACACCAAAAAGCACGTAGTACAACAGCGTGGTAGACAAGACTCTGAGACCTATAACCAGAACTCAGAAGATATCTATCAAGACTTAGTCTATCTGTTCAATAAAGCTAATGAGTTGAACTCAGATATAGATGAAGGCTACAGTGCTATCACTAAAGATATTCGTTCTATTGGTATAGAGATATCTACTTTAGAAGCAACATTAGCATCGTTAAATTCTTCGGTTGCGCCGAAAACAGTATTCCTTACTGGGCCTGAGATGAGAGATGACGACCGCTTTGAGGGCACTGCCTATGCGATTCCCGCGGCGAACCGACTGACTTACGACAACAGGTTCAACACTTATTCTCTACCTAAGAACGCCAATAGTTCCATTTCACGCTTAGCTTTCTACGATTCAGATGGCAATAAAGCTATACCACCTTCACTAGAAATGGTTGTAGTACCAGATGCGTCTTCTTCTGACAAGGGCGATTCTTACGTAAGGACTTCTCAGCCTTTCGAAGCTGTATTAGGTTCGCCCGGGAAAGTCTGGGAACGAAACGTCTCTACGCTTAACGACAGTACGCCCGCAGAGATGGACCTTTTCTTCACTTTGCCCGCAGACCTAACATCGACAGAGTATGCTAATGCTATTAACTTAGTACCATTCCCAATGTTTGGTGTAGATATCCTAGCTATCTATTATACAACAGAAGCTTATCCGGACTTATCAACCACCGGGTCCGTCTGGACGCCACTAAATAAAGACGCAATATACAACGGTAATCCATCAGCAGTAGGATACGTTCCCCCAGGTGCTTGGTCAGGCGACGAAATCCTAAACGCTGGACCACTTAGCTTTGTGTTCCCGCCCGAAAAGATAACCGCAATGCGTATTACGATACGTCAGCGCAACCCCTACAACCTTACTGAAGATATCGTCTATCCTAAGTTCTTATACTCCTACGGTCTATCATACTTAGATGTCCGATACGAGAAGTTCGACGCTTCAGGCAAAGCCATCTTTATGCTTACTCCTAAAGTGGGAGATACGATAAGCTCTATCACTTCAGTTCAGCCATACATCTACAATACAACTCAAGCTGGATTACCCGATGTCTTCTCGTACCGTGTTCTGTGGGAGACGTTCTTGGATAGCGGCGTATTCACTACCACGCCTGTGCCTCTTTCGAGTAGGGTGTTCTTAGAGACTACGCTCACAAAAGACGCCGCAGGAAATCTTCCAGTCTTAACTGGATTTCAGGTTGTGTATAGCTAAAAAGCTGATAAGATATTCATAGTTAACTTATCCGGCATACGAAAACCAAGTCCCCGGATAAGTTAGCGAGGTCTCCAGTCTGGGACCCACCTTTGGGTTAGCTAAAACCTTAGGGGCGTTGTAGTTGCGGGGTTCCAGACTGGAACTTAGTTAGGAAGGCAAGCAAATGGAAGAAGCAGCAGAAGAACTACCTACTTTTATTCCAAAGCCCGCTGAGTTAGCGTGGGTTTGTCTTGCCGCAGGCGTTATAGCATACGATTTGATTGCACTGAATACGAATAAGGTAGAGACTCTATCGAACGTAGTTTGGAGGTCTCTTGCAAAACCGAACAGATGGCCTATTTATATGGGGGTCTGGTTCGGGTTAACCTATCACTTATTCTTCAGCCCCAGTGCAATCGAGTCATATAAATTGGTCCCCACAAATACAAAACAGAAAAGAAAGAAAGAAATATGATTGAATTAGACCCATTCACAGTGCAGATGATCATCTCTGCATTCATCCCAATTGTGTTGGGCTTCGTTATGAAGACCTCGTGGTCCTCACGGCTAAAGTCTAACGTATCCATTGTGGCAGCCGCCGCAATTACCCTTATCACCAACGCAGTAAACGATGCTGGTGTAGCTTTCATCTCCTGGGATATGCTACAGTTGTTCGTCGTTGGTCTTGCTATCCAGCTTGCTACCTACAATGGATTCTATAAGCAGGCCATTGAAATTAACCGGGTACTACCTTCAGTAGTCCCAGGCCACGACGATGGCGGCGAAGGCTGAATAAAATTAAGAATTAGGGTTGGGGAATAGCTTCCCAGCCGCTACTATTATAACACGCAAGAAACCTCCCCCAGCTGGGTGTTGTGGGGAGGTTTTTGTGTCTCTGGACTCAGGAAGGTACGTATGGACGGTGTAGTGAATGAACAGCAAACGAGTGTTTGGACAATCGAGAATCTTTCGAAGTACCTGTCGATTTATTACTCTGACCAGGTAGAATGGGAAGAACAGCTTAAGAGGCTGTCCCGGCAAGTATCAGATTCTTCTCGCCGCCGCAAACAAGCAGCCTACACAATCCTCGCTCCTTACCTACATAAGACAGCTAAGACCACACCGATAGAGTCTTTGCTATTCGTCTGTAATAAGTGGGCAGATTACGACGACTTGGATTGGGTAGATAAGCTCGAAGAAACCTATTATGAAGACATCGCCACAGAGGCTCTTAGAGCCGAGTTATTGGCTTTAGGGTACATTCACCCAATTGAGCACGACCCTCGCTGCAGACAGGCTCTGAAGTGGCTCTGCGAGCAAGCTGGCAAGCAAGACGAAATAGCACTTTCGCCGCCCCAAACAAAATCCTCTATAACAAATAAATATAAAGGTCTAATATATACATATGGACCCTCTTCGGTATGCGCACTCTTCCAAAAGCCAGAACTAAAACAACAACTACTAAACAATGTTCATAACTGGAAGACAGCTTACTTCGTAGAAAAAGAACTAAGAAAACATAATACCCCGAAACAACTTATCGAACGTAAGTCGATAGACTTAAATCGAACGAACAAAGAACTAATAGCAAACTAAGAAATTAAAAACAAGGAAATACAATAGCCGTGATTTTGTTTACTCCAAATTCAGATAACCGATGAGTATTTTAACTGCCCGCACCTCATATGCCCCGATGCATTATCCTCAAGCGCACTCTTATTGTGAGCTACAGAACTCAGTACACTGGCTACCTAATGAGATACCGTTAGGTTCAGATGTAGATGACTGGAAAAGAAAGTTAACTGACTCTGAAAAGAATGTCATCACACATATCTTAAAGGGCTTTGTTGCAACCGAAATCCTAATAGAGGACTATTGGTCGAGCACCGTTTCACGCTGGTTTAAACAGCCAGAGATTCAGCGTATGGCCGTGACGTTCGGCGCATTCGAAGGCATCCACACCACCGCGTATGCACGCTTAAACGAAGAGCTAGGTATCTTAGACTTCGAAGCATTCCTCGATGAGCCAACGGCCAAGGTGAAGATTGACCGGCTAATGTCAACTAAGGGTAAGAGCAAACATGAGATCGCCCGTAGTCTCGCAATCTTCTCAGCTTTTAACGAGGGCGTTAATCTATTCTCTTCTTTTGCTATCTTGATGTCGTTCCAACAGCGGAACCTACTCAAGGGAATCGGCAAGATAGTGGAATTTTCACAAAGAGATGAAGGGATACATTCTCAAGCTGGGTGTTGGTTATTCAATACCTTGGCAGAAGAGTTCCCGGAAATTAGAACCGATGAACTAAAACAAGATATCTTAGACGCCGCTCGTCTTACTGTACATTTGGAAGACGACTTCATTGATAAGGCATTTGAATTAGGTGAGATTGAGGGTATCGATTCCGGCGACCTCAAGAACTATATTCGCTATCGTACTAACTCTAAGCTTAACGAGATTGGGTATGCGGCGAACTGGAAGAATCTAGATAAAGATGCTCTGGAAAGATTACAATGGTTTGATATCCTGTGCCAAGGAGTTGTCTCTCAAGACTTCTTCGCTGGACGCGTTTCTGATTATGGAAAAGGCACGTTAAACTTCGAAGGAATTTATAATGACTACAACAATAATTGAAACAGAACTCGAAAGACTGCAGCGTGAAGGGAATGCTCCATCGTGGATGGACCAGAGTGGTTTCTCCACACTCTCTGCGGGCTATCTGTTAGAAGATGAGACTCCAAAGGGTATGTACGAACGCCTTGCCCGGACCGCCGCAGCTATCCTAGACCGCCCTGACCTAGAATCTCGGTTCTTTGACCTATTCTGGGACAATTGGCTATGCCCAGCATCTCCTGTTTGTAGCAACTTTGGCTCAGACCGAGGGCTGCCAATCTCCTGTTATGCTGGCACTATCTCGGATAGCATTGACGGTATCTTTCAGGGGGCTCACGAGACCGCAGTGCTTTCTAAGAACGGTGGTGGAGTTGGACATTATTGGGGAGACGTTAGAGGCCGAGGTGTAGCTATCAAGGGCAATGGTTTCAGTGAGGGTATTGTTCCTTGGCTGAAGTTGGAAGATACCGTTATTAGTTCGGTGTCTCAAGGTGGTGTTCGCCGCGGCGCATCAGCAAACTATCTTCCCATCCGCCATCCTGACATAGAAGAGTTCTTAGATATCCGCCG
>CAZGYC010000034.1:39653-42007 GCA_964530015.1 uncultured Limnohabitans sp. | reverse complement strand
ATTGGTTCCGTAGTAGTTAATAAGCATGCGGGTAAATTAACTATCTTAGGTATCGTGTCTGAAGATAGCAAGGCCTTCTATGAAACTGCTGAGTCTGGAGAACGTAGTGTGGATTGGGTAGATGAGCACTTCGAATTAGTGAATGCGCCGCAACCACAGAAAGTCTCATTCGAAATAGGGCAACGCTGGAAATCTGACAATTCATGCTATATCATAGCAGATGGCCCAGATAGGACTGGCAATTGGATTGCCCATCGTCATACAATAGGTTCTGACAACTATGAGATGGTAATCGTAGATGAAAACGCACCACGTGTGTATGGTTGGGTTCTGCGGGAACCAGAACCAAACTATCCTAACGATATCTATGTGGGGATTTATGAAGGTAATTATACTCGTGTTCAAGATGGTGTGATTGCGGAGAGCTTGGAAATACTAGAGCAATATAGTTTGCCGCATAACTACCACATCAAGCCCGATGGCACTTGGGAATACATAGCCTCTGCATGAGCCCGATGTAGTATTTATAACTACATTCTTATTAGTATATATTTTAGGTAGGTTATTATGGCACAAGAACTAAATCGTGCATCCTTGAGGGATGCCTTTTGTGAACTTATCTCGGCCTATTCGGAGGACCGTTGGTGCGCTGGTTGGATGACTGGCGTCGAAAAGACTATTCGTGAACAAGGTGGTATATGGATAGGCATTGCTTATATTTGCGGCGGATGGCCAATTGGATATAGGGGTGAAGATGGTTGGGACCCACTAACCCAAGAAGAAATTGATTACGTAATTAATTCGGAGGTATTCAAAGATGTCTAATAATACAGATTCTAGGAGTGTACATACCGACGCTCTTGCGGTACTTGGCACTATACTTGAGCCTAATGAACCCAGAGATGCAATTCACTTGGCAGTCATTGGCGTAGAAGCTGGGATGAACTTCTACCCTGGTTCTCACATCAGCCTGGGAGAAGATGGCAAGGCCTATGTAGCAGAAAAGAACGAAGGCTTAGGTATTGCAGACCCATTCCTCACAGAGATGATAGAGACGGGTCAATGGTGTTTTCTAATAATCTATCCCCGACAGATTACCTCCCTTCGTCATGTGTGGGAACATCCTGCTTTCGATAGCATCGAAGATGTGTCGGATTCGCCGCAAGACACAATTCAAAAAGTGGTTGAAGCTGAACAATGGATTCGTAATTGGCTGTATGACCATGGAGATAACCCTGGCTTTGATGCTGTAATTGCTACAGCCGTAAATGGTGAATGGTATGACGGACCTGCCCAAGGGTCATTTGCCGGTATCCACGACGGGGAATATCTTCATTTCAGCGGGACGGACGCACACGGTTCCATTCCACCAGAGTTCTGGGATAAGCTGGAAATCTATACTGGTCAGAAGTTTCATCCCGATCAACGAGCTGAATACTTTAGCTGTAGTTGTTGAAAACTAGATACGTTTCTATCCGTAAAGGGTTTTTTGTTGGGGAAATAGTTTTTGAACATCGTGTTAGAATCGGCGAAACGATGTATTATTATAATAATCCAACATCGTATTATTTAGATTCAATTACTCTATTTAATGGTCGTCCAGTTTACAGCTTCCGCAATTTAACACGTGTCTATGTTGATGACACAGATAGATATATCGAAAACGGTTTGGCTTATATTGATAAAAGTCTATAAGTCCTGGTATGCCATATACCACAGTACGTGTCAAGGTGTTGCGTTTTATTCATCACCAGCCCCTGTTGATGGTATGAAGTTATTGCTCTACCCAGAGAATGTAATGTTGTTAGATAATACTAAACCTATTTTAGGAACAGCTATTCATTGTGGTAGTTGCGGCGCAATACCATATCTCACAGATTTGAAAGCGAAACCATGACAAAATACCTTAATTACATGGACCCAAACTCAGACCCAGATTATATAGATCCTGACTCGCCAGAGGGCCAAGAAATACAGGCTATCTTTGACGAGCTTCATTATGTAGCTAAACATCGTCGGGAACAAATCATCGGTAAAGCTGATCTTATGCTTTCTGAGTTTAAAACCGGCAAAGCAAAACTAATACTTAATGACAAGGGTAAAACCCTAACTGATGCTCCCCCCGAAGTACCTTATGTAAAAACCACTAAAACCTATACAGTTTCTACAGAACATGAGATTAATGTTCTAAGTACTATAGGTCAATACTACAAAGATATAGCATGGGACCCAACTCTATCAGAAGCATTTGACACAGGGTTTCTTATAGCAATTCAATTAATCCAACAGGGCTACTTTGAAGTGCCCGAGAAAGAAGGAGAGTAATAATGTTTTGGTTTTGGTTAGCTATCATA
>CAZGYC010000034.1:21586-39553 GCA_964530015.1 uncultured Limnohabitans sp. | reverse complement strand
AAGTGCCCGAGAAAGAAGGAGAGTAATAATGTTTTGGTTTTGGTTAGCTATCATACCTCGTCTGCCCTGGGGTATTCCAGACTGCAAGCTTGATATTCAATATTAAAGGTTTTGCCGAGATAGAACATGATTAAGCCCCTGGGTAGAAGTCCCAACAAAGCCCAGGGTAAAAACGTTCTTCTAACCACCTAACTTAAAATTGGGACAGGTTAGGTCTGGCAAAAGGTAGCTACAGTAGCTCAAAGTAGAGCCGCCTGATAGTATAGGCGAGATGTGAGTGCAAGACTCACCTGTAGCACTATGGATAAATTAGATAAAGTAGTCGTAGATAAGTTCTTGGATGGGGATATTGATGTCGATGAGCTTGAGGCATTAATTGATAAATGGGATGCCGCCGAACAACAAATCTACGAAGAGTATTTTAAGGGCGTAGAAATAGTCTATACAGACGGGACGACTCAAGCTCTATGAAAGAAACATTAAAAAACTTAGACTGGATCCTGTTAATCGTTCTTGTCGTACTGCTAATCCCAGTACCTTTTTCATTGTTTCTAACGTCTAAGACCTCGCAAAGACGTGAACGTAATGAAGAGATTCGTCAAGAGATAGCAGCTAATATCGCTACCTGCATTGAGGATGGTGGTTTGCCGGAATATACCGTAAATCTAAATGGTAAACTAACGCAGTACCTAGGTTGCGTGAATCCGTGAAAATTTATCCCACTACTAGATTCAAGGTAGGGGACGTATTCAAATGGGTTAATGGAAAAAACTATAGAGTATTAGATATTGATTACGATAATCAGAAATATATCTATAATGGACATCTTGGTAAGAGTACAGCTGATATCGCCAGAGTAGATATTAAAGCTAGGGAAATGCCTTGAGAACATACCACGCTCCTAGATTCGATAGGGGAGATGTATTTGTTTGGTATGGCGATGCAATCTACACAGTTTTATATATAGATTATGAGACACATCATTACATCTATACTGGTCCCAACGGTTCCGAACATTGTGGTGTTGAATTCATAGATAAATATGCAAAAGTACTAGAATGAAAACACAATATATTTCAGAACTACGTTATAACGACCACTGTACTGTAATAGTTAAGCATCGATATAAGATAGGTGATGTCATTCAGTATTTTGATGATGACCCGTTAGAGATTGTGGACATTAAATTTTATAATCAATTACAAAATAACGATAGTATGGACCCGACCGAAATCATCTATGTTTATAATACTCAAGATGGAAATGACTTCGATTTCATCAGAGATGTAGATGGTTGGGATATGGCTTTGTCGGGCGGTCCTGTGTTAGTATCAGGGTAATTATGCATACAACAACATTTTGCGTAGAGCATCGATTTGATGTGGGAGACATTATTTCTGTTGATAATCAATATAAGACATCTTATGTTGAAGTAGTTGGTATTGTTATTGATTCCGGCGGATGTTATAAGCTATCTGATGGAACTATGAGATTAGTATCTCGGATAGATGTAGTTGCTGAGTATGCGCCGGAAGACGTAGAAGTTGAACGTTTATCTTTGATTCCTGAATTCAGAGCAGGTTCTTTTCCGCCGCCAACAGGCAATCCACTTCGTGCTATCTCTTTAGATAAGGGCTATAGCTATATAGATTTGCCAGAGGACCCAACTAAATGAAGACGTATGTGAACTCTACCAATCCGATTCATTTAGCTGCTGCTTACAAGACCTTAGACAGAGATGCTAGATTCGTCTACAATGTGATAGTCCATAATTATAAAAAAGATTCTCCACAATATAAATTAGCACAAGCTACTGCCGACGTACATGGATGGGGGAGTCTTGGCAACTAAACATCCTTCTATTACATTCGCCCACACTAATTATAATAACAATCGCTCAGGTTCTAAAGAGCAATGGATTATTAAAGATAATACTCTATTGCAAATAAGCATCTTAAATAAAAAGGGTGTGTTCAGTTCTAGGATTACTCGTATTATCAAAAAGGAAGGACCAAGGTCATTTAAAAGCTGGGCGAAGTCTAACCATTTAATGAGTATATCCTTAGATAGCTATATCGGAGAATTAGCTACCTACGCAAATAAAATATCTAATGATGGTGCTCGTAAGGTATTTAAATCTTTCTTTACAGACTATTTTAGCTTTAATTGTTTTGATGAGGCGGAACGAGAAAAGCATCTCATCTTTCCGTTAAGCTTTTTAGATTCTAGTCAGCGGATGCGTTGTGAACTTGCGCCGAACCTAAATACAGCTGTATCTAAAATAGTCGGTTATAAGGTTCCCAAAATCTTGACAGACAACTTTGCGTCTTGTCCACATGTTGGCGTTGAGTTCCTAACTATGTTAGGGACCAATTCAGATTTGAGAAAAACGGACATAGATAAGATTGTAAATTCAACCTTTATAGAAACCGTCCCGTTTTCTATGGGTTGGGGAAATGCTCGCAGAGTTACTTGGGCTTTAAAGCGAGATAAATCACTCAATTATAAACGTTGTTTGAATCTGCTGCTTGATGGTTTTAGCAGCGAAACCAATTATGCCTTGATGTACAACGTGTTATCAAGTGCTCATGCATGTGAGACAGTCTTTGTTGACGCCGATACGCTTTCTGTCGCCGCAACGAACCTACGACATCAGTACAACAATGATACATTCCATGTATACAACGGATTAGAGTGTTCTGAACATTTTGTTTATAACTCTCTGTCTGAATTACCAGACGAAGTTTGGAATACAGCTGTATCTAACCCTGGATTCCGCATAGATAGAATCAACCCGGAGGGCTTCCCGCTTTGCTGTTATAAGAATGGCGATGGTGGATATATTATAGGCTTTAGCTATAAAACCGCATATAGCGAAGAAATCAGACACAAAGAGATGATACGTATCTATAATGATTACCTATACAGTCCTCCCTGGTGAGTATGGTTCCTTTTATCGTTCAGGGAAAAATAATATCATTGAACCTATGGCGGATACCCCTGATATAAATGGCACTTTGCCTATTAGAATTTGGCGCAATGCCATGCTACGTTTCAGCCAACCTAATAACGCTAAGATAAGTTTATGTATGGTCTATGGCAACATGGATTTTAAAACCTTTCATAAAGCTTATACATCTATACCTGCAGATTGGAATATGAACCTTGTCTATCGTTCTGTCTCTTGAGGCACATCGTAAGCTGTATGCCACCAAGCCCCATTACAAGGCTTATGTTATTGGTGTGAATCGTTCTTTTAAAGTGTTGCGGGCAGTTGGTACAGCCAGAGCTGAGATAGCTCGTGTAGGTTGGGACCCACAGGGTGAAGGCATCGGAGAGAATAGCACCATCTCTGTAGTACGTGCTTTGGAGTGGGCATGTCGAGTACGTTGCGATAACCTACCTGGAGACGAGTTCGTCATTCAGGCTCAAATGGCTTATGATTTGATGTGGTCTGCGGCGCAAGCTGATACTTGGGTTCACAGTAGATATCGTACGACGGCTACTAATTTGTCTGAGTGGGAGAACTTGGTCCTTCCACGGTATAGCTATATCGTACCCCGTATGTTAGACAAAGCGTATTCGATGGCTGCTGATTCCGCCGCCAATTACAAAAACGAAAGGGCCTTTGGGGCATGACGACCAATCTATATATAGCAGGTGGTGTTTTAACTCCTTCTCGGAATCCGACTAACTACTTTGAACATAAGTGCACCACTGTAAAAGGCAGAAGCGTCTTTTATTCTCAATCTATGTTAGATTATTTAGTTCAGGATTTGGGTTATACTACGTACATAGTAGTGGCTCCCTACACCAAGGAAGAATTAGAGCCGTTTGTTTTGCCGCTGAATTGTGATATCCTAGAGGTTACAAATCAGTATGTCCCAGAATGGTTGTTCCAGCACCTTGAAGAAACAACCCCCGATGCTTATGCGGTAGTACTACCTAATATTAGTGGTCCTTTCCCCGAGCTTCTACGTAAAGATAAAGAGAAGAGATTCAATTTAGGTATTAGTACCTATAATACAATCGATGGTCATGTTGGATATACATCGTCTATAGTGGATGAAGATTTGGCGGCGCTAACAGCATTCGCTAATGCCGCCAGAGCACAACAGATAAGAAATAGTACTAAGAGTGAAGAAGACCGATACTACGAATACCTTTCAGCGGGGGGATATCCCTGACGCTTGTGCCCACTGTGGTGTTGTAATTCTTGGGCTGCGCCTTAACCCGCAAACCAATCACTATCAAAGTTATGGTTTAAAAGACGATGAAATAGTTTGGTTCACTATAGACCATATCATACCTCGTTCCAAGGGCGGTTCTAATCGCCGGGAAAACCTACAGATACTATGCTGGCCTTGTAATCAAGCTAAAAGTAATGACTATGAAGATGGTGTTCCATCGGATTACTTGGTTGAGATAAACAAACGTCTCTTATATAAAGAGATTGATTTGTATTGGCCGGAATACAAACCGTACTATGGCTTCTAAAGGAGAGAATGATGCCATTCAAATATTTGAAGGACTGGGAGCTACGGTTCTTCTGTAATGGACTGTGGTTGAAATCGGCACGTGTAATACCCTGGAATTATCATTCTTTCACGAAAATTTTGTTCACAATACACATATTTCTTTATATTTCTTTTATTGTGTCTATGAATGGTTTTAATATTTTAGAGTGGTCTAACTTCGACAAGACGCTACACATTATTAACCTTGCCTTCGTTGCTTGGTGTTGGAACAAATACAACTGGCTCTATAAGAATAGGGGTCGTGCTTCTGTTGGAACTATTCTAGCAGAGAATCGTAGCATCTGTGTTAATCGTCGTTTTGTTATTCCTCATTGGGAATGGTTCTTCAACTGGTTCCATATCGTCACCCCTGTATTGTTCTTGGCTGGTATTCCTGGTGGTCTGAAATGGTCAGATTTGCTATTCTTAGCTAACGGTACATTTAATGCAGTAGTTATTTGCCAAGCATTGGTGTTCTTGGATATCGGCAGACCTAAGAGTACAGTTTGGGCTGATATTAGAAACCGACAAAAGAACACTGAGAGATTTACCGTACCTGCTTTGGTATACTCGTAGTTCTGGCGGCGAACAAATAGTCTGACCCGTCAAATAGTTTGGTATTACGGAACACGTACTCAAACTAGGGTAGTTAGCCTTCGCCGCCCATCCCCCTTCTATAGAAAGTCCTTATGCAGCTTCGTTCTATACTTGAATACACAGAAAAGGCTCCTGGTTTACTAAACCAAGCTCAGCGTTGGGCTTTAGTTGCAGCCTATCCGTGTAGGTTGAAGGTTCAAGTACGTGGGTGTGAGCAGTTTCTATTTCGTCTCTTTGAAGAGATGGACACCTCTACTCCGTTACTTGACATGGAAGCTTTAACTGTCTTTCATAATAAGATTTATAAGACCTCTATCAACCAAGGTTTCTATCAGTTTGCACTTGGTGAGTCTAAAGGTTGGTTGAGCATTGGCGAAAATGCTACTGAGTCTAAGAATGGCTCAAGCTCTATTGCTATCTATAACTTTGAGTTCTTCTTTTCGAATAAGAAGCATAGAGAAGCTTTCAAGTCTCGGTTTGTCGCAATCCAAAATGAAATGGATAACACCAGAGAAGGTATAACCATCTACTCTGATTCTTATACGTATTGGGAACCGGCGAGATATAAACTTCCCCCTCGTAGTTTGAAGACTATCTTTATTCCTCAAGAACTAAAGAATAGCATCGTTGCTACTATAGATAGCTATATAGCTTCAGAACAAGACTACGCTGACAAAGAAATTCCTCGGCACTTTGGCATGGTGTTGATGGGCAATCCGGGGACCGGCAAGAGTTCTCTTATCGCCGCACTCGCTCATCACTATGATAGGGATATTTATTACCCAGATGTCTCTACTCTTGAAAAAGGAACTGAGCTAACAGAGCTTATAGGTAATATCGGCAAGCGTGCGTTATTGGTTCTTGAGGACTTTGATACTCTAAGTGCAGTTAAATCCCGAGAGTCCAAGAAGAATAAAGCTAACCCTAATGCGTATATGCTATCTAAGTTCTTGAATGTATTAGATGGCATTGTCACCCCACCAGACTTAATGTTCATCATCACGACTAACCACTATGATAGTTTGGATAGTGCATTGAAGCGGCCGGGAAGAATACATCTTACTGTGAAGATGCCTTATCTCACTCAAGATGTATTTAACGATATTACACACCACTTCTATGGTGCCGATGTTGAGTTTGATTTTGATGTAGAAGGAAAACAGATTGCGGCTTCGGTCGTGACGAATATGTTTGCCAGCTTCTTTAATGACCCTGAAGGAGGGATTAAAGGGCTAATTGAATACCTGGAAATGCCGCAAG
Organism: uncultured Limnohabitans sp.; assembly: GCA_964530015.1. GTDB lineage: Bacteria > Bacteroidota > Bacteroidia > Cytophagales > Cyclobacteriaceae > Algoriphagus. The sequence goes on along the minus strand of CAZGYC010000034.1, from coordinate 33,179 downwards.
AATAGTACTTCACAACTATCCGAGGGAGATTGCGTCAGTGTTTGACACGGACATCAACAATGGTTCTGTTCTAATTAACTATTGTAGCGATGGAGTGAGAGCTGCAGCGTATAACGATTTGGCTTTAAAGGTTCCAGAGTCCCAGAAGGTTTACCATCACGATTGGCTTGGTGGTTATCGCTACCCCATCTTGGACTGGATTTCATCCCAGCTTGACGGTAGCCATTACCAGGTGTTGAAGATGGCTCGTCCGTCTTCCGAAGCAGCGTGGGACCAGGTGGAAGCTGTTTTGCGAGACTCGAATACTTTGTACGGCTACCCTGATGGTTCTGACATCACAGCTGTCCAGTTCGTCAATTGGGATAACGCATCTCAGAGTCTTGAGGACTTGGGCATCGATATCACGGTGTCTCCTAAGCTGTTCAAGCGTATCAAGACCTTCAACCGTGGATTCCGTGCATTTTGGGGTACCACAGATACTGTGCGAGTTGTCCTGGTGGGCGACGATGCTTTCTCTCGCTTCTATGGGGATTTGGACCCAAAGGTTGTAGAGCGTTTGTTTGATGGCGCTTTCATTATTTCCCCTTCCATCGTTGATGCTTGCATGACCACCTTCGACGAGGGTACGAAGGTCTTTGATGATGAGTCGTTGTTCTCTGTTGAAACTTTCAACCGCAACACTGAAGTCGGAGAGTACTATAAGAACTCCAAGGTCTTCAACACTCGTATCTTTGGCCCGATGGAAATCCTCAATGAAGGAAACTACGATATCAACGGTGCTATCAAGGGACAAGCATTCGTTGACTTGGGTGGATTGTGTGAAGGTTGGGGCGCCGATGTCATTGCTCCCTATTCCGCTTTCAAGCCCGAGGTAAACATCTCTACAGCTTCTTTCTTTTTGATTGAGCCGCAGAATGCCAAACTGGGACAGATGTTCTCTGACGGGCAAACTATTGTGAACTTGCCCGCACTGTACCAGTGGCGAGATGTCTATTCCAACATGGACAAGTGGTTTAACAACACTTATGACCAGTTGGTCAACAACAAGATTCTGTCCCAGTGGTCAGACATGAGCTTTGCTCGCTTCGATGCTCATCATCCAAAGATGTTTGACGCAACAGATGTCAACGCTATCACGATGTGGAATGTTCGTGCATGGTTGACTTGTGGGGGCAAGCTTTCTGATTCGCCATGGTTGTTCCAGCAGATGGTTCGCAACCTGTATGAATCGATGCGAGTAGATGACCCCCGTAAGCTTCGTTTTCCGGTCCCCTGCGCTGCCAGGGCCCAAGTCATCCCAGAGTCGCTCCTGCGGGGAATTAGAGGCCTTACAGACCCTTGTGATGACAGTATCAAGGTCGTATCTGGTACTGCTCATTGGGATAATGACTTGCATGTCTTGGTGGTAGCCGATATCGACTGGCTTGAGATGTATGAGTCTCATGGTGGTTGTGATGAAGATGACTTCTTCCAGATTTACTGGAGGACCATGGATGGGATGCGTAAAATCATCATCTGTCGTTCACCCAACGACTGGGGTGAGTATTCGGTCTTCGACTATATCGAAGGAGACTGGTATTCCAAGACCACCTATGGTTCTGAAACCATCACCTTCCCCGAAGTCTCTACTGACGAGGCTCTGTGGCCAAAGCGACTCTCTGAAGCTCTAGCTGATGAAGAGATCGTCTATGAAGGTTTGCCTGAGCATGTGTTTAGCACTGATGTAGTAGAGTTCAACGCCGACTATATCTTGGCTGCTATTGATGATACTGCGGCGTCTGCGTCTTCTGTCGGTATCAACGTGAATGCTCGTCAGCTTTACTCAGATGCGATGAAGTCTCACCGCCCTGAACAGCTGTGTTCGATGGAAAGTTGCATCGATGCTGGCGTGCAAGGTGGGAGCGAAGGACAAGTCCAAGCGGTAATTGCCGAGGGCACCAAAATCATCAACTACCTCATCGACAACAAGATTCCGGTAGACTTGTACCTGTGGCGCTCTAAGCACGAGTTCTTCTATCCCGATGTAGAAGTCCAAACCTACAAGGGCAACATCAGCTATCTTCAGTCTGTTCGCTACACTCACGGCAAAGCCTTTTTGGAACGTACTACCGAGTATGGTTCTCATATCGTAGAGAATGCGAACTACGATGTCATCCACGCACTTGGGACCACATATATCGGTGGTGCTGTTGCGATGCTGCGGAACAATCGTCGCTCCATTGCTCAGATGAATCACTCTAACAACACCATCGACCCAGGCGTTTGGGATACGATGGGCGATATCTTGACAGCTCAGATTGAATCTTTGGAACAAGGACATGAGCGCAATAGTTTCATGCTGTCATTGTACTCGGCTTGTATCAAGGTTCCGACATCATCTGGCCATATCACCGACCAATTCGTCATGCAGCCTGCCCTGTTCAAGTATCTGTTGGAAGCACTACAGTTCTATGGGGTATTGTGCTACTTGGAAATTAACGAAAACGGTCACCTGAAGCGTAAGCGTATTAGCGAATGGAAGTTCTACGACTCCGTGGCTGGTAAGATGCAGTGTTTCACCAACCCTATTGATTACCAAGCCTGGTACTTTGCCACTAAGGCTGCACAACAGGAAGCGCAATCATGAGAAGTGATTTAATGCACAAGTACGAGTTCTTTGCGTCTAAGCTTTATTACGCTCAAGAACTCACAGCCATTCCGTATGCCTATCTTATCAGCTGGGCTTATAAGCGGAATCTAATCCCCGTGCTCCCAACAGTGGGGGAATATAACAACTTGTCTCAAGACTTCCGATGTCCTCTCTATACTACCGTGGGTCCTGAATTGGTAAACTTAACCCAATTCTTTCAAGACCATCCAGAGCCAACTGCTTTAGCTTTATTCATGGCGGACAAAGATGTTCTAACCTTAGAAGCTAAGCCAGTTGTCGAATACTTTGGTACCTTTGGACATATGTTTGCTTCAAAGCTTTGGTCAACTATCATCTATGCAGATAGAATTGCCCAGCGCATGCCAAAGGCAACCCCAGTGCAGTTGTGTATGGATTTAAAGATTCAAGTTAAAGCAAACAATCCGTTTCTGCTGATGATTCGTAAATTGCAGATTATGCATGAATCTGAATATATCGATTTGACAGACTTAATTCACTTGTCTTATCTTACCATCTCTCCTGATGGAGCTAAAAAGATTCCGGCTGACAATATGTCGTTGTTCTCTTTAGCGTTTTGGGATACCAAAAACACACAACTACATCCTCACCAAATCATGCCTGTGAACCAACACGATTGGATAGCTCTTTAATGTCAGTTACTGGAGAAGACTTTGTAGAGAACCTTATTACTGATTGTAAGCTATATCTTGATGGTCTTGAAAACTTTGAGACACTTAGCCCTTATAGCTTGATACTCGACTATTACAACATGGACTTGTCTCACAGAGTTGTGTTTCCTCCGGCGAGTTTTGAACTTCCTCGGGCAGAACAGTTCCACATGCTTTCAGTGCTGTTGAATCTTCTAAACCATTCTGGCGTTGGGCTTGTCTCGTTTATGTCTTTGGAAGTGGGGGCGCACTCAGCAATCGATGAACGCTTCTGGAATAGGGAAGTCTTGATTGCTCTTGTCGGCGCATCCCATCCATCTTCTAAGCTTGACTCTTCTGTGTTGTATGAATCAGCAGTTGTATTCTTTGATAAAGATGATGCTGGGGAATTGTATTTCAGCATCGTGAAGGATAATGAATCTTGGAAAGACTTTGTAGATAACACTGCAATCTTTAGAGACTTCCTGTATCATAGCTCTATGAGTGATAAGGGCGGCACACCTTTCCGTTGGCCGGACCTCTACAAGACCCTCGTAAATGTAGGCTTTGATTTCCAGTTCGAAAATGATGATACCAAATCCCAATTCATTGTCTCTCAGCCAGCTCTATATGCCACGTCTGTGTAATGGTGGATATTAATAGCCCATCAGCATTTGCTCTTAAGGACTTGACTTATAGCTTTGAATCAGAGCGTGTGTATAAGTCAGATGTTGCAAAGATGATTCGTTGCTCTGAACTTTATGCTGAGCGTAGCATTCATAGGTTCCAGTTGGGAGCGGGTATATTCTCCTCGGGTACCTGGTTGAGCGGCGGATGTAATGAACGACGAGCGCATGCTCGGCTGCACCCCTACAGAGAAGCTCTTCATGCTGAACAAGTTGCTATCATGAGCGCTCGTACAGATATAGAAGGTTCTACTATATATGTTTGTCGGCTTGGGGATTCTGCTCATATGTTGGCAAGGCCGTGTTATTGGTGTATGCATCTGATATTGAATGCTGGAATATCAAGAGTAGTATTCACTACCGAAGAGGGTGGTTTGGATTCATTTCGTAGTTCTTCTGTTGAGATAGTGTCTATTAAAAGCCTTGGTCTACAATGTTAACCGAAGTATTTACCGACGGTTCTTATCGTAAGTTAGGTTCTGCGGCGGCGGTAGTTATCTACCAAAATGGCAAAGAAGTATTCCGAACCGTTAAGCCAGTCGTCGCAAACAACTCGATGATTGCAGAAAGTGAAGCTATTATTCTCGCCGTGAACCTATGCTATATAGCTAACTTCCCAAAGCCAACTATATATACTGACTCTCAAGTGTTGTTTGAACAGTTCTATCGTAAGAAGAATGTTAATTCATTAAATGTATTCCCGTTTATTTCGACACTATGGCAGATGGAGAAGGTTTATGCTTTCTCGTTGCAATTTGTTAAGAGGGACAAAGTTTACATCCCTCACGATATCTGTCATAAATTCATTTTAGAACAACATGAGATGTATAAGGAGCGCACCCGTGTATAATGATGACGACCTCTTCGAAGATAACGAAGTTGTAATTGTTTCCGAAGAGACGACTGCTGAAGAGTCGATATTCGACGGCCGGTTGTCTTCCCCGTCTTCTTTCTAAAACACTAAAAGAGACGGTTTGATGGTTGGGGTTTCATAGCCTTGACCAATGTCGAAGAAGGCTCCACCCCCTGATACCGCAAGACCTGCGGCGCATATGTTTAAAGCAGCGTTAACATCAGCGTTAGCTGAATGTCCGCAGCTTATACATAGAAATTCAGACTGACTAAGTCTGTTCTTAATGTCTTCGTACCCACAACTATTACAGGTGCGAGAAGTGTAAGCAGGATTTACTTTAATGACATTGGGATTTTTGTCCTGTAGTCTTCGAAAGAAATATCCCCAAGCACTGTTGTATATATTTCTGTTTAAATTACGTTTACCCACTTCTTTATTAGCCATTTTGATAATGTCTAATTTTTCGATAAAAAGATAGTCATATTTCATTGCTAATTCAGTAGTAATCTTTTCGTGCCAATCTTTCCTGGCCGCTGCCTCTTCCTCACTTAGTTTGGCTATCGCTAAACGAGTCTGCTCACGACTGTTAGAACCCAACTGCTGTCTGGCCATTTTGCGTTCTAAACGCTTTAATCTTTGCTCTTTTTCTTTGCTAAGAAGTTGTGGCAATTGAAAATGTTCACCGTTAGACAAAGTTATAGTGTTAGCAATACCAACATCAATACCGATGACTTGTGCGGTGTTAACCTTGTGTTTTGATTCTACTCTTTTGGTAGCAAAAGTAATATACCAATTACCAGATTTTGTTTTCTTAATCCTTGCAGATTTAGATTTCAATAATAATTTGAACTTACGAGTTAATCTAAACTTAACGTGTCCATACTTGGGAATATTAATTGTTGCCCATCTATTATTGAATTTTAGAATTGACACATCTTTAATTAGGAATCCATTACTGGTTCGTTTAGAGCGATATTGAGGGATTCCAAATCGAGTTGAACTATTCCACCAATCCAGGAAAGCTTGATAAAGGTCTTGAAGCGCTGCTTCTTGAGCTTGTCGACTTCCTTCTCTCAACCATTCGAATTCAGCTCGGGCTTCAGTTAGTTCTTTAGACCACCGATATTTGTTAATTGAGAGTAAATCTATCTTGTGTTGCGGATTTGTAGCGAAAGAATCTAGCCAACGGGCAGTATGAAACTGTTCAAGGAATATATTCCAGACATAACGAGCTTGGTCGCAATGAAATTGCATTACTTCTTTAGCTTCTTCTGTTGGATAAAGTCTGAATTTATAAGTCATAGATATAGTATAGCAGGAGAATCCAAAAATGGATGATGATTTGTTCGAAGATAATGATATTATCATCGTAGATGAAGAGGTTTCGACTTCGGAAGAAGCGCTATATAATGGAAGAGAGGATTTTGCGGGGCTGAGCGAACATGAACGAGGATGGCTGAAAGAGCTGAAGCAAGTTCTTTCTGATACTGATTCGTTCTCTTTTGCTATTTATACTCAGACTGCAATTGGGTTGTTTAATATTATGACTCAGAGCGATTCGGGATTGAAGAACTGTCATAGCTCTCATCGTATTGCGACTAATGCGTTCTTGGCTGATGCGACCTATTCCTTTGAGACTTGGTTGGCATTGAAAGAACAAGAACGATATATTCTGATTGGCGGTCAGTATCTTCGTGTCTTGGAAAACGTTCTTTCCACTTTAGCCAACTCGCCCGCATCCAAAGAGCCAAACAGCTTCTGTGAGTATATGTATTTAGCAGTAGGCTATCAACACAAGACTACGATGTTGTATCTAACAGATTTGATCGAAACATATCAATCATTCTGTAAAGATAACAATATCGAAGTTGATGAATTACTGGTGGCAGAACAAGCCAAGAGTTATCTTTCTATCCAAGATAGACTCTCTTATGGTTTAGGTATTCATTCACCTGTAGTTGAAGGTGTTGGCGAAGTTGAGAATTGGCAGACTCTAAGAGAATCTCTTCAATCTGGCGTGTCTGATGCAGTCGTTAAGATTGTAGGGTTCTTGGACGATCTAATTAATAAGATTAGAGCTGGAGACCCATCCGCTCGGGAAGGTCTGGTACATGACCATGATTGAGAATTCATCATTTTCTATCGACGTAAATCTCACTGCCGCACAACTCACAGAGCTGTCTAAGCAAGTTGATGCCCTGGATGAGAGAATCGAAGATATCTTTAATAAAGCAGTAGTGAATAACTATCCTATTGCACGTATCGTCTTGCAGCAATTCAATCCAACCCCATCTGACCTTCTAATGCTTTCTAAGGTATTCAAGCGTCTCAGTGAGCTAAAGGTTGAATACGATGAGCTGAAGGGCAAGCAGACGGCTCTCAAGGCCATCTCATCCAACGCTGATTGGATTTACTCTTCTATTGGTTCTCCTGAACGTGATATTGATTTGTTTCTTCATAACTTGAACGAAGGTTCCACCACCCTATGAAGTTTATTCTTGACTCTGATACAGATGCGGCCATCATTTTAGATGATGAGAACGTATTCCTTTCCGCCACAACACTTGCAAACTTCGGCCAAGTAATCTCAGCTTCTAACAGTAGCTTTGATACTGGGTTCATGGGTCAAGAAGGAACGGGAATTCTTTCTTACCGAGTGAATGGGGAGTACGCACAGCTTGCCTACCAAGAAGAGCCCGGTAAGCGTTTGGTTAAGTGGGGGCAGTATGAGCGTAGTACTGATGCTAAGGTCTTTGAATTAGAGCATCCGTATAAGATTTGGATTGCTGACTTCCATAAAGATATGTTCCGTGGGATGCGGCACTTTGTTTCGCCAACTCCCATCCAGGATATCGACCAACCGCTCTATGCTTTCCCGCTTCCTAACACGAATTGCAAGGGATATAATGGTACCTCGGTTGGGTGGATTTGTAATTATATGACCGGCACAGAACCGCTGTTTACGGTTCAAGATAAGCTGAATTACGCATATCAGCGTGAGTCAGGTATCTCTGAGCCCTACAACAATGCCAACATGAGTGGTACTGATGGTCCTCGGTTCTATGATGCCAAGGGTATTAAGCTTTTCTCTTCTGGTGATGTGTGGGTTAAGGCCCAAGAAGCTGGTATTGATTGGGCGTCTGTTCTTATCCCTATTAAGATTGCCTCTACTGATGAGATGCATTGTCAGCATAATGAGTCCGGCGAAATCTACACTTTCGAAGATGCCCTGGATAAGCCCTACTATCCCTACTATCCCAATAATCTTTCTACTGAAGAAAAGAAGTTTTACGCAACCGGTTGGTTGAAGGCGGCTGGTAGTCTTGGAGAGTTTGATTCTAAGACTCTGTCTCGTTTAGGTGTGGTGGACCCGCCGAAGGGTCTTGATGTTGATGCTATTCTTGCAGGGTTTTCGATTCGTCGCAAGAACTCGGTTGACTTTGAAGTCTTCGACCATGACGTAGCACACGGCATCTCTGATATGCTGTTTAATTCCCGTAAGCGTTGTGTTTTGTGCGGCAATCACAAAGGTGAGCTTATGCAGCTTGTTGATACCTTTGGTTGTCATACAATCACTACCGAAGACGAGAAGCGATTCCGCTATAACTTAACTGCTAATTACATTCTTCATCGCTTTGCAATTAATCCATCTGTCAAAGACGAAATGTTTGATGTTTGTGGGAATTGTAATGCCAAGGGCCTTGCAGTAGCGGTTCCTTTCGAAGGCAACCCGAACCCTGAGAATAATGACATCTTGGATATCGAGATGGCTTATGTTCTCACGGAGAAAGGCTATCAAATTATCCAGAATAGCGGCGAAGACCTATCGCAGCGATACCTTTCGCCGGACAAGCCAGCGTTCAATCGTTTTAGCCACTATGTAGTTAGTGTCCAAAATAACCTCGGCAAGATTCCCTATACTCATGCAGCGACTTGTCTTGAATGTAAGCGTCATTACAACTACGAGATGGATGCAGATGGCAATCCAGAACTTGACAAGTGGGGTGTTATTGCCGGAGGTACTAAGCTCAAGGCAAACCAATGGGAGCATTACAATATGGTTCGCTGCAACCAATGCATCCCAAAGACTTCATTATTCATTGCTTCTAACGAAGAGAATGTAATGAACCTTGGTATATGTCCTTTCGTTTATGACCCAGCAAACATGTATGAAGGTAAGATCCAAAACGACTTGTCTGTAGATGTGCTGTTCGAAGGTGGTACTCCTCAATTTGTGGAAGCATCAAGTCTTTGGGTTGCTGAGATTCTATCAGAGCAAGGTCATCACATGGTTGTAGACGAAAAGGAAAAGCTTCTAAATCTGGAGCGATGCCAGTGTGGTTTCAGTGTTCTTGAAGGTCAGATGGGACTTCAAGAGATTGCGGACTGCGAATATAAAGTCTGCGCTGAATGTGTTGTAGATTGCAAGTATCGTTCCATCATCGACTTCTGAAAGGAAGAATTTTATACATGACTGAAGAATTCACCGAGACGCTGATTGCGACTCCCACCCAAATCGGACAGATCGACGAGGATCTCTTCGGCAAGGTAGACCTATATCAGGTTAAACTTGTCGGAGATATCGACGACATCTTTGATTATAGAACCCAAGAGGGCACCAATGATGGTGTGCTGGATGAGTTCTATGTCCTTGCGCCCTTTTCCAAGGTAGGTTTCAAGGCTTCTAACCAAGCTACCACTTTCACTCAGGTGAAGGCGGGCGCCGAACCGATGAGTTTGTTCAAGGTGTTCTTCCATCAGGTGGGACACTTCATCGAACTCGTTGAAGCTTCATCTCTTGATATTAAGTCTTCTTTTGACGACGATGCTTACGTGTGGTTCACACTACCCAAGATTCCGGCACGAATGGTTGCTGAGCTGCGTAAGTTCTTCTTCGCTATTGAAGATAAGCATGGCACAGAAGCTATCGTGGTTCTGACTTATGACAACGAGCATCGTTGGACTGAGACTCCGGAGCTGGGTTGGGGTTTTGCAGTCCCAGAACAAACCAACACTGGCGGACACTGCGACTATGATAAGTCAGCAATCGTTGAGTCTCTTCCTGAGAATGTAGCCATTGTTGGTACTGTTCACAGCCATCCTAAGATGAGCGCCTTTGCTTCTGAAACCGACCACAAGGACCAAGCTGGTCTTGATGGTATCCATATCACCTATGGTTGGCAGGGCAACAAGGTAGAGTATTATGCCGAGCTGGTGCGAGGCAACAATTTCTATCGCTTTGATCCTGAAGTGGTGATGGACCTTGCGTCTCAGTTTCGTTGGGAAGTAAAGATTGATGATGACGTCTATGAAGTAGATGAGTCAGCATTCTCCAAAGTCGAAGTGGACTTCGAGATTCCCGATGAAGATATTGAGAAGTGGTCTGAAAACGTCTCGAAGAAGACGTGGCAAGGTAATAGTAATATAAATCATTTTTCGGGAACGAAAACAACTTCTGGGGGTGGTGGTACTAACCCAAAAGCACTACCGGCTCCGGCCGGAACACAGCACGCTATATATAATCAAGGCTTTCTTCCTGAGGAACTTCCTAAAGAAATAATCATTATCGATTACGCTAAGGACATCCCGGACCCATTTTGCAATAACATCTTTATGTTAACACCTGATGGTGCTACGAGATGTGCAGCTTGTGAGATGTCTTGGTCAGTTGCGGCGGAAGAAATCAATGATAGACGGCAGTGCTTGTTCTGTGGTATCTTTATCATCCGGCCACTAGAAACTATTGAAGAAGTTTCTGAGACCCGTGAGGCTTTGGGTTATCGTGCTCTTGAAGAGTTTATGGACTTGGAGCGGCCTTTTGTAGTTTGGAATCCCGCCGCCAAATCCTACGCTCCTGTTTCCTTTAAGGCGGGTGAGACCCCAAAAGTATTATCCCACTAAGTGGGGACTATACTATCTTAGATAGCTGCATGTGTAATATGGCTGATGGCACTATCGTATTAGAATGTCCAAACTGTCTTCATGAATCATATGGCAATGAAGAAAAGTGTAAGCTTTGCGGCATCGACTTCCACACTGCATTCTTCCCCATTGCATTTACCACGTTAAATTCTAATGCGTGGGATTACGACTTCCATAATGCATTTACTGAATCATTAGTAGAAGCAGGGTATGAATACGGACCCAGCGAGCTTCCTGCTTTCGATGATATGTTGTGTTGTAATCGTAGTACTGATTTATGTGATTGCGCCGATGTACTCACATTTGCAGAAGGCTTTGATATTGCCTATGGAGCTTATGTAGCAAGCGGCTGGGACCTCCCAGATTACGCTTATGACATACAAGAGACCTATAACATATCTATGTGCATGAGTTGTACACACTATTCGACCTATCGCTGCAAACCCTTCAGGGAATGGTTGAAAATAGTATCTACAACTGATGAGATGCTAGATGCTAGAGTCCTTGATGACAGAATGCGATACATCGATCCGTGTAATGGCTACACGCCGACACAACACACCTCTGACACTACAGCTACTAGGGTATTGGAGTGGTTGTACCAGCGAGATAAGCATACTGACGAACTAAAAGTTCTGGATATCGAAGAACTCAAGATTATTGAAACCGAATACGACCCTATGATTTGGGTCGACTAACCTATAAAGGAAAGATGGTACAATGGCAGTAGAAGCAGGCAGACACCTTGTCGTCGGCGCCGGTGGCGTTGGGTCGTGGTTGGCCGACGCTTGGGGTCGGGTCCTTAATATTAACTCCCCTGGCTCTCAGCTTGTCC
>CAZGYC010000034.1:1642-21486 GCA_964530015.1 uncultured Limnohabitans sp. | reverse complement strand
GCCGACGCTTGGGGTCGGGTCCTTAATATTAACTCCCCTGGCTCTCAGCTTGTCCTTGTAGATGGCGATGTCTTTGAGCCTAAGAATGTAGAGCGTCAGAACTTTACCACCTATGGCAACAAGGCTAAGTCCGTCGCTAAGGATTTGATGGAAAAGCTTCCTAATGTCTATATCGTTGCTAAGGCTGCTTGGGTTGTGGCTGACGAGGTGGCGGATAAGGAAGCTGAAGAAGGTGAAAGCGCTGGCTATGTCGGTGCTAAGGCTCTTCTTCAAGAAGGCGATACGCTCTTCATTTGTGTAGATAATCACTCTGCTCGTAAGCTTCTACTTGAAGCTGCCCGGGAACTCGACAATATCACTGTCATCAATGGTGGCAATGAGGATGATGGCTTCGGCTGTACTTACGCTTACATTCGTCGTAATGGTGTAGATATTACCGACTATCCGGGCATCCATCATGATGAGTTTGTTAATCCCCCAGACAAGAATCCTGGTGAGTTGAGTTGCGCCGAACGAGCACTCCTAGAAGGTGGCACTCAGGTAATTGCAACAAACCTCGCAGTTGCTTCCACAATGATTTTCGATGCCCACCGAGTTCTCTTCGCTGATGCTGCATCAGGTATTGAAGGCAATCGTGCCAACTTTGCTGGTGTAGTGTTGACGAACGAAAAGATGTTCGACCTTGGCTATGGGACTTCAAACCCCTACGCCAGGTGCGACAGCGAGACATTCGAAGAAATGGCTCGTATCAATCCCGACGTAGCTGAAGTTAGCCACGGCCGGGTCGGCAAGCTGGAAGACACTCCCGTCCCAGCTGTAGTATAGTCTATATAGCTAATAGAGAAAGAAACAGGTAATGTCAGAAACAAAGCGTACCGTTAAGGTCCAGGCTGGTGCGATTACTCGTACCATCGAAGTCCCAGCTGATGTCAAGACTGTTGACCAGCTCAAGGAGAAGCTCGGCCGTATCGGCGTCACCTCAGAGCACACGGCGTACAACCGTACCTCTGGTGCAGGTAGCGCCACTGCGGTTGACGGCTCTGCTGCCGTTGAAGACGGGATGACTTTCGAGTTCACCCGCACCACCGGTCAAAAGGGTTGAGATTTTGCTTGCCAGGGGTCATCTTAATTTAACCGTCGTGGAGGACAGTAGAATGGAGGGCCCCTGGTGAGCGAATATAACCTCGATAAACTATTTGAAACCTATTCCGATTTGGTCAGTGGTGAGTATAAAGCTGCCATCGTTGACCTGCGGAATGGGTCTCAAGTATATTCTAATCCTACTATAGACATAGCTAATGCTACTATAGTTGAAGCTGCAGAACATGTACAGCAATGTAGTGCATACTATGGTATGGTGTGTAAGATTTCTGGATTGGCCGCATCTACACATTCTTTAGCAGAAGGTAGATATAAACAACGTTATAGAGAAGCGTTGGGTCGTTCAGAAGGTAAGAATGAAGCTGCTCGTGAAGCATATGCGACGGGCGAAACTGAAGATGAATTAAAAGACCTATTATTCTTTGAGTCTGCTATGAAACTATTTGCTGCCCTTGAGCGTAGTGCTCGGGTTGCGGCGGACTCATCCCGTAAAATCGCTGATTTAGTCCAATCTCATCACATTACAGAGTCAGGTAATAAATTTTAATCATGTCTGAGACAAAAGAGTATGCCCCCAACACCTTGTCGGAGTCCCTGGCTTGCCGGTACCCTGCGGTATGGGTGTACTCTCAAGATGTTGTAGAAGTTATCGACAGGGTTCGTGCTCACGTTGGCCAGTTCTCCGACCTGTCATTGTTTATGATGGATTCGCTGAACGGTCTACAGAAGTATAATTATCTTCGCAATCGTTTTGATACTGTCCTTATTGTAGGAGTTAATCCTATGACCGGGGAAGAGTACCAAAGCCCGATCTATAAGATAGATGAAGCTTTAGACCATGTTATGGCCGACCCTTCAGCTACTTTGGTTCTCGCTAACGTAGAGCAGTACGAGAATAACCTGAACGACATGATGACGTTCATGAACTTGGCGTGGCGTACGGGTTGGCGCTCCAATCAACAGCGAGATATTACTGCTCAGTTGATTATGGTTTCGTCAACAGAACCCTCTCCTCCATCTGCGGTATCTCGTAATGTTCAGTCTGTTGTATTAGGCTTCCCTTCTAAAGAAGAACTCGCCACAATCACGACTCACATCTCTGAGCATATGAATGCTACAGTAGATATCCCCGCTGTTGCTCAAGCCTCTCGTGGTTTGACTGTGTATGAAGCAGCATCGATGTATCATTCCTCTATTGCGCGTCGTGGCACCATCGATGTTAAAGAGCTTGAAGATGTGACGTTTGAGCGTATTGCCAATCGGACTAATATGGCTATTGTTCGTCCCCAGATTGGGATGGAAGATGTTGCGGGGATGGAGAATATCAAGAAGATTCTTGAAACATCTCAATGGCTTCGTGCCAATCCTGAAGAGGCTAAGAACTACGGTGTATCAGACAGCATCCATCGATTTATGCTTCTCGGTCCTCCGGGTGTGGGCAAGAGCTATCTGTGTGAGGCGGCGGCTTCCTTTCTCCGTCTGAATCTTGTCCGAACTGGTATGAGCCATATGCTTTCTAAGTTCCATGGCGAATCAGAAAACAACATGTTAGCTATGTTCGAACAGCTTAACGCTTTAGACCCTATTTGTGTCTGGCTTGATGAGTTCGGTCGTGATGCATCGGGTGGTCAATCCTCTCACGTAGTGGATGGTGGTTCTACCTCTCGTGTACATGGTCTTTTCTTGACTGGTATGCAAGAGCTTGCTCCTACTACATACCTGTTTGCTGCGGCGAATGATATTTCTACCCTTGCTCCCGAGATGCTGCGAGCAGATAGGTTCGATAAGATATTCTTTATCGGTTTCCCGACTCTTCCTCAACGTCATCAGATCCTTTCTGGTTTGCTGAAGGAGCGCACTCATTCAGTTGACATCGGTAAGGTCGCAATGGCCTCTGGTTCTTATACTGGAGCTGAGTTGAAGTCTGTTCTTGCAGCAGCATCCCAGGTGGCGCTGGGAGAGCGGCGGAATGTCGAAACTGATGACATGCTCGCTGCAATGAATCGCAATAAGAACCGTCTGTGGATTCGTTATCGCCCAGCTATCATTGAGAGCTATAAGGTAGCTTATGAGCAGTACGAATGGGCTTCAGACGATCAGTACCATGAGGCTCGGGCTTATATGCGAGGTGATATCCCTCGGGATAATCCAGCTGGGACCCGCCGTGAAACCATTACTGCTTCGTCAGTGAATATGCGGTAATTATGGCTGATAACGATACCGAGTTCAAGCCGGGATACTTTATGCAAGATGTCTTTAAGAAGTGGCATCGCAGTGGATTCATCTCCTTTAAGTATTGGGTTAAGGAAGAAAAAGTTCTCGTAGAGATTGGTACGATTGATAAGTCTAATAACCTAAGCTCATCTGCTAAGTCGTACGTTAATGCGCATCTATTCTTGGCTTATCTTAAGTCTGAAGTAGAAGGCAATGTAGGCTTATTGTTTCCCGACTACCCAGATAAGATAATGCAGCTCTTTGGCGGCTCTCCTTCATCTAAGGATGGTTATCCTATCTCCCGTGTCTTTACTTCTTTGCCTTGGCGCTCTACTAAAGATAGTCCTGCAGATTTAACTGCACGTGCGTTTAGCTGCGGCGAATACAAAGGCAAGCTAACTAACCAGGGTGCTATCACTCCCATCTATGCTGAAAAGCTGGCATTTGAGCGAGTGAAGCTTACTCTTCTTGATTTGGCTGAGCTGTATCAACGTCTTCGTATTCAAGTTGAGTCTTATGCTGTGCAAAAGGCCGATTTAGATGAGGTATACTGATGGCCGAATGGGATGAGATGTGGGATGACCTAAACCAGCTTGAAGAGAAGATAGATGGTTTATCTAACTATCAAAAGACCGTGAACGATTTGATGGAATCACGTCTTGATACTTTCGAGCGACAGATGGCTATGATTGTGCAAGGGTATTCTGAACTTGCGGCGAATGTGGAAGCTATCCTTTCAGTCCTTGCCAGCGATACTTCCGAGGCACGTTTGGAACTACAGGCTGCTCTTATGCAATCTAAGATGCAGATGATGGAAGTGCTTAAGAAGTCTGGCCAAATCATGACTGATGAATTAGATGGCCAGCCGCCGGTATAGCCATTCGGCTTTAGTTGTGGATATCTGCCAAACTATCTTGCCGCAGGCACAAATTAAAAAAGCAAAGAACCACACATTAATAAGCTTACCTGATAACACCTATGAGATAGTAAAGAATAACTCTATCTTATTCTCCTGTTTAGCCGCCACTCTAAACATTACAAATCCGAATATAGTCCTTGTACCAGTATCTTTAGTAGAGGTTAATTAATCGTGAATGACGAAGAGTTCGATATTCCTGAAGAGGTAGTTCCTGTTATGGAATGGATTCCTCCAGATAATATTGTAGCAGTTGAAGCCGATGAAGAGCTAGAGGCTCTTTTAGAGGAAGCATCCGAACAAGTTCCGACAGAAAAGATTCTGGTTGCTGAAGAGGCTGGCGAATATTACAGCTATAGTGAATTAGTAGGGCAAATTACAACTACATGTTATGGCAGTGTAATAGCTTGGCAAGCCACAGACTCAGACTATAACGCTGAATTGTTCGCCGGTAAAGGTTATATCTCTAGCAGTATAACTCGTGCCGTAGTATCTTGTTTAGATATTCTCGTAGCTGCTTTCTACAGAGACACTATCGCAGCCATCAGCCATCCACATAACTGGAAAGAGGCTGAAGATGGCCTGGGTAATATCGAATCTAACCTATTGCCTTATGCAGTAGCTTTAGACATGATTGAGACTGCTGAGCATCGTAGTCATGTAACAGATGCGGTAAGTGAATTCTTTGATGGCGCCAAAGAAGAAGAACTCTGCGTGGTTTCAATTGACATGAATGTATTTAGTGCTAACCGACTCATTCCCACCCTCGCCGACATTAGTCCTCATTCGCAAACTTGGAAGCCTGACGGGCTTAATGCTCTAAGGGCTTCTGACCGTGAATATGTTGAAGATTTCATTCCAGGTCTTATTCCTCAAGTAGATAATCTCGACGAGATTGGACTGTACGAATATAATGTATTAGTGCATGCATTTGGTGCGGCGATGGCTTATGGTTATATCTATCTGCTTGATTTCTCAGATGATTATTGCACCTTTGTCTGTCGCAACGAAACCACTGCACAAATAAATGCTTTTGAATCGTTCCCGGACGCAATGCAAAACTTCATTGAAACCAAAGGACATCTAATCCGTAATCCAGTTAGATTTAATGCCAGCTTTTCAGCCTCTCACGGGGTGTTGGTAAAGGCTATCGAAAAAGCTGCTACGAGTAAGGCACTGCGTCTGATCGATAAGACTTACCAGGAAGCTCATCGACTTGGACACGAAGCGGAAATCACTGATGTCAAGATGCAAATGAAAGCTGCCATGAACGGTTCTTCTAACGCTTTTGGGTGGTCCTAACAATGACGTCTCCTAAGAAGCCTCTTGGTGGCTTCATCCTTCCCGCTACATTCAAAATCCCCACGGAGATTACAGACAAGTCAATGAGTTGGCACATCGAAAATATGGAAATCATCTTTGCTGAAGATGATGATTGGGTGGAGGAACTATCGGGTAAGCTGATTGCGAATAGCAATATCCCAGGCTCACCAGATTATGATGAATCAATGCCACCGTATTGGGCAAGGGGTTATGTTCCGGCCAATATCGATATCTGCGAAGTAGATCCCGCTATCACCTCTGGCAAGTACTCTTTCCCGGGTGGTTATTCAGAACATGACCTCGCCGCATTCTGTCCGCAATATGTTGTCTATCCCGACATCCAAATCTGCAAGAGCATGGTTGCATCGATGAAAGATGTCGACCCAGCTATTGAGTTGTACGACCGGCCTTATACCCTGTTGCCTCTTGTAGACTCTTGTATCTCAGTTGAGATGGGTAATACGCCTAAGACCCCACATCGCTGCCCATACGCAGAATCAGGCACCTTTGAAGCCTGCTCAGCTTATCAGCCGTGGGAAGATATTGTCATCGGCACAGTTGGCGATGATGAGGTCCATCTCGACCGTACCTATAAGGGTAATAAGTATACTTATGGCGAGCATAGCTTCGAGTCCTATGGGGCGCTGCAGAAGTATTGCACGGCTGAGAAACTTGACTTTGTCTTGACTTATGACCCAGTCATCAAAGATACCAAGGAGTTCTTCTCTGAGATGATGGGACGTCTGGAAGTGGTGTATCAATAACCATGGCTAAAGACAAACGTTATACTCTTTCTATTGGCGGCAAAGACACCGTTAAGATCACTTACAATGATGAGACTATAGAACGTCCTATTGGAGATTTGTTTAATCTCTTTGGCGCAGTTAATCCCTTCGTGAATATGATGTTGCCGAAGGTCATGATTTATTCATCGAAGATGATTAATATCGATGGTGTTCGTCATGGGTTCTGCATCGTGGAATATAATCCACGTGCGATAAGCTCTGAGGGCGTTGAGGCTTTTGTACCTTGGACTCATTGTTTAATTGTCTATGACTATGATAACAAATGTCTTGTGGACTTTGTGTTGATGTTCTCTGAGACGCAGCTTACTTCTGAGTTCTCACATATCTTTCATGTTCCTAAGGTCGACTCTCAATTCTTGTCTCCGTCTCCTTATCTCGAAAAGTTGTTCGGTATCACCACTCCGGTTTACAGGATTGATAATTATCTATTCTTAATCAACGAGGCCTTTGCCAGTTGTGTGACTGCCCTACGAACCCAATCCTTCTATAACTTCTTTAGAGATAGTTCTTTGGATGTAGATTTATTCTCTGATGCGAAAGAATATGATGCTAAGATTGCATCGTATTTCTCAGATGAGACGGTCAACATGGGCGACATTGATGATAAGATTCTGGAGATGAATAAGTTTCGGCCAACCTTTACAGAACGTATTACTAACTATTATAAGCAGCAAGTGGAGAAGTAATGTTTGACTTGCACCTTTCTTTTGACGAAGAAGAAGTAGAGCTGTTGTCTCCGGGTAAGGCTACTTCTTCGACTAAGTTGTTTAATCAGAACTTTGATGATTCATTCACCATTGATTCGCTGCAGCCTGGGATGATGCCTCCGGGGCTTCTCTATACCAACGAGCTTCATACCCTGTTGGTATACGAGCGTCCTCCCACTCTAAAGACTGTTGCGTTTTGTGCGGCCAAGAAGTACGCAACTGATGGCCAACCCATCACTAAGTATGTCTTAGCTGTACCGTGGCAAGTGTATGTCGCAGAATATGAGCTTAACGGCAATCTTGTTGCTTTGCAGATGTATTATGCGGATTCAGAGATTCAGAGTATTTCTTTAGATGGCGTCTCTCTATACATCCAACCGAAGTCTGGAGCTTATTTATTGGCTCCGCCGCTTCCTAACATCTATGAATCTATGCAATTCTGTTTAGATATGGGTATCGCGGCACCACAATATCAAAGCCTCGAAACTCGTATGGCTGTTATTCATAATCTGGTTTGGGAGTCAGTCTTTAATTTGGACTTGACCTATGGACCAGATGGGCTAATCCATAACTTGCGTAAGAATAACGTAAAGATTCAGGCTGGTTATTATTCTTACTTGTTCAAGTATCTGGAAGGTCTTACTATTTCAGATGTAGTTTATGGTTTAGAAAACGGCCCTTTGTTTGTTCAAAAGCCTAACGAAGTAAGCTTAGCAAGCAACCACAAATCCTCTACTCAACTTTACAACAGCCTATTTGGCGTTGTACCTCTCTTAGTCTAAGGTCGGTTTATGTCTGCACCTCTATCTTATTACGACCATTTCACTAAGCAGGATATTGCTAATAATCTGTTAGAGATTTCGCCGCAAACCCTCACTAATAGAATTAAAAAGGGTTTATTGTTTGAACCATATTCTAACAGTAAGAATTATAGCAATTCCGCAAATCCTCGCAAGTACTATAACTTAGCAGATGCAATGAAGCTATCTATTATGACTTATGGTACAATCAAGATGGATAGAATCTATAAGCTGTTATGTTATGAAGACCAATTGTCTCCATATCTTAAGCGCATTAGAAAAGAACAAATCTCTCAGTCTCTAGTGGTAGTTAAATCTGATATCGTCAATAAGTCTGTTGACCCAGTAGATTTGACACCGTATCTAGAACAGGAAACTCCTAATGCCACAGCCTGATTTCCCAGATATCGATAGTATCGTATTGGCAATGGCTGTAGCTATGGACTATAATACAAGACAGTCTTTTGGTGAGCATCTAATAAGCTTGGCTAATGATATTTTGTTAGTTGCGCCGGATGACACAGCTGAAAGATTAAATGAATATCAAGAATCTAAACAACAAGAAGGAAATACCTAATGCTAAATGCTGATAACCTAATCAACCTATCAGGTCGCCTTACCCGTGATGCTGAAGTCGTAATGGATGGTAAGCAGCTTCGTTTTGACGTTGCTGTTGATAACTCGGGCTATGAGAAGGGCTCGGATAGTCGGGCAGGCTTTTTCACCTGCAAGGCTTGGCTTACTGAGTCAGACATGACCTCTGTTTCGACCCAGAAGCGTCTCAAGGAACTCGTAGACCAAAAGCTCCTTATCAAGGGTGCTCCTGTTCGTATTGTTGGTTCTATCTCACATGAGCGTTGGACTGATGATAACGATAACCGTCGTAGCAGTGTTGTAGTCGTAGTTGAAGATCTCACTGCTTATGTCGCACGTTCGAAGCGTGATGATAGCGGCGAAGCTGCTCCTGCTGCTCGTACTGCCTCTGGTGGCGGTCAATCGAACAACGATAGCTTTTCAGAACCGTTCTAAGAACATACGTTCGGTATAGTATCATATTCTGAAGAAAATTTTGTTAGGGATTTGAGAAACAGTGGTATCGGTTCAAGACGTACGTCTATATGAAGTCTTGGCTGATACCCTATCCCAACGCTACGGTCAAACAGAAATCGCTGAGATACTCAGCAGTGTAAAGACAAAGTACTTAGATGATTATCTTCCTAAGTACTCACCCGATGTAGTAAATGATTCCATCTTATCCTGCAGGGCTTGTGATAATGTTTCATCAGGTCCTGCAACTGGATGGTGGAATCATACTAATCCAGATTTATTAATCGTTGCATCTAATACACACAATGATAGTTATTGGATGGCATCTATTGGTGGGTATTTAAAGGCAGTTGGATTTAGTTCTGCTTTTGTCGGCGCCATCCACATTACTAAGTGTGGTTTAGCGAAGATAGAAACAGATAACATAAATAACTGCTATCCATTTACTTATCAACAAATAGATTTATGTAGGCCCAGGGCTATAGTTGTAGTTGGTGCGCCAGCCTTTGACTTATTCCGCACGAACCAAGGTGGATATAAAGAAGCTATTGGTAGCTCTTGGTGGTGGGGTTTATATAAGGTGTATTGTTTGCCGCCGGTTAAAGACTTCCATAACGAAAGTTCTGACTTGACCTATAGCCTATTACAACAGGCCTATCAACATATCTACGGTATTAGTCCAACTGACTTGATAACTATAGTCAATGAATAATGCGACAGAGTTATGGCAGCTTATTACTCTGGCCTCAGAAGCTGATGTGCGTGGTACTGCAACTGAAGATGAAAAGTCTCTGTTGGCGGCGAACCCAACAGTTCATCTTGAAGTACTAAAGATGCAAAAGCTAAAGGTAGAATATCAATTCAGCTCTCATAAGCTTAGTCTTTCAGAACTATATGCTAAACTACTAAGTAAGAAACTAACCTTAGTAGAGTATACTGATCAACGTAAAGAGCAATTCTTATGGAAGACAAAAGCAATATCCTATTTGATGAGGATAGAGGAAAAGATGTCTCAACTAAAGCTAAAGACAAAGGCATGAGTGTGTCGAGTCAGACTCAATGAGGATAGCCATCACCAGAGACGAGTGGGCATCTCGGGTTGACGGGACGCTCTGGCTCGTCCGGGAGGGCGATCGTTGTGAATGTCGTGGAGTCCATGAGCAGGGCCGGTGCGGCTGGCGAGCTCGGGAGACGGAGCATAAGTGCTTCCATCCCCGCTATCACCACCCTCCCACAGACCAAGGTTGGGATGATTGCCTTGACCAAATCCTTAGGAGCACGTCATGACCTGCCGTTGCGGACGAGAGACCGCCACTAGCCACCCGTGCCACTACGGAGGGTACACCTGTGTGAACGAAGGTACGGAGCGATTTTATGCTAAGCCAATCGGGTCGTTCAGCATTGCTGGTGCGCAGATGAAGATCGTTGCAAGTCAGACAATCGCCTGCGATGAGCACTGGACCGAGTTCCTGGGAAGTACATCATGAAGTACCGCAAGAAGCCCGTTGTTATCGAAGCGATGCAATGGGATGGAACCCCTGAGGGCGCTACGCCGATCATCAACTGGATTCTGGAAGGTGGGGGCACCGCTCGATATTACGAGGAGCAGCGGCGTGGAATATCGCCGTTCCGCCCGGGCGACACCAACTCGGTCGTCACACCCGCTCATATTATCATCAACACGCTTGAAGGGGCGATGCAGACGCTACCCGCCGACTGGGTCATCAGGGGCGTCCAGGACGAGCATTACCCATGTAAGCCCGACATCTTCGAGGCGACCTACGAGCCCGTTGAGGATGAATCATGAGTACCGCCATTGAACGGGTCGAGGCGTGGGTCGATGAGAACTTCGGTCCAGATTGGTCGGACATGGCCGAGGTGCTGCGGCTCGGCATGCTCGGAGAGCGAGTCGAGCAGTGCGAGCCACCGACGACCGACAAGCCGAAGTCATGGCATGCCGCTCACGCCTACGTACGGGGATGGAATCACTGTCTGGCCTGGATCAAGGGGGAATCGTGATGGGGTACTGCCATTACGTCAAGGACTTGCCGGGGAAGATTCACCTGTCCGAGCCACCCACGCACAAGCCGCTTGAACCGCACCGCCGAGAAATGAGACTTGACCAGCGAACGTTTGACTCCATTGGCGACTACACCCGCTCGATGCCTACCGGTGCCAGCGAGGGTCGCATCTGGAAGCGTAATCTCGGCTGGCCCGCCCACATGGACGACAATTGGTTCGTTCACCTCGTCATCAACGCCCCGGACGGCGACGGTCAACTCCACGTCCCCTACACCCCGGTGATCGTTTCATGATCGCTATGCTGTCCTAAATTAAGGATATGTTATGAAGATTTATGCCGATGAGTTTCCTTATACTCCAGAGCGTGTTGAAGAGATTATTACTGAAGCTGAAGAGTGGGCTGATGCATTTTGGCATGGTCGAGTGAATGGTCATAGCGACCATGGTCCTATCCTTTCTGTGATTGAATTGGCTAAGTCATATAAGCAGATAGCAAGTCAGCAAGACGCTGCCTACATCGAACAAGACCTATCTACTATAAAGCGTGAACGGATTCGTCTTGAGTAAGCTTGATAATTTCTTTGAGAGTATTAAAAATGCCGAGGCATCTAATTACTCTACTGAACCAGTCTCTAAAGACCTATATGAGGCCTTGACTAAAGATCATGAGTTGTTCCTATCTACTCATGTCTTTCCTACTGAATTAGTATTACATTTCTGTCGTTTGTTTATTGATAAGTATGCTGCGTACTCAGGTGAATTGATTCCCGGCGCAGAACAAGATTTCTATTCTAAAGTGCCATTGATTATTTATGCGACGAATGAAACTTCTCCAGGCCGCTCATTAGTCTGGAACAATGGCTCTGTTATCTATACAGATGACGACCACATTATACTTACTCTTTCAAAAGAACTCAAAACCCTATTAGAGATACAGGAGCCTCCCGCCGATGACTGATGACGCCGAAGCTCTAAAAGAAAAGTCTTGGTTGACTATATTACAATGGCTGCGACTTGGGATGTGTGAAGACCAAGAATCGTTAGAAGCTCTTGCTGAGAGCCTTGCAGATATAGCTAATAACGCTTCTTGCGAAGAGATGGTTTACGTTTTAGGATCATTAGTGATGACAGCTACTGATATCTTTAAGAGTGTTGGTATCAATAAAGAGATACTTGAGGACCATCATGTTAATCCTTTGTCCCTTCACATTATGTCAAATTCCCATGGGGCGTAGAGGTAAGAGCCGGAAACGGCAACAGCGTAATAAGTTTGCCAACCAGAATCAAAACACTACTAAGCCTAAGCGTACATACAAAGTTGTAGCATTAGATGTTGATTCAGAGGTTAAGGAGATTCTGGATATGGATACCGTCTTTTGGAGTATGACTGATGACTAAGATAGTTATTGAGATTGAAAAAGAGTCCTTAGACTGGTGGCGTGGTATGGTTGAGCGGAGTTTGGAGAACTCTAATGCTCCCAGTACTATTGCAGCCTTTCATCATTTGACTGCTTGGCAAGTTGCTTTGGATGCGGCAACTGTGCAACGTGAAGTTTCTGATACTCCGGCCGCACCCCGTAAACGCAGACGTAAGAATGCTGCTAAACCCAAAGTAGATAAGTCAGGCCTAAGCTGTCATATCCATACTACCTACGGTGGTATAAGAGTACCTCGTACAGACTGTGAATTCTGTTGGACTGTGTATGGTAAGATGCATCCGATGGAGCTGAAGAAGCAGCGGGCAGCCTTCGAGAGGAAGCAGCGGCAACAACAGTCATGAAGGGTTTTACAAAGCTTAGGCTGTCTAAGAATTACTCTGGTCATCATATCTATCTTGGTGATAGATATGTAATTCACGTAGTCGAACCTCAGTATAAAACCATTTCTTTCCACAAGCTAGGTTATACGGTCCCAGTTCCATGGGATGTCTGGATACACAATATCAGCCGCAACGTCAATAATAATAACTTTGTTTTTAATATACGTATGAGACATGCCTTTAGCAGTTCTAATCCTATGGCTAGGAACAGTGATGGGATTGTCTTCCCTTCTTACATGCCGAATAGTAGCCATTATAGCTTGTGGGACCTATGTAAGGGTGATATATTGCATTATGATCCGCCGAAGCCAACGGCCGATAATAGTTATATAGTCTCATATGCAACTTGGTGGTATAGTTTATATTGGAACTCTGGCTTTAATTCCGAACTAACTTCGACATATACAGGTTGTTATGGGGGTTTAAAACATTACGTTAATCCTCAATGGGATTTGGATTATGTATTATCCAAAGATTTCTTTAACCAACAACCGAAAAAGACTGGCATGTTGTCCGACAGGCATATAACGGGGTTTATCGCATGAAGGATTTCGAAGAGATAAAGCTTGGCAAAGACTATGTTGGGCATCGAATGTTTCTGAGTAAAGATAAGCTATTACATATAGTTGCGCCGGAATACAAAACGATTAGCTTTAAATACTATTGTCCAAAAGACCTTGTAGCTAATCATATTACTCCGACAGTAGTAGCTCCGTTTCAATGTTGGGTTATAAACTATAGTAGGAATTTGAATACGACTGGCGGACACATCCGATCTGTCCGGTTAGCTTTTACCTTAGAAGACCCCATCAAAAATCATAGTACTCGACTTTATCAATCGTGGCTTCCCAACTGTGGTTATGACGAACACTTTGATATGTGCTTGGGGGACGATTGGTATCATATCGCACGTTCTTTAGGTAATAAGTTTGAAAAAGGGCTAAAGAACTTTGCCTTCGATAACTATAACTATTTCTGGAATTCTAAGTTCAATACAGACTTGTCTCCGAACTGGTTGAGAGGTAATTGGACTTCCTATTATGAGTTGTCTCATTATTTAGACACAACTTGGACAATAGAGTATATCCAATCTGAAGAATTCAAGAAACAAGCAGTTGAAAAATATGCTACAGGTTATACCTTCGAGCATTATCTTAGCGAACCTCACTTACCTGACTATTCGTAATACCTACAATATAAATACAATACCTTTCACAAACCGTAGTGTTCCAGCTATGGATGAAATGAAAAGTGTTAAACAATGTACAACTATCTCCGCAACTCCTCGATGCAATCAAAACAATATTACAAAACTTGATTGTATTTCTAAATAGTGTTAGTGCTATTATGATTGCTGTAAATACCTTAAGTATCACCGTTATAAGAAAGACTACAGACCTTGGAACCGATTTCGCTACCAGTACATCCTGATGCCAAAGAGTTTAGACTAAGAGGTAAATCGGTAATAGATACCCAAATTACTTATCTAACTGTGGTTAGTCCTAAGGTACAGCTGGTTCGTTATCATAGCGGCCTGAAAGCGAAGCATGATGGGGGGGTTAAAGCAATCCAGCTGCAACTCCCCTATCAATATTGGGTTTCGAGGTATACTAAACGCCTTAATGGGACATTAAGTTATCTTAGCTCCAGTTTATACTTCAGCCCCCATAATATTCATAAGCGTAGTGGTGATAAGCCCGTGTATAGAGCTTGGATTCCTAATCTTATGTATACTGCTGACATGTTGTCTTTTGGCAAGAATATCTGTAGCACTGTTTGTTGGGGTTATGCGGATGTACATACTGACCCAAAAACCTATGATAATTTCAAACTGATTAGTCATAAAGATATAATGACTCACCAGTTATTTCTTTATTCACAGTTCTACGCCGCCGCATTCAACAGCAATGCTAATTCTATGGATAATATATATAACTCACATTATAGTACCTTTGTCTTAGATATGATAGAAGGCTCTTCTAAACATGATGTATTAGACCCTAATAGTGAGTGGTATCAAAAGACCGCTGTTAAACATTGTAGTCAAGCAGAGTTGTTATCTATGATTTAACCTGCTATAATATATAATGTCAGTATTAACGGCATTATATATTTATAGTATTAGTAAATATAGTATCTATGTCTTCCAGATGTAGGTAAATATACAATATAGATTGGATGAAGGTGATAGACTGAGACTCCCTTAATTGGGAGTCTTTTTCTATTGTTGTAATGGAAACATTTTTTACTGCTGACACTCATTTCGGCCACACAAGAATTATTGAGTTCCATCCTCATAGAGGTTCTTCTATAGAGGAGATGAACAAAAGAATAGTAGAGAACTGGAATGCTGTGGTCGGCGCCAAAGATGATGTTTGGTTCTTGGGTGACTTTGCGATGGGTAAGTTGGATGAATCTCTAAGATATTTCCATCGCCTACGTGGTAAAAAACATCTTATAATAGGCAATCACGATAGTCCACGAACGATTAATTTGCCTTGGACTTCGGTTGATTATTATAAAGAATGGAAACAAAAGCCTTATAAGGCAGTACTATGTCATTACCCATTCCTCACTTGGAACGGCGCTCACAATGGCGTGTACGCATTACACGGCCATAGTCATGGGATGTTGGCGCCAACTACAACAACTCGAATGGATGTTGGAATAGATTGTCATCCAGAATTCAGACCATTTCACTTAGATGAAGTGGTAGATTATATGTCAGACAAGGAATATGTAGTAATCGATGCACATCGTCCGAGACACTAACGTTGATATAGACTCTCTCATCGAAGACCTTGAGTCTAAATGTGATAACGTAGATATGCCGCCAGGTTGGAGAACTTTGGTAGCCCACACCCATTGGAAGCTTACAGCTATAGACCCAGACTATAAGCTTATTCAAATCAGGGAAAAGTTTAGTGCATTAAAGTATAACGCTATACCTACATCTGCTTTGCACGATGTGTGGCGAGGTGTTTTCTTCGATGTAATAGATAATGCGGAAACCAATTCCCTTTATACAGATATGGTTAGCGGGGATTATCATTTCGCCCGATTTAAACGAAACGAAGATAAATGACTTTACTTTATATAGACAAAATCTCCAAAACGTATATCACCGGAAATGAAGATGATGGCTCAGTAGAGCTGTCGATGAAGGGTTTAGATAGACCCTTCTCTTATAAGTTTGAATCCGAAGAAGAGTTCCTCGCTGTGCTGGAACAATTTAGTATTATTGACAACTGTTATGACCGACCTGTAAGGAGTAATGATGTCTAAGACCCTTTCTACCC
Source organism: uncultured Limnohabitans sp. (assembly GCA_964530015.1). GTDB lineage: Bacteria > Bacteroidota > Bacteroidia > Cytophagales > Cyclobacteriaceae > Algoriphagus. The sequence goes on along the minus strand of CAZGYC010000034.1, from coordinate 5,432 downwards.
TGTCTCGTGTCCAGATTAAGGACGTTGAGGCCACCTGGGACAGCCAAGTGGCTATTGTTGATATCGTCGCTGATATTCAACACGACAACAACCAAGTCTTCACTGGTAGTGCTCGCCGCCACCCTGACGACTCACCCAATGCTGATGTAGCCATTCTACTTGCTCAGGCCCGTGCTTACACTGCTCTTGCTAACTCACTAACTCGTAGGGCTCAAGGTCTTGTTGCGCATCGTGATGAGATTAAGCGGCTCAAGGATGAACGTAAGGTAAAGAATAGCCTTATTGAAACTGTTCGTCAGCTGGAGACGGCTATCGAAGAACGTCAATCTGCCGCAGACACCCGCACTGTAGTTAGCGCCTAATTGAAAACCTACTATACGCTTCAAAGCTTATTCGGACTAAGTAGGGCATTGAATAGGGCTTTGATGGAGTGGGTAAGCGAAAATGCTGAGAATCAAACTCTCACAGAGGCGATTGAGCAAGCAGGCTGGGATGGCGAAGAAGATGAACTCTGGTTTGATACGGTTGTAGACGCCGCCTTGTATTCGGATGCTGACGGCAACCTGTCAATGGATTTGGTGTTTGATGATGGTTATAATAACTGGAGTCTATATATCGAATTGGTTGAAGAATTCATAATTGATATCGAAAGCCGTGTCAATAGCCTGCTATGATTACCTATACAGACATCGGCCAAGTAGCTCAGATGACACGCTGTTTGCAGGCTACTGTAAGAAAGCTCGTTCTTAATTACAAGGGTGATGATTCTAATTTCCTAGAGCAATCGGAAGAACTGGGTTGGAATGTGCGAGATCCCATGACCTTTGGCATCCTCACATTAGAATACTTCTCTTCGGAGGATAAGTATTTACTTTGGATTGACCATAAAGAACCCTATGATTTTGCCGGAGGGGAAGTTTATCTGACCGAAGACCAAGTTGATTGGCTAACCAAATACTTTAATGCAAACTTAAGCAAATGGCTGAACCCATAGACATCACTCCGGGGCTACACGATATACCGGGGACTATAAGATGTCTTAGTTGTGAGTCTACTTGGTTTTGTGATTATGCTGTTTGGTATGGCGGCACTGAGCGTTGTGTTTGCGGCGGAAAGTTGATTTGGGAACCCAATAAATGAGCATTCTAACTTATCAAAGACTTATGTTAAACGACATCATGGAGTGTAAGGATTTGCTTGACGAGTGCTGTATCAAATGGATCAATGAGCATCGTAAAGAAGAAATCCTCAAGTCAAACATTCCGCCTTCAGACCTTACGATAGCAGATACTCTGGTCAATTGGATTACAAGTATGGATTTTGTGATTTGGACGGAATCCAATACCCTACGTTTCATGCATAGCTGTAGTAATGACAATACATTGGGTGTTCTGTATCAAGAAATAGAGATAGTACTTACTGACGAGTTAATGGAAGACTTGTTACTTAAGTGTGCAGCGTACGGTCTATGATTCAGAAATTCAAGTGGGTTGTTTTAATGGGTCCGGCGGGAAACCGAAAGATGAAACAATCCGCCGCAGAATACGACTCACGACAAGAAGCAGTAGATGCTTTGCCAAAAAGGTATGAGCTAAACATCCCCTGGATTATAACCAAACATAGAGATGTCTATGGAGGAGATAGCTGGGGAAGATGGAAAGACAATGTTCACCAATGGATAACTTGGGAATATCAGAAAATAGAAAGCAGTATCTAAATTGCCTTTTGCAGAACTGACAGACGAAGTAGAAGCTGCCCTTGCTTATAGTGAAAGTGGGTACGATTCTTCGCCAATAAGTAAAACTTTCCATCAACGCCAATCAGAGTTGGCATCAGCGACACTCGGAGATGCAAGTCTGTATACTGCGGTATTCTTGCCTGGGCCTTGCACCACGTCCCGTGAAGTAGATGAATATCTAACCCTTAACAGTCCTGCTCATATATTACTAGCTGAGCAAGATAAAGAGAGATTAGCTAAGATTAAAGAGGTTCATCAAATCTCTTATCCCAACAATCAAAAACAATTTTCTTATGAGTCTGGGCATCTTCACAGAACGCTTGCTACCTCATTTAATCGAATGTTGCCTTATAGATTTATTTCGGCAGATCTTGAGGGAACATGGCATTCTAAAGCCACAGGCAAGCGTGCTAACGATAGGACCAATGCCTCTGGCACTAGTATGATTTCTATTTTGGATACCGCCTTAACTCAAGGCTATAAAGAAGGTCCCAGTCTATATCTATTTAATCTTAGTTGTTTGATTCGACGGCTTCCCGATAGTGGCGTCCATCCATTCGAATCTATTTTAGAATTATATGAAGAATATCCCCAGTTTGAAGAACTTCTTAAAGATTATGATGCAGGGGATTTCGAAACCCACAATGGCTCTCGCAAAGGTCCGGGAACTGTCTCAAATCCAGCTTTGGTTATGGCGTTGGCTGCGAGTATTTCTAACTTCGAATATGATATCGAATTAGTTTATGCGGGTAGATACGATGCTCGTCTACGGAAATCACCTCGGGATTGGACAGGTATTAAAGTCGACCCATCTAAGCCATATGATTTAAATACATTTATTGGTTCTATAAAGTCATTTTATCAAAACGGCAACACTATGGATTATTATAGTTTAAAGCCTCTTTAATAACAGAAACATAAACAAACAAGAAAGATAGGTAATAACAATATGGCTAATCAGCCACAAAATCAGCCAGCAGAACTGACAGAACGTCAGACTCAGGCTGTCTATCAACTTATCCGTACTGGTAAGTCAAACGACTTCATTACTCGGAAGTACCCAGTGCTGGACAATCGGCGCATCGGTGCTATGCGGGCGTGGGTGACGATGTGGGACCGTGATGCGGCGACCACTACTCCTGCCGCTGCTGCTCGTCCAGTAGCCAACCGTGCACGGACTCAGCCACGCACTCGTGAGAGCTTTGACTCAGAGATGAACATCACCTCTGGGCGTCATCGTATCACCAACAAGCACTTCACGGTTATCGTGAATGCATCGGGTGAGCCAACGGTTCGCCGCAACAACGCCTGATTATCCTTAAGCTTAGAGAGGTACTATCTGTGCCTCTCTTTGCTTTTATCTTAAAGGAGTTTGTTTATGTCTGAATCTACCCCATGGTATAATAAAAAGATTTTAGAGCTTAGAGTATGGCATTGGATTGCAGCGATTGTTATTGCGGCGATTGCTATTACTGGCCTCGTGTTCCTATCGAACCCACGTTCGGCCGACCCTACCCTTCAGCAGGTCGCCGCCCAATGTCAGGCTGCTACCCAGCTTTCTGATAACGGTCAATCGCTTAAGTTTAAACTTTCACGACAAGGTCCATCAGACTCTATCGAATCTTTAAACTGTGTGTCGCTTGCCTTACACGTCCCCCAAGATGTATCGCTACGTTTCGTTAGTACATCTCCTGAAGATAATACCCAATTCGCTTCTTGGGATAGATATAATGCCCAATGGGATTATAATAATGAAGGTCAGTTAGAAGTTATTATTCGAGTAGACGAATGAAATTCTATCACATGCGGAATAAAAGTCGAAACCATTTCCGCTATTTCGCCGCAACCGAAGAACGTGCAAAAGAATTAGCACTATCTCACAGACGTGCTAAGACTATAGATAATATCGAAGTCTTAGCAGTTAAAGCTGCTCCCGATATTACGGTTGAGCGCTATGCATACCCTTACGAGGGTTAGTTCGTGCTTGCGGCAGGTCGTGAGTTTCTACTCCTTCCTCGTGGCCTTGCCGCAGCACATTAACTGAAAGATTAA
>CAZGYC010000034.1:0-1542 GCA_964530015.1 uncultured Limnohabitans sp. | reverse complement strand
AGAAGAAGACGAATACGTAGAGCCAACATACGAAGTCTCCGAAGAGGATGCGGCGAAACTACAACAGGCTCAAGAACTAATTCGTTCTACTCAGTTTTGGATTGACCACCATTGTTCTGAGGACTATGATTGGTCATTGTGGATGGCGGATTATTACATCTCGCAACATCTCAAAGAGCAATGGTGGAAATAGTTGCACGTTATCATCCTTTATGACAGGTGGGACCCAAACGATATAGATGCAGTCTTCGGGCCATTCGAAACGCGTGAAGAAGCTCGTGAGTATCAAAAGACCAATCTTGTTTTTGATACCTATCGCACTGTCAGCATCTGGAAGTTGCAGATGGATTTAGAAGACTGGATGCGATGAAGACATATGACTACTGTATCTCATGCGGTATTAATGTCCCGCTGGGTTGGCAACATCCGGATAGATCAGGTAGAATGCACTGCGTCGACTGTTGTCCCCTTTGCACAGAACCCAAGTTTTCACGACCGAAGACTTATATTAAAGGACCAAAGTATGACTGAAACAAAGCCTCGACCGGAATGGATACGTAGACTCTATTCTTTCATCACTGACGACATTGTGGATGAAGCTTTAGGCTACCCTATGGATGGTACCGATGATGATGTTTTAGATGCTATAGAGTTAGCTGTTAATAACGTTCTGTGTGAGCATTACGGACATGAGTTTGTAGATGATATGTGTATGAAGCCAGAGCATAAGTACTGTGTGTGGTGTATGCGGCGGATTGGCGATATAGATGACTGAAGCGGACAACTATGTCCTGGTTGAGGAAACTAAGTACGGTACGTTCTATTGGAGAGCTGACACTCCAGAGGTCTTTGCTCAGAACTGTATCGGTATCTTACAAGAGCGCTTTAACGATGGCTGGTATCCAGAACTTGAAGAAGTAGAGGTTCCCGCCGAGCTTACCCAAGAACAGATGGACGAGCTACCCCATAAGGTAGTGGAAGATTACTTAAAGACTTTAGAGCAGGCTAAGAAGGAGTTTGCGGCAGAACAGAAATACCGTAAGTGGTATAACAAAATGTTGACTGTTATTGCTAACAATGACACTTCCGGCCGCACCCATTTAGGGAACTTCATCCCTCTTGCCTATGACTTACTATATGCTCGCAGAGACTATGAGTATGAAGACGTTCACATAGAAGTTATGTTAACTAAGGCAAAGAATTGAAACACACGATTCACGTACATCAAGCTAAGATCCGTAAAGCTGAACCAGCGATTATAGATAGGACATACAAAGGTTCTTCTCATTCTAGAACGTTAGTCATAGTTTGTCCTAAATGTGAATCCGATGCAGCAACAGTCATCCAATCCGATGTCCCGGATAAGTGTGGGGCGAGAGTTTGGATTTCTGCTACCAAGACGAGGGAGGAATCTTAGTTGGCAACTTATATATACAAGTTCCTAGACGATACTACTGTAGAGATAGAACAACCCTTAGGGGCAGAAGCTTTCGCAGAGTTAGAGCATCCCGAGACAGGTAAATGGGAAGAGGTACGGCGCAT
>CAZGYC010000033.1:0-42043 GCA_964530015.1 uncultured Limnohabitans sp. | reverse complement strand
AAACACTGGTCATCATGCCGGAGACGGTGACCAGGATGATCTTCCAGATGCTGTATCCTGCCGCATGGCCCAACAACGGGCCGGCGATGAATTTGAACATGCTGAGAAAATAGATGCCAAAGAAGGTAATCAATGACTCGTTCATAGGAGGAATACCAGATATGCAGCATAGGAGAAGAGAAGTATCAATCCCTCCACTTTGGATATACGCATTTTTGTTCTCATCAGGGGATAAAGCAGCAGGGAAAGTCCGATCATCCAAAGGTAGTCAGATTGGATAAAAGCTTCGGAAATGTAAATGGGCTTGATGACGGCCGTCAATCCGATGATGGAGAGGATATTCGCGATGTTGCTTCCGAGGATATTTCCCAAAGCCAGATCCGTACGCTTGGACAGGGCGGCGATGATCGAGGTCATCAGCTCCGGAAGGCTGGTGCCGACAGCCACAATCGTGACTCCGATGACGCGCTCGGACACGCCAAATTCCCTCGAAATCAGCACGGCGTTGTTTACCAAAAGCTCTGAGCCAACATACAACCCGACGATGCCGCCGACAAAAAGGCCCATTGATGCAAGCAAGGAATAGTTGCGCACGTCTTCGATTTCCTCCACCACCGCATCGTCGTTCTGCTGAATTCCCTTGCCGAGATTTCTGAACAGGTAAACATTGAATCCGATGAATCCCAGCAACAAAAGGATTCCCTCGATTCGCGAGATTTTCAGATCCAAACTCAAGGCATAGTAAACCAGGGTAATCAGCACCATCAGCGCATACTCGAAACGGATATGGCTTTTTCGAATGAGTATGGGGTAGAAAATCCCACTGATTCCCAAAACAAGCCCGATGTTGGCGATGTTCGAGCCCACGACATTGCCGATGGAGATGTCGCTGTTTCCTTTCAGGGCGGCCGTGAGACTGACGATCAGTTCCGGTGCAGAAGTACCAAAAGCCACCACGGTGAGTCCGATCAATCCGGTACTCATTCCGAGTTTTAGCGCAATCGAAGAGGCACCGTCTACCAGGATTTTGCCTCCGAAAAGCAGAATGATCAGACCTACGGCCAACAAAAAATAGACGGTCATTTGATTAGAGTTTTTCTCCAAAGGCCAAGTCCCCGGCATCGCCCAAACCCGGCACGATGTATGACTGGGCGTTGAGGGACTGATCCACAGCTCCGATCCATAGTCTAAAGGGGACTTTGAGGTTTTCGTGGAGGTATTTTATTCCCTCAGGCGATGCGATAGCCGCCGCGATATGGATGATTTCGGGCGTTCCGTGGGAGAGGAGGGCCTCAATGGTTCGGACAAATGATTTCCCGGTGGCAAGCATCGGATCAGCCAAGATGACGGTTTTACCCTGGAGGCCAGGACTTGCGTGATACCCCAGGTTGATCTTGATTTCGCCTTCACCCTCTTCACGGAAAGCACCGATAAATCCGCTTTCGGCTTTGTCATAGAAATTCAAAAAACCATTGTAAAAAGGGAGTGAGGCGCGGAGAACGACAATTATTACCGGATTGGTGGCTGGTATCCGCACGGATGCCTGTGCCAGAGGCGTCTCGATGGTTTTGGTCTGGTAGGGCAGGGCTTTGGAGATTTCGTAGGCCAGGATTTCCCCGATGCGTTCCAGGTTTTTGCGAAATCTCAGCCGGTCTCCCTGGATGGTGACATCCCGGAGTTCGGCAATGAATTGGTTTCCAATCGAGTCAGACGTGGTCAAAACAAACATCACGCAAGTATAAAGAAAAAGCCCGATCAATCTGATCGGGCTCTTTATTTGAGGTTCTGTTCCTTACTTGATTTCGAAGCTTGCTCTTCTTGCCATCTGACGGGCATCAGCGGAAGCTTTGTCCACCGAGGTGTCTTCACCGTATCCTTTGTAAGAAAGTCTGGAAGCATCGACACCGGACGAGATAAGCAGGTTATAGACCGCTTTTGCCCTTCTGTCTGACAGCTTCATGTTGTAGTCTTCAGGGCCGAGTTCGTCGGCGTAGCCTTTGATCTCAACATTGACGCCAGGGTTTCTCTTCAGGAAGTTAGACACGTAATGCGCTGCGCTGACAGAGTAGCCAAGTGGTTTGTCGCTGTCGAATGCGTAGTACACGTTCACATATCCGTCGTTGATTGCCTTTCTCATGTAGTCGATTTCCTCACGCATTTCCTCTACTGGGCAACCGCCGGTAGAAGCAGGGCCAGGAAGGAACGGGCACTTGTCCACGTGGTCTGGAGTTCCGTCACCATCGGAATCAAGCGTCACACCTGCGGAGTTTACTCTGGCTCCGACCGGAGTGTTTGGCTCTTTGTCCAAGTAGTCGGGAACACCGTCTCCGTCAGAATCTTTCAGCATGTCTTTGATGCCGTTGATCTGGGTGGCAAGTTCTTCTTTGGTCGCGTACTTGTCGGCGGCAATGTACCAGTCAGCGTGCTGTCCAGCCTTGCCAAGATAGAAGTTCAAGCCGACTGTACCTGTCCACCAAGTACCGTTGGCACCGTATGGATGAGGCTCCAAAGAAGCACCATCAAAAGAAACAGACTGACGACCGTTAAGGACGGTAGAGATATCACCTACCAGCGCTACTCTATTTCCAAGTTTTACCTGGGGAGTAATACCGAAAATCAAAGTATAGACTTCATCTTCGAAATTACTGAATGTGTTTTCTTGAGGGCTTACTTTCCCAATACCAGCACCTCCGTGAAGCAATAGGCCAAATGTTCTGGTAAAAGACTCGAAGTTCATGATGCGGCCGATATTGGCCACGCCCTGAAGATCCAATCGGTTGTACTTGGTTTCAAAAGACGGGCTTTCTCCTTCGATCTCTTTGAAAGTTCCGAGTCCGTAGTCCAATTTCAGACCGAATTTCTCATTGAACATGTAACGCACGCCGAAATCCACGTGGCCTAGGTTCAGGGTTGGAGAAAGATAGGCCGCAGTCGACGAAGTCATCGGAGTCAAAGGAGCCATCGGTTTGTTGAAACCACCAGTAGCCTCGATGGACCACTTGTTAAATTCCTGAGCATTAGCAGTTAAAGCCAATGCGCCAGCCATAAGAGATGAGAGTATAATTTTTTTCATGACAAAAAATTTTTGTTCAAATTTTAAGTGATTGATGGATGTGATTACAAATTTATGAACTTTTAATTTATTGCAAATCTATATGATTTATTTAAATCCCAATCCAAGGATCAAAATTTATCCAGACTTTTTAAATTTCCAGCAAGATACTCGACAACATAATCAGTGCCAAAATGAAATTTTTGTTTGAATTATTGTCCAAACATAGTGTTTCCGGCGATGAATCCGAAATAACGCGCTTTATTTTGGATTATGTTCACAAACGGGCCTCTTCTTGGAAGGTTCGGCCGGAGGTGTATTTTGGAGAAGAATTTCACGATTGTCTGCTTTTGAAATTCGGGGCGCCGACTACCGGGGTGTTTGCCCACGTCGACACGGTTGGATTTATGGCAAGGTACCAAAATCAGCTCATACCCGTCGGGGGTCCGGAAGCGGTCGAAGGGACACGGCTGGTAGGGAAGGATAGCAAGGGGGGTATTTTGTGCAGGATTGTGGGAGATGGGGAGGCCTGTTTTCACGACTTCCCCCGTGGAATCGACCGGGGTACCCGACTTTCTTTTGAACAGAATATCAGACTAAGCGGGGAGTATATCCAGGCGGCCTATCTGGACAATAGACTGGGTGTTTACAATGCACTGAAACTATGCGAAAGCCTTGAAAATGGGTGGGTTGTGTTTTCCACATACGAGGAACACGGAGGGGGCAGCATGCCTTTTTTGCTTGATTTTATCCAAAACAATGCGCCAATCCGGCAGGCCCTGATATCCGATATTACATGGATAACAGAAGGTGTCGAGCATCACAGGGGAGTGGTCATTTCCCTCCGGGATAAATTTATCCCCAGAAAGCGGTTTCTTGACAAATTGATCGGTATTGCCGAAAAAAGCGGGATTCCGTTTCAGTTGGAGGTCGAGGCCTACGGGGGAAGTGACGGACGCGAAGTGCAGTTTTCCCGCCATTTCATTGATTGGTGCTTTGTGGGTGCCGCGGAGGATCACGTCCATAGCCCAAATGAGCAGGTGTCGCTTTTTGATTTGGAATGCATGCTCGGAATGTACCGATTCCTCATGGAGAAGCTTTAATTTGAAGATATGAAACAAATAACCGTCAAAGACCTTTCCTTTGAATTGTTGATTTCTGGGGAAGAGATAAGGGCCAGATTGGCCGATTTGGGGAAAAAAATCACATCTGATTTTTGTGGGGAAGACCTCGTCCTTCTCGGGATACTAAAGGGGTCGTTCATTGTGATGGCGGATTTGGCCCGGGAGATCGACCTCCCGCTGACGGTGGAGTTTCTGGGAATTTCGTCCTATTCCGGGACAGTCAGCACGGGGGAGGTCAAGTCCTTGCTGGGATTGACGGCCGATTTGAGCGGGAAAAATGTGCTCATAGTCGAAGACATTGTCGACACGGGGAAAAGTATGGATTACCTGATTTCCGAACTTTCCCGACACCGTCCGAAGCGCCTCCAGATTGCGACTTTGCTGTTCAAAAGAGAGGCTTTCAGGTTTAATTACGGGTTGGATTATGTGGGATTTGAAATTCCCAATAAATTTGTCGTCGGCTACGGGCTGGATTACGACGGATTGGGGCGGAATCTCCCCGATCTGTATCAATTGAGTAAAACCTAAAAAACGACTACTGGAATGCTGAATATAGTGCTGTTTGGGCCTCCGGGTGCGGGTAAAGGCACCCAAAGTGAAAAGCTCATCGAGAAATACGGACTTACCCACCTGTCGACAGGAGATCTCTTTAGAAAACATCTGGGAGAAGGGACTGAATTGGGAAAACTGGCCCGTAAATACATGGATGGGGGACATCTGGTGCCTGATCAAGTGGTGATCGGCATGGTGGAAGACAAAATTGCCAACACGAAAGACAGCAACGGATACATATTTGACGGGTTTCCCAGAACCACCGCCCAAGCAGAGGCTTTGGACACGATGCTAACTGACAGAGGAATGGGGATCTCTGGAATGATTGCGTTGGATGTGCCGGAGGAGGTTTTGAAAGAAAGGATTAGGGAAAGAGGGGAAACGTCCAACCGGGCCGACGATCAAGACGAGGAAAAAATAAACATACGGATAAAAGTTTATCTGGACGAGACTCTGCCCGTGGCCAAATACTACGAAAACCAGGGTAAATACAAGAGTATCAAAGGGGTCGGGGCCATTGATGAGATCTTTGCGGAGATTTCGGAAGTGATGGATAGCTACTGATCCACTTCAAATCGCTAGTTTTGCAAAACCATAGATTTGGCTAAGCTTCAGGGCTTAGCCTTTTTCTTTCTCATAAAATGGCCGACTCCAACTTCATTGACTACGTAAAATTCTGTTCGCGATCCGGTGCCGGAGGGGCAGGCTCGGTTCACTTCCGACGTGAAAAACACGTGCCCAAGGGTGGGCCGGATGGTGGAGACGGTGGTCGGGGAGGCCATATCATCCTCCGGGGAAACTCCCAACACTGGACGCTCCTGCATCTCAAGTACAAGAAGCATGTGATTGCAGATTCCGGCAAAGGCGGTGAAGGCGGACGGAGAACCGGCGCAGACGGCAAAGACGTGATACTCGATGTCCCGCTCGGCACCGTTGCAAAAGACGCGGAGACCGGAGAAAAGCGTTTTGAAATCACCGAAGACGGACAGGAAGTCATCTTGACTCCGGGCGGGCGCGGCGGTCTTGGAAATGACCATTTCAAGACAGCCACCAACCAGGCTCCCCATTTTGCCCAACCGGGCGAGGCGGGAATCGAGGAATGGATCATCCTGGAGCTGAAGCTGCTTGCGGATGTCGGCTTGGTCGGTTTTCCGAACGCCGGCAAATCCACCTTGCTTTCTTCCATTTCGGCTGCCCGGCCTGAGATCGGGGATTACCCGTTTACCACGCTGGTGCCCAATCTCGGCGTGGTCAGCTACCGGGATGACAAATCATTTGTCATGGCGGACATCCCGGGAATCATCGAAGGAGCGGCCGAAGGCAAGGGCCTTGGAATCCGGTTTTTGAGGCATATCGAGCGAAACTCCATTCTGCTGTTTGTGATTCCCGCAGACGCGCCGAGCATTCAGGAGCAATACAGGATCTTGCTCAGTGAGCTGGACAAATACAACCCGGAACTGCTGGACAAAAAGAGGATCCTGGCTATTTCCAAATCAGACATGCTGGATGCCGATCTGATGAAGGAGATGGAGCAGGAGATCCCAAAGGACCTTCCGTTTGTGTTTATTTCCGCAGTCAGCCAATATAATCTCCACAAACTCAAAGACCTGATCTGGCAGGCTATCCATTCTTGACAGGTGTCACTTTGTCAGAAAAAATGGTCTGGCAAAGTCATTGATATTCTCCCTGACACCAACTATTGCCTAATTTCTATGAAAAATAAAGAACAAGTGGATCAAGAATCAAACCGGGAATCCGAAGAGCAACTTTTGGAAGAAACTCCCCAAAATGAGGCAGAAAACGCAAACGAGGCAGAAGGCCAGGAGGCTAAGCTTGAGGCAGAGGTGGCTGAATTGAAGGAGAAATACCTCAGGCTGTATTCGGACTTCGAAAACTTCAGAAAACGTACCTCCAAGGAAAGAATTGACCTCATCACCACCGCTTCCGAAGACGTGTTGAAAGACTTGATCCCGGTGGTTGATGATTTTGAAAGAGCCTTCAAGGCGTCGGAATCAGAGACAGATCCTTTGAAGATCAGGGAGGGAAACCAGCTTATCTTCCACAAACTTGTCAGAATTCTTGAAACAAAGGGACTGAAGGCAATGGAGGATTTGACAGGCAAGCCTTTTAACCCGGATACCCAAGAAGCGATCACCCAGATACCGGCGCCTTCAGAACAACTGAAAGGCTCCGTGATCGATGTGGTCGAAAAGGGCTATACACTGGGTGAAAAGGTGGTAAGATACGCCAAGGTTGTAACCGGAGCTTAACATAATTATGGCAAAAAGAGATTACTACGAGGTTCTTGGCGTTTCCAAATCCGCAAGTGCGGACGAGATAAAAAAAGCCTATCGAAAGCTGGCGATTCAGTACCACCCGGACAAAAATCCCGACAATCCTGAAGCAGAGGATAAATTCAAGGAGGCTGCGGAAGCCTACGAAGTACTGAGCAACCCCGACAAGAAGGCCCGGTACGACCAATTCGGCCACCAGGGTCTGGGCGGAAACGGCGGTTTCGGCGGCGGCGGTATGAATATGGAGGATATCTTCTCCCAGTTTGGGGACATCTTTGGCGGCGGTGGTTTCGGGTCTTTCTTTGGAAGTGCAGGGGGAGGCCGACGCACCAAAAAAGGCACAAACCTTCGGGTGAAACTGAAGCTCAACCTGCAGGAGATCGCCAATGGCGTAGAGAAGAAAATAAAAGTAAAACGCCACGTGGTGGCAGCGGGTGTTACTTTCAAATCCTGCGGAGCCTGCCAGGGATCCGGCCAAGTCAAGAAAGTGGTCAATACCATGCTGGGCCAGATGGTCTCTGCCAGTACCTGCGCAGTATGCGGGGGCAGCGGGCAAATCGTGGACAAAAAGCCGGTCGAAGCAGATTCACGCGGGTTGATTGTCAAAGAAGAGGTCATCTCCATCAATATCCCCGGAGGTGTCGGCGAGGGAATGCAACTGAGCATGTCCGGCAAGGGGAACGAAACCCCGGGGGGGATTCCCGGTGACTTGCTCATCGTGATTGAGGAAGCGGAGGACAACGTCCTCCAGCGGGAAGGAAACAACGTCATTTATGACCTGCATGTCTCCTTCATTGATGCCGCGCTGGGGGCTTCGCTGGAAGTGCCGACCATCGATGGCAAGGTGAAGATCAAAATCGACCCGGGAACACAGAGCGGCAAGATGCTTCGCCTGAAAGGCAAAGGCATCAAAGACATCAACGGCTACAGTCGTGGTGACCAGTTGATCATGGTCAACGTCTGGACCCCGACCGAGCTTTCCAGGGATGAAAGAAATGTGCTCGAATCGCTGAGATCCTCTGACAATTTCAGGCCGGATCCGGGAAAACAGGACAAGTCTTTCTTTGACAAGATGAAGGAGTTTTTCTAAAAAACTGAAAGCCGGAAGCGATTCCGGCTTTTTTTATATTTTTAAAAAACCTTTTCAGGGTCATCCCGTAACCTATCCGTATGCTAAAAAAACTGTGTCTGCTTATATCCTGGATCATGGTCGAGGCAATTCCTGCTCAGGCGCAGTTTGTAAAAGAATACAAAGTAACCGAGAGAAAAGGCTATGAAATCGTCTATCTCAATTTTTCCTCCTACAAAAGCCTCACCCAGCTCAAGCGGGTCATTTCCTCCGATCCGATTTACATTCACGGGCATTTGCTGAAGTCCAATATCCTTCCGGATTTCAACTATTCAGTCCATGACAACATCCTGGAAGCCAGATTGGTCCATAAGAATGTGGAATCCGACAATCTCGGCAAAAGCATCACCTCCAAGCTTTTTTCGGACAAATCCGGTTTTGACCATTCCTGGGACCTGGGCCTTGCGTCCAATTTTCTCTACCACCTCGATTTCAACCTGGGCATCGGAAAATCCGATTTTGACCTTGCCCAGATTCCGGTCTCCCAACTCAAGGTGAAAAGTGCCAGCGCGGACGTGAAGATCCACTATGGCTCGGCCGTCCCCAACCAGGTGGAAATGGATACCTTGCTGGTCACCTTAAACATGGGAGTGGTAGAAATACAGAACGCCAACTTCACCAACTCCCGGAAAATGATCATTGAGGTGAACTATGGCAAGATCGACCTCAACTACAGTGACGGATTGGCGAGTGCCTGCCAAGTGATCGCGGCGGTCAGCGGCGGCAGCATTCACCTAAAGCTTCCCCCCGACTCCAATCCCGTCAAAATCAGGATGAAAACCACACCCATGTGCCGCACGGTTTTCCCCAAATACCTGAAGTCCCTCGACAAGGAAACCTACATCACAAAAGGATACAAAGCATCGGATCCCAGACTGCTGGAGTTGATCCTGGATGTGGGCGTAGGCTCGATCACCATCGAATAAGCGAAGAATGCTCCAGATTACCCAGCTAAACAAATCCTACGAAAACCACCGGGCACTCACAGACATCGATCTTTTTGTGCCAAAGGGGGTGATTTTTGGGCTTCTCGGGCCAAATGGTGCCGGCAAGACCACGCTGATCCGGATAGTCAACCAAATCATTGAGCAGGACAGCGGATCAGTCGAAGTGGATGGAAAGGTGCTTTCTCCGGATGATATCCGGAAGATCGGGTATTTGCCCGAGGAGCGCGGACTGTACAAGAAGATGAAGGTATGGGATCAGTTGGTGTATTTTGCGCGGCTCAAGGGACTGGGCGAAAGTGACTCCAAGATCCAGATCAGGCATTGGCTGGAAAAACTGGATATTATTGCCTGGAAAGACCAGAAAATCGAAGACCTGTCCAAGGGGATGGCCCAAAAGGTCCAGTTCATCTCCACAATTGTACACCGGCCGGTGCTGTTGATCCTGGATGAGCCCTTTTCGGGATTTGATCCGGTCAATGCAGAGATCATCAAAAACGAGATTCTGGAGCTGAGGGCAAAGGGCACCACCGTGATCCTGAGTACCCACCGCATGGAATCCGTCGAACTCCTCTGCGACCAGGTGGCCATGATCCACAAATCCCGAAAAATCCTTGATGGCTCGATTAGGGAAGTAAAGAGAAGTTTTCGCCCCGAGGTCTTTCAGGTTGCGATAGCCAATCCCAAAAAGGAATTGCCGAGGGAGTGGATCCCACGACTCTCAGATGATGCCTGGGAGTTTACCTTGCCCCTGTCCGGCAAGGCCCCCAACCAACTCCTGTCCGAGCTGATGGACTATGGGGAAGTACTGCTGTTTCGGGAGCAGATTCCGAGTATGGAGGAGATTTTTATTCACCAGGTAAAAGCATCGGCAAATGGGTAAGATTTTGTTGGTCATCCAGCGGGAGTATCTGGCAAGGGTCAAAAAGAAATCATTTTTGATTGCCACGATCCTGACCCCCTTGATTTTTCCGGCGATCATGGGCGTGTTTGTCTGGATTGCCATGCAGGAAAAGGACAGTCAATCCCTTCGGATCATTGAAGTGATCGATGAGACGGACCTGTTTTTCATGGAGAGTTCGGAGCAATATGCTTTTACCTCATCGGTCGGAGACCCCGAGAAGGCCAAAAAAATGGTCCAGGACGGGGAACGGTACGGCTTTCTGCATATTCCCAAGATCGATCTCAAAAGCCCGAAGGGGATTCAGTTTTATGGAACCGAAAACCCCAGCCTGACCCTGATGGGCTATCTGGAAGGCGCCCTGAAGCGAAAGATCGAAGACCAAAAACTTTACGCCCAAGGGATAGACCCCAAAGTGCTAAAAGAGATCCGCACCGATCTTTCGATTCAGTCCATCACCCTGGGTGAGCAAGGGGAGGAAAAAATCAACAATGCCAATGTCAACTATGCGATCGGGTTTCTGTCGGGCATCCTGATATACATCTTCATCTTCGTCTATGGGAATCAGATCATGCAGGGAGTGATTGAGGAAAAATCAACCCGGATCGTGGAGATCCTGGTTTCCTCGCTCAGGCCTTTTCAGTTGATGATGGGAAAGATCGTCGGAATCGGGGCGGTCGGATTGACCCAGTTTTTGATTTGGGTGGTGCTGATCGGGACGCTTTCCTCGGTCGTGATGGGGGTGCAGATGCCCCAGCAGCAGGCGATGGAGCTGGCAAATCCGGAATTTGCCCAAGCCGCTCCCGATCCGGGGGAGCTTGCCGGAATTCTCCAAGTAATCAGCGGGATTGATTTTGTGGCCCTCGTGGCGAGTTTTATCATCTATTTTCTTGGTGGATACTTGCTGTATGGGGCGCTGTTTGCCGGGATCGGCTCGGCGGTAGATGCGCCTTCGGACGCACAGCAGTTTATGTTTCCGATTACCATCCCTTTGCTGGTGGCCTATATGGGACTGTTTGTGTTTGTATTGCAGGATCCGAACAGCACCGTTTCATTTTGGCTGTCGATCATCCCGCTCACCTCGCCCATCGCCATGATGGGCCGGATCAGCTATGGCGTCCCTTTTTGGGAATTGGCCCTGTCGATGGGCTTGCTGGCAATGGGTTTTTTGTGTACAACTTGGCTTGCCGGGAAAATCTACCGCATCGGCATCCTGATGCACGGAACCAAGCCGACCTACAGGATCCTTTGGAAATGGATCAAAGCCAACCAATAAAATCTCCGGGAGTGGGGAGAAATCCATCCACAGAACAGACAAAAACAGAAAATCCCGGTCAAACCGGGATTTTCTGTTTACCTGAGGTAGGCCGAAAGCATCCAGACGACCTTTTCCTTTTGGGTGATGAAATCGCTCATCAGCGAGACCGTGCCTTCGTCTCCGGCTTCGTTGGCTGCTTCAAGCGTTTTCCGCTCCAGACTGAGCAGGTCATTTTGGTTGTCGCGGACGATCTCCACCATCTTCATGGCTTCCTTGACCTCTTTTGCTTCTTTGATGTCCGAGTTGTCGATGTATTCGGAATAGGAGGAGTAGGGTCTTTCTCCCAGAGTCAAAATCCGCTCGGCGATCTCATCCACCGCCAGGTTGGCCGAGGTATAGAGTTCTTCAAACTTCGCGTGGAGTTCGAAAAAATTCGGCCCTGCTACGTTCCAGTGGAAGTTTCTCAGGTTTTGGTAATAAATCTGGTAATTGGCCAAGAGCGCATTGAGCTTTTTGACCAGTGGCTTGGATTCTTTTATTTCCAATCCGATGTCGTTTGTTTTCATATTTTTCTTCGTTTATTCCTGCATGAATAGGCATAAATTTACACCATACTGGGTGGAAAGCCTAACAGATAAAATCTATTTCCCACTCATACTATCAATGATATTCAGGAGTTAGTATTCCGAAAACCACCCGAAACCGAATGGCAAAGCGATTCCAGGATCTTACCACCATCGATTTTTACCAGAACAAAAAACAGGTCAAATGGCTCGTTTTCGTGGTTTCCTTTTTGATCGGATCCGGGTCGATTTGGTACACCAGCCTGCTGGTGGATGAGTTGCGGGAACGGGAGAGCAGACAGATCCAGCTCCTGTCCTCCGCCCTCGAATACGCTGCCACCACTTCCGAAAACCTGACTTTCATCAACCAGGAGATCATCCAGCAAAACCACTCGATCCCCATCATCATGGTGGACTCGGAGGGTGATCCCATTGAATTCAGAAACATCAAATTCAAAAACAACGCCGATGGTGCGGATTCGCTGAAGACCTTGGGCCGGGAGCTGCTGGAGATGCAGGAGGAATACGAGCCGATCTATCTGCGGGAGGCCGACATCCGGGTTTTTTACCGCAATTCGGAGCTGCTGACCAATCTTCGCTACTACCCCTATATCCAGCTCGCGGTGATTCTGGTCTTTGGGGCACTGGCCTATGCGCTTTTCAACCAGAGCAAGATCGCCGAGCAGAACCGTGTGTGGGCTGGACTGACCAAGGAAACCGCACATCAACTCGGTACGCCGATCGCTTCCCTGATGGCATGGATCGACTATCTGAGAAACTCGCCCGTTTGGGAGGAAAACAAGGAGATCATCCAGGAAATGGACAAGGATGTGGTGAAGCTCCGCATGGTGACCGAGCGCTTTAGCAGCATCGGCAGCAAACCGGTCATCCAACCCGAAAATCTCTACGAAGTGATCGAAGAGACAATCAGCTACCTTCGTCCGAGGATTTCCACCAAAGTGGAACTCCTGGTCAACGCCGACTCCAAGGATCTGGACGCACTGATGAACAAGCCCCTGATGGAATGGGTGATTGAGAATATCTGCAAAAATGCCGTCGATGCGATGAAGGGAAAAGGCATCCTCACCATCAACGTGCTGCAGGACAGCGACAAGTTTGTCATCGTGGATATCACGGACACCGGAAAAGGCATCGAGAGGAGAAACTTCAAAAAGGTGTTCTACCCGGGTTTTTCTACCCGCCAGCGGGGTTGGGGATTGGGTTTGACGTTGGCAAAGCGCATCGTGGAGGGATATCACGGAGGGAGGATTTTTGTCAAAAGCTCGGAAATCGGCAAGGGCACTACTTTTAGGATTATGCTGCTCGGCAATCTCGAAGACGCTTCGCAGTTTGTCACCGAAGGGATTCTGGAGTATTGATATTTATGATTTTTGAATTACGATTTACGAGGTTTTGAAGAACCTCACCTCTTAATCCCCAAAGGTTCAGGCTTTAGAATAGATGATTGAAGTTCGATTGGACGTCGTAAATCGTAAATCTGAATTCGTAAATCCATTTTCCCTACCTTTGCCCCCTGAAATTCCAGACCATGAGTTTGACCGAAGAGATCAAAAAACGAAGAACCTTTGCCATCATTGCCCACCCGGATGCCGGAAAGACCACCTTGACAGAGAAATTGCTCCTTTTTGGAGGTGCAATCCAGACTGCCGGCGCTGTGAAATCCAACAAGATCGACACCGCCACCAAATCCGACTGGATGGAGATCGAAAAGCAACGGGGGATCTCTGTGGCGACTTCCGTGATGGGTTTTGAATACAAGGACATCAAGATCAACCTGCTCGATACGCCGGGTCACCAGGATTTTGCCGAGGATACCTATCGCACGCTGACTGCTGTCGATTCGGTGATTATGGTCATTGACTGCGTGAAGGGCGTGGAGATCCAGACCGAGAAGCTCATGGAGGTCTGCCGGATGAGAAACACACCGGTGATCTGCTTTATCAACAAGCTCGACCGGGAAGGCCGGGATCCCTACGACCTATTGGACGAGGTGGAGGAAAAGCTCAACATCAAAGTCCGGCCGCTTTCCTGGCCGATTGGCATGGGCAAAGGCTTCAAGGGGGTGTACAATCTCTACGACCAAAAACTGAATCTTTTCACCCCGTCCCAACGCAAACTCAGCGATGACCGGCAGGAATTTGAGAATCTCGAAGATCCCGAATTGGACAAACTGATCGGTGCCAACAACGCCAATCAGCTTCGTGAGGATGTGGACTTGATCGAGGGCGTTTATCCGGATTTCGATGTCAATGAGTATCTGGAGGGGAAAATCGCCCCCGTGTTCTTTGGCTCTGCGGTAAACAATTTTGGGGTAAACGAGATGCTGGATACCTTCATCCAAATCGCCCCGGCTCCCAAAAGCCGCGAAACCGACATTCGGGAAGTGAAGCCTGGGGAGAAGAAGTTTTCGGGCTTTGTCTTCAAGATCCACGCAAACATGGATCCGAACCACAGAAATCGCATCGCTTTCCTGAGGATCTGCTCGGGGACTTTTGAGCGAAACAAGCCTTACAACCACGTAAGGGGACCGAAGCCCCTGCGATTTTCGAACGTGACGCAGTTTATGGCCCAAGAAAAGGAAATCATCGACGAGGCCTTTCCGGGGGACATTGTCGGGCTTTACGATACGGGTAACCTGAAGATCGGCGACACGCTCACGGAGGGGGAAAACATGGTCTTCACCGGGATTCCGAGCTTTTCCCCGGAGATCTTCCGCGAGGTGATCAACAAGGACGCCATGAAAACCAAGCAGCTCGAAAAAGGCCTCAAGCAATTGATGGAAGAGGGGGTTGCGCAGCTTTTTACCTTCGATATCGGTTCGAGGAAGGTCGTGGGGACCGTCGGCCAGCTCCAGTTTGAGGTGATCCAGTTCCGGCTGAAAAACGAATACAATGCCACGGTGGAGTTTCATCCGATGAACCTGTACAAGGCCTGCTGGATCAGCAGCACCGACAAAAAGCAACTGGAGGAATTTGTCCGCTCCAAAAACCGCTACATCGCCCGGGACAGAAACGACAAGCTGGTCTTTATGGCCGAGTCCAAGTCCTGGCTGCAAATGGTGCAGGACAACTATCCGGAGATCGAGTTTCACTTTACATCGGAGTATTGATGGGCCAAACCCTCCAGGTTTCGAAAACCTGGGGGGTTTGAGTTTTATCCTATTCCCGAATTTCCGGCATTTTGGATTTTTAGCCGCTCATCCTCCCACCCATGGTCGATGTATTCCCATGAAAAATTTCCCCCTTGTATTTTGATCTGGACAAAGCCTTCCTTGGTGTTGTGTCTTCTGCCTTTCCACCCATTTCCTGCGATGGACCCTCCGGTGAGAAAGTCAAACCGGTCATTGACCATGCCGTATTCCTTCCAGTGAATGTGCCCTTGCAGCACCAATTTTAAATTGTGGTTTTCCAGCAAACGGAATACTTCCGGGGCGTTTTCTACTCCCACATTTCCCTTTTGCCCTTTCAACTGCCAGTGGGTACTGATGATAGGAATATGTGTGGTGACTACAATGGGGGTATTTTGCGGGGTGTTTTTCAGGTCCTCGGCGAGCCAATCCAGTTGTTCCGCATGGAATACACCCTTATACCCTTTTTCCTCCGTGACATCCAGGGAATTGAGGACAATGAAATGCCAGCCCTTGTGGTCAAAGGAATAGTAAGTCTTTCCAAAATACCGCTCCCACATCCCATACTTATAATCGGGATGATCGGCACCCTCCGGGCTTTCGGCATAGATTGCAAACAAATCATGGTTTCCGAGGCAATTATACACCGGCATGTTAAATCCCCTGCTCATTTGCTGATAGAGATCAAAGAGCATTTCGCTTCGGGCATAATCCCCGCGCATCACATCATAGACTAGATCTCCTCCTGTGAGTACAAAATCAGGATTCAGTTCATTCACCTTGTCGATTGCCATCTGAAAACCCAAGGGAGCGTTCATTTCGGGTTTGAGATGAATGTCCGTCAGAAAGGAAAATTCAAAAGAAGAGTCATTGGAGTCTTCTTTTTGTTTTTGGGAAGAGAGTGAAAAGAACGGCATACTGGCCATCGCCATTCCGGATGCCTGCATAAATTTTCTCCGGCTCAGGTTTCCTGGATTTTCTTTTGCCATGCGTTGCTTGATTTTACTTTTGATCGTCTAAGATTCTACCTTCAATACTCTTGGAAAGACCAATCCTTAGGCTGTTATTTTTTGCCAAAGGAATACGTTGGAAGGAATCGTTTTTTGAGGGGAGGACGGGGGAGTTCCATTTTACTTCGGAGTATTGATGGGTCAAACCCTCCAGATTTCGAAAACCTGGAGGGGTTTTTACTTCGGTGCCAGCCTAATCCCCATACTTCAGTCCCCCAAAGCGGATGATGTCATACCTCAGGAAATTCTCGTCAAAATCCTCCCGGTTGGGGTTGTTGGTGGAAACATAGAGGCCTTTGCGGCCCACGAAGTAGTTCCAGGGTTCGATTTGGAAATTATCAAACAAATGTTCTCCCAGGACTTCTAAATTGTTGTCCAGGATCATGACTCCCATTTTCGGGCGATTTGCAAACAATTCTCTGGGAGTAAATTGTGAGAATTCCTGTAAATCAAAACCGACGAAATAGAAACGGTAAAAAACATCTCGGAAAGAAAAAGATCATACTGCCCATTTTCCAAGGTCTCAATGATTCCTTGATCCCCACTGGGATATTCTTTGATTATTCTAAATGATTTTACTTGCTTTGATTTGACCTCTTTGTAATCCAAAATTGCATTGTCTTTTTTCGAAATCACCCAAAGTCTGTGATCCGTATGCGGAGATACGACAATGCTGTCGCCTTTTTGTGTCCAGGTAAAATCCATGCTTTTTTTGCCATCTTTCCAGACATCCTCGGGCCTGTACACGGGAAGCCAGTTGGTTTCAAATTGATCTTCCTGAATTTGGGTGATTTTGTAGATGTGTTTTGACCGTTTGATTTCAGATTCTTTTACTTGATAGATATTTTGGAAAAAGGGTTGCGCACCATAAATGGATGACCCACTCAACAAGAATGGAGTTTCATTGGTCGATGACAGGTAATTGACCATATTGGAAGGATCCCGTACAGGAATGGATTTTTTTATTTCCCCTTCAAAATTTAAAACCAGGATTTTGGGAGGTATGGTGGCAATCAAAAGGCAATCTTTTGAAGCAATATGAAATCCATTGTCAACCCCTATTCGATTGGGACCTTCGTTATATAGGGGAATGGTTAATTTCGATTCTCTTTCACCCAGGCTAAAAAGCTGGAGAGAAGGGTTCGCTTTGTTCATTATGGCCAGGTACTCTCCGGAATCTGTATCGATCAGTTGGGTTCGCTGGATGTTTGGTGAAAAACCCTCGTCGGTTTTTATTTCCAAAGAAGAATGCTTTATAGCCGAAAGGCCTGGGTGTATGGAGTTTTGCTGTGTACATCCAAAAATCAGGAAAATAATGGTGAAAGAATGGAAGGGTTTCATTTTTTGATGTCTGCAAAAGAAAGAGGTCATTTTCAGAATGAATTTGATGCCTTTCGGCTTACTTATGAGTCGGCAATTCGGACCATACCAAACCGCCGATGCCCAACCTAATCCCCATACTTCAGTCCCCCAAAGCGGATGATATCATACCTCAGGAAATTCTCGTCAAAATCCTCCCTGTTGGGGTTACTGGTGGAGACGTAGAGGCCTTTGCGGCCCACGAAGTAGTTCCAGGGTTCGATTTGGTGGGTTTCAAATAGATGGCTTCCCAGAATGTTTAGGCCGGAGTCCAGAATAAGCATCCCAATTTTGGGCCTGTTTGAATACAGGTTTCTATAGTGGATTTCAAAATCATCTGCATCCACCCCCACAAAATAAAACCGATAAAATACGGACCGGTATGGGTCATAGAGTAACAGCTCATAGCGATCTGACTCCAATTCTTCCAGTATTCCCTGGTCACCAGAGGGCATGCCTTTTATGATGTGAAACCGGTTTACTTCCGGTGCTTTGGTTTCCTTAAGGGCGACGAGTTTCTTTTGGCTCTTGGAAATGATCCAAAGCCTGTGGTCGTTGTACGGGGATACCACGATGCTGTCCCCGCGGTCTGCCCAGGTAAATTTGGAGACCTTTTTTCCGTCTTTCCAGGAGTCTTCCGGATTGGAAATCGGCAGCCACTCAGTCTCGGGATTGTCCGATGCGATGTCTAGCTGATAGATATGGCTGTATTTGCCCAGATCGGAGGCAGCCATGTCGAAGAAATTCCGAAAGAAGGGCTGGGCACCAAAGATTTTCTTCCCGTCAAAAAGAAACGGGATTTCACTGGTGGATGAAATGTAGTTCACTTCGTTTTGCGTGTCTTTGATCGGGAATTCAGCCTTTTTGATCCCCTCAAAGTCAAACAGCATCAGTTTTTGCGGATAGGAAGCGACCAAAAGTGAATCCTGGGAGAAAACCCGAAACCCATTGACCTCACCCGAACGATTCGGCCCATCCTTGCTCAGTTTGATTTTTTTGGTGTGTCGGCCCGACTGGATATCGAAAATCTCAATTCCGTGAGCAGCCTTGTTTTGGATGGCCAGATACTCTCCCGAGTCGGTGTCCAGGTATTGATAAGTGGTTCCGTTGGGATTGACGTTTGTATCCAAGGGGATTTGGATCGTGTCAAATAGGGAAAGGGACAAGTTTGGATGATGGTTTTTTTGCGTGCAAGAAAATGCAGTCGCCAATAAAATTGTCAGGAATACGCTTCTCATCGGAATTTTGAAAGATTAAAGACAAAGGATGGATGCCCAATTACAAGTGGTTTTGACCTTTTCATTCGGTCAAGAATCAAGTTTTAAAGAATCTGTTTGCGTAGCTGGATTTGTTTTCCTTCCGCTTTGGCCAAAAGATCGAGGCCAAGGTAGCAGTCCTGAGATCGGGTTCCATTTTGCTTCGGAGTTTTGGGCGCGGGTGATGTGTTTTTTAAAGCAATTTTCCTGGTTGTTTTACTTTTCAATTTTGTAATGAAATCTGGAAGTTCCCGGACTTCCACTTTCGCCAAGCCCTTCTATCTCCCCGTGGATCACAGTTTCCACATCGTGGTTGAAAAACAGCACAGTCGCCTTTCCCGACGAGTCGGTCAGGATGTTGGGTGCCCAAAAAAGTGTGACACGCCGATCAGGTTTGGCCTGCGCTGGCCCCTGCACGGCATATTTTGGCGAATAGAACTCCTGCTCGATCTGGTAGCCGCTTACCGAAGGATCTGTGGCTTTCTCGGCCGGAGGACTGGAGCTCTCGGTTTTCTTTTTGGTATAGAATCCTATTGCCCCGTTTGTTCCCCTGGCACCAAAAACAGCGGTATCCGGGCCTTTCCACACCGTAACACTTTCGATGTCATAAACAGGGATCGTGTGCAAGCTTTCAAGCCTGACGGGAATATCATCCACCATGATCAACGGCTCCGTACTGCTGTTGATGGATCCCACGCCTTGGATTACAACCTTCCAATTCTGACCGCTGCCCGACACTTGCACTCCGGCTACCCTTCCCTTGATCAGGTCGAGGGGATGCTGCTGGTTTTCAAGCCCCGAATTGCCCGCCACTTTGATCGCGGCAGTCCCACTTCCATATATTCTGGGGCCGGCGTAGGGCTCCACGATCCTTTTTCCCCTCACTTCCACTGCTCCAAGGGAAACATCCGCAGTGTCAAAATCAAAGGCTCTGTCAATGTTTTTCCGCACTTCGGCGTTGGACAGGAAGTTCCTTTCCAGGTCAGTTGGCGCAACAAACCGGGGATTGGTCCGATAGTCCAGGATTGGCGGCGTGTAGCTGCTTTCCGCCAAAACCGAGGCGGGGGATTTTCCGTTTTTGGACTTTCCCTGCAGGACAATAGCCGCTGAATCATAGTAGACCAAGTCCTGGAGCTCAAACTCCCCGCTGGCCGTGCTGACCGCCGTTTTGGATTCGACCACGGGAAACAGCGACAAATAGGAGACCGTGCCTGCGTCTACCGGTTTGTTGGTTTTTGGATCGTTCAATACGCCCCTGATCGTCAGGCCCTTTTCGATCCGGTACACCGGTTTTTGGAGCTCCGCATTCAAGGCCTCTTTTATCGTAAACCTTCTCCACCCCTGTGTCAGCATGAGAAAGTCGAGTGCTTCTTGGCGGTCGGGATTTTCGGGATTGAAATAATAGCCCGGTGATTCGATGTGTCCCTTCAGCTCTGATGAAATCAGCAGGTTGGATTGGATCGTCTCTTTGTTTTCGTCAGCTAGGATCTGCCCACTGTCAAACACACTCAGTGACAGATTGGCCGTGACGGGCTTGCCGTCCTTGTTTCTCGCCTCGACCTCAATCCGTACAGGATCTCTTGGGGCATAGGCCGATTTGTCGGTGGAGACCGAGATGCTGAGGTGATCCTGGTGGTCAATGAACACCAGCCGCTCTGCCAGCGGAATCCCCGCTCCGTCCAATGCGGTGATCTGGGCGATTCCGGAAGGGAATTCCCGCTTTGGGATTCTGACAAAGAGGATCTTTTTTGAGAGGTCTGCCCGGCTGGAAGCGCAGACCAGTCCCCTGGTTTGGGCCAGCAGATTGACGCTCTGGATATCTGAGTTGCCGGAGGCTTGGATCTTTATCATGATATCCTCCGCCCGGGGTGAGTTGGTCACCGACATGACGATCCCGGAGTCTTGCGAAGCGGGCAATATCACCTCTTGGCCAGGTTCCCCGACCAGCGCTTTGTATTGCTTTCCCTTTTCGGGAACCAATGGAAACACACCCATTCCGAGCGGATTACTTTCAAACTCGGCGATGACTTTTGCCCCGTCCAGGATTTTTCCTTTGACGGCCTTGCCCAGGCCATCGTCCCCGATCACCTTGAAAGCCACTTTGCTCATGATCCCATCGACCAGATTGCCGCCCTCGGGGAAGAACTGAATGTCCAAAGTCCCCTGATTTGCATTCGCGGCCAAGACGGTTTCGCTGTTCCATATTTTTAGCTCTCGGTGGAAAAAATAGGCTTCCCCGGAGTTCCTCATCCAATTGGTGTAGGATCTCACCAGATAGTTGCCGGAACCCAAGGAATCGGGCAAAAAGAGCTGTCCGGAGGCGGAGCCGTCGGGAGCAAAAAGCCTGAGATGCTGGACGATTTGTCCCTCGCCGTCGATCAGCTCTACGTAAATGGTCTGACTGAGCAAAGAGGGCTCATGATAAGGTCCCGCAGTGAGATAGGCTTTGAACCAAACCGTCTCTCCTGCGGCATAGTAGGGCCTGTCCAGATGCAAATAAACCTTCTCTTGGGGTCTCTCGGAAATAGACCGTTCAAATGCGGCAATTATCCTCTCCAAGGTGTCATTTGCCGGAGAAAAAGCGAGCAGAAAACTTGCCAAAAGACCAATCAACACTCCAAAACCGTACCTGCTTCTTTTGGACGAAATCAAAATTTACCCATTAGTTAATCGAATCGTGAACCGAGGCAAGATAAAGCAATAAGGGGGTGAAGCGCAACTGTTTTTTAAAAATATTTTTAAAAAAATAATCAACCAGCTAAAAACACGTCATTGAACTCAAAATCCTGTCCGTTAAAAAGTCCCTTGTCACTCAGTTTCAGATCCGGGATCACCAGCAAAGCCATAAAGCTCAAGGTCATAAAGGGAGAACCAAGCGTGGCTCCCATTTCCTTGGCCATCCGGTCAATGCGGGTATAAGCCGCCGCCACTTCGTAGCCATCGGATGCGGACATGATCCCGCCCACCGGGAGGGGAAGGATCTCTTCTTTTTCTCCCGAAACTGCCGAGACGCCGCCTTTTGCCGCAATGATCAGATTGACCGCTTTGCAGATCGATTCATCGTCGATGCCGACTGCAATGATGTTGTGCGAGTCATGGCCCACGGAGGAGGCGATGGCCCCGGTCTTCAATCCAAAGTTCTTGATAAAGGCCACAGCGGGCGGCGCATTTTGGTAGCGGTTGACCACGGTGATTTTCAGGATGTCTTTTTGGGGATTGGGTTCCGCCAGTCCGTTTCTTACCAAAATCTCCCCTTGGACTTCCGGGGTGATGAGCTGTCCGTCGAGTGCTTCGATCACCCGGACTTTGCTGCCTTTTGCGTTCAACCGGAAATCATCGGGATTTTTGAAAGAGGTGTCAAAATTGTTGATAATCCTGTTTTCGACTTTTTCAATCCGCGTTTTTCCGCTTTCAGCCACTTTTTGCCCGTCGATGTAGGTGGCTAGGACTTCAAACTTTTCCAGGTCTTTGACCAAAATGAAATCCGCCGGATCACCAACACGGAGCTGACCGACATTCATGGAATAGTGGGCAATTGGATTCAAACAGGCCGCCTGAAGTACATCAAAGACATCCTTCCCTTTTGCGACAGCCCGGGCTGCGAGTTCATTGATATGGGAGATGGCCAGATTGTCGGGATGTTTGTCGTCCGAGCAAAACATAATCATATCGGGGTATTCATCGATCAGATCGATCAGGGCCTCGAAGTTTTTGGCAGCCGAACCCTCGCGGATGGCAATCTTCATTCCGAGCTTGATCTTGCCCAAGGCTTCCTCGTAGGTAAAGCATTCGTGGTCGGTGCTTGGTCCGGCACCCACGTATTTCTCGGCCAATTCCCCTTTCAGTCCCGGGGCGTGTCCGTCTATGGGTTTTCCGTGTTTCTGCGAAATCCGGATCTTCTCCATCACCAGCTCATCCCGGTTCACCGCTCCCGGCCAGTTCATCATTTCGGCCAGGTAGTGGATTTCGGGCCTGCCCATGAGGTTTTCGATATCGGCAGTATTGATCTCTCCCCCGGCGGTTTCAAAAGGGGTGGCAGGCACGCAGGAGGGCGCGCCAAAGAAAAACTTGAACGGAACCTGTCTGCCGTTTTCGATCATGTACTCCACTCCGGCCATGCCGCAGACATTGGCAATCTCGTGCGGATCGGAGACGGTCGCCACCGTGCCATGCACCACTGCCAGCCGGGCAAACTCGGATGGGATCAGCATGGAGCTTTCCACATGGACATGGGCATCGATGAATCCGGGCATCAGAAACGGCAAGTCGCTATCGCTTTGGATTTTCCGGATTTGGGCAATGTTTCCATCCGCAATGTCCACCTCCACCGGGTAGGTTTTTTGGTTGGGGATGTCTACGAAATTTCCTGTAAGTTTCATGTTTGGATTGGCTAAAAATAAGTGGTTTTCAGGTGGATCGGAGGGGTGCGTATCGCAGCTTTCTGGTATGTTTTGGATTAAAACTACTATATTTGCCCAAAATTAAGCAGCAATTCAAACCGGGTTTTTTTAATGGGGAAAATCGTCGTTGCCATAGATGGTTATTCAGGCTGTGGCAAAAGTTCAACCGCCAAAGCAGTAGCCAAGGATTTGGGTTTTACCTACATAGATTCGGGGGCAATGTATCGGGCAGCGACCCTGCATTTTTTGAACAACTATCTTTCGCTTTCCAATCCGCACGATGTTGAAAAGGGATTGAAAACGCTGGATATTTCCTTTCATCCCAACCCTGAAACCAACAGGCAGGAGACCTATCTCAATGGCCTCAACGTGGAGGATGAAATCCGAACCATGCGGGTGTCTGAACGCGTTAGCGAAGTGGCGACCATCAAGGAAATCCGAAAGGAACTCGTCGCCCAACAGCAACGGCTGGGAAAGAAAAAGGGCGTGGTGATGGATGGGAGGGACGTGGGCTCGGTGGTGTTTCCAGAGGCTGAGTTGAAGGTCTTTATGACTGCCGACCTGCATACCCGCTCCGTGCGCCGACAAGCGGAGTTGCTTGAAAAGGGCGAACTGGTCGCGCTGGAAGATATCAGGAAAAATCTTTCCTACAGAGACGAGGTGGATTCCACCAGGGCGGAAGGCCCGCTGAAAAAGATGGACGATGCGATCGAAGTGGATACCAGCAACATTGACTTTGGGGAGCAGGTCAGGATCATCGTCGATCATGCAAGGGAGATCATCCAAAACCAAGAAAGCTATGCAGGTAACGATAGATAAGAATTCGGGCTACTGTTTCGGAGTCGAATTTGCCATCAAGATGGCCGAAGACGAGATGGAAAACGGCGACAAGCTCTATTGCTTGGGCGATATCGTCCACAACGACATGGAGGTGAATCGCCTCGGCAAAAAAGGACTGGTCGTCATAGACCGGGAGCAGCTCCAGGGACTGACCGACTGCAAAGTCTTGATCCGGGCACATGGAGAGCCTCCGGAAACCTACAAGACGGCCATCGAAAACAACATCGAGCTCATTGACGCGTCCTGTCCGGTGGTGCTCAAGCTGCAGCACCGGGTAAAAAATGCCTTTGACAAGATGGAGCGCGAAAACGGCCAGATCGTGATTTATGGCAAAAAGGGCCACGCAGAAGTGATCGGCCTGACCGGCCAGACTTTGGAAAAAGCCGTAGTGGTCATGGAGGATGCGGATCTGGAAAAGATCGACTACACCCGTCCAGTGACGCTTTTCAGCCAAACCACCAAAAGCACCAAAGGCTTTTACCAGCTTTCGGAAAAGATCGGCGACCGGATCAAATCGGCCAAAGGCGAGCTCCGGGAAGTGGACTTCAATGCCAATGACTCGATCTGCAGGCAGGTATCCAACCGTGAGCCCCAATTGCACCGGTTTGCCCAGGCCAATGATGTCATCCTTTTTGTTTCGGGAAAAAAGAGCTCCAACGGAAAGGCGCTTTACCAGGTTTGCCTTGAGGAAAATCCAAGGAGCTACTTCATCGAAAACGAGACGGAGCTGAATCCCGACTGGTTTCGTCCTGGCGACAAAGTTGGGATCTGCGGGGCTACCTCCACTCCGATGTGGCTGATGGAGCAGGTCAAGTCTTATGTCGAAGGCTTGGAGGAAGGCAGCTTTTATTCCTGAAATTCACCGCCTGTCAGGCTATTCAAAAGTTCGAACAATTAATATGACTTACCCTCCATATCAAAAGGTTTTTGTTTAGATTTGGGGCGTTTTTCACAAGCTCATAGTTCAAAAACAGATATGTCTAAAATAGTGACGCTTAAGAAAGGTTTTGATTTGAAGCTGGTGGGCAAGGCTCCTTTGGAGCTGGCCAACTTGGCATCTGCCCAGACCTTCGCGGTTAAGCCAACAGACTTTCCGGGGATCCAACGCCCCAAAGTCCTTGTCAATGAAGGGGATACGGTGAAGGCCGGCACTCCCATCCTGATCGACAAAGCCATGGATCAGGTGATCTATGCAGCCCCGGTTTCCGGCGAGATTGCAGAAATCAAAAGAGGCGACAAAAGAAAGCTTCTTGAGATCAAGATTCTGGCAGACGAAACCATCACCCACGAAAACTTTGGAAAGATTGACCTCAACCAGGATCGTGATGCATTGGCCGCCCAGCTTGCATCCACCGGGGTATGGCCCAATATTATCCAGCGTCCTTATGGGGTAGTGGCCAATCCGGCGGATAGTCCGAAAGCCATCTTCGTCTCTGCTTTCGATTCCCACCCCTTGGCTCCGGACTACGGATTCACCCTCCAAGGTCAGGAAAGATACTTCCAAGCTGGTGTGGACACCCTGACGAAACTCACCAAAGGCAAAGTTCACGTGAATGTGGATGGATCCAAGCCAACACCGACGGTATTCTCCGGGGTGAAGAATGCGCAGACCAACCAGTTTTCAGGGCCGCATCCGGCCGGAAACGTAGGCGTGCAAATCCATCACCTGGATCCGATCAACAAAGGCGAAATCGTATGGACGGTAAGTCCCGTCGGAGTGGTCCAGATCGGGAAGGCCGTGTTGGAAGGGATCTACGATGCGTCCAAGGTGGTGGCCCTTACCGGCTCTGAGCTGACCAAAACCGGCTATGTGAAAACCTATGTCGGAGCAAACGCCACGACCTTCGTAAAAGGGAACCTTAACTCCGGACACGTTCGCGTCATCTCAGGCAATGTATTGACCGGGGAGAAAATCAATCTCGACGGGCATATCGGATTTTACCACAACCAAATCACCGTCATTCCCGAGGGAGACTATGAGGAATTCCTGGGCTGGATCAAGCCATCTGCCTCCAAACTGAGTTTTCACAAGGCCTTGGGAATGCTGTCTTTCCTCAACAAAGGAGAGTTCAAAGTGGACACCAACACCCACGGTGAAGAAAGGCCGTTTGTGGTTTCCGGAGTGTTTGAGAAAGTCCTCCCGATGGACATTCTGCCCACTTATCTGTTCAAAGCCATCCTCGCGGAGGACTATGACGAGATGGAAGAGCTGGGCTTGTATGAAATCGTGGAAGAAGACGTCGCCCTATGCGAATTTGTGGATCCTTCAAAAAATGAGTTGCAGGTGTTGGTAAGGCACGGGATTGAATTATTAATGTATAGTTAAGATATGAAGGCATTACAAAAACTCTTCGACAGTATAAAACCGAACTTTGAAAAGGGAGGTAAATGGGAAAAGTTTCATACCCTTTATGAGGGGCACAGAACCATCGTATTCGCGCCTGACTTGACTACCAAGCCTAAGGGGGCCCAGATCAAAGATGCGACTGATCTGAAGCGGGTGATGATCACCGTGGTGATTGCGATGATTCCGACCTTGTTGTTTGGAATTTTGAACGTAGGCGAGCAGCATTTCTTGGCGATAGGCGAAGAAGCTACCTGGATGGACAAAGCACTCTTGGGAGCAATGACGGTATTGCCAATATTGATTGTCTCCTACGGTGTGGGTTTGTTGACCGAATTCATCTTTTGTGTGGTGCGCAACCACCCGATCAGTGAGGGATACCTGGTGTCCGGGATGCTGATTGCCTTGGTCATGCCTCCGCATGTACCGCTTTGGCAGGTCGCTTTGGCAACAATCTTTGCAGTGGTGATCGGCAAGGAAGTATTCGGGGGCACAGGGATGAATATCCTGAACGTGGCCATGACGGCCAGAGCATTTCTTTATTTCGCCTATCCTGCGGATATCTCCGGTGACCAGGTGTGGACCTACCTAGCCGACAAGACACCGGTTGACGGCTTCTCAGGAGCTACCGCCCTATCGGTAGTTTACAACGCCAGTGTGGAGGGAACCCAGTCAGCCGTGGAGGCCTTGGCCGGCCACAATTCGGTGTTGGGCTCGGGACTCTACGAATTCTCCAATCTTTTCATGGGCTGGATTCCCGGGTCAATCGGTGAGACGTCTACCTTGATGGTTTTGATCGGGGCACTGGTCCTTATCGCCACAGGAGTAGGAAGCTGGAAGATCATCGTGTCTGGATTTGCCGGAGCGTATCTGATGGGCTTGGTGATGAATCTTTTCGCGGTGAACGAATATATGGCCTTGCCGCCGCAATATCATTGGGTGATGGGCGGTCTGGCATTCGGGATTGTCTTTATGGCCACGGATCCAGTGTCTGCGGCTCAGACCGAAACAGGCAAGTGGATTTATGGCTTGTTGATCGGGGTGTTTACCGTGATCATCCGCGTGACCAATCCTGCCTATCCCGAAGGGATCATGCTGGCGGTATTGTTTATGAATGTATTCGCTCCGCTGATCGATTATTATGTAGTTAAGGCAAACAAAACAAGGAGGTTACAACGTGCAACAGTCTAACGCTTATATTATTACGTTTTCCGTCGTTATGACGGTGGTCTTGGGGTTGCTTCTGTCCGGCACCTCTCAGGTTTTGGGTCCCCTTCAGGAGGAGGCGATTGCGCTGGATACCAAGAAGCAGATTCTGGGTGCGGTAGTGGATTTTGAGGAAATCAGAGCCATGGATGCAAAAGGTATCAATGAATATTATGAACATACCATTTCTTCCATTGTAGTAAACATTGATGGAGAAGAAGTGACCGAGCAAGGAGGCGAATCTGTAACGGCCGAAACTGTGGACGTGGCCAAAAACTATAAACTCCCCAAGCAGGATAGACTCTATCCTGTCTTCATCTACCATGAAAAGGACAACAAAGAGCAAATTGTAGCTTACATACTCCCTATCTACGGAGCCGGACTATGGGATGCAATTTGGGGATTCATGGCCTTAAAAACGGACATGAACACGATTGAAGGGATTACCCTATCTCATGCGGGCGAGACACCTGGACTGGGAGCAAGGATCACTGCCTCCGAAGTCCAACGTAGATATGATGACAAGCAAGTATTCAACGAGGATGGAGAGTTGATCGGAGTAATCATGCAAAAGGGAGAAGGAAAAGACTATTCTTCTGACCCACACAAAGTCGATGGTATGTCTGCGGCCACTATTACAGCCAGCGGAGTGAACAAGATGGTGATAAGCTATCTTGAAAACTACGAAGCTTACCTGAAAAAGGTACAGCAGGGATCGTCCACCAATGCTCCGGGAGGCAATTAAGAAAACAGAAAACGTTTCAACCACATAGATAAAAATGAGTATAGAAACCGTAGAAAAAACCAAGGTAGCCGTAGTGCCGTCAGAGTCTCTCCTCTCCAAGAGAAGAAAGAAATTGGTTACCGACCCCTTGGTGGACGACAATCCGGTCACCATCCAGATACTGGGGATTTGTTCAGCTCTTGCAGTCACCACGCAGATGCAGCCTACACTGATCATGGCCATATCGGTCATATTTGTGGTAGTGATGTCAAACCTGGCCATTTCCATCATGCGGAACACGATACCCTCCAGGATCAGGATGATCGTGCAACTGGCAGTGGCCGCGAGCTTGGTGACGCTGGTGAGCGAGTTTTTGAAAGCCTTTTCGTATGACATGTACAAGGAACTGTCGGTCTTTATCGGCCTGATTGTGACCAACTGTATTGTAATGGGACGGCTTGAGGCATTTGCTATGGGCAATAAGCCCTACGATTCCATTTTGGATGGCTTTGGCAGTGCATTGGGGTATTCCTGGGTCATATTGGCGGTAGCTTTCTTCAGGGAATTGCTCGGATCTGGATCGCTGTTTGGCCTTCCGATATACGATACCATCTCAGGTTGGATAGGAGATGATTTTTCCCTTGCGACCAACGGATTGATGGTGACCCCGGTAGGCGCGTTTATGATTTTGGGAATCATCATCTGGGTACAGCGTACCAAGACAGGATATGTAGAATATTAATCAAGTTGAAGACATGGAATTATTTAACTTAGGAGTTCGGTCGATATT
Source organism: uncultured Limnohabitans sp. (assembly GCA_964530015.1). GTDB lineage: Bacteria > Bacteroidota > Bacteroidia > Cytophagales > Cyclobacteriaceae > Algoriphagus. The sequence goes on along the minus strand of CAZGYC010000033.1, from coordinate 13,149 downwards.
TATCGACAATATGATTTTCGCCTATTTCTTGGGAATGTGCTCCTATCTGGCCATCTCCAAGAAAGTGAGTACTGCATTGGGACTTGGCTCTGCTGTCATCTTCGTCTTGACGGTGATCGTGCCGGTCAATTGGCTGGTGGATGAATATGTTCTGAAAGCAGGAGCGCTGACTTGGATAAGTGCGGACTTTGCGGAAGTTGATTTGGGCTTTTTGAGATTGATCATGTTTATTGCCATTGTAGCGGCCATCGTTCAGCTTGTTGAGATGGTGATTGAGAAGTCTGCACCGGCTTTGTATGGGGCGTTGGGTATATTCCTGCCATTGATTGCCGTAAACTGCGCCATTCTGGGGGCGGCATTGTTTATGGCGCAAAGGGAATATACCTTGGCAGAGGCGACGGTTTATGGGTTCAGCTCCGGCATCGGCTGGATGATGGCCATTGTCGCGCTTGCAGCGATCCGGGAAAAACTGAAATATTCAAAAGTACCCAATGGTCTGAAAGGTCTGGGCATCACCATGCTGCTGACCGGTCTGATGGGGATTGCGTTTATGTCCTTTATGGGAATCGACTTGTAACAGGAAATTTTCTTAAGAAAAAGCTCTGAAGTGATACTTTGGAGCTTTTTTCTTTTTAGCGGTAGAAGCCATTTACTCCAGAGTCTTTATCTTAAAGTCTCGTAAACCTAGAACCCAAAAACTATGAAGAAATTATTTGCATTACTTGTGCTTTGCTCCATCTCCCTTGCCGCTTTTTCCCAACAGGGAGAATGGGTGGAACTTTTCAACGGAAAAAACCTGGATGGCTGGAAATTGACGACGGATAGCCCCTCTTCCTTTACCGTGGAAGACGGCACGATCAAGGTGGCCGGACCACGTGCCCATGCTTTTTACGACGGGCCGGTCGGAAACCACGATTTTAAAAACTTCGAATTAAAAGTGGAGGTGAAGACTATGCCCAAGGCCAATTCGGGGATCTTTATCCACACCGTCTACCAGGAAGACGGCTGGCCAAACAAAGGCTATGAAATCCAGGTAAACCAAAGCCACGGAGACTGGAGAAAGACCGGAAGCGTGTACTCGTTTCAGGACGTGAGGGAGGTGTATGTGCAGGACGGCGAGTGGTACACGGAGGAGGTCACCGTGAAGGATGGAAAGATCACCGTCAAAGTAAACGGAAAGACGATCAATGAATACACCGAGGCCGATGACGAAAAAAGAACAGGCGACTTGGGAGAGAAGAAACTCAGCTCGGGGACCTTTGCCCTGCAGGCGCATGATCCCGAGAGTGTGATCTATTACAGAAGTGTGAAAGTGAAGATTCTGGATTGATTCCTTTTGCACACACCATAAAATGCCTGATCAAGCGATTGGGCATTTTTTTTGACCAGTTCATCCAAATCTTCAGTTATGAAACTTACCTACCACCGCGTTTTGTCCTACTTTTTCAGAGGCCTTCTTGTCGTGGCCCCCTTGGCCGTCACTGCCTATGTGATCTATGCGATCTTTGTTTTTTTGGATGGCCTGATTCCGGTGCCTTTTCCCGGCATCGGGATCCTCCTGGTCATCGGCCTGATTACGTTTGCCGGATACCTGGCTAGCCTGTTCTTTACCAAGCCGCTGTTTGAATGGTTCGAGCGGGGACTTTTCAAGATCCCGCTCGTGAACTTGCTATATACCAGCATCAAGGATCTGATGAGTGCTTTCGTGGGAGACAAGAAGAAATTCAGTTCCCCGGTTGTCGTTCAGATCAGTGAGACCGTGTCGAGGCTCGGATTTCTTACCCAAGACGATTTGGGAGTGATCGGCAAGCCGGATTTGGTTGCGGTTTATTTTCCCCACAGCTACAATGTGTCGGGCAATGTCTTCCTCGTCAAGCGGGATCAGGTGACGGCGTTGCAAGGGGTGAAAAGCTCCGATGTCATGAAGTTTTTGGTGTCCGGTGGAGTCTCGCCTCTGGAGTACTAAACTACCGCAACGACGAAGTCACTTTTGTCGGTAAACTGCCCAATCTCCCAAACCGGCTGATTTTGGAGCTTCATGGTTTCGTCAAACCATCCCTTGTTTTCCGGAGCAACGGCGATCAAGAGGCCGCCGCTGGTCTGCGGATCACAGAGTTTGACCAGATCCATTCCGACGACCCCTTTGGTTTTGGCACTGAAGGCATTCCAGTTTCGATAGGTATTATCTGGAAAGATAAACTGATTGATGTATTCCTGGATCCCCTCGATCAGGGGCAAGTTGGAGAGTTCGATCTGGGCGGAAAGTCCGGCTCCCTCGGCCATCTCGATCAGATGGCCAAGCAAGCCAAATCCCGTCACGTCGGTCATGGCGTGGACTTCCTCATGATTGCCCAAGACCGTCCCGACGGAATTCAATTTGCAGGCCGTGTCAAGGAGGTTAAGGTAGTCTTTCTCCTGGATCTTCTGTCGTTTCAGTGCGGTTGCCAAGACTCCGATTCCCAGCGGTTTGGTCAGGAAAAGCAAATCGCCTGATTTGGCTCCAGCGTTGGTCTTGATTTTTCTGGGATGAACTGTTCCGTTGACAGAAAGCCCAAAGATCGGGTCTTTGGCCGCAATCGAGTGTCCGCCGGCCAGTTCAATTCCAGCCTGTTTGCAGATGTTTTTCGCTCCTTCCAGCACTTTTGCCGCCAGTTCGGGGGCGATTTTTTCCACGGGCCAGCTCAGGATTGCGTTGGCAAAAACCGGCTTCCCACCCATCGCATACACATCCGAAATGGCATTGGCCGCCGCGATCCTCCCAAAATCAAAGGGATCATCCACAATCGGCGTGAAGAAATCCACCGTGTTGATCATCGCCAGGTCATCCGACACCTGATAGACAGCCGCGTCGTCTTTGTGGGAATTCCCTACCAGCAGATTCGGATCAGATTGGGAAAACGAACCGCTGGCACCGAGTATTTGGTCCAGGATGGCGGGGGCGATCTTGCAGCCGCAGCCAGACCCTTCACTCCATTCGGTGAGCCGGGTAGGTGTATTTTGCATGGATTTGGTTTTTGGTTTTCAGTAAAAGATCCAGTTGTTCGCCGATTGTTTTTCCGCCCAGCTCAAGGATTAGGGTTTTCCCCGCTTCATGCCTGGACAGGTCAAATTCGTAGGTTTTGTCATAGTAGACCAACAGGTTGGAAATCCAGGATGTGTGATTTCCAGCCTGAATGTCGGCAATGGCTTCTTGGGTTCGAAGTCCTCCCAACTTTTTTTTGAGGCGGAGAACAGCGGCGACCAGATCGTCTGGGGGAAAATTTCCGTACTCTTTGGCGATGTAGTCGATGCGTTCTTCCGCAGGTTTTTGGAGGTCGATGAGCGGGCTCCCCACCATCTGCGCATAGAACAGATCGGGGAGAATGATCCTCCCGATCTTCCGGCTTTCGTTTTCGACCCACAGGGGAAGCCGTGGATCAAAACCACGCAGTTTTTCGGCCATCAGGTTTTCAAACTGCTCCACCGAAGGCTGGGGAGGAAGTCCAATCGATCCGAAAGAGGAACCCCGGTGGTTGGCGAGGGCTTCGAGATCAAGCACTTGCTCGTCTTTTTCGCTGAGCTTTTTGAGCAAAAGAGTTTTGCCCACGCCTGTTTTTCCACCCAATACGATCAGGTTTCGCTCTTTTCTTACTTCTGTGAAAGTAAACGTCCGGTAGGTTTTGTACCCGCCCTTGAGACGGTACACTTCGAATCCGACCATGCTGAGCAGCCAGGACAGGATTTGGCTTCTCATGCCACCTCTCCAGCAGTACAGGATGATTTTTCTTTGGGGAAAAAGTCGGATCGCTTCTTTCTGTATTTCATGGAATCTTGGGCCAACCAGCTCAAAACCCTTCAATGTCGCCTCTTCCGCCCCCTTTTCTTTGTAAAGTGTGCCGACTACCTTCCGTTCCCCGTCGTTTAGGATCGGGAGATTGCGTGCGCTGGGAATGTGGCTTTGGGCAAATTCCGCTTCACTCCGTGCATCGATCACGGGGAGCGTCTCCCTCCAGGTCCAAAATTCATCCAAAGAAATCAGTTGTTCTGCCATTTCCGGAGCGAAGATAAAAAAAGCCGCAAAGAGATCTTTACGGCTTTCCGGTCTAAGTGTAATTAAGAATTAGAGTTGTGCGTCCAGCTTTTGTGCAAGGACTGCTTTTGGCACGGCGCCGACTTGCTTGTCCACGATCTGTCCGCCTTTGAAGAAGAGCAGGGTAGGGATGGAGCGGATGCCGAAAGCCTGGGCCACGGAGGGATTGGAATCCACATCCACTTTGCCGATTACCGCTTTTCCATCGTATTCTGATGCCAGTTGCTCCACCACGGGGCCGATCATTTTGCAAGGCCCACACCACTCGGCCCAGAAGTCAACCAAAACCGGCTGATCTCCGGAGATTACTTCCTCAAAGTTTGCATCAGTGATTTCTATTGCTTTTCCCATTTTTAATCTTGGATTAATTGATTTCTGATTTTCAAATATATCAGCAAAAGCGGATTGAAAGCCATTAAGTTCCGGCAACCTTTAAATTATTGTCTATCGTCCATTGACGGAGGCAATGATCGTTCCATTCTCCGGTTTTCGATTTAAACAACCTTATAGATCACCTCCGGAATTTCCCCCAGGGCTTTGATCATGTCTGCACTTGGGTCTATGGTAAAACGCTTGGAGAACAGCTCCAGCGCGATGTTTTCCTTTCGGTCAATTACATCGATATAAAGCTTGGCGTCGCCCTTGTATTTGGCCGTGATGGCTTCGAGTTTTTCCATCAGATCCAGGGTGAGATTGTCCAGGTCAATGTTGATCCGCAGCCCTTTGACCATCTTGCCACGAACCTCGCTGAGCAGCATGATGCTGTTGATCTTGAACTCCAGCTCATTGTCTCCGCCCCATTTTTTCTGCGTGACTGCTCCGGAAAGGAACAAAAACCAGCCCGGCATAAAGTACTCCTTGAATCTTACGTAATCGTCGCCAAAAAGGAAGAACGTGAATGAACCATGATAATCCTCCATGGTCAGTGTGCCGAAAGGCTTCCCGGTCTTGGTGGTGCGGTGGGCGAAAGTGCTCACCGAACCAGCCAGCTTCAGTTCGTTTTTGCCTTTGAGGCTTTCCAGATCTGCCAAAGCCGTGAGTGGCGTATTGGTGAATGATTCGATCTCCAATTTGTATTCGTCCAAGGGGTGTCCGGAGATGAAAAGTCCCACCACTTCTTTTTCGATATTGAGTTGCTGGATCTGGGAAAAAGGCTCCATTGGAGGCACTGAGGGCAGGGGGATTTCCATGTTCCCGCTCCCGCCACCAAAGAGGCTCACTTGGGCGCTGTCTTCTTCTTGCTGCACTTTTTGGGCGTATTTGGTGGCTTTTTCGATCAGCGAGATGTCATTGTCGGGAGCTTCCAGATACTGTCGGCGATGGTGCTCTTTGAAGCAGTCAAAGGCTCCCGCCATCGCCAGCGCCTCCATCGTTTTTTTGTTGAGCGCCCTGGAATTGACCCGCTTCGCAAAGTCGAAGATGTTTTTATACGGCCCTTTTTTCTCGCGCTCCAGGATGATTTCGTCCACCGCTGCCGAACCGGCACCTTTGATCGCTGCCATCCCGAACCGGATTTCCCCGGCCTTGTTCACAGTAAACCCGCCTTTGGATTCATTCACATCCGGACCGGCGACCTTGATACCCATGCGCTTGCATTCTTCCATGAAAAAGGTCACCTGGGTGATGTCGTTCATGTTATTACTCAGTACGGAGGCCATGTATTCCGCTGGATAATGTGCCTTGAGATAGGCTGTCTGGTAGGCAATCCAGGCGTAGCAGGTCGAGTGGGACTTGTTGAAAGCATAGGATGCAAAAGCCTCCCAGTCCGTCCAGATTTTCTCCAGTTTTTTGGCATCATGGCCTTTTGCAGAAGCCTGTTCCACGAACTTGGGTTTCATCTTGTCGAGAACGTCTTTTTGCTTTTTACCCATGGCCTTTCGCAAAACGTCGGCCTCACCCTTGGTAAATCCCGCCAATTTTTGGGACAAAAGCATGACCTGTTCCTGGTAAACGGTGATCCCGTAGGTTTCCTCCAGATACTCCTGCATGTCGGCCAGATCGTAAGTGATCGGCTCTGCCCCGTGTTTTCTCTTGATAAAAGAAGGGATATAGGCCAGAGGTCCTGGACGATACAGGGCGTTCATGGCAATCAAATCCGCAAAAACGGTCGGCTTCAGTTCCCGCATGTATTTCTGCATCCCGGCAGATTCGTATTGGAATATGCCAACTGTCTCGCCTCGCTGGAAAAGCTCGTAAGTCTTGAGATCATCGATGGGAAACTCATCGGCATCCAGATGGATTCCATGCCGTTCTTTCACGATCTTGATCGCGTCCTTGATCAGCGTGAGGGTTTTTAGGCCCAAAAAGTCCATCTTGAGCAGTCCGGCCGCTTCCACCACCGAGTTGTCAAACTGGGTGCAAACCATGTCCGAATCCTTGGCAAGAGCCACAGGCACAAAGTTGGTGATGTCACTCGGAGTGATAATCACCCCGCAGGCGTGGATACCCAGGTTGCGCACTGAACCCTCCAGCATGGCGGCTTGATTGATGGTCTTGGCGGATTCATCCTGACCCTTGGAGATCCGAATCAATTCATCCGCCTTGGCAATCATTTCACCTTGGCCGTTGAGTTTATCCGAGATCGCAGCGCGGTTGCCCTGCAAAGCGAAAAGTGCTTTCAACTTAATGTCCGGAACCAGATTGGCCAATCTGCCTGCTTCTGCCAAAGGAAGATTCAATACCCTTGCAGTATCCCGGATGGCAGATTTGGCCGCCATTGTACCGTAGGTGATGATCTGTGCGACTTGATTGGAACCGTATTTTTTGATCACATAATCGATCACCGACTGACGACCTTCATCGTCAAAGTCAATGTCAATATCGGGCAAGGATACCCGGTCTGGATTCAGGAATCTCTCAAACAGCAGGTTGTATTCAATTGGATCGATGTTGGTGATGCCGGTGCAATAGGCCACAGCAGATCCTGCGGCAGATCCGCGTCCCGGACCTACGGAGACTCCCATTTTTCGGGCTTCTACGATGAAATCCTGCACGATCAGGAAGTAACCCGGATAGCCGGTTTTTTCAACCGTCGCCAGTTCAAAGTCCAGACGCTCTTGTATTTCAGGGGTAATATTGGTGTAGCGTTTTTTGGCACCTTCATAGGTCAGGTGACGCAAATAGGCATTTTCTCCACGCTTGCCTCCATCGAGGGCGTCCTCCGGATGGATGAATTCGGCTGGAATGTCAAACTTCGGAAGCAAGACCTCTCTTGCGAGCTTGTAGGCTTCGATTTTGTCCACAATCTCTTGTGTGCAAATGATCGCATCGGGAAGGTCCGAAAAGAGTTTTTTCATTTCATCCTGAGTTTTGAGATAAAACTCGTCGTTGGGGAAGCCGTAGCGGAATTCCCGCCCCCGTTTTCCGATGTATTTTTTGGGCTTTTCGACGAGCTCCCCGTCTTTGACGCAAAGCAGGATGTCATGCGCCTTGGCATCGGCCTTGTCGTTGTAATAGGTGTTGTTTGCCGCAAAATATTTTACGCCGTATTTGTGGGCAAAGTCCAGCAAAACCTCATTGACTTTTTCCTCTTCGGGAATGCCGTGCCGGTTGAGCTCCACATAGAAGTCGTCGCCAAACTGTTCCTTCCACCAGACAAAAGCCTCCTCGGCTTGGGTTTCGCCCACATTCAGGATCAAATAGGGGATTTCGCCCCAAAGACCACCCGTGGTGGCGATTAAGTCTCCTTTGTACTGGAGCAGCAGTTCTTTGTCGATTCTCGGTACATAGTAAAATCCCTCAATATTGGCATAGGAAGCCAGTTTGGCCAGATTGTGATAGCCGGCTTTGTTTTTTGCGATCAGGACAGTTTGGTATCCGTCGTCTTTGTTGGATTTGTTTTTCCGATCCCGGTTGAGGTTAAACTCGCAGCCCAAGATCGGCTTGAGATCTTTTCCCATCGCTTCCTTCACAAAGTGAAAAGCACCCATCATATTCCCATGATCAGTCATGGCGATGGCCTTCATTCCGAGATCCTTGGCCCGGGCCACCATCGCCGGAATCTCAGACGTCGCCTGAAGGACCGAGTATTGGCTGTGGACGTGCAAATGGGTGAAGGGGACGTCCGCCAAGTCCGAAATATCTGCCTTTCCGGCCTGTTTCAGGATGTCTTTTGCAGTGGCTTTTTGCTCATCTTTCGCTTGCGCAAAGTTCGCCTCCGCCAGCTTGGGTGCTTCGTAGATGACTTCTGCCACAGTGACTCCGCCTTCTGGCTTTTGCACCCCCTGGGTGATCAGGCCAAAAAAGCAGCGCGCAGTCGCATCCACGTCGTAGGCCGCATCGTGCGCATCGCCGAAACCTTTGCCAAACAGTTTTTGATGCAATTCGGTCAGCGTGGGCCATTTGTATTTCCCGCCTTTCCCGCCAGGAAGGGCGCAGAAGTCCGTGGAAATATCTTTCGTGTCGAGTTCGGTTTTTTTGTCCAAGGGCATGACCAGCTCAGCCCGGAGGTATTCCGACCCGACCACATTGATGTCAAAGCCGATGTTGTGGCCGACGAGGTACTTGGCTTGGACGACATCCTCACGAAAGACCTGGAGGATTTCCTTCAGGTCGTGGCCTTCGGCCAGGGCGCGTTTGGTGGAGATTCCGTGGACTTTTTCGGCATTGTAGGGAATGGTAAATCCCTCCGGACGGATGATGTAGTTGTGGTTGGAGAGCAGCTTGCCGGTTGCGTCGTGGAGCTGCCAGGCGAGCTGGACGAGCCGGGGCCAATTGTCCACATCGGACATGGGGGCGTTGTAGTCCCGGGGCAAGCCGGTGGTCTCGGTATCAAAAACGATATACATAGCTTTGGGGAATGGGGCTTCAAATTAGGGCTAATCCGCGAAAGCCGCCAAGGGAGCGGAGGTAATTGTCGGAGAAAAGAGAAATTACTTACCACTCATCGCTACCTCCTCAATATCTTAAACCCCACATCCAAGCTCGCTTGCTTTCGACGGAAGTCTGGATAAAATATTGGACCAGAACCTGATATTCAGTGCCCGATACTTCCCTTCCTTTCAGTTTTTTTGGCAGGGTGATGATTTCTCCCGGTTCGCCAAATGTGATTTTCTCGGCTTCGACGATCAGCATTCCGTCGTTGATGTCATAGGCTAAAATCAAACCCGGTAAGCCGAATTGCTCTTCGGGGCCGACGGGAACCGGTATATCTGAGGCAAACCAAGCCGTGATCTTTTGGCCTTTTATGCTGTCTTCAGCCACGGCTTTCATACACATGTGTCCGAGAATATCCCGTATTTCGTTCATTACCCTCCATTTTGGAGCGTTTAGGCGATCACGGACTAGGTAAGTTTTGCCCATTTGATCCATGTACTTCAGATAGGTTTGCTCTTCCAGATTGTTTTCAATGAAATAGTCTTCTACTTGCCAAGAATAGCTGCGCACCTCATAGGGGGCGCCGAAAGTGTAGAGACTTTTTTCTGGCCAAAACTGGAGTTTCATCCGGGTACTGTAGCCTTCAGGATTACCCCAGGTAAGTAGGATTCTATCCCTTTCCTGCTGGGTAAGGTGGGGCAAGCTTGAATAGATTTTATCATAGAAGATGCGGTATCGGTATTCCACCTCACCCACGATATTTTGGGCTCTAAGTCCTGTGGTTATCAGTATCAGCGCAATGGTCTTAAGAATTGATTTCATTGTTGTAAAGGTCGGCTGCTGGTTTAAATTATCTTCTATTTTTCACTTCTACTCCCCGCATGTTGTAAGTCACTCCGAGTAGGAAATATCTGGACAAAGTCTCAATTCTTCCAGTGGAAACGTAGTTTTGCCCTGCATACTGACTGATGGTTTGATTTTTCTTGAAGATATCATAGGCAGAAAGTCTGACTTCCCATTTTTTTTCCTTGCCGAGTAGTTTGTAGACGAATGCGTTGAGAATAGGCACTTTCTGGTCAAATCCAAAACTTTCGTTTTTATATCTGTTGTGGTTGAATTTCACATCCAGGTAAAAGTCTTTGGGGAATTTGATGTTCATATTGCTATATACAGTCCAGTTTATGATGTCCTGGTTTTGGGATGGGTTTTGCTCGTATTTGGTTTTGCTCAGGCGGTACGATCCCCCGGCATAAAGGCTGAGCCATTCTAAAGGCGTCAGGTCTAAATTCCCCCCAAAGTTATGGCTGTACGTATGTGTCTCCGTTTCGATGGAATTGATTAGGGAGAAGCTTTTGGAATAGGATGGATTTGCCGATAGGTATGCGTTAGCCTTGGTTTTTACGATGGGAAAACCAAAACCGACATAGGGGTAATAACGCTGTCCTCCGGACACATTTCCTGCTTTGTAGGTAGTGACATAGGTTTCTGGATCTATAGTCTGGTTTTGAACGACTTGATTCTGATAGAACGTGGAATTGAACGAGAACCGGAGATTTATAAAAGTAGCCGGATCATACATGTTGTATCCGGTATTGAAAGAATGGGACACTTCTGGCTCAAGATCGGGATTTCCTTCACGGATATAGAGCGGATTGGAAATGTCCTTGTACGGCTGGAGGTTTGCGATACTTGGCGGAGTCACACCCATGGCATAGCTTGCATTGATTCGCCTGTTGCCCTTCATGGTTTTCCAGTAGGATACATTGGGGGTGAAATTGAGGTAGTTCTTGTCCACTCTGCCAAGGATCTCACTGCCTTTTATCACTGAAAATTGCCCGTTGAGGCGGTAGTCGGATGCGGCTAATCCCACGCTTAGGTTAGAGCCTTTATTCGCATATCGGAAACTGGAGCCAAACCTGTTATAGGTAATTTTGTTGTCAAAAAACCGGCTGAGGTCAGGATTTAGCTCTCTCATGTCACTTCTCTCCACATCGTATACCTGTCGGTTTGTTTCGCTCTTGGATTGGCTGAAATTGTAGAAAGTCTCCCAGAAGAAAATATTCTTGATGGGTTCGACATAGAGTAAGCTTGACTTGATCAGGTTCGAGCCATTCAAGGCCTGGATCACCTGATCCAAGCTTTGGAAATAGGTATTCGGGTCCGTTGAATCCATCATGTCCGCTACGGCTTTTTGGATGCCATCCTGGTCTGCCTTGCTCCAAGTATCACTGATGCTGGCAGCAAAATTCCGCCCATTTTTTTTGAATTTATGTCGATAGATTGCCGTGCCTTGAAAAGCTCCTGACCATTTGTCTGATTGGTTGTTCCGGTCCATTTGGCTTTGCACGATGCTGTTGCTTATCAGCTCCTGATGGCTGAGCAATGAGGTACTAAGTGTACTTAGCCTTCCTTTCGCGTTGATGGTGATGGTGTTGGTGCTGTCTAGTTCATTTTGAAATCGAAGATTTACCCGATGATGACCTGCTACGTTGTTTTGTATGCTTTGGTCAGTGGAAGTGAAGGAAGTATTGTCCTGTAGAAAGTTGGTTCTGCTATTGACGCTCTCCAGGATTTGGTCACTGCGGCTGTAGAAATAGTTGCTGCTGAAGTCCTTTTTGCCTTTCAGGTAGTTGTAATTGACGCCAATAGCCTGATTGTTAGAAAAACCTGAGTTGAGATTGTTGAAAGGGATTTCAAAGGATTCCTCATTGTCGCCTCCCCCAAAAACGATAAAATTTCCTCCACTTGCATTAAAACCGAAATCTCCGGTATCGCCAAATTGGAAAGCATTGCTGCCTCTAAACTCCTGTAGGTCATCCCAGCTCAAGCCGGATTGGTTGACATTGTTGCCATACCCGATGACTGAAAATTGGTTTACTTTATCAAACTTGTTGAATGAGGCATTTGCAGTCCATCTTTCATCTGTACCCGCCGCCGCGGACACTTTGCCAAAACCTCCTTTTTTTGCTTCTTCCTTTAGCTCTACATTCAAGGTTTTTTCCTTCACTCCATCCTCCACGCCTGTGAGCTTGGACTGTTCTGACTTATCATCAAATAGCTGAAGCTTGCTTATTGATTCGGCATTGAGGTTTTGCGTGGCCATTTTGGTATTTCCTCCAAAAAAGCGCCTTCCATCTACCGTTACCTTCTGCACTTGTTCCCCTTGTGCTACGATATTTCCATCCTTGTCGATCTGTATGCCGGGCAGCTTGCGGAGTAATTCTTCCAAAGTCGCTCCAGGCGGTACTTTGAATTTGCTGGCATCGTATTCGAGGGTGTCGCCACGCATCATCAAAGGTGCTTTGGCGGCTTTCACCACCACCTCATAAAGTTCCTGAAGGATAGGCTCTAAGTGAATATCCTCCACCTCCAAAACATCTGTTCCGGGCAGTACCAGTTCCTTTTGGACGGGTAGGTAGCCCATATAGGTGGCTTTGATGAGCAGTGGTTGCCGATCCACGTTCTTGAATTGGTATTCTCCGGATTTATTAGTCAAAGTATAAGCCACCAGGGCAGAATCTTTTGGACTAAGAAGAAGTACAGAGGTGTAGTCAAGCGGGACGTTGGTGGTGTCTTTCACTGTTCCCCGAATAGTAAGTTTGGATTGGGCTTGCGAAGCAAAGGTGATGGCAAGCAAAAGAAGGAATGAAAGGAAAAATTTCATTTTTTTCAGTGGTATGTTTTTTTAACTATAAAATCTATGACTAAAACTAGACTCCATTTCAAAAATCATTACCAGTGCGTCTTTGCATAAGATGACAAAGGTCAAGATTGAATGGAAAGTGGATGAATCTGGCTAAGTTGAAAATGCAGGTGCTTTGCTTTTGCAACCCCTTCACGGCCTTAATCCTATACTAACCCTTGAAGCGCGACTTCAAAAAAAAGAGGTCATTCATTTCTTCTTCTTTACCCAATGCTTGAGGAACTCAGAAATTCCCTCAATCCAGTAGTGTTCTTCGATAAAATCGGCAATCACCAAACGATTATTCTGATAAACGATTTAACGCTGTTATATTATTAATTATTTTCTAAAAATAGAGTGACTATTTTTGTTAAATAATCTTAATGAGGTGATTGAGGCTGGTGAACTACGAAAATAAATCAAATTTAAATGGGATAAATACTTGGTTGTGAGATGTGAACTTTGGAAAAGTCATTTTCGCAAACAGCGACAAAAAGGAAAACCAGCGAATATTCCAACCTCAAAAATGCAGCAATTCGGATTTTAAGTATTTGAAGTCCGGCAGTCATTTGGGGTATAGATA
>CAZGYC010000032.1:0-45105 GCA_964530015.1 uncultured Limnohabitans sp. | reverse complement strand
ATTGGCCCTTGGGCTCAGAAGGCCTGATAAACTTACCCGAAAGCGTGCGCTCTTTTAGCGGAGGATTTGGGGGAAAAATCAAATAAGCCGAGGGGATGGGTGGCAATCCGCTCATCCCCTCCGCTTGGTTGGGGAGATTGGCAACGCCACTTTTTTGGCGATTCTCCGGATCCCAATGCCAGCTTGTCCCAGTGCAAGCAGCGGTGTCCGACATGCCCTCGGAGGCATTTCAACGGCTTGTCCCCTTTTCAGACCAGGCAAATCGCGTTTAACGAGAGCACTTCATTTCCATTGAAGAAGGCTGAAACATTCTCGCGGACTCGCATAACAGGATGGGAATGACGGACGTGAAGCACGCTCCCAGCAGTGGGAAGTTTTTAACCGTGAAACCACCGAGAAGGGGGAGCAGAGGCTTTCAAGCCCTGCCCGGAACTACAGGCCGACTGGCCTAACAGGTTTTTTGAGATCGCAAAAGTCGAAAGCTTCGCTTTTTCGGAAGACAATGCACCGCCGAGATTCTCTGTACATCTGTGGCCAATCCAAAAAAACGCTGATTGGTGAAGCTGCCTATTGGAGTTCCGCTGACGCATGCTGTTTCAAAACCAAAGGCTCCTTGTTCTCCTATGTGGTTAAAACTCCTTGCAGTGGATGGGCACACCTGAATTGCCCTCCCATCTCGCCATTTTAATCGAAGGAATCCAAAAGCGATTTCACTGCTTTTCAGACTGGCCGTGCATCTGCCTTGGATGCTTGAAAAGCACCGCCACCTGATGCCTGGAACCAGTTGGGACCGTTGGTTCTGGCGCGGCCGAGCCGTTTCATGATTTATATCAGGATTTCGCCGAATGCATAGCTTGAAATTATGCCGTAAATTTTGTCAACCAATCCCAGCCCCCATGAATCCCAACCCAAGCCCTTCTTCTGCCTCGTCCGGTACCAACCAGGTTCTCCACTATGCCATGCAGTTGTTGGCCTTGGCGGTCTTGCTGGTTTGGTGCTTCAATATTCTGGAGCCCTTTCTTATCCCGATGATTTGGGGTGCTGTTTTCGCCTCTTCCTTTTTCCCGATCCACGAAAGACTCACGGGAAAATATGGCTGGAAAAGCGGACTTTCGGCCACATTGATCACTTTGGTAGCCCTGCTGGTTTTGATCGTTCCGGCGGTGTTTTTTATGGTTGCCGGGGCAGGCGAGATCAAAGAGCTTGCCCAGAGTCTCCGCGATCATGAGCTGCAAATCCCATCCCCAAACGAGAAAGTAAAAGCCTGGCCCCTGATTGGGGAGCGGCTGTTTGCGTTTTGGACCAACGCTTCCACCAACCTGACTTTGACCATTCAGGAGCACCAAGATCAGCTCAAGCCGGTTTTGTTGAAGCTGGTCGGCTTGCTCAAAAACACGGCAACCGGGGTTCTTATGCTGATGGTTTCGATTATAATCAGCGGAGTGATGTTGGCTTATGAGCAGGAGGAAAGTGATTTTGCCAGGAAGTTTTTTGGGAAACTCGGAGGCAAGGAGGGAGAAGCGATGGCCGGCGTGGCCAAACAGACCGTCCAAAACGTGGTGAAAGGAATCCTTGGCGTAGCTGCCATCCAGACCACGCTCGTGGGAGTCGGGCTGATCCTGGCCGGAATTCCTTTCGCAGCCCTGTGGATCATCCTTTCCCTGATTTTGGCGATTGTCCAGATTGGGATTCTGCCCATTTCCATTGGCGTGATCATCTACATCTGGAGTACCGCCGACAGTGTCACGGCAACTGTATTGACGATTTGGATGATCGTGGTGGGGCTGATGGACAATGTCCTCAAACCGATCCTTTTGGGAAAAGGAGCCTCCGTGCCCATGCTGGTGGTCTTTTTGGGTGCCATCGGAGGTTTCCTGTATTCTGGATTTATCGGACTGTTTACCGGAGCCATTGTGTTGACCGTGGGGTATAAATTTGGAGTGGCTTGGCTGAATCCATCAAACCAAGACAACAGCTAAGACTTCCGGACGGCCGTTCCGGTTTCTTTGAGCAGGAAAAAAGCCAAGCCAACGGCAATAGCCACCCCGTACAGCAAGGGCTGAAACGTGGTCTGATAGTGTGAAAGAGTGAAATCTGTTCCTGAAGACACCTTGATCAACAGCCAACCAAAGACCGGCCCCAACAATGCGCTAAAGGTGAAGTTCAGGAAATTGATCACGCCGGTGGCAGTGCCGCTGTATTGAGGGGGGTTGGCTTCCTTGATGACGGTGTAGGGCAGCATGGCCGCGCCGGATCCGATTCCTGCCACCAAGCCTAATACATAGGGCGGAAATAGTCTTTGGGGACCGAAAAGAATCAAGGCCAGGCAAGACAGCAGGATCAATCCGCCACCAATAATGACGGGTTTTCTTCTTCCGATGCGATCGGAAATCCAGCCGAGGAGCGGGCATCCGATGATCCAGCCGAGGGGTACGCTTGCGGAGCGCATGACGGCGGTTCCATATTCCATTTCGAAGGAATCCTGCAAGAAGCGAACTCCCCAGATCATGTCAAAGATGGTCGTGGGAATGAAAAGCAGGCCTGCGATGATTCCGCAATAGATCGATTGGGGATTTTTGAAGACGGTTTTGAACGCGGAAAGGGTGCTTTTGACAAAATGTCCCCCGTCCGCTTTCTTTTCTTCCTTGGGCAGAAGCAAAAACAGGAGGACTCCAATCCCGATTCCAGCCAAGCCCATGAAAAGCCAAAAAGAATTCCACGGCAGCCCGTCGCTGATGATTGGGCCGACCACAAACTGCCCGGCCGACCCTCCGGCCATTCCAAACATCTGGGTGGCACCGATCAGCGTGGCGGCTTTGGTCGGGGAAAAGTACTTGCTCGCGATATAGACAGCCCCTACCAGGGCAAATACCCCGCCGGCTCCTTGCAGGAAGCGACCGATATTTGCCATTGCTTCACTTCCGGAGCCAAAGAGCAAGGCCCCGATTCCTACCAAAAATGCCCCGATCGGCACCATGGTTTTCGGGCCAAAGCGGTCCATGCTTGCACCTGCCACCAAGCTGAAAGGGGAGTAGCCGTAATAGAACATCCCGACGATTGAGGCGACTCCCAAAGCGCTCAAGCCAAATGCTTCCGAGAGTTGGGGGATCATCACGCCGGGAGCGGAGCGGAGGGAATATTGATAAAAGTAATAGACCGCCGTCAGCAGCCAGGCTGCGACGGCGATCTTTTGGTTTTTGCCCATGAGCTTAAAATTTTTGAAAAAAGGTTTAGCACAGCACCACCGATACGGCCAGGCCGCCTTCGGAGGTTTCTTTGTATTTGGTGTTCATTTCTTTGGCAGTCAGGGCCATTGCCGAGATGGTGGTATCCAGATCCACCCGCCGTTCCTCGGGGACTTCTTCGCTGGCGATGGTGTAAGCCGTCCAGGCTTTGACCGCTCCGTAGGCACAGCGCTCGATACAGGGGATTTGGACGTAGCCCGCCACGGGATCACAAGTCATCCCCAAGTGGTGCTCCAGGGCAGATTCGGCTGCATTGGAGACGACCTTTGGGCCTTCTCCCATCGCCTGTGAAATCAGGGCCGCTCCCATGGAGGAGCCGACTCCGACTTCCGCCTGACAGCCTCCCTCCGCTCCGGAGAGGGTGGCGTTGTGCTTGCACAGGTAGCCGATGGCCGCTGCGGCGAGCATTCCCTCCCGCACACTTTGTGTGGGGGTATTGACATCCCGGAGGGATTTGACTATCGCCGGGATGATCCCGGCCGAACCGCCCGTGGGTGCCGTGACGATAATATGGCCCCTTGCATTCTCCTCCGCCATCGCAAATCCGTACGCTGCGATGGTGGCTACTGCCCTGCCTGCCGGGCCTTTGTTTCCCTTTTGGATGTTGCTGTACATCTCCGCTGCCTTGCTTTCCAGCTTGATCGGGCCGGGGAGCACTCCGTCCACCTTCAATCCGGCATCCACTCCCCGGACCATGACTTCGGTGACTTGGTCAATAAATTCCCAGATTTCCTGCTCGCTTTTTCCCGAGATCGCCATCTCATTTTCCAAGAGCAGTTTGGGCAGGGGAATCTTGTCATCGATCAGGTATTTTTTCAGTTCCTTGGCATGTTCATAGGGATACTTGGGCTGGCCTTTGTCCGGGGCTTTGTAGCCCTTCCATTCGATAAATCCACCACCCACCGAATAGTATTCCAGTTCATAGATAGCTGTGTCTCCGGCCATGAGCTTGCAGGTCATCGTATTGGGATGCGGAAAAGTGCCGTCAGGCTTGTCGAAAATCACATCCTTCAGCGAGACATCAAAACTGGCCGGGCCAATGCTTAGCTTATAGACTTTGTTGGGTTCAGCGGCCAGCCCATCCAAAAATTCCGGTGGGCAATCTGCCGGTGATTTTCCCAAGATGCCCGCCAAAGAAGCCCGGTTGGTGCCATGTCCCTCGCCGGTGGCACTGAGACTTCCGTAGAGGTGGACTTTGAGTGCTGTGGCCCGCTTCAGTTCGTCTGTGGGCAGCTTGGATACCCGCTGGTAAAAATCGTAGGTAATCCGCATGGGACCCATCGTGTGGGAGCTGGAGGGGCCGGGACCCATCTTGTAAAACTCATCCAACACGGTCAGGATGGGGCCGTCCTTCTGAGAAACGGCCAACTCGGGCGAGACATTTCCGGCTCTGAGATGTGAGTCCACGATCATTCTGGAGGATTGATTTCCGGCTCTCGCATCCACGCCGCCAAAAAATGCCGCGGCTGTTCCGGCAAGGAGTGTTTTTCCAAAATTCCTTCTGGAAACCTGTGGAAGCGGATCCACTGCATTAATCAAAGATCCACAACTTCCGCAAGTATGGGTTTTGCAACTTCCGCAGATGGCTGTGAGGTCAATCGGGTTTTCATTTGGGTTCTTCATGGCTGAAAAAGGTTAGTTTCTAATTGAGACTGTTCAGTTGGGCTGATTTATGCTAACTGGAACTAAAAATTACTAGGAATTACCTGTCTAGATTCTGACATAAATCAGTTTTATAAAATTTTATTCTAAAATCCAGAAGAGTTCAATGTAAAAAGTAAGCTATTGAAGAATGGAGGAAGCTTGCCGGCTATTGATGACTGACAGCCTGTTTGAATGAGCGGCAAATTGATGCAGATTTGTGGTTTTCTTCGAAAATCAGCGGGATCTTTTTCCCGCTGATTTGCCCGGATTGATTCCACGGTGGGGCGCTAATCTGGCATCCACTGGAAATGTTGTCAACAGCCAGCAAACGGCAATTCACGGAAGTTTTGAAATCACAGGGATTTCTGTAAGGTTTTCAAAATTTAGGGCTTCGTTGCAGTTCTTGCCATTTGATCGGCTAGGATGATGGCGTTGTACAAATTGGCGATTTTGCCGGTCTTGGAGATTTCAGAAAGCGATCTCTCTGCTCCCTCAGCCCCGCCCACATTCACCTTGATTTGAGGCGCAATGCCCGATTCCATGATCACCTGCTTGACCTGGGCAGCGGAGAGCTGGGGGTAGTACGAGCGGATCAAGGCAGCCATCCCGGCTACAGCAGGAGCGGCCATCGAGGTGCCTCCCTGAAACTCGTAGGCGTTGCCGGGCATGGTAGAATAGATCTTGTCGCCTGGGGCGAAAATGTCCAAGTTTTCTTTCCCATAATTCGAAAATGAAGCAATCATGTCTGAGTCAAAGCTTGAAGTAAGGGCCCCGACGGTGATTACGTTGTCCACAAACTCGGGTGAATTTTGGAGTTTATTGTCATTTGGGAAATTCTTGTTTTCGGGATTGTCCAGGTCCAGTCCGTCGTTGCCGGCGGCCTGTACAAACAACACATCCTTGGAAGCGGCATATTCCAGAGCCTCATACACCCATTCGGCATTTGGGGAAAAAGCCTTTCCAAAGCTCGCATTGATCACTTTGGCGCCATTGTCCACCGCATAGCGGATGGCCAGGGCCACGTCTTTGTCGTATTCATCTCCGTCCGGAACAGTGCGCAGGCTCATGATGGACACATTTTTGGCCACGCCGTCCACCCCTTTTTTGTTTCCCCGGGAGGCAGCGATGATTCCGGTCACGTGGGTGCCGTGGCTTTCTTTTTTGTCCCGGATGTCGGGATTGCCATTGCCATACTTCTGGTCATTGAAGTCGTAGGGATTGTCTCCCACGGGCTTTCTTCCGTCGAAGTTGACGTTGAGATGGTATTCCACCTGGCCTTGGTAATAGTTGATGCCGTCATTCAGGTCTTTGAGCGCTGTGGGGATGTCCTGACCCATACCCATGACCTGTTTCAACACACCGACGAGTTGCTCCTGCTGTGGGGTTTTGGGCTGGAATTTTTCCAAATCCGCCAAAGAATAGTATTCCTTTCCCAGTTCTTTCTGGATGTTTTGATGGGCCATGCCCACAAATTGCTCGATTTGCTGCAGTTGGGGAAGACTCTCTTTTGCCTCCGGAAGCTTGGAATCCAATTGTGCTTTGGCGGCAGCCTGATAGGCGTCGTCCCCGATCTTCAGGCGGATGATCCGGGCCATTTCCAGTTGTTCGTGATAGGATTCCCCGAGGAAATTATAGCCGTGGATGTCGTCGATGTAGCCATTGCCGTCGTTGTCAATGCCATCACCCGGAATCTCTCCCTTATTTACCCAAAGGACGTCTTTGATGTCTTCATGGCCGAGATCAATGCCCGAGTCCACCACGGCCACGACTACGGGCTGGCCTTTTTTCTTTTTCAGCAGCTCCCCATAAGCCCGATCCACGCTCATGCCCGGGACGGTGTCCCTGACCAGATCCAGATGGCCCCAGTGTTTGGCTTGCGAATCAGACAATTCCGATACTCTCGGGGAAATATTGGAATACGAAATCGGAGGAGCGGTAATCACGGCAGAGGAGCCGCAACCCATGACCAGCAGCCCGACACTCAGGCCCGCCAGTGATTTGGAAAGGGATTTGATCATGCCCAAAGGTACTATCGCCAACCGAAAAGCCAGAAGTTTGGGGTGTTAAAAAGGGTGAAGGGGATGGGAGCAGAATTCAGACCTCATACGGATCACTGGAAATATCATTGTTTATAATTGTTCCTGCCGGTATTAAGGTGGTTCGTTCTTCCCTTCCGGAAGCGGAAATTGCTGCTGGAGTTATGAGTTCGGCTTGGCATATCAGGCGATTTGGAACATCCACCTCGGCAGACTTGATGGAATTGATCCTAGGGTCAGCATCTATTTGGAGAGTCCTTCCATATTGTGCATCTACTTTATAGTAAACCATATTTCCGGCATTGACGGCGGTTTTGACTCTGGCCTCTGCAATTCTTTCGTGCTCGCTGTTAGCCCTTCTTGTCAATGGGGTCAGATTTTTCCAAGTATTTCCAGCTCCGCCTAATCTTTCATTGAGTAAGTGCCCCTTTATATAGTAGGCACCTCGGCCTCTTTTTCTATTGTTGATTAGATTATACCGGGGATCTTCCACGCTTGGCCTAGACCCATGTGGAGCATTTTTACTGCTTAGGTAGGTGGCTTCCATGGAAGTTCCATAGGGGCCTGTCAATCCTCCAAATACCAACCCACCGTTGGATTCATTTGCGCAATCTTGCAAAACCGAGCCGAAAAGCGGGCCAAGCTTTCTGCTCAATTCGTCGACAAGCCTTCTGACTTCTCTGGTCTTTTCCTCTTCTGCGGCTTCTTGCCTTGCAGGATCAGTTTCATTTAGGGTCTCGGCTTTTTTTGATTCAATTTGGTTTGCAATGACAATTGCCTCAGCCTTTTTGGCATTCGAAGCAGAATCCGAAAAATTCAAATTATTCAACCACGCAATTAGCGGACTCGCCGGCATTGGGTTAATCATGATGACCATTTCACCTGCATTGCTTTGGAAATAAATTCTATGTTGATTCCCATCGTCGCCTTCGAAGCGGTTTTCAATTCCCAGCAGATTTCTCGTCCAATTTACAACTGCATCCACCGCATTTCTTCCCATCGTCAAGAGTGCCCCTCCCACGGCCAGCGCCTTGTCGATCAGCCAGTCAATTGCTCCGTTGACCTTTTCCCGGAGGCCGGCGATCATTTCTGCTATCCGGGCTCCCAAACCTCTCAATCCAACCTGATTGGCCAGGAAGCCGATAGCCACGGGCACCGCTCTTGCCAGGGCAGCTTCCAGGAAGTTGGCAGCATCGGCAATGTTTCCCCGGGCGATATTGGCTACCCCGGCGACAAAGGAATTGACGATTTCGAGCATTTCGCGCAGCTTTTCGATGAATGACTGTACCGCCCGATAGAATGCAATGAAACTGTTGACCACCGCCATGATGCCCGTAGGATCCAGCATGGAAAGCAAGCGGGTCGTCACCTGCTCCACGATTCGCGTCATGATCCAGTTTTGGATTTGCTCCAGTACCATCGTCCAAAGATTGCTCAACTGCTCCTGCACGTATTCCCAGATGGCGATTGGCCCCCTTTCCCAGACATCTTTGATGAATGTCCAGATGCCCGATAGCGTATCGATAGCCGCCCGGATCTGCGCTACCCGCTCAGGCCCGATTTTCAGTGCAAGCCGCTCCCAGACATTGTCAATGGTCAATCCCAAGACATCCAGCACGAAACCCAGGATCGACTGGAAGCTCAAATCCGCAGGAGGAGTGATCCCGGCCGTCGCCAATTCACCAAACAGCCAGTCTCTCAATCCGCCAAGCAGGTGGGTCACGATGTTGTCAAAGAACTGGACGAATCCCCGCTTCACCGCATTCAGGAGATTTTTGAGGAATCCGATCGGATCCCGTTTGATGTCTTCAAAAGCGGATCTGGCATTGGCAATGATCTGGTTGACCGTGTCAATCGGGAAGTTCATCACCACCAGCAGCACTTCGACCAGGATCCGAACGATGGTGACCACAAAAGCAAACAGGCGCTGGATTGGCTCTGCCAAGGTCTGGACGATCCTCACGAAGGCATCGAGGGGATGGAAGACATCCGCAATGGTGAAGCTGTTCCAAAGGCTGAGGAACAATCCGGTGACATAGGCCCACGAAAAATTCAAGGTAGCCACAGCAGCATCGATTCTGCTCACGGTTTGCTCGATAGCCCCGGTTTCTTTCATTTGCTGGAACTGCTCCTCACCCCCAGGCAGCAAGCCCATAAATCCACGGATCACATTCTCCGTTGTTCTTGGGACTTCCTCTCCCGTAAAGGGGTCTTTTCCGAGGATTACAGTCACTAAGTGGAATCCCTGCTGCTCTCTGGCATAAGCCGAAAGTTGGGCCAAGAGGGCATTTTTGATGATTTCCAGCACCTTGATGGCCACATTGGCGGCGAAGGTGAATACCCGCGTGGTGAAGGGGGTGAAGATGGCAACCGTGCGGTTGAAGGCCGCGACCGGATTGCTCAGGTCTTCCAGTGAAAACCCATTCCAGGCCTCTTCAAACAATGTCCTGACTTCCGCGAAACTGAAATTCAGTGCGGCCAATTCTCCGTCGATCCAATCCGCCGTTTCCTGGATTGTCCCTTCGGCCTGCATACGCTCCAGTTCCTGCTCTTTTCCGATCAACAGCAGAAAGGCTTCGATTTTTTCGGCGGTTGTCGATGCGACTTCTTCTCCGGTCAGCGGGTCATGTCCCAGCAGTTTGGTCAAA
Source organism: uncultured Limnohabitans sp. (assembly GCA_964530015.1). Classification (GTDB taxonomy): domain Bacteria; phylum Bacteroidota; class Bacteroidia; order Cytophagales; family Cyclobacteriaceae; genus Algoriphagus. The sequence continues at coordinate 35,532 of CAZGYC010000032.1, read as the reverse complement.
AGTGGATAGCCGGGGAACGCATCCGCCAAAGCCTTCAGCGCCGTCATCAGGGCTTCTTTGATCAGCTCAAAGATCTTGTCTTTGACCCGTCCGGCAAAGGTGACGACATCCCGGTAGAGTCGTCCAAAGGTGCGGTCGAGTACCGCCATGTTTTCATCCCAACCTGAAAAGACACTGGCCTCGTCCCAAGCCTGCTCCAAAGTGGCCTCCAGTCGGCGGGTGGTCAGGTTTAGCGAAGTCATTTCATTTTCCACCCAGGCAAGTGCGGCATCAATGATTCCGAGTTCCCTGAGTTTGTTGAAAAGCAAGGTTCCAAATACCGGGATCAAGCCGAGCAGTCCACCCAAGAGATTGGTTCCGTTTCGCTCTACATTTCTTCCTGCCAAAGGATCATAGCCAATGATCACGGTGAGCAGCGTGTAGCCCGGGATGTAGCTGGCAAATCTGGCAAGCCCTTCCCGAATAGCCCAACCAAGCCGCTGGACTTGGGGTGGAGTGGAGGAGATCTGGGGATCGGGTGATCTCCTCACGGATGCTCCCTGCTGTACCGTGTGGGTCAGTTCGTGGGCAAGCAGGTGCCTTCCTTCGGAGGTTTCGGGTTGGTACTTCCCTTCGTTGAAATAAATGTCACTGCCGTGGGTAAAGGCCTGGGCACCGAGCGCAGCACTCATCGAAGCCGCCTGGGTTCCGGTGTGGACTTTTACCCCCGAAAAATCCGCTCCGATCCTTTGTCCCATGTCCTGCTGCACGGGAGGGGGAAGCGCGGCACCCGATCCGGAACTTTGTTGGATTTGGGTGGAAAGCTGAGGGGAGACCGCTCCGTCATTTTCGCCGGAAAGCTGGACCGTTTCTTCTTCCTCCCTGGCGAGTTGCAATTCCTCCTCTTCCTCTGAGAGTTGGATTGACGGAGTCTGCTCCGCAAAAAGCTGAACTTCGCTTGCTTCCTCGTCGATGCTCAGTTGGATCATCGAAATCCCCGCTGAAAGTGGGTTCATCTGGATTTCCCCCTCTTCGGAAGGCATCATCTGAAATCCCCCCGGACTTGCGGACATCAGGGGAGTTGTCGGCGACGGTGACATCGCCACCTGATCGGCGACAGCTTCTGCTTCCTGTTCGTATTTGTCGTTGGGCTTTCCAACTTTGAGGGAGGGCTGGATCACACCTCTCCCAAACCCGGTCAACCGGGATCTCGGAGGGGCGATCTTTTCGGCAGCGGCTCCCATCGGTCAGTTTAGGATTTGATGGGATTCATTACTTCGCCGGGCTCCAAGGCTTTCATTCCATGGCGCTCTTGCTCGACAGGACTCATTTTTTCCTCCTTTTTAGCGGTTTTCGAGACTTTCTCCTTGTCCGCCACAACCACGACAGGTTCTGATTCTTCCTCCTGATCGGGCTTTTTTCTGACTTTTTTTCGCATGGCATCCGTGTTAAATCGTTCGACCTACTTTCTGGTACTCTCTTCGGATTCCTTCCCTGATGTCTTCGAGCCGGATGGTTTTGTCCTCATTTTCCAAAGCCATCAACAGGGTGTGTTGGATCACATTGACGATTCCGCCTCCGCTCAGCTCGTAGGAAGCCGCGATGGTCGCCAAGTCAATCTTGGTTTCCAGGTTTGCCTGCTCCGGAAAGCCGTTTTTCCACAACAGCAGCCGCTCCTCTGTCTGGGGCATGGGGAAAAAAACACTGGACTGAAAACGCCTCATAAAAGCATCATCCAGGTTGTTCTTGAGGTTTGTCGCCAAAATCACCAAGCCGTCATAGTCTTCGATTCGCTGCAGCAGGTAGGAGACCTCCTGATTTGCATAGCGGTCATGGGCATCGTTGACAGCAGTCCGCTTTCCAAAAAGGGCATCTGCTTCGTCAAAAAACAGGATCCATCCCTGCTTTTCGGCCCGGTCAAAGACCTTGGACAGGTTCTTTTCGGTCTCCCCGATGTACTTGGACACCAGCCTGGACAGGTCGATCCGATAGACATCGAGTTCCATCCTTTTCCCCAGCAAAGCGGCAGTCAGCGTTTTTCCCGTGCCCGGCGGACCAAAAAACAAGGCTTTGTAGCCGGGTTTTAGGATTCTGGACATCTCCCATTCCTTCATCAAAAAATCTTTGTGCTTCAGCCAGATCTCCAGTTCCCGCAACTGGATCCAGGTCTCTTCGGGAAGGACCAGATCTTCCCAATCCAATGGGGTTTGGAGGCGTTGGGCGGGAAACTCCGTGCTAAAGGCCGGTTTTTGGATCTTGCCAGTGGTGATCTGATCGAGGATTTCCCGCGAAATGGTCAGCGCACCATTGAGGAAGGATTCCTCCGGCTCCACTTCACCCAGTCGCAGGATATTTTCCCTGAACAGTACTCCGTGGGCATCGAGGAGATTTTGGTACTGGAACCGCTTTTTCAGGTCATTTCCGGCTAGGATGAACAACACTGTCTCTCCGGTGGGGACAAAGCCGTTGTGGGACTTGCCTTTTCTCCCCCCAAACTCCGTGTAGATCTGCTGGGTGAGCTGGTTGCGGCTCATAAACATGTCCAACAGCTGCGGACGGATATGTGGTACCGCCGCCAAAATCATCAAAAAGCGCTCTTCCGGGCCCAGATGAAGTTTCCTGACCAGATCCGAATAGGTAGAATCCAAGCCGCTCAGATCCGGAGGCGGGATTTGCAGGAGATCAGCCGGGCCGGATGCCGGGTTGGCATTGAGTGCGGATCTGGCTTTCAGGATTTGCTGTAGCCAGTCAAGCTCCCGCTGGATCGTTTGGGCGTTATCGTGTGCTTTGCTTACCATTCTGTGAAAAGGGTTTCGTTCATCCAAGGGAGTTTGATAATGCTGATCGTCCAGGGCAGTCGGTTGAGCAGGATGTCAATCGAAATCCTGGGAATATGAAGTCGGTAGCCTTTGTCAGCGCGTCTCAGACTTCCTTCCCTTGGGAAAAAACCCTTGGCCAAGTTTCTTCCCGAAGTGGATTTTAAGGCGGTCCACTGTCCGGCCATGGCATCGAGCAGGTTCTGGATTTCTTCTTTTTCCAGCTCTGTTGGAGAAAAACCCACCGGAATCGGTTCATCGGGAGGGATGCCGCAGAGTATTTTGTTAAGCAAAAGATCGGACTCCTCGAAGACAAAGCTGTCATCCAAAAGTGACTGAATCAGCAAAGCTGCACGATGCTGGGCCTGCGCTGAAACAAATTCATTTTTCTCCACCAGCCCAAGCCCGCGGAAGAAATAGGGCAAAAACGGTGCGGTCAGTACCAAGCCAGCATTGAAAACCGGGAATGTCTCATCGGCGTTCAGCTCTTGGATAGACCGGGTCTTTTGATAAAAAGTAGGCCTTTCCTCTTTCTGGGAAGCGGCTTTTCGGCCAAAGCGTGCTGCAAGTTCTTTTTGAAATTCCTCTGAAATCTGGTGTTTTTCCTGTTTTTCGCTCCACATCGGATGTTCGGAATGACTCCGGACAAAAGGGCTTTCGAGCCATTTTTGGATGATCTTGGCACTGGCCGAAGCATTCGGAATTTGGGACTTTTTTTCACAAAGGAGCTCAAGAACCGGGAGAATAAGCTCCCGAGATTTGATCTTGGTCCTCGGAGAAATCAGAACATTGCTCCTGAGCCAGGTGCTGACCGCGCTGATTTGTGCCGAATTTGCCACGAAAAATGTTTCGGCCAAGATTTTGGAAAGGAGACCTTCCAATTCGGGTTTTTCGAAGATTTCAGGTATAAGAGATTCATTCAGACTTTTGCAAAACAGCTCCCAAATCCGAGCACTTTCCGGAAAAACCCAAGCGACCAAATCCGTTAATTCAGCATCGCTGAGGTGGTTGGATAGCCTTTGGGCTGCCCGGGAAGAAAGCGGTTGGGATTCCAGCCACTTTTTGAATGCCGGACTTTTTTCCCGGAAGAGCTTTTGCAAAAAATGCCGGATTCCTGCCTTTTTGGACGGCAGTGCCCACCAGGGCTGCCTTCCTTTTTCCAGAAGATAGGCCAACTGCTCCAGTTCCTTCTGTACGTCCAGCTCGTTTGGTCCTCCCAGTTCCTTTGGCCCGTCCGGGGATTTGGGGTGTTTCTTGGCTTTGTCCAGACTCATGGAATCGGTTCTTGCAAGTTCCGGAATCTGTCTCAGGATTTGGTTTCTGAGGGCCTCCCGCAGTTTTCGCTTCAGAGCCTCGGGATCCGGTTTTCCCGGAATTCGTCCGAGGTCTATCACGAGCTTTTCCAGGCGAACCGTTTTCCCGGGGATTTCCAGCTCATCGAAAACCTCGGACATCACGGGAAGCAACTCTCGCTGGTACCACTCGCTCCACTGGTCCATATCCCCCTTTGCCTGCGTCGCATTGCGGTATCGCAGGTCCAGTTTTTGGCTATGGATCAGGTGTTGTCCCATTATTTTCCGGAAATCAGGGTTACCAAGGCCGATTTGGTCGTGTTGCTTCTAAACTTGAGGTCTTTGCTCTCGGCAATGGATTTTAAGGTGTCGTTTTTGAGCATACTTAGTTCCTCCTTGGCCAAGGTCAGCTCGTGTTTGTCATCCTCAACGAGCTTGATCAGTTCATTCCTGCCTTTGGACGTATCCGTCGCGGCAATCAAGCCTCTGGCAGAAGCCACCTTGACCAGATCTTCGTTGGCAAGCGCATTGACGCCGACGACAATGCCGCCGACGCTGGGAGTTCCTTGTGTCTGGGGAGTCATGACTACCGTGATCACGGTTTCGTTGCAGATTGTGCGGGAGGTTTTGACAAAGCGCTCGGCTTCGAAGACGAGGGTTTGCCCGGGACTTGGGAATTCCACCGAGAAACTGCCTTTGTCATCCGCTGTGGCGACGATGTCCGTGCCTTCGACGGTGATTTTCGCTCCTGGAATAGATCCTCCGGTAGGGCCCATCACCGTCCCGGAGACCTTTGTGGAGGTACATTTGGGTGGAGGGGATGTTTGCGCACCGCAATTTGCCGCCTGATAGTCCAAGATTGCCTTGCCCAGTGCTTCATAGTCCATTCCGTCCTGGAACAGGCCCAGACAGCTCAGCAGTTGCTCGCGGGCTTCCCGTTCTTCCAAAAAGTCGGACTGGATTTCATCCAAGGTGAATCCCCCTGATTTTTGGAGACTCTCCAAAAGACTTTGGATCGCAAAATCGAGACTGTTTCCAGGATCCAATTCCCTTGCCCGCACGGCGGTCTGGACGTTTTTCTCTCCCCAGCAGGCGAGGATTTCGTGGGAATAGCAGGATGTTGCCTTGGGGCCTTTTACCCAGATCGTCACCCGGCCTACATCAGAAAGCCCGCTGTCCTCATCGACCAACTGATAGGAAAAAGCATCATCTCCGGTGAAATCTTTTGGAGGCTCGTACAGGAAAACCGGATTCTCCTCTTCCTGTTTTACAGTTCCTCCTTTTTCACTGGTATTCTGGATTGGCTTGAGGGCATATTTTCGCTCGACGGCCAGGCGGTCATTGACCATGACTTCGATCCGAATGGCTTTGTTCTGCAGTGTGATCGCAAAATCCGGCCGGGCGAAAGGAGGAAGTAAACTCCAGTTGTCTTCGCCACAGGCTTCAAGGCACAGACAGTCACAGGCTGCGCCGGGAAGACTGAAATCCCCAATGATCCTGCCGGAGCTTTGCATATAAACCAAGATGAACGTGCCGCCCCGATAGACTCCTGCCTCATGGGTCAGGCCGGGATTCTGGACGAGGTATTCCGAAAACTTCCGGGAATTGTGGAGCTTGGCCTTACGCTGCAAATAGCTGAGGTAAAGCCGCTGGATCTTGGTGAAGTAAAACAGGTCCAGAATCCGATACACCAGGGGCGAGACTCTTGCCAGAAGCCCGTTGTACAGCTCCAGGGTTTTGTCTTGCTCTCTTTCGTTGATGTCGATTTGGTCCAAAAACTTCATCTGGATCAAGAGGAAATCCAGGAGAGTCTGAAGGATCTTTTTATAAGACTCCTGGAATTTGTCCCAATCCAGATCCTCCATGCATTCGGCGAGCGCTTCCACCCAGTTTTCAAACAATTCAAAGGCCTTCAGCACCTGGTCTTCCGCCTCACCGTCAAACAGCTCTTCCTCATTGCCAAAGGTCTCGTTCATCTTTCGGAGAAAATCAATGATCTCACGGATGTCCCGGATGAGTCCCAGGAGCAGTAGCCGATGGTGCATGTATTCCTCCTGCAGGTCGTTCCAACCGCAGTTTTTGTCCTGAGCGGTACCGCCCGCATCCAAATGCAGGGTCTCTAGGTGAATGGGCAGATTGAAGTCTTGGATGAGTTTGAGGATCGCTTCTTTGGCTTTTTCGATGTCCTGGTCCAAGTGGCCTTCAATTCTCAAAAATGGATATCGCTCCCAGTCATGGGAGAGCGGGGATTGTAGGAAATCCGGATCGGCCACCGGGGAGTCCGGTTGGTTGTCATAGCTAAGGACACTTCCTCTGATGCTGGACCAAAGCTGCCGGTGTTCGGGATCGGCCCAGTTTTTTTCCAATGAAAACCAGTTGCCCAGACTGCCATTTGATTTGATGGCATAGTAATAAGGGACACTTCTCTGCCCCAGCCGTCCATACTTTTCCCTGCTTGGAGTGATCTTGACGGGAAACTGATCCGGCTTCGGATTTCTGAGCAGGCCAAGCTCGAAGGTTTCGATCATGAGCACCAGCCTGCGGTAGCGCTGGGCGAGTGTTTCCTTGAGGAGCTGTTGCCCGTTGAAGATCGGTGGCTGGACAAAGCCATGACGGTATTTGTAGAACTCATTTGCCGATTCGGTGGCGGGCAGCGCCTTTCCCAAAAGCAGATGCAGGGGAAAAAGGGAAGGGTCAGTCGGGCAGGAATACCAAAGCGCAAGGCCGCTTTCCAGGAATTCCTCCCAGGCCAGATTCAGTTCTTTGAAGAAATCATAGAGATATTGCGCACCGCGGACAGTGGCCGGAGCATCGGTCAGGCTCTGTGTGATCTGGGTGATCTTTGCGGTCAGCGATGCCTGATCAAAGGGATTTTTGAAGCCGAAGCTCTTGGCCAGCAAGGGCTCGAAGACGCTGAATCCGGCTTTCAGGTTTCCCCAGAAAGCCGCATTGACCGTCTTCAGGATGGTCTGTTGATAGTGGCTGATGAATGCACCAAGCTGATTGGACTCGAGGCCGGCGGGGCTGAACAGGGGCTTCTTGAATGCAAACTGTTTCAAACCCGGTGCACCTGGAAACGAACCTGAGACATTTGCGGATCTGGTCAGGATGAGGTCCAGGTCGGTTTTGCCGACCAGCAGTCTCCTGAGCGAAAAAATCCTGTCTTTTCCCTTGTCATCACAGGCGTTGCCAAGGCAGGATTTCAGGTCGCGGTCGAATATCTCGAGGAAAAGCAGGACATATTTTTCGCCAAGAAAACTGGCCGGGTTGTTCAGTTTTTTGACACCGGCGTCATCTTCGGGTTTTTCGGAAAGCAGCTCCCAGAGCGATACGTCCTGTTCGGGAAACCCAAAGGGCTTGTAGGTCACGCCCACAGGCAGGGTATAGGGGCGATAGTGGGTGGCATTGAAGTCGGTGCCGATCTGGATCAGAAAGCCCTCTGAGGTGATGCCGAGACCTTTGGAGATCTTCAGCCCGCCTGTCAGCGGCTGAATCTGCAGCCCGCAGACTACCCCGATCCCGATCAGTTTGGACCGGGTGAGCCTGTTTTGCTGATCCAGATAGGCACTGAGCTGATTGAGCTGGTCACTGGTGAGGACCTGACTGCCTTCGAAAATCGGATAAGATGGAATAATCTGGCTCATAGGACTGTGGGTTTAAAATTCTCCCAATGATGAAAAATTGAGGATGATGGCATTGGCCAGCGAGTCGTCTTCGGCGCAATCGTGCAGTGTGCCAGAAGGATAGACATTGCGGACTTTTTCCAGTACCTCGATCAGATGGGAAAGTGCTGTAGATAGTTGTTTTGGATGCGGCGGGTTTCTGAGCGATTCGAGCAGCCAGATTTTCCAGGCTTGCTCCAGCTCCTCCATGTGCTCAGGGCTGATCCAGCAGATTGTCAGAAAGACGTGTGCCGGGGCCTCAATTTTAAGCTTGTTTTCCAGGAACTTTCGGAAATCCCGATCAATGAATCTTTCGGGCCAAAAAGGCAGCAGGACATGGGCAATACAGGTGTATGGATCGTCCAGGGTACATTGGCACTCTTCCTGAAAGTGCGGATCGAGCAGTCGGTCTTTGATCACTTCGGTGACGGGGACATCGGACTCATCGATGAATTTATAGGTTCCCTTGTGTCTTGGCCGCAAGAGAATGTGCTCCAGCAGGTGCGTGCCCTCATGGCTGAAAAATTCCTTCAGGACGAATGCCCGCAGTTTTTCCATGGCCTTGATCTCTTCGCCTCCCGAAACCAGAAACTCGCTTCCGCTGACAGCAAGCACCTCAAACCCCCGGGAAAGAAGGATTTCTCCACCAATCAGATCCTCTCTGGGTTTGAATTGGGTCGTGATGACCGTATCCCCGTCGATCAGCCCAAGCTTGAAAACCGGGTAAGAAATCAAGAAGTCCTCCCCGTTGAGCGTAGTACTGACCGTGATTTCGGGTGTATGGCCAAGGGCCGTCAGATGGTCTCCGGCTACCGTGAGTTCGTGTTTTTCGACATCCGCGTCGAGGATTTCCAGCGCCTTTTCGAAGTGGATCAGATCGCCCTTTGTCGGGTTTTGGTCAGCGGTGAGTTTGATCTTGGAACCTTGGGCATCTGCTGTCGCAAGCGTGATGGCAATCGGGGCGAAGCCGCTCTGAACCAACCAGCCGTTCCCCCAGGTGCCGTCCAGGAGCTGTGCAGCAAGCGGGGCGTTGAAATCGGTCTCGATGCTTTTGGCCAACAGTCCGCCGCGGAGGGGATCGATCACGGAAAAATGGTAGGGAGTCTCCGTGTCAGGGTCAGCCTGATAGCCGCTCGGTCTGGAAGCGGCGGCAATCATATCCCAAATGTGTTCTCTGATTCGGGTTTCAGCCAAAGCCAAAAGTTCCTCGTCAGAGACGGCATCGGGAACTTCCTGTTCTATCTTTCCGGACAGCAGCCCAAGCCCCACACCAAAGGGAGCGTCAAAAAAACCAAAGTCGATCACATACTTTGGCGGTGCCGGAAGCATCGACGTGGTGATGGTGTATTCATACCAATTGCCCAGTCCCAAGCTGAGGTTTTTTCGGTTGGCCCGGGGGTTTTGGACAAACTCCTTCCTGAAGATCTCCTGGATTTCCTCCAGGGCAAGTTCAGCATCGCCACCCGGAGCAAGTGAAGCAAAATCCTTTTTGACACTTTCTCCGAGGATTTCTTCTTCAAAAACCAATTCCAGAATCAGACTTCCGGGCACTCCTGAAATCCCCCAATTTCCGGGATCGGACGCGATCAGGAGGATCTTCTCCAAAGCCAGTTTGGCATTGTCCAGAGCGCTGAATCCTTCGAAAATCTCAAACAGGGGTTGTGCTGCCGAGTCCAAGACAGTGACAGTCCAAACTCCCCCGCTTTCCGAAATCTCAAAATGGGGATGAAAGATCAGCCAATCCGACTCCTTCTGCTTGATGCCATACAGTCCGGCAACTCTGTTTTCCAGCCCGGAAAGATTGTCTATGTGATAAAACCCATTGGGAATGGCGTAGTCAAATCCCTGCCCTCGTTCTGCACTCAGCTGGGGATAATTGTTCAGAAAGCGAAGCTTGTCCTCGATCAACCGTTCCTTGCCTTTTTCCGGACTGAGACGGACAGTCAGCAAGGTGTAATCGGTGAGCTGTTCGGCAAATCGGGCAAGCAGATGATTTAGAAACCGGTTTCTTCGCTCGAGGTAGCGTTCCTTGGGCTCCGTGAGGGAGTTGAGGATGTCCTGCAGGCCGACCAGGTCTTTCCAGAGATCAGCGGAGTCCGGGGCAAGGGTTTCCAGATTTTGGGAAAAATACGTTTGGGTGATTTTTGGATTTCCAAAGGGGTCTTTTTCCAAAGAGATCGAAAAAAGATCCCGTACATGGGCCAGTTGGGCCAGATAGTTGGCCAGAAACTGCTCAAAAACGATCAGGTAAGCCTTGAGCTGTTTTACCTGAAATTCCTGGGGACGGCTTTCTCCCTGGGGGAGCATCCCTTCTTCCCCGATCCCATAGACGAGGGGAAATTCGTTTTGAATGGAATAATAGTCTCCCGAATCCGTGAATTCTCCGGTGATTTCATCAAAGTCCAGTTGCGGATATCTGATTTTTTGGGGACGCTTGGCATCCTGGATTTCATCCAATAGGTCTTCGACTTCTTCCCTGTTGGCTTTGAAGGGAAGGCCTTCCTTGTAATAGATCAGTTTGCTCAGTTCGGAATTAAGCCGGGGTACGTAGTTCTGCCCAAATGCCAAGTCAAGGCACCATCTGACGCTTTTGGACGGGATTTTGCCTTCCGGGTCGTCCTGTGGCAGATTGGCGATCTGGATGCTTTTGACGGCCAAAACCCCCTCGATGTCCATGATCAGATGGATCAGATCCGAGACATGGATTTTTGATTTCCGGTCGGCTTTTGCCAGTTCATCCCCGTCGATGAAGCCGTGCCTTAGCAATGGCCCTTCGAAGATCTCTTCCGTTGGCAGGCATTGCTCCGCATCCCAGTCCCCAAAATACACCCGGTCATCCTCGCGGATCAGGGAACTGGAGAAATTGGGCGAGAGCAGGATTTCCGCCAATCCGGGCTCCTTGGGGGCAATCTTGATTTCCAGGATTTGATAGGTGCCGGCATTGTTGCCCGATCCGATGATGCTCAGTGTCGAACCTGCTTTTGGGAAGGAATCGGGATCGAGCTCCATCCAAAGTTTTGCGGGGTTCTGCTGGATCCTTGTCACCGGAAGCGTGCCGGACTTGCAACGGTGCAGCATTTCCTCCAGTGAGTAAAAATTGACCTGGGGGGAAAGAAAATCCCCGATCGCCGAAAAAATCCGGGCCTCTGTCAGCTCCACATCGGCATCTTGGCTCAGCTCGATGTCTGCACAGACCAGGATTTCTTCCACCCGGAGGGCATGGAACTCGACAAAATCCTCACAGAGGTTTCGGTTGGCATTCAGGGTCTTTTTGACCTCAGCGAGGACTTCCGCGATTTTTGCAATCTTGATCAGGTAGAAAGACAGGATCCCGTTTGGATCTGTGAACACAAAATTGTTGACCAGCGTATTCAGTTCGGCGATTCCCTCGATCTCCTCCAGTCCGCTTGGAGTCAGTTCGGTGCCGCTCAGTTGGATATAGTTGGTCGGGGAAAGTTTGAATGTCAGCTCGAATCCGGAGGGGACGTTTTGGAACTGGATCGAAATTCCCTGTATCGCTTTTCGGATGACCGTTTTGTCTTCCCAATCGATGGGCTCGTCCCATCTGGGAAATTCTACCTGAACGTCTATGACGACTCCCGCCAGATCGGGGTGCTCGTCGATGGAAATCTCCATGCTGAGCTTGTTTTCATTGAGATCACCCAGCTCTTCCGTCGTGTCAAACTCCAGCAAAACATCGTACAGGATGCCCAGTTGCAGGGCAGCTTCCGTCTTTGGAAAAGGGACATAGGCCAGCTTTTTGGCTTTTCTGTCGGGAAAAACCGGGATCTCATTGCTTTCCCGGAGGATAATCCAGGCGTTTTTTACCCCCGCAAACACAGCGATCCCGCCCTCTTCTCCGACCACTTCCACATCCATGAGAAGTTTTCGGTAGTCTTCAATGGTCAGGGTTTTGCCGGGCAGAATCTGGGAGGCTTTGAAAAACTGCCCGGCAAGGGAACCCGATTCTTCGGCCAGCAAATCCTGGATAGGCTTGTTGGATCGATAGCTTAGGTCGGTGATGGCGTAGCAAAGCACCTCCAGGATGGTGATCCCCGGATCATGGGCATTGTAGTCCGTCCAGATATTGCCCGAGATCCGCTGGATATAGGCGATGGCCTCTTTGCGCAGCAGCTCAAAATCCATGGCCGGACTGACCGGTTTTGCTTTCGATATCGTGATAGATTCCTGCATATCCTTAGGTTTCAAAAGCTTCTTCCATGTCCGAACTTTCCGTGGAGGCGATGCTGATGGCTGTCGGCACTTCGTTGTCGTCACATTCGCAATCTTCGGTCTCCAAAATCGTGATCAGATGATCCCCATAGGTATCAATGGCTCCTACAGACCCCAGGAGCGAAACTCCCGTGCTTCCTTTGGCTTCTTCCACCTTGGTTCGGGACAGAATCTCTCCATTCACGGGGTTTTTGACAATGTGATACAGCTCAAAACAGGTCAGGTAGTCCACATAGGCCAGTTTTTCGACAAAATGCAGGATGACCGAGCTGTGGATTTCTCCTGTGAAAGTGAATGCCTCCGGGCTTTGGAATGCCCAGGGGGATAGAAAGGCCTTCAGGTCGTCTTCGAGTTTTTTGGCATAAAACGAGCGGTCCACGCCCGACACAAAGCGGACGTTGGTCTTGACCTGGAGCTCTTCATAGACCGGATTGACCACGTGAAGGTGGACTCCCGCCGAACAGGTATCGGAGAGAAATTCCCCCACCTGGGTGATCAGCGCGACGCTTGCCTTGGGTCTGAGCGGGTCGAGCGCATTCTTGTTCCGGACATTTGCCACCAAGATCACCGTCACATGCCGCGGAGCCAAGGCCCGGTAGTTTTCCAGGTTGCCGTCGTATTCGGTATGGTTTTGGACTTTTACCTGATAGATCTCGGGGAAATGTTCCAACACCAGATGCTCATAGTCCCAGCGGGTAATCGCCCGCTGCTTGTGTCGGAGCCGTTCCGAAATCCTCGTGTAAAAATCCCCGGAAGCTTCGGCGGTTTCGCCTCCAAACGAGGCAAAAGGCTGGTTGATCTTGCTGACCTGAGGCTGGGAAATCTTCAGTTTGGCGATGGTGTTGGCGGGGAGTGCAGCGGCGAGCCGGTTGGGGTCATTGCCTTGATCCTCAAAGACCACGCGGATAGCCTGTGCGATGACCTGTGTAAAATCCGGGATAGCGTCGCTGTTTTCTCCCACAGCCGCCATGATCCAGGTCAGTCCATCGTCCAACAGGGTGTGGGCGGTGTCTGCTGCCCGGGGCATGGTGAATCCCACCAATCCGGTTTGGATCAGCCCAGCCGTTTCGTCCAAGACCAGGTCGAGCTTGTCAAACGGCTTCCATTCATTCCCGCTCAGATACTTCCAGACGACTGGGGGCACGGCCTTTTCGGGATTTGCGCTGCCGTCCAGGACATGGATCAGGAGCTGGATCGACTGTCCGGGAAGATGGTTTTTCAAGCCGATCAGCAGATGGCCCTCGTCTGGGTAGTCAGGCAGCAAGAGGGTCGGGGTCAGCTCTTTTTTGGCCTCTCCAAATGCTGCAATGTGGAAAAATGAGTTCCAGGCACTTTGCCCCGGCAGGAAAGAATCAGATGCCGAATAGTCAATCTTGACGCTTTTTGCCTCGGGCGTATAGGGCTCGTTGGGCAAGGCAACACTGTTGGGATCCGTAGCCTTGGACTTTAGAATAGCTTGGTTGGCAAAGAGCTTGGGATATTCGGTATGGCCAAAGTCGGCTCCGGAGAGGGAGAGTTTCAGAAAGCCCCGTTTGGAGGAGGGGGACCAAGTAATGAAATCTGCCAACTCGGGTTCAGGCTCGATGGTGCCAAGGTCGGAGCTGCCCAGCTCATAGCTTTGGATGGTTGCCGGAGCTGCGGAACCGGCGAAAAGTGTGATTGTTTTTTTGGGATTTCCCCAAGACCTGTTATCCAGAAAGTAGGCCTTGACCTGAAAGGATGAGTTGGATTTTGCCGGGGAGTATCCCGAATAATGGTCAGAGAATCCGGTTGAGCCTGTCGGAAGCCCGTGCCATTCCAGATGGATCTTCAGATTTTCCAGGCTTTTGCCGAAAACCTCCCGGCTCCCGATGTAAAAATTGGATCCGACTACTGGTCTGAAGCCAAAGGGATGGATGTTTTTTCCAACGGGCAAGGTGGTCTGGTCATTTTGCAAAATCAGATTTTCCACTCCGGTCACATCCACATGGATTTTTGCGGAAGCCAGCTCAATGCCCTGCAGCACTGGGTAGGCGTAGCTCTGCACGGTATCGGCAAGCTCAATCTTCATCAGCGGCTGGGCAGTGGGGAATTTTTGCAACAAAACTTCCGCATCGTAGCTCACGACCGCATCCTGGTCGGGTACCAGATGGCATTTCAGGACAAGCTCCACTCCGGCTCCTCCCAGGTCTTTTAACTCGTGTTTTTGGGTTTGAAAACTGTAAATCAGGTCTTCCATCTTGTCCACGCCCATTCCTCTCACAGAGTTGACTTGGCCAAGAGTAGTAAATTTATTACCGGGTAAAGTCGTCCGTTTGCTGAGGATATTTTTGGCCGTGACTTCGCCGATGTCGTAGCCCATAAACGGCCGATGGGTTCCGAGTTCCGGATTGTCGAAAACCGGTCCGGCCTGTGGCTCTATTCCGGCGATATCCGGCCAGGTAGTGGCCTTGTTTAGAAAATCAAGAACCAAATCGTCCACGTCGTTTTCATCGGTTGGAAATCCGATGGCTGCTTCGATCCATTCCTTTTCTCCACTGAGGAGAAATCGAAATGTCGAATTGAGGTGGAGGCTTTTCAGCTTTTCCAGCAGTCCAGGCTGGGGTTTCAGAAGCAGGGTCAGCGTGATCTTTCGGAAGCCCTCGGCCAGTGCCAAAACCGGCGATGCAACGGCAAATCCCAAGATGGCGGAGGTTCGGTCAGAAGCGGGGAAAAGGGTTTTTGGCCTGCCAAATGGACTCCAACGCCCGTCGGGATGGAGGATTTCTGCCCCGTTCCCGTCAGCCGAATTGGCGACCGGGGAGACGTAAAACCTGCCGTTGAGGTCCCGGTAGAGCGATTTGAGGGAGGCGACTTCCGCCTTGTTGAACACGTGGCCGCTGGGGTTCTTAAACAGGATGTCTTTGCCGAGGTCGTCTTTTCCGGCCTTGAACCCGGAGTTTTTGGGCAAAAGATGCTCGCCGACATGCTTGGCAAGCTGGAGTATCAGGTAGGCCTGATCGGCCTCGGCGGATTTTTCCCTGAGCCTCAATACGTCCCGATAGAAGAAATCCAGGTGTTTTTTCGTCAGTCCATTCAGGTCTGCCTGGGCCAACAGGTAATTTTGCAGAAAAGCCAAAAACAGGGCAAAATGTGGATCGGTATCCTGATCGGCGTCAAGCTCTTTTTCGAAGAATGAACTCCAGTCCCCGTCCCAGGTGTCTCCGGCAGTACGGAACCTGAGCTGGGCCGCCAGGCCTTTGGCATAGTCTTTTAGATCCTCAAGCTTTCGCCCATCCACAGCCACATAGCCAGGCAGCAGACTTTTCAAAAGTCTGTTCCCGCGATTCGTTCCGCTTCCGGGGACTTGTGTGCTATGGCAGCTTTCTGAGCTCATTGGGGTGCGTCTGTGGCTTCGGTGAAGAGGTAAGGATAGACCAGGTTTTGGCGGTTGTTGGTCGAAATGATGAAATAGCTGATCAGGACTTCGACCCGGCCTTCCTGAAAATCAGGCCTCATGTCGATTTCTTCCACTTTCACCCGCGGCTCGTGAAAAAGGATCGCCCGCTTGATGCGGTTGGTAATCATGGTGGCCGTGGTCACGTTGAGTGCTTCAAAGAGCAAATCCTCCATGTTGGCACCGTATTCAGGCCGAAGCACGCGTTCCCCAATGGTGGTATTGAGGAGAATGATGAGACTTTCACGGATGTCTTCTTCGTTTTCGACGAGCTGGACTTGACTTGCCTCCCGGATAAATGTCACCGGAAAAGCCCATCCACGTCCCAGAAATGTGTTTTTTTCAGCCATTTTGTTTAGGGATTAGCTTCCACGGGTTAGTTGATTTGCACGATTGAACCTTTCACGGTGGTACTGGCGGAGGAGGAAAACTCCGCCCCGGCACCGCCTTCGGCTTTCAGCTCGGCAGAGGCTTTGATTTCGATGTTCACCCCTTCGATCTTCACATCTCCTGATGCTTTCAGAATAATATCCTTGGCGGATTCCAGGGAAATTCCGTCTGAGCTGAGCGTGGCTTTGTTGCCGTTTTCATCTTCCAAAAGGATGCTTCCCTCGTCGTCACTCAGGGTTAGTTTGTTACCGTTTGGAGTCTCGATGGCAATGGACTTTTTCTCGTCGTCGAAGACCAGTTTCAGTTTGCTTTTCGTGACGATGCCTTTTTGGAAGTTGTCGTCGTCTTGGGCAAAGGGGGCAGGCTTTGCAGAGCTGTAGAGTTTTCCCAGGATGACCGGATCTCTCGGGTCTTCATTGATAAATCCGACAATCACTTCGTCTCCAACCTCGGGCAGGAAGAAGATCCCACGGGCTTCTTCACCCTCCCCTGCATCCGGCGCGGCCATTCTCGCCCAGGTTCCTTCCGATCCGGGATCAATGACGGGAATGTATATCCTCACCCGGTGCTCACCCAGTGGATCATCCAAGCTGGTGACTACTCCGATATGGAGGCCTTTGATGGCAGGGACCAAACCCCCGGCTGATACGTCAAGCAGATCGTCATACAGACTGGAAATAAACCTCGAATCCAGACCCAGTCCGAGATGGGTAAACCATTTGCTGTTGGGCGAGATCTCATGATAGACCGAGGAGACAAAGGCCTTTCCGTTGAATCGGTCGCCAAAGCCCAACAGGGAGACCATATCCCCCGGCTTGAGCGTGTGGTCGCCGAGGATTTTGACCTGGCCTTGGATCTTGGAAAGGCGGCTTCGCATCAGCTTGGCATCCGCCCAGGCCTGGAGCTCCTCGTCATCCAATGCCCCGCTGTGCTGCAGTCTAAAATCACTGAGTCCGATCACATCCGCCAGATCCGAACCGCTCAGATTGCTTTGAAAATCCATCCCCGGATCGGTGCCTTCGACCTCCTTGAGTTCTTGGTTTGCCAAGTCCCAACTCGTGCTTTTGCTGGCGGAATACTGGGTTCTTACATCCATCTCTGCCTGAAACTCGACCACATTGGTTCCGTATTGCAGCTCCGACTTGGCCTCTGCGCTGGTTTCGGGCTTGGTTATCCTCACCTTGGCATCCTCGACGAGAACAAGCTTTCCATTGACTTCTGCCCGGGTGAGTATAAAATCCCAATCGGTGACATAGTATTGGACCATCTCCGGATGGGTGGCGGTCGTAGCCTCGACATCCGCGGATAGGTCGGAGTAAGCGCCAATGACCTCTTCGATGATTTCGGAATCTTTGGATTCAAAAAAATACTTGTTTTTGCGACCCACAGTCATCTTCACCACGGGATCCTTGAGGTCCAGGATCAGTTTTGAGGCCTTGTCGGACACCTCCAGCCCATGCCTGACAATGATGCCTTTGAAGATGGGCTCCGTCTGGTTGTTGTATCCCGCCTGGATTTCAATTTCTTTTCCGGGCACAAAAAGGTCTCCTCCGCTGAGCGTGAAATCCGATGCCGCCACGTCCCCGTCGTATAAAACCAGTCGTGCCGCCGGAACTTTGTTCACCGCCTTTTGGATGACGACCATGGCCACACCCACGGAAGCCGGCAACTCGGTTCCCTCTGAAAATATCTTGTAGCTCGCGAGGCTTTGGTTGGTTTCGGCGCTGACGGGTACGAGAGGCATAGGTTAGGATTTTGCTAAGGGTGGAAAAAAGATTTCCTGTCCGACTACCAGTTTGCGGAAATTTCTCAGGCTGTTCACCCGGGCGACTTCCAGGTAGAGTTCGGTCGATCCATAGATCCGCTTGCACATGATGGGAAGTGTATCCCCGGCATTGACCACACGGATATGGGTGAGATCGGGGGAGTTTCGGCCTGTTTCGGCGGCTTGCTCCTGCCTGGAAAGTGACTGGTCAAAATTGGCGGTAACCGCCGCCCGAATCGGAAGACCTGCGGAGTTAAAAAGCTTGTAATTGACCGTAGCTCCGCCCAGAACTCCCCGAAATTGAAAGGCACCCCAGTTGATCTGCAGGTAGTTGGGCTTGTGGGTGTCGGACTGGATGTTTTGGGTAATGTCCAGAAACTTGCGGATCGCCCGATCCACATGCTTGTCTTCTTTGATCAGGTCGATGGCCGACACTTTGTTTCCGCTGATCCGGTCCAGATTGGGTTTGTTGCTTCCCAGGTAGTTCAGGTTGACGTCACCGGGCACATCCTTTCCGGGAGGGGATGCGGCTGTGGCGTCAAAGAGAAATTCGAAGGAGACGCTGTCGGACTCCAAGGTTCTGAACTGGAACTGCTTTCCGTCCGTGAGGCCTTCCTCAGGGATCCATTTCGATTTGAATTCCTGACTGAAGGCGGTAGGGTTGTACATCACCACGTAGGTCTCCTTGGACGTCTCGTAGGTGTCGTCCGTGAATGCGGTGATCTTCAGCTTTTCCAATCCTCCCAAAGGAGAAAAAATGTCTTTCAGGGCCATGGGCTAAGCATTAGCGTTCGTTTTTTTCCTTGATCAACCGTGTCAGCTCCCGGATCCCCAGCAGGACGGATTCCGTGCCCGGCTGGGGCTTGGAGGTACCGGTCGGTTTTTCCTCTGCGGTGTCCACCGTGGTGCGGATGATGAGTTCTTTGATTTCAATGGGCATAGTCAGGAGGGAGTCAGACCATCAGGGGAAATCCTGCGGAAGTACTGGTAGGCAAATTCAATGGACTCGACCATCAGGCTGTTTTCCATGGAGTTGAGTCCCTCCACGCTCCACTTGACCGGCCAGGCATTGATGAAGTTCCAGGCCTGAATGGGCTGATGGTCCTCGTTGAGTAGGATGACTGTGATGTCATGGGCTTCAAACTGGAATCCCTCGACGGCATCTTTGAACCACTTCACCGCTTGGGATCCGATCAGCATTCCCCGCTTCATCGTAAGATTTGGATAGGAGACAGGGCCGGGCATCCGGTGCTTGTAGCGGTTTTCGCCGCCTTCGGCATATTCCTCCACACCGATCTCGACGCTCAACCCTCCCACTTCCTGAAATCCGATATCCGGAAGGCCGGGATATTTGAGCAGGAGACCTTCCAGTCTGACCAGGAAGTGAAAGCCGGTAGGAGGATAGAAAAATGCCATGGTTTAGGGGGTTTCGATCGCCAGTCCCTCGTGACAGAGCTCGATGGTCTCAATTGCCACTTCATTGCCGGTCGAATTGAGGGTCGGCCCTTCCACTTTGCAAGGCCAGGCTTCTTTCACCTTCCAGACCATCACCGGCTCGTGCTCCTCATTGAGTAAGCTGATCGTGAGATCCCGGCGCTCGATGGCATTTTTCTTGACCGTGTTAAGCCATTGAAAAAACTCGTTGTCCGCCCGGAAAACCCCCCGCTTGAGCACAATGTTGCTGAACTGGGGTATGCCGGGCATCTTGGTCACATGGTATTCCAAAGAACTGCCCTCTCTGTAGTCGATGGCCTGGAGCTCTATGGTAAGGCCGGAAACTTCCGTAAAGCCGATGCGGGTGCCGCCCCATTCTACCTGAAAATGAAAGACGGATACTGGATATGCTACTGCCATGATATGTTGGATTTAAAAGTTTGCTGATGGGTTGGTTAGGATTCCTGTAGCTTGTGGGAAAACTTCAGGATGATAAATTCTGCCGGACGGACTGCCGCCAGGCCGATTTCGACGTTCATTCTGCCTTCGAGTATGTCTTGGGCTGTCATGGTGATTCCGAGGCCGATCTTGACGAAGAACGCCTCGTCTGGCTTGGCTCCGGCAAGTGCTCCGTCTCTCCAAAGCTTGGTGAGGAAGTTTTCGATCATGGTTTTTACCCTGAGCCAGGTATTGGCATCATTGGGCTCGAAGACGACGAATTCCGTGGCTTTTTTCACCGATTCTTCGATGAAGATGTAGAGACGCCGGACGGGTACGTATCTCCATTCATTGTCGTTGCCGGCCAGCGTCCGGGCACCCCAAACCAGCGTGCCCTTGCCCGTAAAGGACCGGATGACATTGATCGATTTGCCGGAGGAAGCATCGACATTCAGGGAGGCCTGCTGCTCGTGGGAGACTTTCACGGCGGGACCGATTACCGAACGGATGTCCACATTGGCAGGCGCTTTCCAAACTCCCCTTTGGCTGTCCACGCGGGCATACACTCCGGCGATGGCACCTGAAGGGGGGACATTGATGTAGAGCTTGCTGATCTCGGAAAGGATGGCCCGATGCAGGCTGGGATCCGCTGTGGAAAGTGCCGTAAGGTTAGAGCCGTTTGCGGCGTTGACGATTGCCGGATTTGGAGTGCCCGCACCGATGTAGCTGCCCGCTTGCGCAATGGTGACAGAGGTGGAGTCGTACCCAAAGTTTAGAGCGCTTTTTAGATTGGGATAGTAGGCCGCCCCATATTTCAGATCGCCGGAGCCAATCCCGGTATTGCGGAAGTTTTCTGCATCTGCGAAGGGATCCGCGGTATTGACCTTCACGTCCAGGATGACGAAGCGGTCTTTTAGCTTTTCGCACTGGGCCAAGGCCGCCTCATAGACTGACTTTCCATTTGCAAGTGTGAGATCATCGGGAAAGAGGATCAGCGTCGGTTCGTCCACTTTTTCCACTGCCGCCAGTCCTCCAAGCAGACTGGTGGACACGGTATTGTCACCCACAGTAGGCGGCGAAGCAAAATCATTGACCGAAATGATGTAACAAGGACCTCCCCCATTGTCAAAAAACAATCTAAGGCTGTAGTACATCTTGTAGGCACTTGGAGTGACCGGAGGCGTGGCCTTGACGACCCTGGAGCTCAGCTTGGCCGGCTGGTTGTTTTCTCCGGTGTAGGTGTCCTCAATCGAAACGGCGATGGCTTCCGGCTGGGCAAAGCCGAAGATCGACTCGTATTCCAGCATGGACGTGATGCGTGTGGGAATTCCCCTGACGGATTCTCCGTTTTTGGCAGCCAGATTGGTATGCCCGATGAAAGCGGGGATGGCTGTTTCCACGGCAGCAATGGAAGCTGGAAGGGTTGAGATTTCTTTGATGTAAACACCCGGTGTGGCGTAGGTTGACATAAGAATTGCGTTTTTGGGTTAAAGAGAATTAGGATTCCTGCAGCTTGTGGGAAAACTTCAGGATGATGAATTCTGCCGGTCTTACCGCCGCCAGTCCGATTTCTACATTCATTCTGCCTTCCAGAATGTCCAGGGCTGTCATGGTCTGACCCAGCCCGATGCGTACAAAAAATGCCTGTTCTGATTTTGCCCCTGCCAGTGCCCCTTCCCTCCAAAGGTTGGTCAGGAAATTTTCGATCATGGTCTTTACCCGAAGCCAGGTATTGGCATCGTTGGGCTCGAATACGACGAACTCTGTGGCTTTTTTAACTGACTCTTCGATGAAGATGTAGAGCCTGCGTACCGGGATATATCTCCATTCGTTGTCGTTTCCGGCCAGGGTCCGTGCTCCCCATACCAGATTTCCTTTTCCCTGGAAAAACCGAATTACATTGATCGATTTTCCGGAAGTGGCATCCACGTTCATGGTTTCCTGCTCCTCAGGGCTTACTGCCACGGTGGGGTGGAGCATGGACCGGATATCCACGTTGGCAGGAGCTTTCCAAACTCCCCTTTGGCTATCCACCCGGGCATACACACCAGCCATGGACGCAGCGGGGTAGAGGTCCATCAGCTTGCTTTGCAGGCTTGCAATGATGGTGTTGTAAAGTGTTTTGTCGGGACTGACCCAAGTGAAAGTCCCATTGCCAGAGATGGTAGCACCCGGTGTATCTATCGGGGTATAAGTGAATCCTAATACCCCGGCTTCTCCGGCTGCTTTGGCGGTCAGGGTTAGAGTTGCAGAAGTGCGCTCTACTGTAAAGGGAAGGCCCGGCTGCAGCGCATCCAGGGCAGTTTTCATGGCGGTGGCGGTGGCGATCTCGGTTCCTCCTTTGGTGAATTGAGTGCCTTCAGTGAAGATCACTCCCCCGATTAGAAATTCCTCATTGTCGATCTCTGCTTGATCTGTGATGGTGATCTGTGCCGTAGCCAAGTTCGACCCGCTCCCTATTTCGGCAAGGGTTTTTTGGTGAAAAGGCCCCAATCCGGCACCTCCGCGGTTATCCACGACGGTCAGTGTGTTTGGGTCAAAATTTCGAAAAAGGATGGTCCGGAGTCCCGGATAGTAGGAGGCTCCGTACTTGAGATCGGAGTTTCCCACCTCAGCCCTGAAGTCCGCACCGTCCTCTGCCACGGTCTGGCCATCGTAGTGCAGGGCATCCAGCAGTGCAAACCGATCCTGGAGCTTGGCGCACTGGGCCAGCATTTGGTCGTGGAGGGTTTTGCGGTTGATTTCACTGAGCATTGCCGCTTCGGGAATTACCAACAGGGTCGGCTCATCTTCCTCCTCCAGGACTTTCAATCCATCCAACAAGTCATTGATGTCGATGTCGTCTCCCGTCGGAGTCGCCACGAAATCCCCCACGGATACGATCCAGCAGGGCCCTCCTCCATTGGAGAAATACATATACACCTGATAGGTCATCAGGTATTGGGAAAAATTGGCCGGGTCGGTGATCGCCACGGTAGGGCCATCCGTGATGGTGATGGTGTAGCCTTCCGAAAAGGATTCGCCGAAGATTTCCTTGTATTCCAGGTAGGAAGTGACCCTTACCGGGATGTTGGTCCCAAAGGTCTCTCCGTTTCGGATTCTCTGTGCGGTATAGCCCACAAAAGCCGGGATGGCAGTCGCCACCGGTACGATAGATGCGGGAAGGGTGGAGATTTCCTGGATATACACCCCGGGGGTTTTGAATTCTGCCATATCAGTTGGGATTAGATGAATACATAGATTTCTGAGATTTCTTCACCGGGGCTGACTTTGATCGCCCCGGATCGGGAGGGATTGGGTAGATGACCGAAAAGAACCCGATTTCCCGGTTTTCTCCGAAGCTCCAGATTGAGCTTGGGATTTTCGAAGAAGGGAATCGGTACCTGGGATTTGAAGATGACCGTCTCGGCATTGTTGACCTTTAGGTCTGCATTGGGAGCGGTTCCTATCTGTTGGAACGTGTAGGTTGCGTAGGGAGAGTCCGGAGGGTTGCCCTTGTCCAGGATCGAAAGCTGGGCCGTTCCCAGATCCACTTTGTTGTTTTGGCTCACGATGATATAGGTCCACTTGGTGGCTTTTCGCTTCAGGTCCACCGCATAGTATTCCCTTCCGCCATACAGGTGGTCCGGTGCGGTTTTGTAGGATATCCCCAGCACGCCCAAGGCGGATTTGACCTCCGGATCCTGGGTCAGAAAAAAGGTTTTTGTCCACAGATCGAGCGTATCTCCTTCATTTCTTAGGGTAAGCGTATAATTTCCTTCAGCTTTGCCCTTCAGATCAAGCGATACCAGAAACTCGCCCTTGTCGTCCGGGCTGAGCTCCCGGTCCAGGGGAAATGGGTTGCCGCTCGCATCCAGACCCGAGGGGATTTTTGTACCGGAAGCGTCCTTCACCTGAAAAATCACCTTCGCAGGCACAGGATCCAGCTTCACCCTGGTAAGGAAAGTCTTCGGCCTGGCTCCGTCCCAAATGCCCAGCGCGATTTTTTCCGGGTTGCCTGGATCGGTCGAGGCGTTGGCAGGCAGGTTTTGAAAGGCCAAAAAGTCCCCCGACTGATAGGTTCTGGATCCTTTGGAAAGCTGTGTAACCGCAAAAAACTGGGGGGAATTTGTACTGTGGAAGAAAAACCAGAGGTCAAGCGGCGGAGCCAAAGCCACCTCCGGAGTGCTAAGATCCCCTTCGGCACGGTAGAGCACCACGATTCCCTGCGGGGTTTCTCTCCAGAGCATCCGGCCCTTTTTCAGGGTTTCCTGGGTTTCCCGGGTCGGGATCAGCTTGATGTCCTTTGCCGTGCCCTCGCGGTAGTAGTCGTGCAGGACACGGACTTCAAAAAGCCGGGTATAGATGATGCTCATGACTTGTGGAGAGAAGTGAGAAAAATCTGCTCGATCGGCTCGCCGCTTTCCTGGAGGGCATTTTCCTGGATTCGGAGGGTTTTTACCTTATAGAGTACGCTGGGGAGGTATTTGGCCCCCACCACTGACCAAAAGTTGTAAAGCTGCTCGAAGGAATAGCTGTACAACTCCACGACGATTTTGGTCAGGCCGGTATCAAACCCGGACAAGGCCGGACTGTTTTCCGGGGTGAACACATTCTTGCTTTGGAAAAAGGCGATCGCATAGCTCAGTTGCTTGAGGCCTTCGACATAGTCATCGGAGGTGTTGTTGGCCAGTTTGTTTTGAAAATTGGCGGTGATCAGGATGTACAAATTGAGCTGGATCTCGGGATTGCGCTTCTCCACCTTTCCGACAGAATTGACAAAACGGCTTTGCTGCTCCTTGTTGGTCCGCTCCTCCTCGATGTTGATCAGGGACAGCCCGAGGCTTTGGTCGGGGATGGCGATCCCCTGCTCGTTGGTCACGCCGGACAAAAAAATCCTCGTAGTGAGCGGATCGCCCACTTTGAGCTTGATGAACGCATTGAGCTCCTGAGTCAAAAATTCGAGTGCCGAGTGGATCATGTTGAAAAGTCGGGTTCAGAGAAAAATTCAGAGTTTCTGAGCCTATAAATTATCCAAGTGCAGCTCAGGATGACAGGAAAAAATAACACACTATGACTTTTTTCCTGCAACTCTAAGCAAGACAAATTATTGAAAAACAGTGATTTAGTCCAAATTACTCAAAACAAAGTTGACAGAAAAAAATGAAATGTCCCTGACTGGGCATTCCCAAAAAACCGCCCGGACAATGCAAAAAACTTTCAGAATCCAGCCTCAGTTCCGTCTTCCCGAAATCCAGCCATCGTAGCGGATCAGCTCAAAATCGATCGGGTTCCAGTTGTAGATGCCCTTGCCGTCCCGGAGCTTTTGCAGGTGTTCGTTTTTGCCCAACTCATCCACGAAGTTGATCGGGACTTTGGTCTGGAGGCCCCGGAGGATGTGAAATGCACTGTCTATCCGTGCACTGACTTTTCCCTTCCAGCGATGGATCAGCTTGCGGAGATTTTCCACTTTGTAGTCAAGCCAATCCGTCTCGTTTTGGTCAAACAGGATCATCAACTCCAGCATTTTTGATCCCAGGTAGTAGTTGGGGAGTGTTTTCAGCCCCTGCTGGCATTCATGGACCATGCGCAGCGAATTCTTGAAGGATTTTTGCTTAAACAAAAGAAAGGCCTCCCAATACTTCCATTTCGGCGACAGCTCCGGGCAATTTTGCATCAGGTTTTTTTTGAGCAGCACGGTGGCTTCCTCTAGCCGGTCTTGGTGAAACAGGGCATACCAGTGGTATTGGGCCAGTTCGAGGTTGTTTTCTCTGGACTGAAACAGCGTGAAATCCTGATGTTTGCAGTTTTGGATCACCTCCTTGTACTGGCCTGTTTGGAGCAAAAACTTTTGCTTCGTCAGCAAGAATTCCTCGTACACGTCCCGGTCTTCGGTATGTTCCGCAAAGCTCGATTCCGATTCCGAAATGAGTGATTTGGCTTCTTCGAAGTTTTGGCTGGCGATGGATTGCCGGATGTTTGCCACCATCCCCCAGTTTTTCCGCTCGGAATTCAGTTGGCTGAGGATGCGGCCCAGATAGGCGTTTTTCTCAAATTTGGCTGGATCCTCGGGCCTGGTATGGTGCTGGTTGACCAAGATCTGCAGGTGGCTTTTGATGACCAGTTCCAGCTCGGGCAAATCTTCCCTTCGGATGACTTCATTGACTCCAAAACGCTGTGAGGTGTCAAAAATCGACAAAATGAGATCGGGAAAATCGCTTTCGATTGCCTTTTTGAGGCTTTTTTCGAGCAGTTTTGCCCCTTCGCCGTGAAGGCCCCGGGCGAGCATCACCTGGCTTTGGAGCAGCAGTTCGCTGCAGCGGATCCGTGCTCGGATCTCATCCGAAAATGCGCTTGGGCGCAGCAGCGGAAGCAGTTCCTCCAGTTCTTCCTTGACCCGTTTTTTGAGTTGGAAATAGGCGGAGCTGTCTCCCTGCCCGTAGATCAGCCTGCTGATCTCGCAGTCATTCAGGCCGGGCTTTTCCACATACAGCTTGAGGAGTTGGTGTTTTTTTGACTGGGCCGAATGCCGCGTGGCACAGAACTCCAGCAACTGGGTTTTTTCACCGGCTGAGCAAGAGGACAGAATCTGAAAAATAGGATTCATGAAAAATCAAATCAAAAGTTGAAAACCAGCCATCAATGGAGCAGATGGCTTTTTAAAGTTAAAATCTATCTGCCTTAAAGACAAAAAAAAGAAATTCTCATTTCAGCCTAAAAACCCCGGGCTCGGACTCGGTATAGAGGTTTTTCAGGGCGGGCAGCTCCTGCAGCAGGTCTTTGAAGATTCCCTCGGGATCCACGACCACCTGCGGCTTTTGGGTGTGGAGATTTTGGTAGATTTTGGCTTTTTGTTCCAGTGTTTTTTCCGATTCCAGATAGGCCTTGGTCAGGTTGAAATTCAGAAAAGGTCCCCCGAGCGGGTTTTCCAGATAGGGGGAGGAGTCTTTGGACATGACCATGATTTTTTCTCCCGGCTTGGATTTGACGGCGGTGTTTTTGCCGACAAAGTAGGGCGATCCCGCAGCGGACTGTCCCTGCCAATACCACAGTCCCGCGGCGGGAAGGCCGAAGAGAAGAATCAGGAACGCCGCTTTGCCGATCAGTCCCCGTCCGGTATTCAGGAAAAACTGGGTGATCAGGAACGTCAGGCCGGGAATGAAGATCAGCAACTGATAGGTGGCCTGCCTTTTGATCAGGGCAAATTCGAACAGGGAAAACAGCAGCCAAACCAGGATCAGTTGCCGCTGCTTCTGCTGGTTGATGGTGGAGCCTCTCAGCACCGCGCTGTAGAAGTATCCCACCAGGGCGAGGATCAGCGGAAATGCGCCCAAAAGTGCCCAGACGAGCAGGGGCTGGTAGCGGTATTTTTCATAGTCAAGGATCAGGGGCCAGATTTCGAGGGTCTCGGTCAGGCCGTTGTTCCAGAAATAGAACATCAGCACCAGCAGCACCGGAAGGAAGAACCCAACCAGCGACAGCACCAGTTGCCGGAACGAAAAACCGCTGACGGCGATCCCGGCAAAGATCATGTAGGGCAGGAAAATGCCGAAATTCAGGTGGAATCCGGCGGCAATGCCTCCGTAAATCCCGATCAACAGCGTGGACTCGCTGGTCTCTTTTTGCAGTACGGTTTGGGAAAAAAGCTGGCCCAGCGCCAATACCAGAAATGTGCCTCCCAAAAGGGCCGGAGACAGGCCCGCCATGTCAAACGAAAGGTGGAAAAGCGCCGCCATGATGATGGCAGGCAGGTAGGTGTTTTCCTCAAAAACCCGGTAGCGGATCAGGACGGTGTTCCAATAGATGATCTGAAAAAGCACCAACATCCTTCCGATCAGCTCATAGACCAGCTCGTTTCTGCCAAAAACCGCGTGGACAAAAGTGAAAAATCCGGCCGACAGAGGCCCGGTATCATCGATCACGTCCAGGTAGAGAAAGTACCCGTCACTCAGTCTTTCCCCCAAGACCATCCAGACCAGCCGGGGCTCCGTAAGCGGAAAGGAGAAAACCCCGAGCATCACAATAGCCAGGAGAATCAGGTAGATTGCTATCCCAACAAGTCGAAAGGGGTCGTTTACTTTGAAAAAACTCAGCAAGGTTTCAGGAAGGGATTGGGTTGGATCGGGTCGAAATTAAAGCTTGCCCAAGTATTTCGCTAAATTTGTACCACAAATACTTCACATGGAAAGCAAAAGACAACAAAAACACGCCAAGCTGCTTCAGAAAGAGCTCGGGGATATTTTTCAAAAAGAGGCGAGGCACCTGGTCGGGAAGGCCATGCTCACGGTCACGCGGGTGGCGGTAAGCCCTGATTTGGGATTTGCCAAGGTATATGTGAGTTTTTTGCTCGCAGATCCCAAGTCCACCTATGAGCTGATCAACGAGCACAAAAAGGAAATCCGCCACCACCTTTCCAAGAGAATCGGGAAGTCCGTGCGGATCATTCCCGAAATCGCATTTTTCCCGGATGATTCGGCTGTCTATGCCCAGCACATGGACCAGGTGATCTCTGACCTCAACATCCCTCCTGCTCCCGAAGAAGAGGAGGAAGAAAAAGAAGACTAAAAAACCCGAACCTTGAACACCAGTTCGTTTATAGCAGGCAGATATTTTCGCAGCAAGAAAAAGCGGAATTTCATCACTGTCCTCTCCGTCATCTCGATGGTGGGAGTGGCAGTGGGCACGGTCGCCTTGGTGGTGGTGATGTCGGTGTTTAACGGACTGGAGGATCTGATCCGCAGCATGTTTGCCAGCTTCGATGCCGAGCTGAAAGTGGAGCCTGCCAGAGGCAAGAGTTTCCTGGCCCCCGCAGCCTGGCTTTCCGAAATCGGGAAGATCGAGGGCGTGGAGGTGTTGACGGAAGTCATCGAGGACAACGTCCTGTACGAACACGACGACAACCAGTTGGTAGCCAAGATCAAGGGTGTTTCGGACAATTTTTTGGACCAGGGGAGACTTTCCAAAGTGAGGTATTTCTGGGGAGACACCACGCTGGGCACAGACCTTCGGCCGGGGGCGATCATGGGCAGGGGAGTCGGGTTTTTCCTTTCCGTAAACCTCAACGAGGCCAACTCCACACTCAAAGTCTTTTATCCCAAGGCCCCGAGGTCTGCGGGCAGCATCGACCCCAACCAACTGTATACCTCGGGACACCTGGAGCCCCGGGCATTTTTCAGTATCGATCAGCAGTTTGACGACGAATACGTCATCGCTCCGCTGCATTTTACCCGCGATTTGCTGAATTATGGGGAGCGGAGGACTGCGCTGGAGATCCAGGTAAAAGCCGGCTTCCCGATCGCTGAGGTACAGAAGAGACTCAAGGCCCACCTGGGCCCGGATTTTTTGGTGAAAAATGCCGACGAGCAGCACGCCGCACTGATCCGGACGGTAAAGTTGGAAAAGCTGTTCGTGTTCCTGACGCTGACATTTATCCTGGCCATCGCCTCTTTCAACATCTTTTTCTCGCTGAGCATGCTGGCGATCGAAAAGAAGAAAGACATCGCCGTGCTCAAGGCCATGGGAGCAAGAGACCGGATGATCCGGGGGATTTTTTTGAAGCAAGGAGCCCTGATCGCGCTGAGCGGAGCGGTGATCGGGTTGGTTTTGGGCTATTTGACCGTCTTGGCCCAAGATACGTTTGGGTTGGTTTCCCTGGGGATTTCTTCGGCGGTGGTGGACGCCTATCCGGTGCGGATCGTTTGGACGGATTTTTTGTGGATCAGTCTGGCCGTGATCTCCATCACGCTGATGGCCTCGTGGAGGCCGGCGATCATCGCCGCCCAGGTAGATACGGTGCGGGAGCTGTAGTCGGCGGGGCGTTGCCGTTTTTCCCACAGATCACTTTATACCAATCGACCGTCGTCGGTGGACTGTGCGTAGTTTTTTTTCTCACAGATTGGCCAGATCTGTGTGCGCCGATACTCCGTTTCGTCCCGTGAACCCCAAAACCAAGGGCCTGAGACACCGCAAGCAGACGGTGAATCGTCTAAACCCGATGGGAATTCCGGCCGGACAACTGCCTAAATACGGGCTTAATCAATTGGTAATCAATCAGAATAAGGCTTTTTCCCGGAGTGGATTTTTTTGTGCAATTTGGATCCGTCTTGAT
Source organism: uncultured Limnohabitans sp. (assembly GCA_964530015.1). Classification (GTDB taxonomy): domain Bacteria; phylum Bacteroidota; class Bacteroidia; order Cytophagales; family Cyclobacteriaceae; genus Algoriphagus. The sequence continues at coordinate 6,021 of CAZGYC010000032.1, read as the reverse complement.
TTAAGGCACGTTTATTGAGCGCAAGCGCAAACAAAAGATCCAAATGCCGATGAAAGAGTATGCCCTGTCTGTATTTTTCCTTTTTTGCGGAATCGCCGTCGGTTTTGCCCAAGATTCCACAGCAACCCAAAACTCCCTCCGCTCAGGCACCATCACGAGCCAATTTGACTACATCTACCGGGTGTCCAACAACTTTCAGGACTATGAGGTCGTCAAGAAATCCAACCTGGAACAACTCAAGGCCAATGTTTTGGACTCCGTCCGGACCCTGTCCAAGAAAGTCTCCGACCTGAATCGCCAGATGGCCAGCCTGGATGACTCGGTCGCCCTCGTCAAAGACCTCCTGGCTGCGGAGGCAGAGCAGAAAAACCAGGCGATAGCAAGCAGGGACAATTTCAGTTTTTTTGGCATCGGCATTCAAAAGACCCTTTACTCGACGATCATGTGGACATTGGTGGGGATACTGTCTGCTGCGCTGGTTTTTTTCGCAGTCCAGTATTTCAGGAGTTTTGGACGGATCAAAAGAGCCGAAAAGGATTTTTTGGAAGTCCAGGAAGAATTTGAACAACACAGGAAGAACACCCTCGACCGGGAGCGCAAGCTCAAGCGGGAGCTGATCGATGCCCAGATGGGAAAAAACTAAAGACCAAGCCGGGGATTTTCTTCGGCTTTTTTGATGTCCGGAGTATCTTGTGGCCATGCTGTTTCCCCCTCCCAAATACGACGTAGTGGTAGTAGGCCTTGGGGCTGTGGGAAGTGCCGCGCTTTTTCAATTGGGCAAGCAAGGCGGGAAAATCTTGGGAATCGACCGCTTCGAGCCTCCCCATGCGATGGGATCGAGCCACGGAGAATCCCGCATCACGAGGCTGGCAGTGGGAGAAGGGGAGGACTATGTGGCATTGGCCAAGCGCTCGCATGAAATCTGGAAAGAGATCGAGGCGGAGACCGGGATTCAGCTCATGACCACCACCTCCGGTATCCTGCTCGATTCGGGAGTCCAGGCTTGGGGAAAACATGGAACCACGGCTTTTTGGGACCAAACCCTTGCTTTTGCCCGGAGACAGCGGATCAGCCACGAGCTGCTCGATCCGGCGTCGTTGAAGGCGAGATTTCCGGCTTTCCGGCTCGAACAGTCCGGAAAAGCCTATCTCGAGCACGAGGCGGGATTTGTCAGGCCCGAGTTGGCCATCAAGACCCAGTTGGACCTGGCAGCAAAAAACGGTGCCGAAATCCTGCCGAACTGCCCGGTGCAGGAACTGCGTCAGGAAGGCCGCGAAATCCTGATCCGAACCAAGCATGGGTCGCTTTTGGCCGACCGGGTTTTGCTGAGTGCGGGCGGCTGGGTAAAGGACTTTTTGCCGGAAAAAGAAAAATCCGGATTTAAAATCTGCCGACAGGTACTTCACTGGCTGGAGATCGCTCCCGGTTTTGGGGATTGGGTGAACTACCCGGTTTGGATGTGGGGTTTTGGCCCCAAGCCGGAGGATTTCATTTATGGATTTCCTTCCCTGGACGGCAAGACGGTCAAGATGGCGACAGAAACCTTTGTGGACCTGAAGCACCCGGATTTTCTGAACCGGGAGGTGAGTGCCGAAGAGCAGGAGCTCTTTTGGAGGGAAAAGGTCGAGGACAGGATCTTGGGCGTCACGCAGCGGTTTGTGAGATCCGTCGTGTGCTTTTATACCGTAACGGACGATGCCCGATTTGTGATCAAACCGCTGGAAGGAATGGAAAACGTGTTGCTTGTCTCCGCTTGTTCCGGGCATGGGTTTAAGCACTCGGCGGCCTTGGGCGAGCGGCTTGCGCAGGAACTGCTCCGCCGACCCTAAGCGCCGGCTTTCTTTTTCCTGTCATTTTTCTCTCCAATCGCCTACTTTTGCCGACTGTTTACCACAAATCAACATGGCCAAGAAACGAGGCACTGCCCTGGATCCGGAAGAAAAAAGAAAATTGAACAAGCAGAATCTGCGTAAGCTTGGAGGCATATTCCGGTTTTTGCTCCCGTACAAATGGGCGTTTTTCTCGGGGCTGGTATTTCTGTTGTTTTCCTCGCTGACCCTGTTGACCTTTCCTTTCGTTGCCGGGAAGCTCATCGATACTGCCCAGGGAAGCGACTGGATCGTAGGGGATGTCAATTCCATCGCCTGGCTTTTGGTCGGGATTCTTGCGGTGCAGAGCATCTTTTCATTTTTCAGGGTGTGGCTTTTTGCGCTGGTGTCCGAGCGATCCATGCGGGATATCCGGTTGGCCCTGTACTCCAAGCTGGTGCGGCTTCCGATGACCTTCTTTGACAAAAGACGGACCGGGGAGCTGATCAGCCGGATCACCGCAGACGTCAGCCAGTTGCAGGATACCTTTTCCACGACCTTGGCGGAGCTGTTCCGGCAGGTGGTCACCCTTGTGGCCGGGATCGGGTTTTTGCTGTACAGCACGCCCAAGCTGACGGTTTTTATGCTGGGCACGTTTCCGGTCTTGGTGTTGATCGCGATGGTCTTTGGCCGCTTCATCAGAAACCTCTCCAGAAAAACCCAGGATGAGCTTGCGGCCGCAAATGTCATTGTGGAGGAAACGCTCCAATCCATCAGCACGGTGAAGTCCTTTGTGGGCGAGGCCTATGAGTCCGCCCGCTACGGCAAGGGACTCCATTCGGTCGTGGGCGTGGCGCTCACCACGGCCAAGTACCGCGGAGCCTTTGTTTCCTTTATCATCTTCGCCCTGTTTGGCGGGATCGTGGCCGTGATGTGGTATGGGGCCAGCCTGGTGGCGGAGGGAAGCATGAGTGTGGGCGAGCTGGTGTCCTTTGTGCTCTATACGACCTTCATCGGGGGCTCGATCGCGGGCTTGGGAGACATCTACAGTCAGGTGCAGAAGGCAATCGGCAGCTCGGAGCGGGTACTGGAGATCATGGAGGAAGAGGCGGAGTCGTCCTCCGGTGCCACTGCCGACAGGTTTTTGGGCAAGATCGAATTCAACCAGGTCGGATTCAGCTATCCGACGCGTCCGGAGGTGGAGGTGTTGAAGCAGGTTTCTTTTCAGGTTCAGCCCGGGGAAAAAGTGGCGCTGGCGGGGCATTCCGGAGCGGGGAAGTCCACGGTGATCCAGCTTTTGCTCCGGTTTTATGAGGCGGAAAAGGGGGCGATCCTCGTCGATGGCCGCGATGTGAGGGACTGGGATCTGAAGGCTTTGCGAAGCAAGATCGGCATCGTGCCCCAGGAAGTGCTGCTTTTCGGCGGCTCAATCCGGGAGAATATCGGCTATGCAAAGCCCGGCGCCACGGAGGAGGAAATCATCTCGGCGGCCAAAAAAGCCAATGCCTGGCAGTTTGTCTCCCAGTTTCCCCAGGGGTTGGACACCCTCGTCGGAGAGCGGGGAGTGAAGCTTTCCGGGGGACAGCGCCAGCGGGTGGCCATAGCCCGGGCGATATTGAAGGATCCGGCCATCCTGATCTTGGACGAGGCCACCTCCTCCCTCGATGCCGAGTCCGAATCGCTGGTGCAGCAGGCGTTGGATGAGCTGATGAAAGGCCGGACCACGCTGATCATCGCCCACCGGCTGGCCACCATCCGAAAAGTGGACCGGATCTATGCCCTCAGCGAAGGAAGAATCGTGGAGCAGGGCAGCCACAGGGAATTGCTCGGGAACGAGGCGGGATTTTACGCCAACCTGGTCCGACTGCAATTTGCGGATTAGCGCAGGTTGTGGGCAGTCAGTGACTTGGTCAGGCCCAGGGTTTTTTCTTTCAGGATCTTGGATCCGGGAAACAGCGTTTTCATTGCTTTTTCGTCGAGCAGGCGGATTTCGTCCAGGTATTGCTGCGCATCCTGTTTTTTCCATTTGGTCATCCGACTGAGCCGGGTTTTGGTCAGAAGGAAAAAAAGCAGGCCTTTGGGCAAGTACTGGGCAAAGGGAATTGCATAATGTGCCTCTATGGGAAAGTACTTGTTGGGAGTCTGGATGAAGTGGTGCTTGCCCACCCGCTGGATTTCGTCGGCCATCTTCCCCTGGTTTTCGAAGGTGTACAGGTGCTCGATCACGGAATTTGAAAACACCAGGTCGAACTTTTTGTCTTCGAATTCCGGCATGGCTGTGGCATCTCCCCTCAGGACCCGGATGTTGGGATGGGCGGTTTTTTCCAGGTGGAGATTCAGCAGCGTGATGGTGACACCGGGGATATTGGGCACTTGGCTGTGTTTCCAAAATGAATCCGTGCCGCCCACGTCGAGGATCCGGGTCGGTTTTTCCGGATTGAAATTTCTGAAAAACAGCCGTTCAAATTTTTTGAGCCGTCTTGCCCTGAATTTGGCACCGATGGATTTGGGGTGGTCCGATGGTGCAAAAAGGTCGTTTAAAATACTCATTGGAAGCCTTGGGGCAGTTGGGGATACAAATAAATCCAAAAGTAGCCAGCCTACGGGATTTCTTTCTTAATTTTAGGCCGCAAAACTTTCAGCCCAATGCCAAAATTGTCCGGTTTTTGTATTTGTTGAGAAAATTCGGGCGGAATTATTTTTATGAAGAGAAGATTTGACATCTATTTTCCCTGGCTCTTTACGGCCGGCGATTTTTTGGCCTCCCTGGCTTCCCTGTTGATAGCCAATCTCCTACTCCAGGCAGTCGGTGTGTTCGGAGGGGTGGAATTCTCCGCGTTTCTTAGCCTTTCGGTGCTGTGGCTGTCGGTGTCTGCCCTGCGAAAAGACTACAAGATCGGTCGGACCGACGAGTACGATTTTACCCTAAGGAAGCTTTTTGTCACCCTTTTGTGGTTTTTGGCCGCCACCGCCATCCTTTGGACGCCAATCCAGCACGGAAGCTTTCGTTGGGTACAACTGGCGGGTCTCGGACTGGTCATGGGCCTGCTCATGGGGATGTTTCGGGTGGTGGTCCATCTGCTGCTGAGAAAATACCGGGCAAAGGGAAACAACTACCACAATGCCATCATCGTGGGCAAAGGAGGCAGCAGCCCCAAACTGGCCGATGTGCTCCGGATCCGAAAAGACTTTGGGATCAATTTCCTGGGCTATTTCGATGACGAGGCAGACTGCGCCCAAACACGCGGGGGAATCGGTGACTTTTTTGAAGAGGCTCCTGACCTGGCGCTGGACATCATCTACGTCCACGACCAACTGGAATCTACCCTGGTAAAGAAGATCATCGATTTTGCGGACGAAAACTACATCAAAGTAAAACTAATCCCCGGCAGCAGCCTTCAGTTGGAGAAAAACCTCTCCTTCTCCAGGTATGGCGATCTCTATGTCATCAATGTCAACGAAATACCGCTGGACAATGCCCTGAACAGTTTTGCCAAAAGGGCATTTGATGTCGTTTTTGCCGGTCTGGTCACCATTTTTATCCTCTCTTGGCTGATTCCCTTGGTGGGTCTCCTGATCAAACTGGAGTCGCGCGGCCCGGTCTTTTTCGTCCAAAAAAGAAACGGCATAAACAACAAGGAGTTCAACTGCCTGAAATTCAGGTCCATGACGCCCAACGACTATGCGGACACCCGACAGGCGACAAAGAATGACCCCAGAGTCACGCGGATTGGGGCATTTCTCCGCAACTCTTCCCTGGACGAAATGCCCCAGTTTCTCAACGTGCTGACAGGCGACATGTCCATCGTGGGCCCGAGACCCCATACGGTGCCGATGAACCAGACCTTCAGAACCCAGATGGGAAGGTACAATTCCCGGCACAAGATCCGCCCGGGAATCACGGGACTGGCGCAGGTGCGGGGCTATCGGGGAGAGATTGAGAATATCTTCCAAATCAGGTCCCGGGTGCGGCTTGACTATTTTTATATCAACAACTGGTCCTTCCTCCTGGATATGGGAATCATGCTGAAGACCATCCACGAGCTGTTGTTTCACCGGGAAAACGCCTATTGACGGCTGGATTGCCGGGAGTCGGGAGATAGGTTGGGAGTTGGAGGGTTAAAGGCGTTAAATGTTAAAATCGTTAAGGGTTAAACGTTAAAATGTTAATCGTTAAACGTTAAAACGTTAAGCGTTAAAAACGTAAGGGGAA